>CAZKGV010000011.1:0-45836 GCA_964552625.1 uncultured Acholeplasmataceae bacterium | reverse complement strand
GAACCGATGGTCGTGAAGTTGAGTTTGCAGTGGTAGACGGATTTATTGTTTGGCGTTATATAGGTGAAACTAATTGGAATGAGTTAATTGACTTAGACCTTTTAAAGGGTGCAGCAGGACTAGATGGTTCTGATGGAGCTCCTGGTTCAGATGGTAAAAAGGTAGTTTTCAATGTAAGTGAAACTCACATTCAATATAAATATGAAGATGAACAAGAATTTACTAATTTAATTAAACTAGCCGATTTAAGAGGTGCAGATGGCATAGATGGTATTGCTGGAGCCGATGGTGCAGATGGTGCTGATGGTGTAAGCATTACAGATGCAACCATAAATAATGATGGTGAATTAGTTTTAACACTATCTAATGGTAATACTATTAATGCTGGAGTCGTAAAAGGCAAAGATGGAACCGATGGTCGTGAAGTTGAGTTTGCAGTGGTAGACGGATTTATTGTTTGGCGCTATGTAGGCGAAGATGATTGGACTAGACTAATTGACTTAGACCTTTTAAAGGGTGCAGCAGGACTAGATGGTTCTGATGGTGCCTCTGGCTCAGATGGAACTGATGGACGCGAGGTAGAATTTAATATTGATAATAATCATATTGTTTGGCGTTATGACGGTGAAACTGATTGGAACGAGTTAATTGATTTAGACCAATTAAAAGGTACAGCAGGAGTTGATGGAGCAGCAGGTAAATCCGCTTATGAAATATATTTAGACTATTATTCTTATACTGGTTCAGAAGAAGACTGGATTAATGATTTAATTAACGGCAACTTAAGTACAAAACCAGATGAATTTGATGTTGTATTTTATGATTATAATGGCTATATCATTTCTCACCAAAAAGTTGGTTATGATCTGCCTGCTGATAGCCCAGATAATCCAGTAAGAGAAGGTTACACCTTTGAAGGCTGGGATCAAGATTATAGCGAAGTAAGAAGCAACCTCGCAATTTATCCAATATATGTAATAAATAAATATACAATTAATTACTATAGCGAATATAGCGAAATCGAACAGGTTCCGCTAAGTCAAGTTACTGGGATAGAGCATAATAGTTGTGTTGAGCTTGCTGATGCGCCAACTCGAGAAGGTTATACCTTTGTTGGGTGGTTTACTGGTGATAATTATAATGATCAACAATACTTTGATACTACTTTAATAACTAGCAATGTTAATCTTTATGGAAGATGGGAACAAATAGAATATGATGTTATATTTTATGATTACAATGGCTACATCATATCATTACAAAAAGTTGTTTATGGTCAACCAGCTAATAGCCCAAATGATCCAAAAAGAGAAGGTTATGATTTTGAAGGTTGGGACAAAGATTATAGTCAAATAGTAAGCAATCTAGAAATTTATCCAATATATTCGATAAGTAAATACACAATTAGTTTTTTTGAGCATTACGGAACTTCATTATTATATGACACGCTCGAGGGAATAGAACACAATAGTTGCATTGAACTTACTGATTCGCCAACTCGAGAAGGTTATACTTTTGTTGGGTGGTTTACTGGTGATAATTATAATGATCAACAATACTTTGATACTACTTTAATAACTAGCAATGTTAATCTTTATGGAAGATGGGAACAAATAGAATATGATGTTATATTTTACGATTATAATGGCTATATCATTTCTCATCAAAAAGTCACTTATAATCAGCCTGCTGACAATCCGGACGATCCAGAAAGAGAAGGTTACAACTTTAAAGGTTGGGACAAAGATTATAGTCAAATAGTAAGCAATCTAGAAATTTATCCGGTATATGAGATAAAAACATATACTGTTAAGTATTATATTGGTCGAGAGGGATTGGGAACACCAATTTCACTCGCAGGTGGTGCTTATGATCATGAAAACGTTGCGCATAATAGTTGTGTTAATCATCCAAATGAAAGTGACTTAACTAAAGATGGTCATACTTTTGCTGGGTGGTATGAAGGTTGGCTTTTTAATACTAATAGTCTACAATATACCGATTCAACTCCAATAACTAAAAATCTCGCCCTTTATGCAAAATGGGAACCAATAAATCTAACAATCACTATATTAGACTATCAAGATAATATATATACTATTCTAATCGTGCCTTATGGATCTCGTACTGGTACTCTTAACATTCCGAAACCACCAAAACCAGGCCATTCATTTCTCATGTGGAACCCTTCTTTGCCCACTATTATTGCACAAAGTATAGTATTAAGACCAACTTATTCACTAATCTATTACACGGTGTCTTTCGATAGTGATGGTGGTTCGCCGGTTTCATCAATAACAACTTATTATCAAGGCAGTATTACTATGCCACCCGCTCCAACCAAGCCAGGCTTTGATTTTGAATATTGGTATGTAGAAGGTAGTGTTCCGTTTGTTGCTCTTAACCCCAATGAATCATTTTACTTTAACTATACCCAAAACATTGAATTTAAGGCTAAATGGAAAGATAACAGTGGCGGTAGCCAGCAGGATGGTAAATAAAGCTTCCACATTTAAACATTTTATAAAGTATTAATTAAATAAAAAAAGACTTTCAAGAGAAAACTAGGATTAAAGCCTATATTCAAGAAAGTCTTTTTATTTGTTGTTAGTCAATTTCGTAATTGGTTATTACCTCTAGTCCATCAATTAAGGTAATTAACACAATTGATAAAGGTGCATATATATAGACAATAAAGCCGGTGATGAAATTAGCTATAAATACTTCAACTGGATTATTTGTCATTAAAGCTATAGAAAAATCTAGTAATAAAAGATGAAAAAGTATTGTTAGGACAATAACAATATAAGAAAGCCACTTTTTTTTAATTTTACAGACTAACATAAAAAGAAGCAGGCCAATTAAATCGGCAATAATGGTTGTTGGAAAAGCCATCCAAACAATGTTTTTTATTGTAACAAATAATATAATCGCAATAAAAGATGCTTGCCAAGATTTTATTTTATTAGCAAGGATATATAAGACAACATAAGTTAGGGTAATCGGGAAACTATAAAGAATATAGTTTTGAGCGATAAGTGCGGCAATTAATACTGAGCTTAACGCAAGTTCTTTAACCTTCATAATTTAGGAAGGAAAAGGTGAAAAAACAACCGTTAAGTCTTGATCGATAATAATTGCTTGCAATCCCACATAAAGAAAACTTCCCCATTCGTCAGTTAGGTAGTAGTCTTGGTTTTCTTTTAACTCTAAAATATCAGTCATTCCGTTTTTATAAAAGTAGTCGATACCATCAAGCGTAGTAAAATCGTCGCTAGTATAGTCTTTACTAATTAAAAAAGAATAAACACTAATGTTTAAGTTTTTATCAACAAAATAGCTTTTTTCTTTTCCTTCTAGATCAACAATGGTGATTGTTGCAATATTTTTAACATAATCATCTTCTAAAGAAGCATTTAATCTTTTTAAATCAGCAATTTCTTTATTTTGAAGATTGACTTTTCTTGATAGGCTAACGATAAAAACACTTAAACCTATCACTAAAACAACTAATAGTCCATAAATTATCCGGGTTAATAATACTTTTTGTTTATTTGACATAACTATCTCCTTTCATTTGTCAATATTTTTCTTTGAGAAAGACCCGAGTTTAACGGTGCCGGATGCCTTTATGAATTTCACATAATTCCATCTCATTAGTTAATTGTAGATGATAAATATTTTTAAGTCAAGATGTAAAAGTAAAGATTTTTGATATTAAAGCGTTCCTAAATTGCGCATTTTTCATAAATACATTCAGGGTTGCTACATTGTGTGCAGCCAGTTTTTTTAATTAAATGTGATCCACATAGTGGACATAACTCTTTTTCAATTCTTTCCGCATTATAAGAAGAATCGTTAATTGAGATTGTTGTCATAAATTCATTGGCTTTACTGTGCTTTTTATCAAACCAAAATTCTTTCATAAAAACAGTTGGTTTTGGTGCTGGGTTTTTATCTAAGTGTTCATCGCCACCTGATAAAATGCCAATCTTTTTACAATTATCACGAAAAACAGTTACACCTTTAAAGCCTAAATGCCAAGCGGTTGTGTAAATGTTTTTAATATCTTCTGTAGAAGCGCTATTGGGAAGATTAAAAGTTGAACTAATTGCTGTGTCAACATAGCTTTGAATTAAAGCTTGCACTTTAGCTCTATTATTAAAGACGATATTTTGTGAGGTTATTTGAGCCCATTCTGGTAGTTGATCGTGACTGTCTATATTTAAATGTTTCATTAGTTTAAGTGGTGTTTTTTCATAAACCCACACAACTCTTTCACTTTCAAACATCGATTTAACAGTTCTTTGGTAACCAAGGAGGAAAAACGGTTCAACACCACCGCTTACTCCTAAGATATTGCTAATTGAGCCAGTTGGCGCAATAGAAAGCAGCCGGGAGTTTCTTAGGCCATATTTTTTAATTAGTTCTTTAGTTTCTTTTGTGTAGGCAAACTGGAAAAAAGATGATTTGCTAATCAGTTCATAATCATATTTAGGAAAAACACCATGTGTTTGCGCTTTTAAAGCACTTGAGGTTGCTGCAGCATTAGCCATGGTGCTCATTATTTTTTCTAATTCAGCTAAAAACTCAGCCGAACCATAACCTTTTGACATACTTAAAGCTAAATCAGCTAACCCCATAATTCCAAGACCAACTTCTCGGTAGTTTTTAACATGACTTCTTTGCGCCGGCAGAGGATGTCTGTTGCCAAGTTTGGTTAACATATCATCAAGATGCCAAATCATCTCTTTTACGACAAACTCAAACCGGGGATAATTAAAATAAGCTTTATCAGTAAAAGGTTTTTTTACAAAAGCATTTAGATTAACACTGGCTAAGTTACAAGAACCATTAGCCATTAAAGGTTGCTCGCCGCAAGGATTGGTTGCGGTAAAGATAACATCAGGATATTCGCTTAATAGGTGATAATCATTTACGCGATTAATAAAAATAACTCCTGGGTCTCCCATTGTATGAGCAGAATAAGCAATAAGTTCCATTAAATCGCGGGCGTTAATTGTTTTTTTAATAATTTCATGGGGAGTTTCAAAACTCATGTCCCAATCTTGATTGTTTTCGAACTTGTTCATAAACTCATCGGTAATTGCTAAAGAAATATTAGCTCCATTGATTTTGTTTAAATCAAGTTTAGAAGTGATAAACTCAATTACATCTGGGTGATCAATGTTCATCATTAACATCAAAGCACCCCGCCGGCTTTCTTGTTGAGTGTTAAGGGTAGTGTGCGAGTATTTTTCCGCAAAAATCATTGCGCCAGGAGTGGTATTGCTAGTATTGTTTACTTTCGCACCTTTAGGTCTTAGTTTAGAAATATTCAGTCCTTGTCCACCGCCGTATGAATAGGTTTTGGCAATTTCATAATCAGCACGGTAAATATCTTCTAAAGTATCTTCAGGATCTTTAGCGACATAACAGTTTGAGCCAGTGATATTGCCTTGTCTGCCAATTGCGTATAATAGCCTTCCGCCCCAAATAGCTTCTCTGTTACGGAAGATTTTTTCTAAATTGGAACTGCCATTAGAAATCCGCCTTAAAAAATCTTTTTTATTTTCACCTTTAATTAAATACTTTTCTAAAATAAGGTCTTGGCGTTCATCATTATCAGACCAAGGCCTGTTTCTTAGTTCGGTTTTCATGTTCCGGTAGGTGATGTATTCTTTGGCCACTAAATAATGGCCTTCTTTCATGAGCATTAACTCAACATCATCTTGGATTTCTTCAACATGAATTTTTTTCAAATTTAGGTCTTTGTATTTTTTTTCAATCGCGGCGACAATTTTAGTGATTTCTTTTTCCATATCCTTTTGTTTGCAAAAAGTGAATGCTTTATTTAAAACGCCAACAATCTTTTGCAAATTAAAAGGTTCTAGCGATCCGTTTCTTTTTATTACTTGCATATAATACCCTTTCTTTTAATTGTTTTTTGTTATTAGTGTTGTCAAAATTAATGATTAAAATAAAAAAGTGGTCATAAAAAGATTATTATGAAATCACATTTTTTTTATCCTAAGTTTACAAACTTGTAAACATCTATTGTGTCTAAAGGTGAATCTATTTACTATGTATTATATCATTTTATTTTGAAAAAAAAACCAATAACGTACTGATAATATAAAATTCGTTTTTTTGTCTATAAATTACTTTAAAAAGAAGCTGTATGTATTTTATTAGTTTTAATAATATTTTTGTTGGGTGTTATTCAAATAGTTTAAAGATTGTTAAAAAAACTTAATCAAGTGCAAATTGAAAGCGCTTGTAATAAATATAATCTTATGTTATATTTTTAACTATAGTGACAAACAATAATTTTAAGAATGAAAATTACAATTTACGGAGGAGAAATTATGATTATTGGTATTCCAAAAGAGATTTTAGCAGGAGAAAAAAGAGTATCTGCAACACCTGAGACGGTAAAAAAAATGATTTCAGATGGTCATGAAGTATTAGTAGAAAAAAATGCTGGCGAAGGATCTTATTATCACGATGAAGCTTATCGTTTGGCGGGAGCTAGTATAATTGATAACCCACAAGAGGTTTTTCATCGATCTGATGTAGTTTTAAAAGTTAAAGAACCACAGTACAATAAGAATCTAGCCATGCATGAAGTGGATATGATGAGAAAGGGGCAAACCTTAATTACTTTCTTACACCCCGCTTCACCAGCAAATCACCAAATGATTAAAAATTTAGCAAAAAAAGGAATTACCGCCCTAACACTGGATGGAGTACCAAGAATTAGCAGAGCTCAGTCAATGGACGCTCTCTCATCAATGAGTAGTTGTGCTGGGTATAAGGGGATGTTGATGGCAGCAAATTCTATTCCTAAGTTTATGCCAATGGTTGGATCAGCAGTAGGAATGATTAGACCAGCTACCGTGATTATTGTTGGTACTGGTGTAGCAGGCCTAAGAGCACTTGCAACCGCAAAAGGATTAGGAGCAGTTGTTTATTCAACAGATGTCCGGCCTGAGGCTAATAAACAAGCAGCATCACTAGGGGCAAGAGTAATAGATTTAGAGATACCAGAAGAAGTAGCAATCAGTAAAGATGGCGTTTATGCAAAATACTTACCAGAAAAATGGTTAAAGCATGAAATAGAAAAAATTAAAGAAATCGTAAAAAGTGCTGATATCGTATTTTTAACTGCTCTTGTGTTTGGGAAAAAAGCGCCAATTTTAATTGATGAAGAGTTAGTTAAACAAATGAAGCCGGGGGCATATATTGTTGATGTTTCCATTGATCAAGGTGGCAATTGCGCCCTTACTGAGGCTGGTAAGATTATCGTTAAGCATAATGTTACTATTGATGGCACTAAAAACA
Source organism: uncultured Acholeplasmataceae bacterium (assembly GCA_964552625.1). Classification (GTDB taxonomy): domain Bacteria; phylum Bacillota_I; class Bacilli_A; order Acholeplasmatales; family UBA5453; genus UBA5453. The sequence goes on along the minus strand of CAZKGV010000011.1, from coordinate 38,492 downwards.
TTCCGGGGATGATTCCAACAAGTTCAACTTGGCTTTTTGCCAATAATGTCTATAATTTGTTTAAATATATTGTTAAAGAAGGAAAAATCAGCCTTGATTTAAATGATGAAATCATTAATTCAATTTTAGTTTGTCAAAATGGCGAAATACTTCATCAAGGTACACTTGAAGCAATGAAAGAATAAAAGGAGAAAAAAATGGAAATACTACACTATATATTACTAGGGATATTTTTAGTTTCAACAATCCTAGGCTATATTTTAATTAAAAATGTACCTTCATTATTGCACACACCGTTAATGTCGGGAATGAATGCTTTATCTGGTATTACTTTAATTGGCGGCTTATTAGCTTTAGCTATTACAAGTCAAGTAGATGCAGTCTCGACTTTTGCGGCAGGGCTTTCAGTGATTGCAGCGACAATTAATGTTTTTGGTGGTTTTGGGGTAACTCATCGAATGCTGATGATGTTTAAGAAAAGGGAAAAAGAAGATGAATAATATTTTAGCAATCAATCTAGAAAATCCAATCATCTATATTATTCCGGGAATATTAGTGTTGCTTATTATGTTAGGCATTTTTTTAATGAGTAAAGTAAAACATGCTAAGATAGGCAACTTTTTAAGTGCATTTGCAGTTTTAGCTGCGGTTATTGCCACATTAGTAGTTAATGAAATAGTTAGTGTTTGGTTAATTTATGTTTATTTATTTATTGGGGCTTTAATTGGCATTTGGCTCGCCTTAAAAGTTAAGATGATTAACATGCCACAACTGATTGCTCTATTAAACGGACTTGGTGGCTTAGCATCGCTTATCGTTGGCGGGTATGCTTTATTTAGTATCGGTACAGATAACTCACAATTTAGTTTTATTACAGCAATTATTGCCCTTTTAATTGGCGGAATTACTTTTACAGGAAGTTTAATTGCTGCGGGTAAACTGCACCGATTGTTAAAACAAAAACCAACCTTTATTAAAGGCAACCTTTATTTTTTGCTAGCAGGCGTTCTTTTGCTTATAGCAGGTCTAACAATTTATTTTATTAAGCCCTATAATCTTTGGATTTTGCTTGCTGGTTTAGTCGTGCTAAGTTTTTTATATGGTATCCTTTTCACCTTAAGAATTGGCGGAGCAGATATGCCGATTGTTATTTCTTTGCTTAATAGTTTATCAGGGGTTGCTGGAGCTATATCGGGTTTGGCGATTGCTGATTTAATGCTTGTTTCTGTTGGCGGTATTGTTGGGGCTTCCGGCCTACTTTTAACTCAGATTATGTGTAAAGCAATGAATCGAAGTTTATTTGAGATTATTCTAGGCAAAACAACCACCAGAACCGAATCAGAAAATGAAGAAGAAGTAGTTATTAAAAAGCAAACCGATCAAGATTATAAAGAAGTAGTTTTAAAGGCTAAAGAGGTAATTATTGTTCCAGGTTATGGAATGGCTGTTGCCCAAGCCCAGCATTTAGTTAAAGACTTAAGAGATTTATTAGTTAAAAAAGGCATAAGAGTCCGGTTTGCGATTCATCCAGTAGCTGGAAGAATGCCGGGACATATGAATGTGCTTTTAGCTGAAGCTAATATTGATTATGATGAACTCTTTGAGATGGATGAGCTAAATGATGATTTTAAAAACACAGATATAGCGATTATCGTTGGCGCAAATGATGTAATAAATCCAGCCGCAAGAGATCAAGAAAACACACCTATTTATCAGATGCCGATTTTAAATGCTGATTATGCAAAAAATATATTTATCTTTAACTATGATTTAAAACCTGGTTATTCAGGCGTTAATAATCCTATCTATCAACAGGAAAAAGGAGTTTATTTCTTTTTAGGAAATGCTTTTAACACCTTAGATAATTTTATAAATGAGATTAAATCACTAAAGTAATATTAGCGAATAAAAAAGTAATCAACGTTAGACAATGATTACTTTTTTTATGTTGTTATAATGTTAAATTATCGTTTTTTATTGATAGTTAATTTTCTTCTTGTTTTGGATCAGCTTCTTTTTTTGGTGCGCTACTAGTTTCTGAAACTAAAGGGTTCTCTTTTTTGAAAAGATTAACAATAAGCATGATTGTTAAACCTAATACAGCAAGTTGCAGAGCATATAATAGCCAAGTTCCAACTGAAATGACAGACTGCATTTTCCAAACAAACACATCTATTATATTAAAAATAGCGCCAATTGAAAAGTAGACAAGCATACTATAAAGAGGCAATTTGTTATCTTCATTATTCAGAAAAAGTAGAATTAAAAGATAGATGAAAAAGGTGATGAAATTCCGAGATAAATAAAGATGTACTACAGCAAGACCCAAAGTTAAACAGTATAGATTTTGCTCAATTTTAAAGCGTTTTAAGCTAAATTTTTCATCTAATAAATTAGAAATTAGCATTAATAGTAAATAGATAAAAAAGATTAAATCAATGAGGTAGAAAAACGAAAAACTATCCCATTCAAAAGATGAAAAACTAAATGAGAAAAACCATCTAAAAATAGTTCTTAATCCTCCGCCAAATTCAAAAAGTAGCAAAAGAAAATAAGCAAAGCTAAACTTCTTTTTAATTGCTAAAAACCAAATGGCTGCTAATAAAGCTAATGTTGGCAGTAATAACTGTAGTACTTCTAAAACTCCGCTTGCACCATCAACCTCAAAGTAAACAATAGCCAAAGATACAAAACCTAAAATAACAAGTTGGATTTCAAAACTAATGATATCTTTCAACTTCTTTAAAAAATTAATCATTTTTTCATTCCTCTCCAAAACATTATACTCATATAATATACAATTATAATCAAAATGTAAAGTAATTCTAAAAAAACAATTAATATTTTACTTAAGAACATCTACTTAAAACAAGCAAGAATCCAGCAGTTAAAAAAAGGAAAAAGCTTAAAGGAGTAAAAAGAATGCCCGCAATAGTTTTTGTGATTTTAGCGTTTAATATTTTCTTTTTTATTAGGCGGGCATAATAAATAAGTAAAAATATGCCTATAAAAAAATGAGCTATTTGATAAAGCATTGCTGCCCGAAAAAACTCAATTAAGATAACAGGAAACATATCTTTGTTTGTTTGGGTGGCGATTATTCCAATAGTAACTGCGATAACACTAAAAATCAAAAAACCAAGCGAAATATAAAAATAGATTCGATTAAGTAGTGGTGATGTTTGTTGTTTTTGTTCCATTTTAAAAACCTCCTTAAAGTAAAAAATCACTAAGAAAATAAATATCTTTAGTGATTTTAGTTTATTAAAAGCTAAATTGGAATTTAAATAATATGCTTTAATATGGGATAATTATGGAGATTTTTCATTATTTCCCATTATTAAGGCTCAACAATATTAATTACTATATTTCCTGAAGTGCAAGTTGCATGGATAAATTTAGATTTTTCAGCATTATAAGTGCCGCTACCAATTTTATAGTCTTGAAAGTAGACGGTTCCTGATGTAGATTTTGTTTTGATCGTATAATCATCAGGGTTTCCATAAATTCTTACCGTAATTTTTCCAGAAGTATTTTTAACCACAACTTGATCGCTTATTGAATCAAGAACTTTAATTGAGCCACTTGTCATATTAGCGGTTAGTTTTGGAACTGTTGAGTTTTCTACACTTATAACTCCAGAGGTTGCAGTTAGGAAAGTGTTTTCGGAGATAACAATATTATCCAAGTATATTCCACCGCTAACAGCATTTGCCGATAAATTGGCAGCTGTAATGTTATTTATTCTTATATTACCAGAAGTGTTAGAGATTGTTAAATCGTTAGTGATATTTAAATTTTCAAGAAGCGCGCTGCCAGAAGTTATGGCTGCGTTTAGACTGATTAAATCAAAGTTAGTAAGATTAATTTTTCCGGATGTAACTTTAACATTAACCGGACCGCTAAAAGAAGAAGGAATATAAACATTAACAGCTTTAACTTTTGCAGAGGTAGTATTAAAGGAGAAAAAAGATAGATTAAAGATGTTTAGTTCGTTTTTAAGTTTTAAGACTCCATCAGTTACTGTCAAGATTTTGCGATTATTTTTTGATTCATAATAATCAATTTTATAACCGCTACCCTCGTAATGGTGAAAAACCACATTACTACTAGTTAAATCCAATTGAATTTCGGTAATTAAATCTTCACCTTGTTTTTCAATTAATTCATATTCTTGATCATCAACAAATGAATAAAGTACAGCGCCTACATTGCCTTTTGCCAGTATAAGGCCAACAAGTGTAAAGATTAGTCCTAGTGAAAATAAAATTATTAATGTTTTTTTAAACATTTTCAGTCACTTCCTTTTGTTGTTTTTTCTTCAGTAATTTAGCGAAGAATTTATTTGTTCCGTGCAGAGCTATTTTGGCTAATTTGAAAAGTAAATAAGTTAAGATTAAGAAGATGGCGCAACCAATAAATCCAGCTCCCAAGCTAACAAAAAACGCATAAAGTTTTCCGCCAGCAACTAGGATTAATATCCCCTTAATAATAAGGGATATCAAAATGCCAATTGATGATAATGAAAATGCAAGTAAAAGCGATAAAAGAACAATTAGCAGCGCAAAATATATTACAATAAAAGCAAACATAATTGGCAGTAAAACCGGAGCTGAGCCGATGCCAAGAATAATTAAAAAGTTTTTCAGTGATGATTCTTTTTTCTGAGAACTTCGCTCTAAAACTAACTCGGTTTTAACGGAGTTTGTAATATCGGATACTGAACCAAGGCTATTAATGGCAGATGCCTCTGATAAGCCACTTTCCATCTTGTCGTTAATTAGTTCATCGTAGTATTCGATGATGTTTTCTACCTCTTGTTTATTAAACGCTTTTAGATTGTCTTTAATTAATTTAAAGAATTCTTTTTTAGTCATTTTTTTGTTTCTCCTTTATAAAATAATAAACTTTGCTAATATCTTGCCACTCTAACAAAAAGCTATCAATATAACCTTTGCCTTTAAGGGTTATTTTATAGTACTTTCGTAACCTTCCGTTGTATTCTTTTTTGTAAGAAGTTAAAAAAGATTTTGCTTCAAGTCTTCTTAGGATTGGATAAAGTGTAGACTCAGAAATATCAACAAGTTTTTTGGTGTCTGAGATTAGTTTATAACCATAACTATCCTCTTCAATTAAAGATGCCAGCACGCACACATCCAAAAGACCTTTTTTAAGTTGTGTTTTCATCTTTTACCTCCTTTTGTCTTATATTATACAACGCATAGTATTATTTGTAAAGGGGTATTTTAAAAATATTTTATTTTCTTTTAATAAATTAATGCTTTTGCTCTTCTTAAAGCCATAACAATGATTGATTATATTGCGTTGCTTGTATTGGTTATTAACTCTTTATCATTCTTTTTTTAAAGAAAGATTGATTATTTTACGTTATAGTGATATAAAATGATAGAGCCCACTTTTTTAAAATTTATGTTAAAATAGATTTTCATAGGTTATAATTGTTGTGAAAGGGGAAATAAAGTATTAATAAAAAAACGACCACACTTTATTTTATAATTGTTAATGTAATTATTATTGGCATTGTTTTAACAGTGTTTTTTGTATATTCTGCTAAGTTTAATGAAAACTACCGAAAAAACTATGTTAATCTATACCATGATACAACTGCAAAAAATATCAACAATCAGCTAAAGGGGATGAAAGAAGAAGTAATCTCTTTGCTTGATAATAATAGTGATATTACTCTTAACAATCAACTTGATTTAGGTCTTTTGCCAGAATACCCTTTTAAAACATTTTTAAAAAGAAGCGGAAACACATTTAGCTATGATAATCAAGTAGTTAGTATTGAAACTGGTTATTTAAAAGAACAAAACTTTGGTTTTTTTCTTGATTATCTTTATATTTTCAGTAATGACACTATTGCAATAATTGATTATCAACAAAGCTTTGATCAAATTCTTTCATCGCTGGTAGCAGAAGATGTTTTGCTAATGGATAATCAAGGAAAAATTTATCTAAATTATGATCAACCAACATATAAAAATGTATTACATGAGTATTTGCCGGTTAATACAAATGAGTATTTTCATGATTATTTTTCTAAAAATAAGGATCTTCTCATTAATGTAAAAATTAACAATAATGAAATGATGATGTCTTTTACGACTTTACCAGATTTTACAAATTTATATGTTGCTTCTTTGTTTGCGACTAAAAATATTAAAGCTCAAACAACGTATTTTAATTACTTTTTAATCTTAGTTTCGATTGTGATGATTTTCCTAAATTTATTGGTGTTAAATTATATTTACTACACATTGCATAAAAAAACTGCTGATATTGAAAAACAAAGACTTAAGCATTATTATGCAAAACCATATATAATGAAAATTAATCGTAAAGGTTATATTAAGTCTAAAAATAAGCGATTAAATACTGTGTTTTTACAAACAGATACTAAATATAAAACAGTTTTTGATCTTTTTGGTGAAAGAAATAATCCTTTAGAAAAAATTCAAAGAGGAGCACCTTTGATTTATTCTGCAGAAAATGAAATTATTAATTTTATTCCTGTTAAATTTAGTGGTGGGTTTTATTTAGTTGGGGAAAACTTTTCTAAATTTGATGTGTTTTCTAATGAAGTGTATGTCTTAGCTTATTATAATCCTATTACAAACCTAGCTAACCAGCATCTGTTTTTAAAAAGAACTGATGAAATAATTACAGAGTTAAAACAAACAGAAAATGAAATCATCCATTTTGTTGGTTTTGAAGTAACAACATTAAAGCATGTTTCTTCTCATTATAATAAAATAATTTATAATATGGCTTTAAAGGAAATAAGTGCAGAGTTAATTAACTTTTTTGAAAAAAAGATTATTCCGGTTGAAATATTTCATACTGATGCTGATAAGTTTGTTGTAATAATGAAAAAGCTTAACTCAAAAGAAGTTGAAAAGCTTTCCTTAGAAGTGATAAAGCATTTTGAAAGACCCCTCCTTATTTCCAAAAACAACATTGATGTTAAAATTATTGGGGGAGTTGTTCCAGTATTATCCCAAACAAAAGCTTTAAATCCAAGTGTTATTTACTCACAAATCAATGAGACTTTAAAAAGATCAAGTTATTCGCAAACAGAGCCTTTAATGGTTTTTGATGAAACTATTACTCACTTTTTAACTGAAAGACAAAGAATGGAAAAAGATTTATTTAAAGCGATTGAAAATCAGGAGTTTGTTCCTTATCTCCAACCGCAATATAATAATAAATTAAACCGGGTGACTGGTTTTGAGGCTTTACTCCGGTGGAATCATCCAGTATATATAAAAAAATCACCGCAAGAGTTTATTAATATTGCTGAAGAAAATGGAATGATTATTGAAATTGGTCATCAAATGATGGAAAAAACATTTGCGGCGGCAAAAGAATTAGAACCGTATAATGTGAGAATTTCTTTAAATATTTCGCCTGTGCAAATGCTTAGGCAAGGTTTTACGGAAGAGTTATTGGAACTTTTTAGAAAATATGATTTAAAAAAGGGAAGTATTACTTTAGAGATTACAGAAACAACCCTTTTGCAGTCATTTTCAGTTGTTAATGATAAAATAAAAATGTTAAAGAAAAATGGTATTCAAATTGACTTAGATGATTTTGGAACTGGTTATAGCTCATTATCATATATTAAAGAGTTAAGTTTTGATACAATAAAAATAGATAAATCATTTATTGATTATATTGAAACCGATAAATACAGTAAGGCAATTGTTAATATGATTATTTCACTTGCTGATACACTTGAGGTGGATATTGTAGCTGAGGGTGTAGAAAATGTTAAACAGATGGAATATTTAGTTAGAAGAGGTTGTCATACTATTCAAGGTTTTTATATCAGTAAAGCGATACCGCTTGCTGAGGCGATTGAGTTTTTAAAAATCTACAATGTTGAGAAAACTCAAAGCTTTCAACTGAGGAAAGGTAGGTCTTAAAGATGGCTTTTGTATTAGCTACCGATGCTACTAGTATTTTTTATACTTTGTTTGCTGTTGCGGTAATTGCCTTTTTTTCCTTTTTGCTTTTTAAGTCGATTAAAAAAACATATTTAAGAGAAAAAGAAGAAAAGAAATCTAAAATTGAAGGCGTTATTAGCAAATCAGAGATGAATACACTAATTACAACATATATTGAAAAAACTGGTGGAAACCTTAGCTTTTCGCTTATTTATATTGATTTAGATAAGTTTGATGATTTTACAACCGCTTTTGGCCAAAAAGAAGCTAAAAACATTATTCAAAAAGTGGCTTATAAAATTAAAAACTCACTGCCATCAGCTGCTTATCTTTCGCGTTATCGAGGCGATGAGTTTATTGTTTTTTTACCAAATCAGTATAATAGGGGCGATGTTATTGAGATTGCTGAGGAGTTACTTAATTCTTTTCGGGAAAAATTAAGTGTTTTTGAAGATGTTGAAATTGATCTGACAGCTTCAATTGCAGTTGCTCAGTATCCAAATCATGGTAAAACTATTATCAATTTAGTTCAGTCCTTACAGTTATCAATTCATCATATTAAAAAAGAAGGTGGCAACAAACTTAAAGTTTATACTAAGTCTTTAGAAGATGATGAAGAAGAGATGAATTATTATTATCAAATAAAAAGAGCAATTTCTAATAAGGAGTTTGAGCTTTATTATCAACCAATGCTTGATACCACAACAAACCAAATATATGCTTATGAAGCACTTCTAAGGTGGGATCATCCTGATCTTGGTGTATTAAGTCCTAATAAATTTATTAACATTATGGAACAAACAGGTGATATTCACTGGGTTGGAATGTGGGGACTTGAAACGGTTATTAAAAAACAGTTTGAACTGAAAAACATTAACGGTACTGCTCCACTATTTTCACTTAATATTAGTCCAAAGCAATTAATGAATCCGACGATTGCTGAAGATTATAATAAAATTCTTAAAAGATATAAAGTTGAAGCCAGTGATTTTATTTTAGAAATAGGTGAGTTTTTAATTTTTGAAAAACAACAAGTTGTCTTTGAGAATCTTGTTAAGTTGAAAAAACTAAATTTTAAACTTGCAATCGATGAGTTTGGGATTGATATTTCTAGTTTTGATCAACTTGATAAAATGGGCATTGATATTTTTAAAATTGACTTTAAATTTATTGGTGAGGATACCTTTAGTGTCAATAGATATATGGAATTTTTTATGGAGTATACCGACAAAAACAACAAAGATGTTGTCTGTCAGGGAGTTGAAACCGCAACTGAGGAAGTTAGAGCTAAAGGCTTTGGTATCAGCAAAATGCAAGGTTATTATTACTCAAGACCAATGAAAAGTGAGAAAATTAACGATTTTGGGTACAAAAGTATTGACAATTAATTTAAGGTGTGTTAAAATTGCCGTGAAATGTAAAAAGGCAAAACTAAGGAAACTTAGTGACGCAAAACTATAGGGTCCAAGAAGATGGATAGCCAGTTGTCATTTAATTGACGCTGGCTTTTTTGTTTTTTGGAGGTCTTGAGGGGGTGGTCATAAATGAGGGTAACTGATTTATTAGTCGACAGACCGAGAACAGGCAAAAAAACACGCATTACAATTGGTTTGTTCATAACAGGTATTTTGTCGATAATCTTAGTTTTTGTGACAATCTATGGTCAGTATACTGGTAATTATTTAGTGGCTATCACCAAAGAGGCAGCAAAAAAAGGAATTGCAATCTCTGATTCACTTTCTTTTGAAAGACAAGGCTCAGAATTACTGATTCAACCGATAAATGATACTGAAGATATCTTAGAAGGGTTTCTTGATATTGAAGCCGCAGAAAATACTGATGGACAATATTTTGTTCAATCAGGCGAACAGCACTATATCGCTTATACATTTTATTTAAAAAATATTGGTGATGAAGCTGTTAATATCAACTACCGAATTAGAATTATTGATGATTATAAGGGTTTAGGTGATGCGACGTTTGTTAAGATTCGCGAATCAACAGTTATTAACGGAGTTGTTAGTCTCATACATGATACTAATTACTCAAAAGCACTTACCCACTCAACTTTAATTGCTAGTGAAGACATCTTTGATTTCAGGCCAGGCCAGATTAGAAAATATACATTCTTTGTTTGGTTTGATGGTGAATACTCTGATGAAACGATGAGGGGCGGTTCGATTAAGATGGAGTGGACAATTGGTATTACAAGTGCGGAGGAAGCAGATGATTAAACAAGTTAAAAGATCACTAGTCTTACTTCTAGTTGCAATCCTGTTCACCCTTACTACTTCATACGCTTGGATTTCATTGGCAACAGTTAATAAGGTTAAAGACATAAACTTAAACGCTATCGCAGGTTATGGGCTTTATATGAGTTTAGACGGACAAAACTATTATGAACATATTCCTAAGGAACTTATTTTAGAAGAAATTAAACATTTATCATTTAAAGATGTAACAAGTAGCGATGGGATTAATTTTTATAAATTAGAAACACCTTTTATCGCTAGTAGGAAAAACGTTGATTACATTAGTTTGACTATTTATTTTCAAACTACATCAAGATATCGTGAAATTCATTTAGGTGAAACCAGTTTGAGTAATGATTTTGATAATCCGCCAAGTTATGGCACTTACGTTATCTCAAAAGGAAAAGCATTTAAAAGTAGTGTAAAGTTTTTATATGAAACTGATCCGCTTGATTATGTCGAGGCGAATGAGGTAAGAACCTATTATGCTGCCGATGCAATGCGTGTATCGTTTTATAACCTAATTGATGAAAGTATAAAAATTTTTGATTTAAGTGGCAATCGCCATCGTGGCTTTGGGGCAAGATTTGGAGCATTTGATTATTATCAAATAATGAGAAATGAACTGCTTACACCCCCAGAAGCACCCGAAACAGTGTATGAGTTTTCCAAGTTTGACGCAGGAAAACCAATCGCAGAAACATATGAGTCCCATTTAATAACACTTCTTGAAACCGACAAACTCGATTCAAAAGGTAAAGTTATTTATGAGGGGGCAGTAGTAATGAATGTTTGGCTAGAAGGTTGGGATGCAGACGCATTTGATGCCGTCTTAGCCGATCAAATGAAAATGCAGTTTATGTTTAAGGCAGTTATGCCTGATCAAACAATAATTTAAAAGGAGAAAAAAAACATGACAAAAATTTCAAAAAGAGTAATAATTTCCGTGCTGACATTAATCTTAACAGTTGCAGCAATCGGAACAACCACATTTGCGTGGTTTAGTTTAAGTACAGTTTCAAAAGTAAGCAATATTACAGGTGAAGTAAAAGCTACTGGTGGTGGACTTGATGTTAGATTGGTTGCATTAAATGATGAAGCAACACCTTGGCGAGCTAATTTAGATGTTGGTCAATTTATTGTTGATAATTACAATCTAAAATTTGATGGTGTTACAACAACCGATGGTGCAGTTTTCAAAAAAATGAGTACAGTAGATGAAAAATTAGTTGTTAACCTATTAACAGCAGATCCTGGAGTAGACTATTTAGAATTTAGAGTTCAATTTAGATCTGATGAAGAAGGTAAGGTTAACCTAACTGGATATAATATTATAGGTGATCCTTCTAACGACGACTTTGTACCAGATGTTGATTATCGTCAAACAGATGCTGTTGGTTTAACACAACTTTCTGTTGAAAATGATCCATCAAATGCAATAAGATTATATTTTGCAGCAGGCGCATTTGGAACCGTAGCAAATAACTATGCTTATCAAAAAGAAGCATTAGCATATGATGACGATAACGGTACTTTAATTACTGGTAACTCAGCAGCAAATGAACCAGTTTTATTTGGTCAGTGGTCATATTTAACAGAGGGGAAAGTAATTGAGCTTTATCATAATGATGGAATTTCAAACCATCTCATTGAACCGTCTAATAACAATAGTAAGGTTGGTTATGGTGATGTTAATATGACTATGTTAGATGCTTTTGAAAGTGCTCTTGATAGTAACAATGTTCCTAGAACAAGTGTTACTTTGGTAAAAAATAATAATGGCGGTCCGCTATATATATCTGGGACTGGTATGAAAAATGATCATTATGTAGGCGAGTTTGTAGTTAAAATTTGGATTGAAGGTTGGGATGCAGACGCATACAATGCAATTTATGAAGGTTTAGTAAGTATTGAACTAACTTTTGAATATGAATCAATTTAATAAAAAAGAAAAATTAGGAGAATAGAAAAATGAAAAAATTAAGTAAAAAAATTATTGTGTCAGTATTGACACTAGTATTAACGGTTGTTGCACTAGGAACAACAACATTCGCGTGGTTTAGCTTAAGTACAGTAGCTAATATCTCAAACATTACAGGTGAAGTTACAGCCGGTGAAGGTATAGAAGTTAGACTTTATGGTGAATACGGTGCTTCAGGAGTATATGCTACTGATTGGAAAGCAAATTTAAGCGAAACTGATGTTAAAGATTTTATTGATACAATTTTTGCAAATCAAGAACTAACTGCAGTTACAACAGCTGATGGTGTTGCTTACAAACAAATGGCAGCAACCGCTGGTGGGCTTCTTCACTTAAATGGAAATGCAGAAGCAAACGTTGATTACCTTAAGTTTGAAGTTCAATTTAGATCACAAAATATTGTTGATGTTGGTTTGTTAAGTTTAGAATTTGTTATTGATGAGAATAATCCAAAAGTGTTTAGTCCTGATGGTGCAGCTTACGTTCAAGTTGATGGCGAGTCAGCAGGTAATCTTCCTGTAGAAACTCATGCAGCTTACGCAGCAAGAGTATCGTTTGGTCAAACTGAAAGTGGTACTTATGTAGTTAGATCATTCCAATTACCTGGCGATATTGATGTAAACAGCGCAGGAGATGCTGTTGAAGGAAACACATTTATGACTGGTTCAACTCCAATTGCTGCAGGTCAATGGGAATATTTAACAGTTTCTAAAGGCTTGCAAATTTTTGCAAATGCAACAGCAAGCGACCCCATTGAATCACCTTTTACAGGAATTACTTTTTTAAAAGCAGATGAAAATGATGATTCTACTGCTTTAGAGGCTTTAGTAATCCCAGTTGCTACAGATAACTCTGGAATGTTTGAAGGTTCTGTTGATGTAAGAATTTGGATTGAAGGTTGGGATGCAGATGCCTACGATGCAATTTATGCAACAGTTCTTAATGTTTCACTTACTTTTGGAATAGTATAATAAAATATTAAATAATACAGTCAAAGCGGCCTTTTGGCCGCTATACTGTCATTATAAAGACAGTAATTTTAGAAAACGTTTAATAAACTAATGTCATTTGTTAGTCTAAAAAAGGGAAAATATTTCTTTGTTTTCCTTGTAGATACAATAAAAATATTAAAATATTCCAATTTTAGTTATTAAAATCCGCTAAAAAAGTATATAATGATATTATAGTGTGTATTTATTAGGGAGGATATAATGAAAAAATCTAGCAATAAAATTATTAAAGGGGTTAAAATCGGAGTTTCAGCTTTGTTTTATTTGATTATTGTTTTGTTGTTGCTATTCTCAATTGCGACACTAACAAGAAAAACAGAAAAAGATATTCCTAATTTATTTGGGTTTGGCTTTTTAGCTGTTAATGAAAAGGCTGATTCGATGGTGGGAACAGAAAGAGATTCTTTTAATCCCAATGATTTAATATTTGTCAGAGTTTTAAATAAAAAACAAAGAGATAACCTTGATTTAGAAAAACTATATGAAAAAAGAACGGTAGTTTCCTTTTTTGATATGAACAGAAGAGTCATCAACACTCACAGAGTTGTTAATTACCATCAAACAACTAATACGGTTGAGACAAAAGGAGACAACGCTCCAATTGATGAAGGGCATTTAAACAAAGTTGAAATACTAGCTATTTATCAGGGGAAAATAAAAGGTGCTGGCAAGGTGGTTGCTTTTATGCAAACTCAACTAGGCTTTGGTCTTGTAGTAATTGCGCCAATGTTGGTGCTGCTTGGTATACAAGGTTATGCACTAATTAGAAATGTTTACCGTTCAAAAGAAGTAAAACTTAAAGCGCAACTTGATGAACAGCAAGCTAAAGAGCGCGAATTAATGAAGAAAGAATTATTAGAAGAACTAAAAAAACAACAAGAAAATAAATAGGTGTATTTATGGAAGGATTTGCAAGACATTATATTAGTTTTTTAAGACAATTTTTTGACAATCTTGTAAAATTTTTCAGTTCAATCTTTTCATCTATCGGTAAATTTTTTGGTAAAGATATTGCATATTATGTAACTAACTTTTTTAATGAATCAAAAACATTTAATGTTCTTGATTGGTTAGTTGCGATTATTATCCTAACGATTAACATACTATTTATCGCATTTTTACTAATTAAACTTTATCAGCTTTTAAAAAAGTATATTCGCTTTGCGAAAAAAGAGCTGGAAAAGGATATTTTGTTAGAAGAAATAGCTTTGTTGACGCAAAAAACTATTTCTCTTACTAGTGAAAAGAATGAAATCTTAAAGCTTAAAATGGAAGCCTTTGGGATGAATCCTGACTTATTTGAGGCTAAAGATCCCAAAGATAAGAAAAAGAAAAAGATCGAATCTCGTTTTACTAAACTAATTGAAATTGATGAAAAATATGATGGAAAAGCAACCACTACGAGCATGTTACCAGAAGACATGCTTAATTTAGATGAGTTAGTAGCTCAGTTTGTGCGCTTTTCAGCTAATAGGTTAAAGCTTTACTATGACCGCAAGGTTATAGCAAACTTTTTTGCTGGTATGGCAGCTTCTAAAATTATTATTTTAGAGGGTATTTCTGGTACGGGTAAAACCTCGCTACCTTATGCGATGGGTCAGTTTTTCAACAATAATGCAGCAATCATTCCTGTTCAACCTTCTTGGAGAGATAAAACCGAAATGGTTGGTTATCTAAATGAGTTTACCAAAAAGTTTAATGAAACAGACTTTTTGAAGAGTTTATATGAAACTACATATCGAGACGACCTAAATTTTATCGTCTTAGATGAGCTTAACTTGGCAAGAATCGAGTATTATTTTGCTGAGTTTTTATCCATTATGGAAATGCCTAATCCTGATCAATGGCAAATTGATATTGTGCCAAGTTCACAGGAGGGTGATCCAAAAAACTTAAATGGTGGAAAAATTACTGTTCCTCAAAATGTTTGGTTTGTTGGGACAGCCAATAAGGATGATTCTACCTTTACCATTACTGATAAAGTCTATGACCGGGCAGCTTCGGTGGAGATAAATGTTAAAGCCGATTATATTGATGCTCCTTATACAGAAAGTGTTCGAATTAAATACGATTATTTAATTAGTTTGTTTAACAAAGCATGGGAAGAGCTACCACTTTCTAATAAAGCAATGTCTAATATTGAAAGACTGGATGATTTTATTACGAAAAATTTTAAAATCACTTTTGGAAACCGGATTTTAAACCAAATTAAACAATTTGTACCAGTTTATGTTGCTTGTGGTGGGACTGAATATGAAGCACTTGATTTTATCATTACAAGAAAAATCTTAAGAAAATTAGAAACCCTAAATCTGCCTTTTTTACAAGATGAATTAGAGGCACTTACTAGATACTTAGATAGACTTTTTGGTAAAAACGTTTTTGTGGAGGCTCAAGCATTTATTCAAGAATTAAAACGTTTAACTTAAAGTGGTGATTTAAGTGAGTCAAAAGCATGAATTATTACAATTTTATCAACAATACTACAATACATTAAAGACAATTGAAAAAAGTGATCCATTCGTTGATAAATTTTATCAAAGTTTTTTGTCGGGAAAAAATGAGGTTTATCAAAAATATATTAGTGAGACGAAGAATTTTGATGAGACATGGATCAAAACTGTGGAAAGCTATATTCCCAGCCTTAATAAAATAGTCTTAAACCCAACATCAACCTTAAAAGCAGAGGAAGAAGTCGTCATTATTGAAAAGGCAAGAAAAATTACTAGTCAGTCAATTAAGCATTTAGCGGCTAATACTCATATGGTAAAAGAGGTTAGTAAAAAAGGCGATGTGATTCCTAAGAAGATTTTAACGAGTTATATTGATGTTGAGTATGGAACGTATGAAAATAGATTTATTATGACGCTTATTGATCGTCTTTTTACTTTTGTTAGAAGCAGATATGAAGTTATTAAAACAAACATTGAGTCTTTTGAAAAAAGAAGACTACACTTAAATTCTAGTTTTCCAATTAATGAAACAAAAGTTGATGTTAAGGTTGATTTTTTATTAACTGATGAGACTGAAAACAAAGAAATAAGTGAATTTAATAAGCAGATTTTAAAACGAGTTGAATATTTAAATAAGATTGTTGCCGGATTAAAAAACAGCCAGTTTATGACATTGATGAGTGAACAAAGAAAAATATATCCGCCAATTATGAAAACAAACGTTATTCAAAAGAATATCGATTTTCGTAATGCTTATATGTTATGGCTTTTTATTGATCGTTATAATACGTTAGCTTTTACTGTTGATGTTGAGGAAAAAGATTTAACTTTTGATGATAAATATTATCAAGACTTAAACAGACAAATGCTAACGCTTTATTCATCTGTTATTGCTAATCAGCAAATGAATAAAGAAGCTTATTTAAATATTAAACCTAAAAAATATCGAAAACGCAGTATTAGAATTAAAAAAACTCATCCGGATGATATTGTTTTAACGCCTGAAGATGAAGTTATTGAAGACCAAACGCTAAATGAATATTATCTTAATGCGAATAAAAAGATTTTTCAACAGTCTTTAGAATATTATCAAGAAGAATCAAGAACTTATGAAACAGCAGTTAAAAGAGCATTAAGAGAAACACTTAATATTAGTAATGCCCTTTATGAGTCTTTTTTTGAATTAAAAGATGAAGAAGATGTTTTTCAAATGTTAATTACAGAAATTGATGTAACTAAAGAACTGCAAGAAGCTAGAAGAAAGCTTTTAATTGCTAAAATGATTCGTGAGGTTAAAGAAGTTGACTTTAATAATGCTTTAAGGCAAGAAAAAAAGTTTTTAAATGATATTGCCAAATATGATGGGATGTTGTTAAGAGAAAGCGAAGAAAAGCTAAAGCTTCTTAAAAAAGGTGCTATTGATAAGGCTTTAATTGAAAAAGATCGACAAATGGCGATTGCTAAAAGACAGATTATTGATGAGAAGTTAAAAGAAACTAAGTTTTTAAGTGATGAAATTAAGAAGTACCGAATTGAGATTAATAAAAAAATTAATGAATATATTAAAGAGTTAGAACGAAAAAATAAAAAAGAATTAGCACTTTTTAATAAAAAATTAGCCGAACAAAACAGAAAAGAAATCGCTGCATATAAGAAAAAACATAAGCCTGACCGCAGGGTTACGCTTTTACAGCTTCAAAAAGAAAAGGTAAAAATTAATGAAGAGTTTAAGGTTAGTAAAGCTGGTGAGAAGAAAGTTTATCAGGAAAAGCTAGCTTTAGGACAGAAGAAGCTAAAAAAGATAAGCAGTGAAAAACTAGAAAAAGCAAAACAAGATTATCAAAAAATGCTTTTGGAAAACCAGAAAAATGTTGAAGCCCTAGAAGTATATAAACAAGAATTTAGTGATAAGCTACTGGCTTATAAAAAAGATTTGCAAGCTAAAGAAAAAGCAATCCTAACTAATTTCCGTGAAGAGCTAAAGGAAAATGAAAGAGTGCGTTTAGTTCAAATTAAAGCGCAATATAAAATTGAAAAAAGGCTAACTGCCGCTATGCTTGCTAAAGAAAAAGAAAAGCTAGAAAAAAGATTAAAAGAGCAAATTAAGACTTTAAGTGCTAAAGCAAATCAAAACACAGAAGGTAAAAAGGATGCTCTTAGAAAAAGAAGTGAGCAAAGAATTAAGGCTAATGTTAAGTTTTATCAAGGCTTATATCTTAATAATAAAAGAAATCTTGAGCGGTTAAAAAAGGCGGAAGCTGGTTATCAAAATGCTTTGCTTAAGCATACTAAAGCTTTAGAAGAAAAGCAGAAACTTGAACTAAAAACTTTTACAGAAAAACTTAAAGAGCTTGAAGAAAAAAGGCTTAATGAAATAGCTTTAAAGTATGAAATTACTAATAAACTAACGGATGCTAAACTGCGTTTTGAGGTAATGAAATTAGAAAGAAGTCTCCAAGCGCAAAAAGAAAAAATAGATAAAAAGATCAAAGCTAAACAATCTGAGAAAAAATCAAAGCTTTTAGCGGTTTCTCAAGCAAAAATCATTAAGACAGAAAAAACTTTAAAGGTAAATTATTTGAAAAATGAAAAAAATATTAAAGCTTTAAAAACCCATGTCAATCAATATGAAAAAGAAAGTAAAAAGTTAAAAGATCATGGTTAAAAAGGTAGTTAATATTGTTGTTACATCGTTTGCTGGAGTTCTGTTTTTATTTGCTCTTTATATTATGATTTTTAGTTCAATTGCGCATAGGAATAATAATTTAATTAATATTTTTGGTTATTCATACTCAGCAGTGCCAACTAACTCAATGCATGGCGATAAAAAGGACAGTTTTGATCAAGGTTCGTTTGTTATTTTAAAAATGGTGCCTTATGAATCGATTAAAAAAGATGATGTAATTGTTTTTCAGTATGAGGGAAAAAAGTATATTCACCGAGTAGTTGAAGATAACCTAGATGGAACGCTGACAACTCGTGGTGATAATAATCCCCTAAATCAAACAGAGACTGTTACAAAAGAGATTTATTTAGCAAAGATGATCAGTCATTTTAAAATATTTAATTTAGGAATGCATGTTTCTTCTTATCAGCAGCAAATGCTTGGTTTAATGATTATTATTTTAATAATTTATGTGATGATTCAAGTGTTTCAATTAATTATCATGGTTCATAAGAAAAAGTTAGAAAAAATCAAAGAAGAGGCCAGAAAAAACCATAGAAAGGACTAATATGAAAATAAAACTTAGCGCCAATATAATTATATTTTTTATTATTAGCATTGTGATGATTGTATCCAGTGTTTTTGCGTGGGTTAATATTTCTAGAAGAAGTGAATTTAATGGTTCTGGTGGGCCGGTTCCTGATTATTCTAATTTAATTAGTTTTTGGGTTCAAAGAAAAGATGAGTTAGATTTTACGGAAATTACTACGATTGAAGATATGTATGCAAGCTTTGGTAACACAAGACCAGGTGAGTCTTATTTATTTAAGTTTGTTGTTGAAAATACTACAGAAACAACAATTAATTTAATTTTTGAAATCAAAGGAATTACTACTCATTTTGAAATTGCCGATTATGATTTAAGAGATGTATTTTATATTGACGAAGGTTTGATTAATATTTCTTACTATGATATCAATACTAATGAGTTTATTGGTGAGATTAATCACGTTTTAGCTTTAACAAGTCAGACAGCTGCCGAAAAACATGATCAGGAGTTATCTTTATACCGGCTTAATAATTTAATTAGTGATTCAACAAATAACTTAATTTTAGCACCGATAATTGAAGTTGATAAAAGTGTAAAAACTGTTATTACTTTTTTGCTTGTTTATGATGAGGATACTGAAGATATCTCATATCAAGAAAATGAGTTAAAAATAGTTGGTATTTACTTGTACGGGCAATAGGTGATACTGATGAAAAAAAGAAATTTGTTGATGTTGTTTGGTTTAGTGATTGTTTTGGGGTTTTCTTTAATTGGTGGGATATATGCCCTTTTAAAGGATAAAAAAACTCAAGGTCCAGTGACATTTTCTTTTGGGGAACTTAAGTTTAGTTTTAATGGAGAGCTCAAACAAAGCTATTTATATCCGGGTGAAAATTTAGTAGTTGATGAGTTTGTGTTAAACAATGAATCCAGCATAGATGTTGAGATTCGGATTGTATTAAGTTTTTATATTGATGATGTTTTAATTGATATTAATGATATTGCAGAAGTTTTTGATTTAAGTTTGCAAGAGTGGTTGGCAGGAACAGATTTAGATTATGGTTCTTATTATCAGTATTATAAAACTATAACGCCAACTGATGAAGTTATTACTTTATTTACGGATTTAACTCTTGATGGAATGGTTGTTAAAAACAATTATAGCAATAAAAAGTTAAAGATAAAACTGGCTGTTTATGCTAAGCAAAAAGAGCATGCGACTTGGGAAGCTTTAGGGCAAAATTTTATTGGAGAATAATTAAATGAAAAAGTTAAACCTAGCATTAGCAATTACATCAATAATACTTACATTGTTGGTAATCTCAACACTTGTTTATGCTTGGTTTGGCATTATTGAAAAAACGCAACCAATTATTATTTATTCAGGGAAAATTAATTTAAAAGCAGATTTATATCAAATCGTTGATGAAGATGATATTTTAATTGATGAGATTAGTTTTTCAAATGTAGTTCCTGGTGATAAGTTTTATTATAAGCTTGTAGTTAAAAATCAGGGGACAATTACTGGAATTCTTGATGCGAGTTTTATTTTTGCGGGAACTAATCAAACGATTCGTTCTTTAGTTCTTTTTAAAACTAGTGATGATTTATCATACACAACATTTAATAGTAATTATACGCTTGATGCTATCACGCTTTTAGCAGAACAAGAAACTACTATTTTCTTTGAGGTGCTTATCTCTGAGGATTTAGAAGATACTGTTATTGGTGATTATGCAGAAATATCTAGTATAAATATTTCTTTAACACAAGCAGATTAGTGGGTGCTGGTTATGAAAATTAAGAGAAAAACATTTATTATCTTTTGGGCATTTATGCTGATTGTTATATCAGCTTCTTTAGTTTTTGCTTTTTTATATCAAAGAATTGTTGTAGCAAAAGAGGAAACCGTTGGCGAAGTTTTAGTTTCTACGGATGTTTATTTTATGCATAATAATGTTAAAACTACTCCAAAAGAATTTGAAACTATTAATGGTATTAAAAAAAGCGATATTTATGAAATTAATATTACAACCGAAAACGACCCTTATCATATTTCAAAATTAAGAATTGATTTTAATGTCAGTAGTAACATTGAAACTTATTTTCGTTTTAAAATATTAGATACACTAACATTAAAGTTAGTTACTAATTATGGTTTTAGAGAACTTGATTTACCAAATGAAGGTATTGATTATCCTTATGATGATAATTTGTGGTTTTATAATCCAACAGATGGCTATTATTATTTTAAAAGTGCCGTTATGGTTGGTGATTATCAAGATGGGATTACTTTTTTACTTCCTGGTTTAGAACATGAAAGTAAGCCGCCCCAATATAAAATTCAACTTCGTATTATTATTGAAGCGGTTCAAAGTGTTTTAGGACCAGAAAATAATTGGCATTTAGAAAAAAGGCCATGGGATGGCGGTGATTGGTAATGAAAAAAAGACTTACGATAGTTTTTTTAGCTGCTTTCTTGCTTCTTTTAAGTTTTTCAATTCCCAAAGAAAGAATTACGAGTCAAGAAATAACAAGACTAACTGAACATAATCTAAATCAATCATTTAATCCGGTTAGTGAAAGCGATTATTTGCCTTATAGTGAGTTTAGACAATCTTTTTCTGGCGGTGTAGGGGTTGTTTTGGGGATACTGGCTGAAAAAACTATTTTGTTTAATAACGCTTTTGATCTTTATAATTGGTCGCAAGATCTTGCTTATTCTAATGAAAGTATATCAGAAGCGTTAAAACAAGCTCTTATTTCAACAAATGCTCAATATGGTCTTGGAGCGGATATTGATTATGGTCAGATGCGCTCAAGAAGATTTATGCCAATTGGTTATAGTGTTGGTGATAGTGAACTGGTTTTTAAAGGCTTGTTTGATGGCCGCGGTTTTGAGATAACTGATTTATATTATGAATCATTTGCTAGTTTTACAACAATTATTGAAAATCAAATTGTTGTGTTTAGCGAGTTTTTCAGTATGTTTACGAAAAATGAAGGAACAATTAAAAACTTTGGTTTAATTAATCCGACAATTGATCTAGAAAACGAGCATGTTACATTGCGCGATTTTTCTTATGTTGTTGGTGATAATAGTGGGACAGTAGAAAGTGTTTATGTAATTGATGACCGCGCTTTTGGTAGTAATGGGATGAATATTATTGCTGTTAAAACAGCTAATCCAAAAAGGGCTGCGGGTCTTGTTCATACTAATAAAGGTATATTTAAAAATAGCTTTTTCTCCGGTATTAGTGTTGTTACCGAAGATTTTATGCACGCAATAACGGAAGAGCCACTTTATTATTTTGAAACTACGCCAGTTGATCAAAGTGTTATTTATAATAATACTAATTATATGGATCCAAACATTGTTCCGCTTCTTTTAAGACAAGAACCAGAAAATGGAAATTATAATACACAAACAGAAATTCAAACAGGAAGTAGTCAGCTTTTAGATGATTGGCATTACTATCCAAGTGATGGATTTCCGAAAAGATATGGTCTTACATTAAATCAAAATGATAATTATCTAATTTTTGATGCACGTGATTTTATTACTTTTAGTGTTTTAATTACTTTAAAAAGCGAAGGCGTTAATGAAATTCCTTATAACGACCAAACATTTATTATCAACAATGATATTAATATGAAAGATGTTTCTGAGGACGCTTTTAAGATGTCAGAAAACGAGTTTTCCGGTACTCTTACCGGCAGCGAGTTATTAATGCCTCAAATTAATCATTTAACAATTAAAGAAGGCCTAAATATTGAAGAAGGTTATTATTTAGGGATTTTTTACTTGCTTGCGGGCAGTTTTACAAATATTAGATTAAATCACTTAACTATTAAACCAGCAATAACAGCTAATTATTCTGGACAAATGTTTTATGTTGGAGCTGTGGCCGCAAAACTAAATGGTGGAACAATTAAAAATGTTTCAATTAGAACACATCTTGATTTTAAAGAAGAAGGTTTTAAAATTGGTTCATATGTCATTGGTTCTTTGGTTGGAGAAGCAAGTGGTCATATTGAAAAAGTATTTGTTTCCCAAGCAAGCACGATTGATTTTGGCCAAATGAACTATCTTAACACCGATATATTGATTAATCAATCATACTTAGGTGGTGTAGTTGGTAAGACAGGAGCTTCTAAGCTAACACTTTATAATATATTAAATAAAGGCGATATTAAAAACCTTGATGCCAACAACTTATATTATTCAACTACTAATGCATATTTTTATGTTGGTGGAGTAATTGGTTACGTAAATAATACTAGTATAGTCAAACACAATCTAGGGCTTTTAACAAACCAAGGTGAAATCCATTTAACAGGAATCCCAAGCAGCCGAACGGTTTATCATTATTTAGGGGGAGTAATTGGCTATTCTACTGGTAATATGTATCAGTTTAGCGATGTTTATGGTCTTTTTACTAATTTAGGTGATTTTGATATCGATAATTCTAGTAATAACCAGCTTTATCTTGCTGGAGTTGTTAATAGTAATCATAGCGAAGCAGTTGAGTTTACGCAAATTAAAAACGACAACAACATTGAAGTTAGTCATACTAATGTTGTTGCTAGTGTGCTGGTAAATCACTTTAGCAATAATAAACTTATCATCTCACAAGGTTATAGTTCGGGAAACCTAAACTATAATTCAATTTCTAATACTAATGTAAGTGCGGGTATTTATACTGCAAATATCAATGCACCAGTTGACTTAAATTTTGTTAATATTCAAACAGATTTAACAGTTTCTTATCCATCTTATACAACAAATATAAGTGTTGCTGGTGTTACTTTAAATGAGAATACGAACTTTTTAAATGTTGTTTATGGCGGCACTTTGGAGTTTGAAATATATAGTCCAACAACCAGCAATAATACTGGTTTAATTTGGATCTCAGGCATAACCAGAAAACTTACGAGTGGTAAAATAATGAAAAACAGCCAAAATGAAGGTAAGATGTTTGTTTATGCAGAAACAAGTAATACAAGTAATACCGTAGTTAAAAATCTTTATGTTGCTGGGTTAGTGAATTTAAATGAAGCAGGTGATCTGCATACATTAAGTGAGACTAGACCTAAAGCCAGCCAAGGGATTATTAACAGTCTTAATTTGGCTGATATAACATCATATTTTAAAAACTACCAAGGTATAACAGGTAGAATTAATACATTTGTTGGTGGTATTACTTCAATTAATAGTGGTTCAATCCAAGACGTATTTAATGCTGGTGATATTAGATTTGCCAATAACACTAGTGGTTCAGAAGCAAGCTTCGTCGAAATTTCTGGTGATGAAATGGACGCAGGTAGAACTGTTATGTATAAAAGTGGGGTTGTTATTGGGGGAATTACCGCGATTGTTTTATCAGGTTATTCAAGAATATATGACGTAATTAATAATGGTAATATTTTAGCTCAATCATATTATTATGCACGAAGTGGTGGTATCTTAGGAGTTGTTTCACCTTATGATGTTGGGGGAGGAGCAGTAGAAGGTTATGAAGCATCTGGAACTAACCTAAATGTTGTTTTACCAACTCATTTAAAACACTCAGTTATTTCTAATGGCCTAAACTATGGTAATATCTATGCTGTTACAGCGGTTATTGGTGTATATAATACAGCAAACCTTAATCAAACTTCTGAAAATACTTATTATAATAGTAATGGCAATGATACTTGGCCAGATCAAAAAGCACCATCAATTTCGTTTTCAACAAGAAGAGGAACTCCTGCTAGAATTGCGCTTCACTCAGCTGCAGGTGGAATAATCGGTTCGGGATTAAGTGTTTTAAAAAGAATGCTTAATCACGGCCAAATTGGAGCAACCGATGGAGCCGGTGGTATTATTGGTTCAATCTTTATTTATGCGAATACTGACTGGCAATCTGTTGGTAGAGGCGTAACTGCGGTTGGGGTGACAATGGTTAATATTAACACGGCAATTAACTACGGTGATGTTAGAGCGATTAAAATTCACAGCAACATTCTAAATAACAACTATGATTACTATAATCAAATCTATAATAAAACCGATGGGATTATTACTGATATTACTGATGTTTTTTATGATTATGATGCTGATTTTATTACCCCGACAAATCCGCGCAGTGATATTAGAAGGCTTCCTGAACACAAAAGAGGTTTTGGCGGTATTATTGGTCGGATTCAAAGAGGTGGGAACCAAAATATGATTACTCAATATGTTGGTTTTACTACCGGAACTGACTTATCAAATGAAGAAGGAAGTTTTGACTTTATTGTTAATATGAATCCAAATGTCGATTTAATTGGGAGACTTGACCAAAACTATAACTATTCTTTATCAGGAACAGCGTTTCAAATCTATGATGCAGTTTATTATAGTGCTAAAACAAATGATCAAACTCAATCTGTTTTTACTGGCTTTTGGTTAAGAGGAAGTTCATCTTCAGCTACAGGTTATTTTGTTGCTGGCGAAAACGCTAGTGTTAGTGAAACATACTCAGGTTCAGGAACTCGTCGGAGATATACATATACTTTTTCAAATTATACAACTGTTTATCAAAATGCGCGAATAAATGTGTTACAACATCAAGTAGGCCAAAGATTATATGATTATTCTACAGTTAGCAATCTAACGCAAGTTTTTAATGGAAACAGTATTCAAACATCTAGTTCAACCCCCTACACGATGGTTCGAACGCCAACAGGTGTATTTGTTGTTACATCAACATTTAGTTATGTGTTTGATAGTGTTAATGATGTTCCTTTTATTACCGAAACGCCTTCCCAAGATAGCTCAACTTATGTTTATCATGATAATTTTGTAATGCGGGATGAAGAAACGACCCTAACAACAGGTGAACCGATAACATCCTACATTTATTATGCGGAAAATGATCTTTTAGCAACTAGATTTCAAGCAGAAAGATCTAATGGGATGTATGTTTTATCAACAACTTCAGGTTCAACCTTTGGTTCGGTACTGCCAAGAAACTTTGAAATAAATAAATTAAGAAATCTTGTAAAGGAAGCACCTAATCAGCTAGATTATCAAAATGTTAGTGAGGAGTGTTTGGATTTAGAAGATGATAGTTTTGAGGATTTGTTTATTCTTTATGAAAAACTTTATCAAACATTTTTAAACGATAAATCTGATCTACTTTTAGATGATCAGTATATCACCCTAAAAGATGATAATATTGGAACTCTTTATTATGATGAATTTGTTGGTGATGATTTTGAAAATAAGACAATCACGATTGTTGTTGATAAACTTTTACTTGATACGCAAAGAAATCTTTCTTTTGAAATGCTTAATGTAGCAATTCCCGCTAATGCGTTAATTGCAAGAGACTTAAATTCGGGCGAGACTTACCAACAACTGCAAACAAAACTTCAAACCTTTAGAGAAGAAAACCAATTTGTAAAAATCGCAACCGGTGATCTTGCTCCAGATCTAGCAATTAATTTACCAACAAATATTACTTATAATCATCCTTATGCTTTAGGTGAGTTTGTCTCATATTCTGAGGCTGCGGTTATGGATGTTAATTTTACAGTATCGGATAATTATTATACTAAATATGATGTTGTTTTAATTGTTGTTGATGCGGGTAATGTAGCACCACCAGCGTTAAATGCTGTTAGTGTTGATGGTGGGCCTTTTACAAGCAATTTCAGCAATATTAGTTTCCAGAGCAATATCAACTTGAGATTCAGCGACCCCAATGAGTTTTTACCAAACGGTTATATTTTTGATGAGTATGTTAGCATTTATTATGTTGATGAAGATGATGCTGAGCATTTAGTTGAAGAAGAGTATTATACGATTAGTAGCGAAGCTAAAGCTAGTGCGCTTTTTTATAGTTTAATTAGTTTTGATAACAACCTAAGAAATGGAACTTATAAATTATATTATAAGCTTTATCAAGTTCAAGAAACTCAAAGCTTAACCCTTGAGTTTGCGCCAGAAAGACAACATTTAATTTATGAGTTTAGGCCATATACGAGCACATTTTATGAAAATGATTATAGTGATATCGCTTTTGGTTATATTCTTGATACTAGTGGTGATTTTACCACTAACATAAATGAAAATGCGCCTCTTTATTTGGCTAGATACACTTATGATATTTCCTTTTTAGAAAGCTTTTCAGCAAGCAGTTATTTTGAGATTGAAAGTATTGATATAACCGATATTACGCAAACAGCTGATTTTTATAAAGAGTATGAGGTTTTATTTAACCTAAAAGATGGTTCAACAGTAACTAAATATATTAAAGAAACAGAACTCTCACCTAACTACTATAAAGATAACGTGAAAATAAGTTCAAGACCAGATAATCAGCTTGCGCCATCTGTGGCAGAAAACTTCGTTACTAGAGAAGCTAATTTAACAACTTTTAGTTTAGTTTATAATATGGAAAACCAGTATTATGATGAATCGCTTTTTACAATCACCTATAAATATAATGATATAATTTATCCAGTAACTACAACTAGTCAAGGCATTTATTTTACGGTTACAAATAGAGTTAATATTATTATGGAACACAGTTTAGAACCGGGAAGCTATGAAATATATATTCAATATCAAAGAGATGATAAAACAACCAGCGCAGGAAATCTTATTATTGAAAAACGCAAAGGAACAAGTGCTTATTTAACTAATATTAAGTTTTCTGAGTTCGTCTCAGGTATCGTTTATCCAAATGTTGCGGCAGTGAATTTTGATAATACGGTTATCAATGAAAATTATCATACTGATGTTTATTACCGCGGCATTGACTACGGGGGAGCGGATTTGGATAATCATAAAACATTTAGAATCGATGGTGAGGTTGCTGGAATTCCATTAAATGAGTATATGCCTCTTAATATTATTAGTTACTTGCCACTTGGGGCAAAAATCCAACGTAAATATTATGATGAAAACCAAAATCCTTTATGGACAAATTTAGTAGGTGTAGGCGATCTTGAAGAAGATATTATTGAATCCTTAACAGCAGATTTTACTTTAGATCCGAAGACAAAGGAATTGCTTTTTGATCCAGAAACAGGAGAAGTTATTCTTCCTTATCTTGAATACCGGGTTGTCTCAGAAACCGATTTGGATAACAACCACAACAACGGTGTAACTTATTTTATTTCCGTTAGAGACATAAAATACAGCTTTTTAGGGGTGTTTACTTATTGGTATTTTGATGGTTCAGATTATTATCCAATTACAGAAATTCCTGAGTTAAACGGTGAGCTATTATTTCTTTATATTTATAATTATAATGTAATGTTTGAAAATGTTTTATTAGATGATATTGATGTTCATTTAACTTTTGCTGAGTATCCAGAGTTTGATGAGATTGAAAGCATTAAATCAACAGTTGTTCAGTATTATTTAATTGATGATGAGACTAAAGATTCATATGTTTATGGCTTTGGGAATAATTTTAGTGGTTATTATCGGTTTGATTTAACTGTTGGTAATAATAATTATGGTTATAAGATTTATCAAAATGAAATAAAAGAAGAAAACCAGTTACCTTTGTTTTCTGAGAATATCCCTAATTTGGATGGTTATTATTACTATATTAATGCAAGCCCAGTAACGCGAACAGTTTACTTTAGTATTGTAATTTATGATCAAGAAGTTATTGATGATACTTGGGGATTAACCGATTATACTAGTTTTGTTAATGATTAATTATTAAAAAGAGCTAACTTTTCTAGCTCTTTTTTTTGCAAAAAAAAGAACCCATAAGACATGAGTTCTAAGCTTTTTTATTATAATATTCAATTAAGTTAAGTCCCTTGTTTTTGGCTTTATACATCGCTAGGTCTGCGCCATTGATTAGGTCGGTTATACTTTCTGTGGTTTCAGGTTTGCTGTAGTCGCTGTAATAAATACCAACACTAATTGTTACATAAGGTTCTTTGTTTAATTCACCGTTTAATAAAGTAACACTATCGATTAATTGTTGACATAAGTCAAAGACGTTTTCTTTAGTAAGTGTTTTGCAGGCAATTAAAAACTCATCACCGCCAAAGCGGCCATAAAGACAATTCTCACAAGAAAATATTTCTTTAATAAAGGCGGCAGTTCTTTGTAAAACCATATTGCCGTATAAGTGTCCCCAAGCGTCATTAATCTTTTTAAAATCATTTAAATCAATAACAATCACTGAAAACCTATCTTTGTTTTGGATGGCCTTTTTTTGGCCTTCTTCCAGTTTTTTGACAATATGAGATTGGTTATAAACATTAGTTAAGCCATCAATTTTTATTGCGTGTTCTAACTTTTTGGTAATACTGACTTCTTTTGTTGCATCATAAAAGCTAAAAGCATAACCTTCGATACTGTTTCTTCTTTTTAAAGTAACCGGTTTAAAGGAAAAGTATTTTGTTTGACCACTTTTATGGAAGTCTAAAATAAAATTATCATTAGAGTTAGCAATAATTCGATTGCCTTCAGGCATTTCTTTTAAAGACTTGCCTAAAGTTTTAAGATTTAACCAATGAAAACTCGCTTTTGCTGACTGGTTATAGTAGACTAATTGGAATTTCTTATTAACAACAATAATGCCTTCTTTCAAACTGGAACACATAACATGCTGTAGCTCAGCGATATTAAATATTTGAAAGTGATAAATAGCAATCAAAGCCCCAATAAGCTGAACAAAGGCTGCAACGGGAGTAAGATCAAAGTTGTGGGGAAGCAATCTAAATAAACAAGTTGCTCTAAGCATTAATGTAACAACAAAGGAAGCGATAAAAGAAGCCTTTAAAATTTTGGGCTGTTCGCTTTGATCAGACCAGTATTTAAAAATTAGATAAAGACCAAACCCAAAAAGGGCAATACTATAAACCGGACCGATAAAATACAATAAGCCAGGCGTTTTTTGGACTATGGAATAACCATGAAGCCTTTGAAAACTAATGCTTTTATAATAAAGATGATGATAATCGTTTGTGTTAACGAGAAAACTTAATAAAATTGGAATAAAGAAAAAGATCAATACATATTTATACTTAGGGAGAGTAGAAAAGTTAACTTTGTATAAAAAAAGCACGAACATTGGAAAGATAAAGGGAAAGCCAATGTATTTTATTTTTTGGAAAAAAATAATTTGGGCTAAGTCATTTGATTTAAACTGGCCAATAACTCCTATTAAGTAAATAGCACTAAAAAAGGAAAATAAACCAAAAACAAAAGAAAGGCTGCTTCTATTTTTAAAATTGTAAAAGAAAATTGCTGCAAAAACTGTTGTAATAGCGATTAAAATGCCGATATAAATGTTTAGTAAAATCATATTCTCCAATCCTAGGTAAATATTTTTAGTATCTAAGTTTTATTAGGTTATCTTGTAAAACAACCGCTTTTGTATTATAACACATTATTATTTATTTTGTATATCACAATTACGAAAACATCGGAAAACAAGGCTATTTTAGCTAAAAAATTAAAATATTAACGTTTTTTTTAAAAAAGGTTAATTTTTTTATTGTTTAATTTAACTAAATTTGTTTTGCCAACAGTGTGTTATTTTGTTTTATTAAAAAAATAGAATATAATATAAATTAGAAATACAATAACCAGAGGTTAAAGATGAAAGAAGCAATTGAGATAACGTTAAATTTAATTAACAACGCATTTGTGTTTTTTTCTTTTGTTTTTTTCTATGTAGTATCGAAAAAGTTTCAAAAATATAAAATGCTCAATAATATTATCTCAGGTATTATTGTTGGATTACTAACAATTTATTTAATGTTTAACCCATGGCATTTTGCCGAAGGTTATTTTTTTGATGCTCGTTCAATTGTGATTCTTGTCTCAGCCTTGTTTTTTGGGTTTATACCTACTTTAATTGCTTCAGTTATTGCGATAATATATCGGATTACAATTGGTGGAACTGGTATTTATCCAGGAATTATCACAGTAGTGGTTTCATTTTTATTTGGTTATTTTTGGCCTAAGATTAGAAAGCCTTTTGCTAAATGGAGCGTTTATATTGAGTATTTAATTTTAGGTTTATTAGTTCACGGTTTTGTTTTATTGGGGTTTTTCTCGGTTCCTTATCCGCAGTCAATAGAAACAATCCAAAAAGCGTTTATCCCCTTTTTAGTGGTCTATCCAGTTGTTACAATGGGGCTTGCGGTTATTCTTTATAACCAAAAAGAAGGGTTTTTAAAAAATATAATGATTATTAAACAACAAACTCTTTTGCAATCAAGTATTGACTCAACGCCAACGATGGAGATATTTTCAGTAGATACAAACTACAATTATATGTCGATGAATACGTATCATAAAAAGCAAATGAAAAAGTTTTATAATACTGAGCCTGATATTGGCGATAATTATGTTAACCTTATTGTTGATGAGAAAATGCGAGACCGGGTCGTAGAATTAATCACAAGTGCACTTGAAGGTAAGGTAATCAAAAAGACTTTAGAAGTAGAAGTTGAAAAGGGAAAGTTTTTAGAAGAGTATTATACGCCAATAAAAAATCATGAAGGCGATATTATTGGTGTTTCGATATTCTCAGAAGATATAACAGAAAAATACAACTACGAACAAGACGTTTTAAAACTTTCCTATCGTGATCCGCTTACAAGTCTTTATAACCGAAGACACTACGAAGAAGAACTACTGCGTTTAAATCAAGAAAAATACTTGCCATTAAGTATTGTTTTTGCGGATATTAATGGCTTAAAGCTAATGAATGATGCTTTTGGTCATAATGCTGGTGATGAGCTTTTGGTAGCTGTTGCTAATGAGTTTAAAAAAGCTTTTATTTCAGAACAAAATGTTTCGCGTATTGGCGGTGATGAGTTTGCTATATTGCTACCGAACATGCCGAAAGAATCTGCTTTATTGTTATTGGAAAAGGCAAAAGAAAACCTGTTAAATCAGCAAATAAATGGAATGAATATCTCGGTTGCTTTTGGATTAGCTGCTAAAACGTTTAAAGAAAATATTTATGATGTTATTAAAGAAGCAGAAAATGATATGTATGTTAATAAACTGTTTGAAATTAGCTCACATAGAAACGAGACAATTAAAACAATCATGCAGACATTACAAGAAAAAAACCCAAGAGAAGAAGCCCATTCAAAACGAGTATCAATGATTTGTCAGTCGCTGGGGAAAAAACTTAAAATGTCATCCAACGACTTAAGATTATTAGATGCAATTAGTGCTTTACATGATATTGGAAAAATTACAATCGATGAAAGAATATTAAATAAACCTGGTAAACTTGATAAAGAAGAATGGGAAATAATAAAAAAACATCCGGAAGTTGGTTACCGAATTTTATCAACATCGCAAGAATATGCAGTTGTAGCAGAAGATATTTTATCCCATCATGAAAGATATGATGGAACCGGTTATCCGCGGGGATTAAAAGGAGAAGAAATTCCTATTAGAGCAAGAATAATTGCTTTAGCTGATGCTTATGACGCGATGACTTCTCATCGACCATATAGAGGAGCTCTTACTCATCAGCAAGCTATTATGGAAATAAAAAGATGCTCTAAGACTCAATTTGATCCAGAAATTGTGAAAGCTTTCTTAGAGTTATATGAAAATCAAACAGAAACGATAAAGACTTTTTAATAAATAGGTTATCGCCAAACTTGGGCAAAGAATTTGTCCTTTTTTGCTCTTTGTTGATAGCTTTTAAGGTCATTTTTACATTTGTCACACCAATGTCCGCCTTCTAAAACAAGACGTGGGCTGGCTTGGAAAGTATGACCAAAAGCGCATTTAAATGTTAGTTTTGTTTTCCAGTCACCTTTTTTCATCGCCAAAGAAAGAATAGTGCCGCCCCGGAAAAGAGCAGCTTTTTTCATATCCTCAAAGCTAAGCTCTTTTTCTTCTTTAGTTAAATCATAACCATAATCAATTGAAATAACTTTATCCAGGTTTTTATTTCTGGGAAACTCTTTGAAGCTGTGAGGAATTTTTTCCCATAATTCTTTTGAGCCAAAATAAGCATCTATTTGTGGTTTTAAGTTGTTGTTAATAAAGTTTAGGGTGCCAAATTGTTTGTTGGCTGTTTTTTTAAACATTTTTTTAATAAAATAACCAATTACCTTTTGTCCACCAGGGAATAAACTAACAAAACGTAAAAAAAGGCCAAATATGCCAAGCTTTTTTTTAATGACTTTGTAAAAATAATCCATAGAATCAGATCTAAAATCTAGATAATCATTTAATTTATCAGAATCAAGGAAATATGTTCCATGAAAGTTTTTTGTAGCAAAAAAAGAAGGATTAATAACGTAATTTAGGTCTTTAATTCCCAAGAGCCGATAAACGTTTTGATATAAAGCAATTGTATCTATTCTTGTGTTTTGGCTACCTCCAATATTATAAATATGGTTCCAAAAACCTTGATTTAAATCGGTGTTTTTGTCTTTATAGTAAAGATTAGCCACAAGTCTACCTGAATCGCGATCAGATATGTATTCAAGGACGTTGTTAAGGCAATTATGAAACATTATTGGATCGGTTGCTTTTTTAAACATATCTTTGCCAATAATCCCTGTTTGTCTTAAACTTACCCAATATTTTAAATCAGACTCAATTACATAACGTTCAGCTTTTACCTTTGAGTTAGCATAATAATCAAATACACTTGGTTTTATCGGATCTCCTACTTTCCCCCAGTGTAGCGGTGGAAGGCGGTCTCCCGTTTGGGCAATTGATCCAATAAAAACGAACTTTGTTTTGTTTTCTTGTTTAAGATTAATAATTGCATCAACTAAATTCTTCGTGCCTCCAAAATTAACTTTCATTGCTAAATCAGGATAATAATCCGCCAAAGGAGAAACCATAGCAGCCATATGAAAAACTAAATCAACATCTCTGATTGCTTTTAAGGCATCATCATAAGATGTTAAATCACCAATAACAATTTCAATATTAGAATGTTTTTTATATCTTTTAACTTGTTTAATATCTTTTTTGCTATTATAAACAAAAAGGCGAATAATAGTTTTATCGTCAATTTTTTTTAATAAATATTTAATTGCCATTTTTCCCATAGCTCCAGTAGAACCAGTTAACAAAACAACTTTATTCAACCACTTTTCCTCCTGTTGTTTGCTTGCAATAATGCTCAAAAAGCATTATAATGTTAACAAAGATACAATTTTTTTCAAAAACATTAACAACGAAAATATATATAAAACATACAATTAATAAAGAATTGTTTACCAGGAGGCAAAGCATGGATAATCAAAGGATTAGATTAACAAAAAAATTATTAAAAGAAGCACTCATTTCTTGCTTAGAAACAAAAAGAATAGAAGAAATTTCAGTTAAGCAGATTGCTGAGAAAGCGGGAATTAATCGTTCTACTTTTTATATTCATTATAAAAATCAGCAAGATTTATTAAGAGAAGTGGAACAAGATTTTATTGATTTGATGTTAAATCATTTGTCAAAAATTTCCACCTCATATACAACCATTGAAGTAATTCAATCTATTTTAGAATATATAAGAGAAAACAAAAAGACGACAAAAGTTCTTTTGTGTAAAAACGAAAATATTAATTTTCAGAAAAAAAGCCTTGGAATACTATTAGAAATGTTTAAACAAAGAATAACATTGAAGCTACAACCTGCAGTTGCAAATTATGCTTATCATTACATGTTAATGGGTAGTTATAATGCGATTACAACTTGGATTGATAATGATTTTGACATTGGGGCAAAAGAGTTAGCAGAGCTGATATTTGATCTTTCAGAATCAGCTAGAGATAATTTTTAAGCTACAAATTAAAAATAATAAAAACGATTAAATGATTAGTTCACATTAATCGTTTTTTTCTTTAAAAATGTTATAATTAAATTGGTCAGTTATGGGGTGATGAAGTGATTTTAGTTAAATATAGTAATCAAGGGAATTTAAAACCATATTTTTATTTCGCTTTAGAAGAATATATTATGAAATATT
Organism: uncultured Acholeplasmataceae bacterium; assembly: GCA_964552625.1. Lineage (GTDB taxonomy): Bacteria > Bacillota_I > Bacilli_A > Acholeplasmatales > UBA5453 > UBA5453. The sequence continues at coordinate 3,646 of CAZKGV010000011.1, read as the reverse complement.
TATTAAAAGACAATCAAGCCTATTTTTTTACATGGATAATCAAAGGGATTGTTATTGGTAAACATCAAGTTTTAGAAAGCGAAGTTAATTTGGATTATGTGAAAGATAATCAAATAGAAGTATTTCGTAGACCAACAGGTGGAGGCACTGTTTACGCTGATGAAAACAACACGATGTTTTCAATGATTACTAAAAGGACCGAAAACTTTTCATTTAAGCCTTATTTAAAATTAATTATTCAAGCGATTGAAAAACTTGGATTAAAACTAGAGTTTAGTGGGAGAAATGATTTGTTGTTTGCGGGCAAAAAGATTAGTGGAGTTGCTTTTTTACAAAACAAATATGGGTTTTTAATTCATGGAACATTTTTATATGATGTTGATATTAATAAAATGGTAAGATCAATAACTCCTAACAATGAAAAATTAGTTCATAAAGGTATAAATAGCGTTTCTAGCCGAGTTTTAAATTTAAAAAATTATTTAAACGGTCTAAGTTTAAATGATTTAATTGTTCATTTAGAAAAAGAAATAACAACAAAAGTTTATGAACTATCAAAAGAAGAAGAACAATTAATTAACCAAATGGCAAAAAAGTATGAATCCAAAGCTTGGCGATTTCAAAAACAGCCCCCCTTTACTAAGACAGTTAGTAAAAGAATACTAGGTGGAAGTTTTAATATTACTTTAGATGTTAAAGAAGGTTTAATTGAAAATATGAAAATAAGTGGTGATTTTTTTGATTTATTGCCAGTAAGCATAATCGAAGAAAGTTTTAAAAAAGTTAAATATGAAAAGTCTGAAGTTAAACGAATATTGCAAAATATAGCAATAGAAAATATAATAATTGATATTGACAAAAATGAGTTTGAAGAACTTTTATTAAGTGCCATCAGCAAGTAAAAAAGAGGTATCTTCAATTAGAATTCCTCTTTTTTTTTATAAACAAATATTTTTTGATTTTAGGAAAACCTATTTAAATTACAAATGAATAGGTTTTTTCATTGCCACTTCACCGATAATTTCTGATAAAGATGGATGAGCATGAACTACTTGTTCTAGCTCAGCGTTGGTTGCTTCTAAGTGCATTGCAACCCCAAGTTCCCCAATTAAATCAACGGCATTATAAGCGAAAATATGTGCTCCTAATATTTCGTCTAATTTATTACCTTTTATTAGTTTGATGAATCCAGTGTTTTCTCCATCGGCAAGCGCTTTACCATTTGCCATTAAAGGAAATTTTGCGATAGTATAATCAATGTTATTCTTAATTGCTTGTTCCTCAGTAAGACCAATACTAGCGATTTCAGGAAAGCCGTATATCGCTTTTGGAATGTGATTATAATTAAGATTAAGTTTTTTTCCTAAAATATGATTTATGGCAACAAGTCCTTCAAAAGACGCTACATGAGCCAACATGTTTTCCCCGGTTATATCACCAACCGCATAAACGCTTTTAAGGGATGTTTGCATGTTTTTATCAACTTTAACGCCATAAGAAGTCATTTCTAAATTTAATTGACTAACTGCCTCAAGATTTGGTTTAACGCCAACCGAAAGCAAAACTAAATCAGCTGCTACGTTAAAAGAAGCACTATCTTTTTGGTAAGTAACACTATTGCTATTAACTTTTGTAACTTTGGCTCCAGTAATTATATTAATACCATCTTTTTTAAGTGTTTTGGTGTATTCATTTACTAAATCAGAATCCATTTGATTTATTATTGATTTTTCCATTTCAATAATAGTTACTTTTGAGCCAAAAGAGTTGAATATAGTTGCAAATTCAACGCCAATTACGCCGCCGCCGATAATAAGTAAATCTTGAGGAATTGTTGTTGTTTGTAGGAGTTCTTTGCTAGTTACAACAAAGCCGTTTTGTAGTCCTTCTTTAGCACCGGGAATTGGCGGAACAAAAGCAGAACCTCCTGTTGCTAAAATAATATTTTTACCTTTAAAAACTTCATTATTAACTGAAATTTCATGTTCGTTTATTACTTTTCCATATCCGTTAATCAAGTCGATATTATTCTTTTTTATAAGGCCTTTAACACCGGTTGTAAGTCTTCTGACAATACTATCTTTTCTTTTGATTATTTTTTCTAAATCAAATGAAAAAGCATCCTTTTCAACTGAAATGCCAAAGTTGTGAGCATTTTGAAAAAGGGTGTAAGTTTTAGCGCTTTTTAATAACGCTTTTGTTGGGATACAGCCATGATTTAAACAAATGCCACCGATGTTATCTTTTTCAATTAGGCCAACTGTTAATCCCTCTTGAGCAGCCTTTATTGCTGCTACATAACCGCCAGGTCCTCCTCCTAAAACAATTAGATCATAAGTTTTCATTTTTCACCTCAGATTAATAATATATTTATTGGATTTTCCAGTAACTCCTTAATTTTTAACAAAAATCTTCCAGCATCTGCACCATCAATTATTCGATGATCAACAGCAAGTGAAAGCGGCAAAACATAACCAATTTTAATTTGATCTTCCACAACAATTGCTTTTTTGGTGATTCTGCCAATACCAAGTATTGCCACTTCGGGATAATTAATGATTGGCGTACCATAAGATATCCCAAAAGAACCAAAGTTAGTTATTGTAAAACTTCCGTTTTGAATATCTTGGAGCTTTAAATTTCGATTTAATGCTAAATTAGCTAAGCGGCTAATTTCTTGAGCAAGTTGGTAAATACTAAGATTGTTGGCATTTTTAATATTAGGGACAATAAGACCTTCCTTAGTATCAACAGCAAAACCTAAATTAATAAAACTTTTATAAGTGATTTCGTTTTTTTCATGATTGAAACTAGCGTTAAAAAGCGGAAACTCTTTTAAAGCAATAATTGACGCTTTGGCAATAAAAGCCATATAAGTAAGGCTAATATCTTTTTTTGCAGCTATTATTTTTGCTTCGTTTCTTAAAGCGACTAACTTATCAACAATAATCTCATCCATTAAAACAGTATCAGCAATAATTGATTTAGAAGTATGCATAGCGTTAGCAATTGATTTTCTAATTGTTGTAATTGGTTCAACTTTAATATCACCATCAAAAGTAAAAACTTTTGGTTTTTCACTTTTTTCTTTATCGGCTTTTAAAGCGAGTGTAATATCTTCTTTTAATACTCTACCCTGTGGGCCAGAACCGGAGATAGTATTAATATCTATGCCAACTGTTTTCGCATAATTTCTTGCCACAGGAGTAGCGAGCACTTTTTTATCTAACTTACTAACTGATGTTTTTTCACTGCTTGCTTCAATTATAGCAGAAGAAACCTCAATTTCACCAATAACTGAAGCGCCTTTTTTATTTTCACTTTCTTTTGCATCACTTTTTGAGACATTGGCTTGATCATCGATTACGACAATTACTTCTCCAACATTGATAATCTCGCCTTCTTGTTTATTTTTTTTAACAATTATGCCTGTAACAGGAGAAGGAAGCTCAGCATTGACTTTATCAGTTTCAACAATAACGAGTGTATCGCCTTCTTTAACTTTATCGTTAAGATTTACAAGCCATTTTAAGACTTTTCCTTCAGTAATTCCATCACCAATATCAGCAAATCTAAATTCAAACATATTAATCTCTTGTATACTCTATTCATGATTATAGTGTTGATCGAGTATACGTTTCCTTTC
>CAZKGV010000010.1:0-46284 GCA_964552625.1 uncultured Acholeplasmataceae bacterium | reverse complement strand
GGCTATAACTATTTACTTTAATTTACTTGACTTCTCAATAGTTATCTCCTTTAATTTAAATCCAAAAAACTATTGTAAAATAAATTAATACAAATCAAAGATAATTACTTCATTATATAAATTCCATTAATTGTAAATCCGCCAGCAGCTGCCCCTGATGCAAGATAAGAAGGAGCAATTTGCATATAAAATGAACCCGAACTATATGCATCGTAAAAGGCTTGTAGTTCTGAGTTAAAATAATAGCTTGCATAATATCTTGTTCCAGCTACAGGATATATTTCTCTAATTGGCTCACCCATAATATAAAACTTAACAAAAGGATTACCAGTAACGTTTGTAATATCAAAAACTAACCAACATGCATCTTCTCCATAAGGAATATTTTTTGGCATGCTAAGAAGTAAGTTCTTCCAATCATTATAACCAGTGTTATTAACAGTAATTGTGTTATCCGAGAAATCCACTTCAAGCTTTTCATTTGTCCCTGGAACAAATCCGCTTGTTACTATACTACCAGATGCTCCAGGAATCAGTGGAATTGTTGCTTTAATATTTTGTTCATCAAAAACAAAATTAGGAACAACCGATGGACTAGCATCACCTTCTAGCCAAACTCGGCTTATACTTACTTCTCCACCGCGGGTAGTAGTTTCTGGACGCGGAACATAAATAAACAATTCTGCTAAATCCGCTAACTCTGCTCTTCCTAGTTGAGAAAATGTTCTTGTTTGTTTTGTCCAAGTAGGTGTAGATGCAATATCGCCTTCCCAAATATTAGCTCCGCTTGAATTAACAAATTTAACATATAAAGTAGCATTAGGTGTACATGAAATGTTCATTCCAAATCCAGTTGCCCTACTATAATCACCTTTTGGTAAAGTAAATCTAACATAGCTTTTCCAATTTGATGTTGCCGCTAATTCATTATACGTAATAGTAATAATTTTATTATTATCAATATCTACTTCTAAACTAGCGCCTTCTTCCATAACATTACTTACACTAAAAAGCAAATTTTCAAATTCTAAAGGATTAACAAATTCTTCATCTGGATATCCTGGTGCTAGGTTTCTATCATCTATTACAGTTAGCAAAACAGTTGCTGTTTTTGTAATATCTGCTATTGAAGTGACAGTTATAGTTGTATTACCTTCAGAAAGAAGAGTAACATTACCAGCTAAAACCGTAGCGACTAGTTCATCACTACTACTCCAACTAACACTATCTTCAATATCACCAGTAATCTCAACATTGGCAGATAACTTAAAAGTTATAGCATCATTCATATTTTTTGTTAGTTTCCCATCTTTTATTCCTGCTCCAAGAATACTAACCGATACTACAGTTGGCGTATCTTTTTTATTACAAGAGGTTAACAAACAAACTTGTACAGCCAAAATCGCTGTCAGTAAAACCATAACTACTTTTTTCATATCGTTTTCCAACCTTCCATTTACTTTACTGTTAACTTAATTATTTGCTTAAATAATACCATGATTTGACTTTCTAGTCAATATTAAAAACTTATTTTTTTTGCTTTTTTTTCATTTGTTTGCGCTTACATCATCACTAAAGCGCATACATTATAAAATTTATCTATAACAATATAAAATATCGCGTTGACATCCATTTTTTTTTGTGATAAAATTATTATGCCGGTTTAAGTTATGGTTAATCTAACTTATAGCGTCAAAAAAAATTAAATTTCGGGAGGAAAATTATGTTGGTCAAAAAACAAAAAATGCGTTTTGTATTGATGCTATTTATACTTGTTAGTGGCCTTTTTTTAGTTGCTGCATGCGGCAAACCAAAGGCAAAAATAAATAGCATAACGATTCAAAAAAACGACATAACCATCGGAAGTTCTTTAACATTAGATATTTATGAGGCTTCTGAACACGTTTTTACTGTGGTTGTTGACAAACAAGGAGATATTAGCGAAGCTGTAACATTTACAAGTTCTGATACTTCTGTTGCAACTATCACAGCCAATGGAACGCTAACCTTGGTTGCTGCTGGCAGCGCCACGATTACAGCTACTTCAGTTGCTGATAATTCGATTAGCGTCTCATTTACTTTAACTGTTGTTGATACTAGCCCTGCTCCTTCGATAACCTCGGTGGTTATTGACTCAAAAGGTGCCGGAGATAAAATTGAACTAGAATTGAGCAATGAAAATGTTACGTTAACTGCTACTGTTGTTGTTGTTGCTGGCGCAAGCCAAGCTGTTACTTGGACATCAAGTGACACTAATGTTGCAGTCATTAATGCGGAAACTGGTGTTTTAAGCTTTGTTGGTGTTGGTACAACCAATATTACAGCAACATCAACATTCGATTCAACAAAATCAGATACCGTTGAGTTTATTGTCAAGCCACAAGATTTATCAAAACCTGATACAGTTCCCTTTGGCTGGCAAGAATTAGAGCTAGTTTGGACATCTGATCCATCTTATGGCATATATGAAGGCGATGAAATAGACGGCCGGATGCCATATTTTGAAAGATTAAGCAATAACTATTTTAAATCAATGAACATAAATCCTGGTTCTAGTACTTTTACTAGAGGCGACTACATTAGATTTGGTTGTTGGGTATATAGTAACAAAGAACAAGTTGTAACAATTAATATTCCTTATGGATATAATCCACAAAACGCTCCTAAAGAATATACTTTAGAAGCTAACACTTGGACTTGGATACAAACCGATAAATATCCAGCATCTGATCGGATAAATGGTTACATACAAGCAACTAGCGCTGATAAGTTATATATAAGCGGTATGCAGGTAATTAAAGAACTTAATCCTGGAAACCCTCATATTGTATCTGTTAAAATCATTGAAAATGCCGTACCTTCTGGTGAGGCACTATCTCCAAACAACACCTACGGCGGTGCATCGGGAGTTCAAGTTGATACACTTACGATTAATAAGACGATGGGAAATTCTGATTTTTATATCGTTCCATTAGTCGCAGCTGCAGCTGGCGCGAGTCAAAGCGTTGTTTGGGAGTCAAGTGATACTAGCGTTGCAACCGTTACTGCTGTTGCTTCAACGGCTGCTAATACTTATGGATTTAATTCCCAGCTAGGGCTTGTTCATCTTGTTGGAGGAGGAGAAGCAATTCTCACTGTTAGATCCGTTGATGACCCAACTAAGTTTGCAACTATTATCTTAAATGTTGATGCTCCAGCTTCTTCTGTTGTTTCTGTTTTCATTGAAGGCAAAAATCAAGACGGAGAAATTGAAAGAAGTATAACTGATGGCGATTTCACATTAACAGCCTTAGTTAGTGTTACTGGTGAAGCAAGCAAAGATGTTACTTGGGCATCAAGTGATACTGATGTAGCAACAATTAATCCAAATACTGGTTTAGTAACGGTTGTTGCTGAAGGCGAAACTGTTATTACTGCTACTTCTGTTTTTGATGACACAAAATTTGATACTGTTAATTTAATAATTGGTGAGGAAACTGTCCTACTTCCAGATGCAATTCCTGAAGGTTGGGAAGAAATCGCTTTAAACTGGACTGCGGATGCTACATATGTTCTTTATGAAGGTCCAGCTGTTGATGGCAGAATGCCTTATTTTGTAAGAGCAAGCAATAATTATTTAAAAGGTATGAACATTAACCCTGGTGCAAATACTTTTGCTAAAGGCGATTACCTAAGATTTGGTTGTTGGGTATATAGCAACAAAGAACAAGTTGTAACAATTAATATTCCTTACGGATATAACCCACAAAATGCTCCCAAGACTTATACTTTAGAAGCTAACACTTGGACTTGGTTACAAACCGATCCATATCCAGCATCTGATCGGATTAATGGTTACTTACAAGCTACTAATGCTGATGTAGTTTATGTTAGTGGTTTACAACTAATTAAAGAAACTAATCCTGGTGATTCTGAGATTCACTCAGTTAAAATTATTACTGGCGCTGTTCCTACTGTTGGCACACTAGCTTCAAATGGAACTTACAAAGGAGATCAAGTTTCTGAAATTGAAATTGACAAATTTTCTTCTGATGATGATTTCTACGTCGTTCCACTAGTTGCAGCAGCAAATGGGGCAAGCCAAAGCGTTACTTGGGAATCAAGTGATACTAGCGTTGCAACCGTTACAGCAATAAATGCAATACCTGCTAACAACTATGGATTTAATTCTGAGTTAGGACTTGTTAGCATTGTTGGTCCAGGTACAGTTATTCTAACAGTTAAATCAGTTGATGATCCAACTAAGTTTGCAACTGTTACGCTCGTCGTTGAAGATACCACTCCGGTTGTAACTTCTGTTTTAATTAATGGGAAAAACTTAGATGGAAAAATTGAAAAAGACGTTGCTGATGGCACATTTACCCTTACAGCAACTGTAAATGTTAAACATGGCGCAAGCCAAGATGTTATTTGGGCATCAAGTGATACTGATGTAGCAACAATTGATCCAGATACTGGTTTAGTAACAGTTATTGCTGAAGGCGAAACTATTATTACTGCTACTTCTGTTTTTGATGAGGCAAAATCAGATTCTGTTAGTTTAGTTTTAAGTCAAGCACCAGAACCTTCACCAGATGAAATTCCTGATGGTTGGGAAGAAATTGTTTTAACAAACTGGACTGCTGATGGATCATTTGCTAAATATAATGGTGATCCAATTGATGGCAGAATGCCTTATTTTGAAAGAGTAAGCAATCATTACTTTAAGGGTATGAATATTAATCCTGGAGCAAATACTTTTGCTAAAGGCGACTACATAAGATTTGGTTGTTGGGTATATAGCAACCAAGAACAAGTTGTAACAATTAATATTCCTTACGGATATAACCCACAAAACGCTCCTAAGACTTATACTTTAGAAGCAAATACTTGGACTTGGATACAAACAGATCCATATCCAGCATCTGACCGAATTAATGGTTACTTACAAGCTAATAACGCTGATAAGTTTTATATAAGCGGCATGCAAGTAATTAAAGAAAGCGTACCTGGGGATGCTCATATTCATTCAATTAAACTGATTGGTAGCGCTGTTCCTTCAGGTGAGACACTAGCTCCTAATAATACTTATGGCGGTTCTGCTGGCGTTCAAAGCTCAAGCCTTGAAATTGAAAAACTTGATACTGCTGCTGATTTTTACATCGTTCCTTTAGTTGCAGCAGCATATGGCGCAAGTCAAGATGTTATTTGGGAATCAAGTGATACTAGCATTGCAACTGTTACTGCAAAAGTTTCAACAGCTTCTAATACTTATGGATTTAATTCTCAGTTAGGACTTGTTCATATCGTTGGCCCAGGAACAGTGACTTTAACAGTTAAAGCAAAAGATGATGAGACTAAGTTTGCAACTGTTACATTAGTCGTTGAAGATACTACTTCGGTTGTAACTTCAGTTTTAATTAATGGTAAAAACCTAGATGGAAAAATTGAAAAAGATATTGCTGACGGCACATTTACCCTTACTGCAACTGTAGATGTTAAATATGGCGCAAGCCAAGAAGTCGTTTGGGAATCAAGTGATACTGATGTAGCAACAATTGATCCAAATACTGGTTTAGTAACAGTTGTTGCTGAAGGCGTAACTATTATTACTGCTACTTCTGTTTTCGATGAGGCAAAATCAGATTCTGTTGACCTAGTTTTAACTCAGACACCAGAACCTTCACCAGATGAAATTCCTGATGGTTGGGAAGAAGTAGAGTTAAACTGGACTGTACAAGGTTACGTTGCATATAGTGATGAAGAAATTGATGGCAAGATGCCAGAGTTTTCTCGGGGCAGTAGCAATTATTTAAAGAGCCTAGATATTCATCCTGGCGGAGGCAGATTTACCAAAGGTGATTACTTGAGATTTGGTTGTTGGGTATATAGCAACCAAGAACAAGTTATAACTATTAATATTCCTTATGGTTATAACCCACAAAACGCTCCTAAAACATATACTTTAGAAGCAAATACTTGGACTTGGATACAAACAGATCCATATCCAGCATCTGACCGGATTAATGGTTATTTACAAGCTAATGGTGCTGATGAGTTATATGTTAGTGGCTTACAACTAATTAAAGAAACAAGTCCTGGTGACCCTGAGATTCACTCAGTTAAAATTATTACTGGCGCTGTTCCTACTGTTGGCACACTAGCTTCAAATGGAACATACAAAGGAGCTCAAGTTTCTGAAATTGAAATTGAAAAACTTGATACTGCTGATGATTTTTACATTGTTCCTTTAGTTGCGGCAGCAAACGGGGCAAGCCAAAGCGTTACTTGGGAATCAAGTGATACTAGTGTTGCAACCGTTACAGCAATAGATGCAATACCTGCTAACAACTATGGATTTAATTCTGAGTTAGGACTTGTTAATATCGTTGGTCCTGGCACAGTTACTCTAACAGTTAAATCAGTTGATGATCCAACTAAGTTTGCGACTGTTATACTCGTTGTTGAAGATACTAATCCAGCTGTTGTTTCCGTTTTAATTGATGGAAAAAACCTAGATGGAAAAATTGAAAAAAACTTTAATGATGGCAATTTTACTCTTACTGCAACTGTAGATGTTAAATACGGTGCCAGCCAAGAAGTTGTTTGGGAATCAAGTGATACTGATGTAGCAACAATTGACCCAAATACTGGTTTAGTAACAGTTATTGCTGAAGGTGAAACTATTATTACTGCTACTTCTGTTTTCGATAACACTAAATTAGATACAGCAGAACTTGTTTTAAGTTTACCAATTCCTGGACCAGATGAAATTCCTGATGGTTGGGAAGAGGTAGAGTTAAACTGGACTGTACAAGGTTATGTTGTTTATAGTGGCGAAGAAATTGATGGCAAAATGCCAGAGTTTTCTCGAGGCAACAGTGGTTATTTAAAAGGTATGAACATTAACCCTGGAGCTAGCACGTTTGCTAAAGGTGATTACTTGAGATTTGGTTGTTGGGTATATAGCAACCAAGAACAAGTTATAACTATTAATATTCCTTATGGTTATAACCCACAAAACGCTCCTAAAACATATACTTTAGAAGCAAATACTTGGACTTGGATACAAACAGATCCATATCCAGCATCTGACCGGATTAATGGTTATTTACAAGCTAATGGTGCTGATGAGTTATATGTTAGTGGCTTACAACTAATTAAAGAAACAAGTCCTGGTGACCCTGAGATTCACTCAGTTAAAATTATTACTGGCGCTGTTCCTACTGTTGGCACACTAGCTTCAAATGGAACATACAAAGGAGCTCAAGTTTCTGAAATTGAAATTGAAAAACTTGATACTGCTGATGATTTTTACATTGTTCCTTTAGTTGCGGCAGCAAACGGGGCAAGCCAAAGCGTTACTTGGGAATCAAGTGATACTAGTGTTGCAACCGTTACAGCAATAGATGAAATACCTGCTAGCAACTATGGATTTAATTCTGAGTTAGGACTTGTTAGTATCATTGGTCCAGGTACAGTTATTCTAACAGTTAAATCAGTTGATGATCCAACTAAGTTTGCAACTGTTACGCTCGTCGTTGAAGATACCACTCCGGTTGTAACTTCTGTTTTAATTAATGGGAAAAACTTAGATGGAAAAATTGAAAAAGACGTTGCTGATGGCACATTTACCCTTACAGCGACTGTAAATGTTAAACATGGTGCAAGCCAAGAAGTCGTTTGGGAATCAAGTGATACTGATGTAGCAACAATTAATCCAGATACTGGTTTAGTAACAGTTATTGCTGAAGGTGAAACTATTATTACTGCTACTTCTGTTTTCGATAACACTAAATTAGATACAGCAGAACTTGTTTTAAGTTTACCAATTCCTGGACCAGATGAAATTCCTGATGGTTGGGAAGAGGTAGAGTTAAACTGGACTGTTCAAGGTTATGTTGTTTACAGTGGCGAAGAAATTGATGGCAAGATGCCAGAGTTTTCACGGGGCAGTAGCAATTATTTAAAGAGCCTAGATATTCATCCTGGCGGAGGTAGATTTATCTTAGGTGATTACTTGAGATTTGGTTGTTGGGTATATAGCAACAAAGAACAAGTTATAACTATTAATATTCCTTATGGTTATAACCCACAAAACGCTCCTAAAACATATACTTTAGAAGCAAATACTTGGACTTGGATACAAACAGATCCATATCCAGCATCTGACCGGATTAATGGTTATTTACAAGCTAATGGTGCTGATGAGTTATATGTTAGTGGCTTACAACTAATTAAAGAAACAAGTCCTGGTGACCCTGAGATTCATTCCATTAAAATCATTACTAATGCAGCTCCTTCTGGCGAAACATTAGCTCCAAATGGAACTTATGGCGGAGCTCAAGTTTCTGAAATTGAAATTGAAAAACTTGCCTCTGATGCTGACTTTTACATTGTTCCTTTAGTCGCAGCAGCAAACGGAGCAAGCCAAAACGTTACTTGGGAATCAAGTGACACTAGTGTTGCAACTGTAACAGCAGTAGCTTCAACGGCTTCAAATACTTACGGATTTAATTCTGAGTTAGGATTTGTTAATATCGTTGGTCCAGGCACAGTTACTCTAACAGTTAAATCAGTTGATGATCCAACAAAGATTGCAACCGTTACATTAATTATTACTTAAAGCTCATTAGCAAAAAGTAAAACAAAAATATTACATTAAAAAACATCTTATTACCTAAGCTTAAATGCTTTTGATAATAAGATGTTTTTCTTTTCAATAAAAATTAAATTTACCATAAAAAATTCTCAGTGCTGTTCCGCCATAAAATGCAACACGATTAAAAAGTCGGTTTTAGATAGTCCCGCCAACACAACTTCTTGTAAAACTTCTTTAATCGCATTTTTTTTCTTCTATAGGTTTCGGATTATAATTATCAATCATTTGTTCAAATATTGTCATTAGTAATAGTCCTTTCAATTAGCTTTTTTAAAAATTTAATGTTGTTAGAAATATATTAAGTTGACAAAAATAAAATTTCATTAAAGTTTAAAGACATAAATTTATCTATCTCAATTCTTAAGTTTTCAAATAAAAGTTGTTCTAACGCTTTAATACTACTTACTGGCGGTAATATGTAAAGCAAATCACACAAAGCTTTTTCAGGGCTTGCTACAAAGTATGAATAAGAACCTTCCACATATGCTTTAACAAAATATTGAAAAGCAGTTTTGGAATATCTCTATAAGTATAATAACCAAACATATTTTTATACTCTTTATGTTTCCTTTTATTGAAAGTTGCATTGGTGTACGTAAAGGCTCTCTCTAGTATTAAATTATGAAATGATAATGCGTATTCAAAAGATAGATATGATGGACCATATATGAATGATGCAAGCAAGTAACCACTTGTGTTACTGCTTGTTTCATATATACCTCTTACAACAGGAAATAAGATGTTATTTTCAACATCTCTTTTAAACTTTCCGTTAATATCAATATATTCTTTATATTTTTCCTTTAAATCTAAAACAGTAACAACCATATGATTTTCTCCAGTTAATTGTTTTATATAACATTTTTTGGAGAATATCAACGATTTAATATGTTTTCTATTTTTAAAGTGTATTTGGTACCTACTAAAACTCGCAATTTACTAGCTTTGAAAATGATTTATTGTTTAATTATAATTAAGCATTAAAAAATAAAAAACGGCTTAATAAAGCCGCAAACAGTGCTTGTGTTTGTAGACCTATTTTGATACAATTACGCACCCCTACTTGAAATCTACGCACCCCTATGAAATTTTATGCACCCCTAGTGTTTTTTACGCACCCCTAAATAAATGGCTTAGCTGTGACGTTTTAAATTGCACCTCTAACTCTTTGTCTATGAAGTTCAAGATAATCATGCATATTAGTACTATAATACATTGTTGGAATTTCAAAATCTTCCATTACCCATAAGTCATGATTTCTTTTTATTATAGCTCTAATTTGACGCCTAATTATATCATCTGAAATAGGAACTAAATATCTTTCTGATTGTACTTTTGTTTCTTCTATCATTTCATAAATTTCAGTTGAAGGCCTTAATGTTTGATTGACAAAATAAAAGAGACCATATTCAAATAATTTATCATGATTTGAACATAACCAAAAACCATTATCCGGATCCACTGCTAAACGAGACTTGTCTTCCCAACTTATTTGAGAATTGTCAATATCAGCCACTCTATGAATATGTGCACCAATTATAATTTCTTCTATATCATTACCACATATAAAACATTTTTTCTGACCATATTTATTTAATAAATTTAGGTGAAAAACTGGTGTATTTCTTGAAGATTCGCGCATTGGCCTTTCGTATTGTTCTGGTCCAAACTGTGGAGTTATTTCATCTTCAATTATAATATTTAAATTTTCTAGTAGTCTCAGATCCTTTCGTGAAAGACTTTCAGTTTCATTATCAATCACTTGAAATAAATGTACAGTCTTGTTTTCATTTCTAGCAATATTTGAAACCATACAGCTAATTAAAGCTGTTTCTTTGCTGTTGGCACCAAAGGTTTTACCAAAAATAAAATATGAATCTTCATTGATTAGTACATACGATGATCTATTACCTGAGTTATAAGCTCTTCTTTCTTCTCTTATATCTTTCCATTCATTTACTGTTTCATAACCATCAATAACACCAATGTTTAAATCATCAACATTTAATATTTCAATTCCCATAGTTATTAACATTTTGTAAGTATCTATCATATAGTTCGTTGCTGCATAACGTGAAGTGTCTAATAAGTAAATAAATATTTGCTTTTCTAGGTTGGTTTGATCAAAAGTATATTCATATAAAACAGTAGTTATATATTGGTTGAGAAATGCATTTCTTGCGTCTTGAGCATTTCTTGCACTAAAAATAACATATATCTTTCTTTGATCTGTTTCTATAGTAATTCTTCTCCCATTTCCTCTTCTCGTAACTACACTATAATTTCCATTTAAATTTAAATGATTTAATATGTCATTTATTTGAGTTCTTGTTATTTGTCTTTCATATCTTAATGGTATTGTTATTATCATGGCTTTCTCCCTTTTTAAAATTAGTAATTTAAAACCAATATTTCTTTTCTACTCCTATTTGTTTTACCAACACGTTCAACAATTCTATAGTTGTGTTTTTTAATCCATTTTTTGAGAAGCACGTTTTCCTTCCCCCGATGAGTAAGAACATTAGAGAGCATGAACTTTGCTCCTTTTTTATCAACCTCATCAAGAAAAGAATGTAATCTTTTTTCTTCTTCTTCGGACCATCCATTAAAACCACGTTTACCATCATTATAACTACCCAAAGTTATTAAATAAGGTGGATCACAATATATAAATGTGTCATTATCAATCTTTGATGAAAACTCTGAGAAATCATCAGAATAAAACTTTACTTTTTTGTTTTTTAACTCTCTAGAAAATGAAACTAATTTTTCATGAATATAATCATTAAAACTGCTTTCTCCTACCGGATTATTAAAGTCGTATTTAGAGTTAAATCTTATTTGTTGTTGAAAACCATAAAGAATTAAAACATACAATAGTCTAACATCTCTTTGTGGAGGCTCTGGATGGTTATAGTCAAGTCTAGCTTTTATATAAGAATCTTTATTGTTTTTGCTCAAACCATATTTCCTAATTGTATTCATAATAAATTTATATAGTTCAAAAGTATCTTCTTTTTGAAACATTTGAATTAGTTGTTTCACTTTAAAGTTTATATCATTATATATAACATTTTTACAGGTTGAGTTTATACCAACATTAAATCCCCCACCAAATAAATCAATAAACTTATCATAATGTTTAGGTTCATTTTCTTTTATGAAGTCAATTAGATTATGTTTACCACCAATATAATTTAACGGGGATGCATATGAAACCTCTTCTTTTGGTTTCATTTTCATATAAAACAAATATTCAAAATGTTCGTTATCTCTATTTGTTCTGTGATTTCTATATTTCTTATAGTTAAATCTAACAAAATCATAACTTTCTTCAACCCCATGTCGTTTCAATACTGCGTCAATATATTCTTTAGACATAATTCCATCAGAACTATAACTTAATATAACATGTTTAGCTTTTGTGTTAGCAATAACATGTTCAAATAGAATTTCAACTTTTCCAGGTCTTGACCAGTCTGAAGCATTATTTGATTTCCTTCCTCCAGTAATTCCTTTTAATTCCGGATTATCAAATTTGGCAATAGTCTCTAAAACATGATATTGTGTTGAATATTGGTTTTTTGTATAAGGTGGATCTAAATATAAAATATCACATTCAATATCTTCAATAATATCTTCTAACTTGCTATTATAGACTTCATTATATGAAATTTGATTATTATTTGATTCAACTTCAATAAATTTTATATCTTTAATGGCTCTTGGATCCCATTTTTTTAAATATGCTCCATAAACTCCTGCTATGTTTGCCACCTTAGAAATACTTGACATTAAACAGCCCAATAAATAATAATATTCTTTATCAGTAATTCTTTGTTCTTTTTTCCATTTTTCTATTGTAACTCTAAAAAAGTCAATTCTTTTAGCATTTTTCTCAGAAAAATACATTCTTCCCGCTTTTCCAGCAGGAGAATAATTTTCAGTTACAAAATCAGAAACTAAATCTTCTGATTCATTAAAATAATCTATGGGGTTAAAACCTAACTTTTCAAACCCTTCCTTAACGCTATTTAATTTTGCATGTGAAAAAACATAAGAAAAATAAAGATAGTCATTTGCAATTATTTTATATTTATGTTTGAAGTTATCACCTACAGATGCCGTTCCACTAAAAGCGTCAAAGAATGTTTTAGCTTTACTTAGTTCTGACTTTTCTTCAATAAATTTATTAATATAATCTAGCGCAGATTCTTTATTTCCTATATATCTCATTTTTTAACGTCCTTATCTTTAAATATATATAATATTTATATTTTTGCCTGGACTCATTATATCATTTTTGAGTTTTTTTATCAAAAATATTGTAGAGATTTATACATTGTTTATTAAGTTATTCAATATTTGATTTTTAAAAATTTATCTACGTATATTAAAATCATTATTATAATCAAATTATCAATACGATAGTAGGTTAAATTTATTATAAACGTTAAATTATGTTGTAATCGTTAAATTGTGGTGTAATCGTTAAATTGTGGCGTAATCGTTAAATCGTTGATTAAATAAATGCTTTCTTCTGTATTTTAGTTAATGTTTTTTAATATTTTAACTATTTTTCAAATTAATAAATTATTTTTGGTCTTTAAAATCTGTTTTCGCGATTAGTTTACGGCCTAATAAAGCAAAAAGTCTGACACATTGTATCAGACTAATTCTACTTAAATGGAGCCCTTGAATATTTAGAGCCGAACCACAACGGACTAATAGATACTAGCAAATATATCTATTTAACATCAACATTCAACTTAGATTTTATGTCTGTTCAAACATAGTATATTCCTTTAAGTCACTTTATTGTGGCTTTTTTATTAGGACAAGATGTTTAAGTCTTGTAAAATAACTTTAATTTCTTTCAATTCTACATGATCCTTAATTAGAGCATCATGAGCTTCTTGAGTAATAGCTATTTCACCAGGCTTTAATTGTCTGTTTACTAAATCATCAAATTCTTCGTTTGAAACTACTTTAACATTTGATGCAGCAAATTCTTTGTCAGTTGCATTTAAGTTTACAACTAAGTAGTCAAAGCTGTCTGCTTTTAATTTTAAGGCTTCAAAATCTTCTTTAGATAGAGTCACATCATCCGATGGAAGTTCTTCTTCGATAACCTCTTTTGGTTCGACAACTTCTTCTTCTACGATTTCTTCTTCAATAACCTCTTCACTAATTCCATCATCTTCATCTAAAGGTAAATCTTCAACCACTACATCATCTAATGGAAAATCATTATTAAACTCTGTTGGGTCTTCAATTTCAAACTTGCCTTTAAATTTAATAATTTCATTTAGTTGATCTGAAGTTACATTTAGCAATTTTGCAGCTTCATCTTTAGATACTGGTTGAGTCCCAAACCCTGCCATTTTATGCATAGCTCCAGAGTCTAAAATACCAACAGCAACTAAACCGTGTTTTTCAGCTTCCATTTGTAAAAGTTGTAAATCAGAAACAGTTTGGATGTTTCCATAAAATCTATTCTTCTTCATCCTCTTTGTCCTCCTTATCCATAATAAGAAATTCATTAATTTCTTTAGTTTCTGCTCTATTTTTTGTTAATTTTTCTAAAATAGCGCTTCTTTGCATATCATAAGTATTTTTAGCAGCTGCATCTTCTGGACTTAATTCGCCACCGTATCTAAAGACACGATCAATAAATGGATTTAAATATTCATAATCAAGGTCTAGCTGTTTTAATTCCAAATTTAGTTTTTTATTATCGGATTTAATTTCAGCTAATCTTTGTCGTTTTTCCATTCTGACTTTAGCTCTCTCACCTAAGATAGCACCTTTTGACCACGCACCAACAGCGCCAGTTAATCCTACTGCACCAAAGACCCACAGAATATTTTCTTGGATCCAGTTGAGCTCAGGAACAAACGCTGATAGAAATGCTAGGCCAATTAGTATAAAATTTAAAACAATTGTGACTGCTTTAGTCACTCCAAAAGCTTTAATTCTTTCAAACATGTTTACCACTCCTTTTTTTATTTTTTTTAATATTTTGTAAATAAAACTTGCTTTTTCTTCAATATTAGTTGCGTTATTTACAACCGATGGCGCTTGCACAACTCTTTCTACGCCCATTCTCTTACCTTTAAGTAATTTAACCATTGCTATCAACAATAAGACTATAGATAAGAAATAAAATATCTTCTGCAGCGTTTCAAGTTGAATAGAGTTCATTATTTCTGTTAATAGTGTGAATAACAAAGCAAAGACCCATTCGGTGATAGACTTAATTTTTTCCCACATCTTACCACCTCACTATCGATTCAAACAAATTCTCGATCCAATTCCATGCTTTTCCTACAGGGTTTAGTCCTAAAACAAACTGTGCAACTATTAAAGTTCCTATAGCAAGCACGAACAGACATAAAACTACTGCCCAATAATTTTGAGGTTTAAAGGTAAATTCCCCAATAACTCTAACGGTTTTAAAAAACCACTGCAATAACAGAAATAGTGCATAAATTAACGTTCCGAACAATACTATGTAATAAAGTATCTTTAATGGTTTTGGAAGATTGCTGCCTATCCTGAGTGCAAATCTTTGTGTTCTTGATTCTCCCATTTTAAATCTCCTTCTTCTTATTTTTTTGTAATTAGCGAGGGCTCAGCAATATCGTTTTTAATAATCGAAGTGAAGCTAGTCTTTTTAAACCCCAACTTAATGTTTTTTTTATCATTTTCTAAATGATGTTCTGAGATTGGGAGATCTTTATATATTCCTGACTCATCATAGACACGGACCATTTGAAACAACGGTAAATCGTGAATTGGGAAAGGACTTAAAGTATCATCGATTATGATATTTTCTACCCATCTATTACTTAATAAATAATATATTGCGTTAAACTGAGCATCAGCTAAATATTCGGCCTCATAATATGATACAACTTCAGGAAATGGTTTCAATCCATTTGGAGCTGCATTTTCATAAACATTATTATCGGTTCCTAAAACATAAACTTTTTCCGGAAGATCAGGTCTTGGATTAACAATTAATCCTGCTCTTCGATAATAGGCTATTCCAGTGTTTATTAGTTTTATATACCTATAACCATAACAGTTTTCAACGCTAGTTACATAATTAACTCTAACAACTGTTCCTTCATCATGATTTGTGCCGAGTCCAGACTTAGCTTCGTATATTGAAGGTATTCCTGGTGGACAACTTGGCGGAACATATCCACCCTCACAGTAATAATAGTCTGATATTCCTCCATAATGATCGGTCACCGCAACTCCTGCCTTAGATGAAACTGTACAAGAACCGCTGGGTGGATAGTCACCTAGCATATATATAACATCGTTTCTTTTTGGACCTGAAACCCACGATCCAGAACCACCACTAGATCCGCCGGCTTCTTTAAAGTATGTTCTGTTAAGTTTATTTGGTGATGCGTTATATTCTGATGCCGTTGCATCAACCCAGGCAACGCCTTGAATTAATTTAATAATCCAACCTATTTCGTAGTTGTTTAAATTGGGTGGTTCATCAGCAATTACTACTGATTTATTCACAGCGTTATTATATTCAACAACATCTGATGCTACCCATTCATCATCGGTTTCATCTCTAGTGTTAAATTTAATAGTTGCTATTGTTTTATTAACCTTTATGTCGTTTTTAGTAGTATTATGAACAAAGTCTTTAAGCCTTATTTCAAACACTCCTGGAACGCTTTTTTCAAACTTGAATTGAATAGTGTCATCATTTTGATTATAGTTTGTTGAAATCCAATAACCATAATAACTTAGATACACTTTTAAGAAATTTAAAGCTTTAGCAATAACATATCTTCCGGTATAATCGGCAACCACTGATGTTGATTCATTATCGACAGCAATATCAGAAACAATATTAATATCGAAAGCATTTCTTTCTCTAATGGTAGTCATCACCTTATTAAAGATTGATGAAAGTTTTATATCCGGAGTTCCATGTGAAAAATCAAGCAACACATCTGAATCTAATATTTTTCTAAAATCTTCACTAATGAATTTAATAACGTTATCTTTAATTTGAACGTTTTTTGTAAATCCTTCATAAATTTTAGTTCCATCTTCTTCGTGTAGTGTGTAAATGATCGGATCTATTATTTTTTCACCATCATCGCCAACTAATCTTCCTTCTAGAGTCCCAGAGCTTAAATCAAAGACTCTTTTATCAATTTTATATCTAACATCAGGCACTGTCACTAATACATTTCTTTTGTTTCCGGTTTTGGTGGATCCATATATAACTAAATAAGCCATTAATTAATCCACCACCCATTCTTTAACTTCAATATCAAATGTTCCGTTAGTTGCAGTTATAGTCGTTTTACCCGGCTTAGCAATTACAAACGTGTTATATGAGTGATTAATATTGTTGTATCCGTTTTCTTCATTATTACCAACTTTACTAATAACTTGTTTATTTTCACTATCAATAATAATGGATTGTCCAGTTACAACTGTTATATCAATTCTTTTTGACATAATATTATCCCTCCTTTAACAGTTCTACTAATACCTCTTTTAAATTTCCGCTATAATTTGATACGGAGTCTTTTTTGCTTTTGATAGCAGTTTTGATATCCAATGCAGCTTGATATTCTTCTGGTGTTAATTGATATTCTTCGTATTCGTATAAATCAACATCATTTGGTGTTCCACCTTCTTCACCTTCGCCGCCTTCACTAAGTGGTGGTTCGTACGCCTTGATATTCTTGTGAATAAACACGGTTTTTTCTGTGATAACTACTGGTTGTGCTTGTTCGATTTCGCCTTGCACTTTTTCGATGTAAATCATTTCTAGCTTTACCTCCTATATATTTTCTAACTTTATAACTACTAACTTTTGGTTCTAAATATTTTTGAATATATTCTTCACCATAAGTTGCTTTTTTAAGCCAACCCAGCAATGACATATAACTCATTGCATTTTTAATTGTAAGTCTTTTTGATAATGAATTGGCCCTTCTGTTGACTTTATAGAAGATGTGTTTTCTTACTGTTGTTACTTTGTTAGTCATTCTATACCCGACAAAATCAACAGGTCTAACTCTTGTTTGAAACACTTGCCAATTCGATTTAATTTCTACTTCAAAGTTATTATCTTTTAAAAACTTTGATATTGCCACTCTAGCTCGATGCAGTTGCCTTTTATTATTCGAAAATAAAAGCATATCATCTACATATCTGACATAGTGTGGAATTCTTAATTGTTCTTTAATAAAGTGGTCTAGTTCTTCTAAATAGAAATTACTAAACCATTGTGATGTATAATATCCTATCGGAAGTCCTGGTTCACCATTGATTAATATATCTTCAATTAAATTTAAAACACTTTTGTCTTTAATTTTCTTTTCAAACAATTCCATCATTTTTGGAATTGATGCACTTTGGAAAAATTTCTTAATATCTAATTTTAATCCATATCTTGGATTGTGTTTTCTTAAAATTCTTTCAACATATTTTTTAGCTAGTTTAGTTCCTCTTTTAGGAATTGAGCCACAATTGTATAAATACATCCCTCTTTCAATTATTGGTTGTATTTGCAACATTAGTGCCCAATGCACAACTTGATCTGGATAGAACGATGGTATTGTTATAAATCTTTCTTTTTGATGCGGACCATCTTTTCTAAACCCTCTGAAACTTGGTTTTAACTGTAACGTTTTATTTTTCAAGACCGTATGAAGTTCTTCAATATAGTAATCTTCATTTTTAAGGATGTGTCTGACTAATCTTTTATCCTTTTTACCTTCAACAGCTTTATGTATTGCAGCTCTCAGGTTCTTTTTGTCGTAAATGTTTTCATAGATATAGCCAACTCCCTTCATTATGTTTTCCTTCTTTTACTTTTTATGGACTTTCGAGAATATACCTACTAATCCACTCCCTAAGTGTGTTTTTTAGCAAGGGCTAAGGATATATTGCGCTCTGTAATTGTAAATCTGTATAAAAGATTGCGACAGCCGATGTTCGAATTCGAGTTCGAAGCGGAGTTGTTCGAGTTCCATAACCAAAGCCCAGCATTCGAGCCGTTGTCCCAGTTACCGCCGATGCACAACATACCCTGTATCAAATTTTAGTTAAAACTTTTATTTCTTATAAGTGGGTGTGCCCCCTTATGAACCCCCCCAGAAGGGATTGATAAGAAAGCGACAGCCGAGGGACGAAAGCGAGTACGAAGCGGAGAGGTGCGAGAGCCAGAACCAAAGCCCAGCAGCCGAGCCGTAGCCCCAGTAACCGCCGAATAACGCAATCCTAACTCCTGTTGTAGCAACATAGAAATAATCAGCGTACCAACTTGATGATGAACCGCCTAAAGTTTTAGGAAATTCAAACCCTTTATGAGCTGGATTGAAGTGTTGTTCAGTAACATAACCCTCACTTTGTGGCCACGGACCAAACTCTACGTAATCTTCAGTAATAGTTGTTGATTGATATTTGTCGGTATCATAGGCAAGATACACTTTTTCATTTGAGAATAAAATTCCATCAATAAATTCATAAATGTTTCCCCATAAATCTTCAACACCTAAGAATTTAAATTGTTTCGTTACTTCATTAATACCATCTAAACCAGGTATCATATCAGTTGCGCCTGTAAATCCTTTTTCACTATGATCGACTCTTCCTCTAAATACTGACTGGCTATTTATTGTTGCATACTTAATTCTAAATAATGTTTGGAAGTAATCAATAACTTTCCAGTTACTTAATATCATTCCTCTTGCTTCTGCTGCTGTTCTAAAAGTCCCAATTGTTGTTTCTACTTTTGCTGTAGCTCCAGGTTTACTTACTAATAATGAGCCTTCTTCTGACACGCTATAAGCGTTGTAGAATACATACGGAGCTATAGATCCATTTTTGTTTAAAAATAGTGGATGAGGAAAGAAACTATCATCTTCTTTGAAATCCGACACTTTTAAAGCATCACCATCAAAAGATTTCCAAATCATTGGAAGTTTAACCATCTCATCATTTAAATAATTAGTTCTTTCAATTTTATTAAACGGGAAAATGTTATCTAAGCTAGTTCTAAGTACTGAGTAGTTTGGATTAGTAACTTTTTGGACAACAGTTCCGGCGTTTCTGTGTGTACGAGTTAGTTGGCCATTAGCTGCAGTAGTAATCCCTTCCACCCCTAATATATTGCTAATTCTTGGTGTTGGAACGCTTTCGTGAAAACTTGCATAATTTGCATCGCCAGGTTTACTTGTGATTCTATATGCTTTTAATTTATTTCCATCAGTATTAATATATACATTTTCTGTTGAACCACCTAGTGCATAATCCCCTAAAATCGTTAAAGGGATTTCAATATTATTAATTGTAGGTTCTGCTTGACTTTGTGTGAAAGTTTCTGCAGCTTTTCCACTAGTAACATTTAAAAGCCAAGTTTTAATAGTTTGATTTACACCATTTTTTAATTTGTTAACTTCATAATAAATAGCGTGTTCTACGGTATCTAGTTGAGTAATATCAGCTACCGAATTATCTGTCATTTCAATTTTTTGTCGGACATCCTTATCATACTCATGAGGGATTTGAACAACAATTAAAGTTCCGGATTTTCCTTGATCTGATATAACTTCAGCAATAACTCTTCCATCGCCATATATTCTACTTGAAGAAAAGGTTGGTTCTAGCGCTATTTCATGTGCGTGCGCTAAATCTTTTGGAATTCCATAACTTCCATTATTATCCTTGATAGCATACCTTACATTTTTAACACCAAATTGTAATTCATTTGTTTTTGCCATTTTCTATTCCTTCCTAGTCTTGGTGTGCATAATCTATTCTGACTACACCATTACCTTTGACTGTAATTTTTGGTAAAATATTTTCTACATAACTATTGTCTATAGTAAATGTTGTAATATTTGTTAATTTTGTTAATCTATAGAACGGTGTAATTCTTTTGAAAGTAAATGTTTCTGTAATAACCCCAAACTCATTTTTTTGTGATTTTGGAGCATTAGATAATACAATATCAACATATACCGTTCTGAGTGGAGTTTTATACTCCAATATTAAGTTTTCTTTTTTGTTTGAAGCTATAAACTTCATTAATAAGTGATAAGCTGCATATGGATTTCCTTTATATCCAAATGTTATAGTTAGAGCTATATCTTCAAAAGCTGACAATTGTTTTAATAGTGTTTTGTTTGGATTGTCTGTTTCGTGAAACACGTTTTCAAACATATTACCTAAACCTACCACATCGCCAACCATTGTATCTTTAGAAGATAAGTCTATAGATCTATTCATTTGTTTATTCCATAATTTAAAAGTTCTAATCATAAATCCACCTACATTCCTTCTGCTAACATAACCATAATCTTATCGGCCATATCTTCAACATCAGCTTCTGCTGCATAATTTTGAATAACAACTGCCCCTGGACCAATAGTAACGTTTTTGTTCGAATTGTCTTGATTGTTATTGATAACAGTTGTTATTGGCGCAAATGCTGTTTGTTGATTTAGAGCGGTATCAACTGCGGATGGTACTTTTGGAACGGTAGCTGAAGGTGCAGATTCACCTTTATATTCTGCTTCATTATTTTTACTTTCAACAGTTAGTTTAACTTTATCAAGTTCTTTTAATGATATTCCTAACCATCCACCTAGTTTGTTAATCCCTTTAATTAGACCGTTTATTAAACCAATCGCTTTATTAAAGACACCTTCTAAACCTTTTAGAAAACTGTTCATTATGTTATGAATAAATCCAAATACTTTACTAAATACTTTAGCTACAAATTCTATCGCTGGTACCAATGCTTTTGTTAATATATCTATTAGTGGCATTATTAATTGGATCATCATCGTTATCATTGGTTGTAATGCTGATAATATCGGCATTAAAATCGCTTGAATAACTGTTCCGACTGTTTGTAATGCTTCACCTAGAACACCCACTATAGGAGTTAATATAGACCCTAACATGTTAATTATTGGCATAACAACTTCCATTAATTGCCCAAATATTTCCATTACTATTTCTAATATTGGAGCTAGTGCATCACCTAAAACACCTACTAATCCATTGATAGATTCTCTAAATTGTTCATTAGAGGAATATAACGCCATAACTAAAGCTGCTATTACACCAATGATTGCTATTATTGGATGTGCAGCAAGTGTTGTTAGTAAATGAGGTAGTTTAGCTAAAGTTCCTATCATGGCTCCTAAGCCAGTAGTTAGTTTTCCTACTATTAATAATGCAGGAGCTAATGCAGCGACAATTCCTAATATCATAACTATTGTTTTTCTTCCGCTTTCTGAGAAGCTAGAAAACCACTCTGATAATTGTTGAAAAGCCGGCAACATTCTTTCTTTAACTACGTTTGTTAATGATTCCATAACCGGAAGTAATGCAACTGCTAACTCGTTTTTAACGCTGTTAAAAGCAGTTCTAATCCTTAGTAATTCATCATCAAAATCGGTTAAAGCAGTTATTTGTTCCTCAGTCATATATCCTAATGCTTCGAATTCAGCAGTTAATTCTTTCAACCCTGCTGCACCGCCGTTGAGCATCGGTATTATTTTGGCGCCCATTCGATTTCCAAATATTTCGTTTGCTAGATAAGCTTGAGTTGTTGCATCTTCAACAGCAGCTAATCTGGATAACATTATTTCGTAATTTGCATCCATCCCTCTTGCGGCTTCAGCTGCGGTGAATCCTAGTGCTTGTAAAGCTTCAGCGGCAGGGCCTGTTCCGTCGATTGTTAATTTAGAAAAACCTTGTTGTGTTCGTATTAATGAGTTTTGAAGAGTTGCGGTATCTAATCCTTGTTGAGCAGCAATGTATTGCCATTTTTGAAGCGCCTCTGCGCTCATATTAACTTCTTGTCGCATATCATCTAATGCAGCAGCGGCATCTTTCGAATCTTTAAACATTGCACCAAGTCCGGCTAATACGCCGGCAGCAGCTGCGCTAAACGGTGCTAAGGCTTTGCCTGCTTTCGATATTGCATCACCAACATTTTTGAAACCGTTGACAATCCTATCGATTTTAATTTGATTAATATCATCTAGCTGTTTTTTTAATCTAACAGCATCAGCTTCTGCTCTTACTAATTGCGCTGAAAGCCTTTGATATCTTTCGTTGTTAGGATCAACTCCAGTTTCATCCATATATTTCAATTGGTCTTTTAATGCTTTAGCTTTGGATTCAGTGTCTGTAATTGCTTTTTGGGCCAACTTTTGTGCTTGTTCAAATTTTTTAGGGTCCCATTCAATCTTTAGAGCGTTTTCTAAAGCTCTAACTTGAGATTGTGTACTTCTGATGGATGAATCCATCTTCCGAACAGCTTTATTAAATTCAGTAGTATCGGCACCAATAGGTATTGTTACACCTCTTATTTTATCTGACATTTTTAACCTCCTAACTAATGCATTGCATCAATTTCTTCTTGTGTTGCTCTTCTTCTAGTAACTCCACGATCAGACAATCTTTGTTTTTCTTTAGAGTCGAGCGCACTCCGAACCTGGTCTATCCATCCTTCTAAAACCATGGCTTTTAAATCTGCATAATTAAGGCGCTCCATTAGTCCATAAGGGATTTTTTGGAGCGCCGCACTTCTAATAGTATGTAAGACCGGCGGCAATGAAGATTGTGATTCTTTAGCTTCTAAGTCACCATATAGTTGCCTTTGCATACTAATTAACATCAGAGCGCGCTCTTCTAGTTTTTTGATGCGGTTTTTCCAACCTCAATTAACACCGTTGATAATACATTAATGATATCCACAGTGTTTTCTGGTTCTAACAAATCAACAAACTCACTAAACGTTGGAAGCTCTGGACTGTCAATATGACAATAAAGCACTCTTAACGCATCAGTAATATAAGCTGTGTTTGTTTTACCATTTTCCCAGTTTTTTAAACCGGCATGAACAATTGTTTGAAAGGATGTTAGATCCTGTCCTTTAATCTCTTGGAATTGTTCTTCCCATTTTAAATGGGCTTTAAATGAAGTAATTACTTCAAAAGTGAGTGGAACAAGTTTTGTTTCAACTCTTGTTGCATCACCTTCTTTTATAAATTCCCTAACGACTTTATTAACAGTAACTTTCATATTAGTTACCTAACCTTGGAGTTGGAACACTGTCTTGGAACAACGTATAGTTTGCATCACCAGGCTTGCTTGTGATTCTATATGCTTGGAATTCGTTTCCATTTTCATCTACATAGTTGCTGTCGCCTACTGATTGTTTAATAAACTCACCTAAAATTGTTAATGGTATTTCGATATTATTAAGTGTTGGCTCAGCTTGACTCTGTGTATTCGTTTCTGATGGTTTGCCACTAGTAACATTTAATAACCACGTTTTAATAGTTTGATTTATACCATTTTCTAATTTGTTAACTTCATAATAAATGGCGTGTTCAATAGTGTCTAACTGAGTAATGTCAGCTACAGTTCCATCTGATAAAATAGCTTTTCTTTTCATGTCTAATTCATAGTCATGGGGAATTTGGATAACAATTAATGTTCCAGTCATTCCTTGATCTGATGCAATTTCAGCAACTACTCTTCCATCACCATAAACTTGATGGTTTGAAAAGGTCGGTTCTAACGCTATTTCATGTGCGAACGCTAAATCTAACACTGGACCATATGTGTTGTTTGGATTTTTTACAGCGTATTTAACGTTTTTAATCCCAAATTGTAATTCATTTGTTTTTGACATAAGTTTTATTTTCCTTTCTTAAGCTTATTTACAAAAACATCTCTAATTGATGTTTTACTTCTTTCGAACGTATTTCTAATAAAGCCTTTATGCGGACTACGTTCTGCATACTCTAAAATGTTGGAAAGCGGAATATTTTTACCACCTTTACCGGACACTGTTTTAGTATTACCGACATAACGGACTCTTTTGTATTGTTTTTTAATCCTCCAAGAATCTTTTAATGAAGGACCAATTTCACCACTTTTAGGACTTGAAAGTTCAAGTTCTTTTTTTAAAACTTCTGAAGCCTCTGTTAAAGCTCCTTCAATATCTACATTTAGAGTTTGAGTCATCTCTTTAAAAATGTCTTTGAATTGTTCATCTATTGATTTATGATTGGCCATAAATATAACTTCCAGTAATTTCTGTTGAGAATCTACCTGTAGTTGGGTCAGGAGTTGGACCTAATATGTCATAATCTATTTCTTCATTTGATAAGATTGTTTGATACGCACTAATAATATTGTTCATTTTTTTAATATCATCAGAATGGGTTCTAATAATAAAAGTTTTAGTTCTATACAAAGCTTTATTATCGCCATGTTTAAACGGATTATCACTAACACTATTTGATATTACAGAGTATGTTGATGGAATTTTTGAAGCTTCTGATGTCATTGACTCTTGGAAAATAGGACATAAGCTTTTTGTACTTTTTAATAAATTCCAAAGTTTCTTAAAATCATACATCTTCAATCCCTCCTTCAATCTCTTCTGATGTTTTTCTTACATTTAATGTTATTAGGTTTGGCCTAGACCCTTTGCCAGTATTAAATATTTCATAAATTTCAAGAGAACCAAAGTTTCTAAATGCAGCATATTTTTGCATTTGAAATAAATCGCTTTGAATTTCTATTTGATAAGATAATTCAATCTGATTAGATGTTGCATTCCAGAATGCGTTAGCTCCAACTTGGGAAACTATTCCTAACGCTTTTCTTTTGTTAGTAACAGTTTTCTCGATTAGTCCTGAGTTTTCATCTTGGACTTCAATAGTATTAAATAGATAGATGGTTTTACGTTTCATCTTGTTCACCCTCTTGCTCTATTTGAGTAGGTACTAACTTTAATTTCTGAACATTTGATATATACATAGGGGATATTTTATTATCCCCTGATGTAATATTTAAGTTATCTTTTACAAAAATAGCAAGGGTGATGATACTTAGTTTATTATTAATTATTGTTGCTTCGGTCACACCAGAGGCTATCATATCAGCAATTCCAGCTTCTATTAAATCAACAACGATACTAGCTGCCGTAATATCTTGAATATCATAACCAACCTGGAACGCGATTTTTCCTTTATTAGTGTCAATAAAATTATTTATACTCATATTTATCACCCTTTTTATTTATTATTAGTCTGCACTTCTTAATAGCAATGCGAATGCGCCTGCATCTAATGGTTTACCATCAGCGACTAGTGTTGCTTTATCAATCCACTCATCAGTATCTTCATCGAAGTATTTTTTAACAGTTAATTGTAAATTACTATTAATTGCATATTCTGATAGGTCTCCTAAGACTGCAAAGACTGCTGCAGAAGTTGCTCCCGGAGTTACTGCTGTAACACTCTTAATTTCTGATGTTAGGATAACATTACGGCCTAAGAATAAATATTCAGGCTTCCCATCGATGCCGTGATTCACGCGTGCAAGCGGATGGCCATCTGATCCAACTAAACCTAAAACGTTAGTAAAGAACGTGTCACGGTTCATTAACCACACTAAATCTCTTGCATCATACGCAGAGTCAAGTTTTGATAACACTGATAAAAATGTATTATATTTTAAGTTAGCTAATTTTACTGAAACTTTTTGTGTAATGCGTGGATCAGTTGTAATTCCTAAAGGTTGGCCTACGCCAGTACCTTTTATAACCGCAGTTTCTAAAGCAACGATAATTGCTCTTACTAATTTTTCGGCAACAAGTTTTTCGTACATATCTAATGAGGCAACTGATGCTTCAATTGATGTTGCAATCTTAACTTGTAACTTGTAGTAACTGAATTGAACACTTGTTGTTGATTGTAATTTCTTTTTCTCGGCTGTTGATCCTTCGGCTAACCATACAGCTTCAGGATTTAACGAGCTAATTGGGAAAGCAACTCCACCATTAATGTTCGTTTTAGTAATTCTTGCAAAAATACCACCATAAGATACTAAAGCTTCAATTACTCGATCTTGAATAGTTGTTGGGATAACTGCTGATAAATCAGTTGTTAGGGTTGTTGCATCAGCTCGTGATTCTAAAACTCTATCAAGTTCAGCTCTGTTTCTTGTTTGCATGAAGTTTCTAAATGCTTCACGATACTCAACAGATGCATAAACGTTTCCGCTTCTTTCTTCAGGATTTCCAAACCCTGGACCTCTTTCAATGCGTGTTGAACCAACCGGAACAACTTCTAAAGCAGGAATGATTTGATTTCTTTCTTCTGCCAATGTGTCATATTCAGCTCTCAAGCCATCTACTTGTGCAACGTTTTTTGCACCTTCAATTTCATCATGAATTGCATTCATTCTTGTTTCTATTTCTTGTAATCTTTTTCTAAGCATTTTAAATTCCTCCTATTTTTATATTTTTTTTATTTTAAATAATGCTTTTCTTTTTGCTAGTTCTAACTCATCACTATTATCCAATAGCTGTGACTTGGCATTATCCAACGCCATCTTGTCGCTATCCAGCGTGTCACTCGTTGCTCTAGCACTTATTTCAGTACCTTCACCATATGCCGGAAAGTTCACAGCACTGATATCTAGTAATCTTGAAACCTTAGTAATAATTCTATGTGGCAGATCTTTGTCTAAATCTTCCCACTCTTGTCCGGCAACTATCATACCTACTGACATTTGATTGACATCGCCTCTTTTAACAGCTGAATATATTTCTGCTGCTTGTGGATTATTTTCAACATCTAATTTCGCTTTGAAATATAATCCTTTAGAATCTGAAGAAAGTTGTAATGTTGAATTAGCGTTATTTCTTCTTGAGCGTGCAAGAGCTATCTTGGAATAATCATGATTCAACAAGAATACAACATCTTTCATTGAATCTTCACCAAAAGCTCCTTCTCTAATTTCTTCAGTGAACCAGTTGCCTATATTGGTTGAAACACCATATGGCGCTGCATATCCTTCAATAACATAATCACCTTCACCCTCTTGGGTTCTTAGTTCAATAATATCCAAGGATCTAAAAACTTTTGTTTGTTCTTTTAGATTTTGATGTTTATTCATCTTCTTCCTCCTCTTTCTTATTTTTAGTACCTACTTGATATTCTTCTTGGTCATCAGCTTGTGTGTAGTTTAATGACACTTGTTCTGGTCCGCCATCTGGTTCATAACCAGCTAATTCACGTTGTTCTGATCTCGATAGATATCCTCTAGGTCCTAATTCTTTAATAATTTGTAGTCTTGTTGTAATAGTAAAATGCTGCACTAATTTATCATATATTTTTATTTTTTTACCATTTTCAACTTCTTCTTGCGTGAATAACACAGATGTTGTCGATTGTTCTAAAGCTATTTTTATTGGTTCGATATTCTTTTGATAGAAACTCGACCATGTATTTTCATTAGCTTTTCCTTGAATAATTGCAACATCGACTCCGAATTCATTTAAAATTGTTGAATCTAAGTAGTTTAGTACATCTTTATCAACAACTTTTGGATCTGTTGCTGCTGTATGATATTCGCCGGCAACATCCATTACACCTAAACTTGTATTTCCACTTTGCAGCGTTTGTTCAAATTCTTCTTTGAATTTCTTTAAGCCGGCAACATCCGCGTTAGATTTAGCTGTAATAATTCCCTTTAATGTCATTGATGATTTGATAGCTTTTGGAACAAGGTCATTAACTTCTTGTATTATTCCAAGTTTTTTTAACAACTCGCTTCTATCTCTTGACCCAAAATAGAAATCCTTACTGCCGTAATTTTTTCTAACATGGATTATATCTTTATACGGCATGTTATATTCGCTACCTGTTGACATTTGGAAGGATATATAAAACTCATTTTCTTTTTCATTAAAATATACACTTTCAGAAACGGAATCTATAGGGTATATTTCAATAACTTCAACCTTTTTATAACCATTAGCAAAGGTTGTTATTTTTTTAACTGGAAACCAATAAAAGTTATTTTTAAGCTCTAGTCTATATACTGACCAATAGAGCATATCTTTCATCGTTTGTAGTGCGTTTGGTCTAAAACTAAACAAACGATTTAAGGTGTCTTTGTTATCTTTAAAAACATAACCATTTTCACTGTTTTCTTTGACTACTGATTTAAAAATAAACTTTGATGCTTCTTCTGCAATTACGTTAATTGAGGCATGTACTAATGTTGATTTAGTAATGTCACTACCATAACCGGAGCTAGTCATAACTATTGGAAAACCTTTTTTTGCTTTTTCGGCAGTTTTTGGAAAGATTGTATTCCATATATTTTTTAAAACTCCCAAATTATCCACCTCCTATTAGTGCATCATATTCTGATTTATATTTAGATCTAACATGATATGCAATCATCATTGCAACAGCACCATCAATTCTGTTTCCAGTACCATGTACTTTGATTGGCATGATTTGATTCATATTATTAGACTTAATTCCTGTGTTTTTTAAACACCATCTTGTAATGGGATTATCTTGATAAACAACATTACCATCTTTGATGTCAGCTGATAATGACCTCATCGGAGTTGATAATGACATAAAATCCATCCTAACTCTTTCAGGTACTTCATCACCAAAATCATCTTTAGTTACTGACACAAAGTCTTTAGCCATCCAGTTATCATAACCAACCCTAAAAGGTCTAATTTGATAACGTTCATACATTTCCCATAAATATTGATTAATAGCTTTTGTGTCAATTTCATTACCAGGGAGGATTCTAACAAGTCCATTAGCTTGCCATTCGTAGTAATCCTTATCTTCTAAATTAGTAGCACCTGCACCTCTTGCTTTAGCTTCAGGTACAAAGTACATAATATGGAAGTATGTTTTTCTATCTTTAGAAAACATAAATGCTGCAGCTGTTAAGTCTGTAGTTTCCGAAATATCAACACCGCCAATATAGTAGGAACCTCTAAAATCTTCTAAATCAAACACTTCTTTATTTCGGTTTATTTCTTCTTCTAAGAGCCAACTTAAAGCTTTGTTTTGTTTAATATTGAAGTCTTTACAAAGGATCATTGCCCTATCTTCTCTTGACACCCTTGCTTTATCGACTCCCTTTCTTAGGAAGTCCCATTGTTTAATTCCTGTATCTTCAGTATCAAATGGGTCGCCTAATGATGGATTAGACTTCCACCAGGATAATTCATTTTGAAAAACTTCTTCAATATTGTCTTGCGTGTATGGCCAAAAGAGTAATGAATCATCACTTATTTCTCTTTTAGCAACTTGTCTTGCATAATTAAGTCTTTTGTCTAAATAACCATCCTCAACCATGCCTTCTGTTGTTATTTCATAAATTAACGGATTTTCTTCAATAGATTGAGATTGTTTGATCGCCATGAAAATATCGTTATCCGGCATTTCATGAATCTCATCGATTGCTGCTAACTGAATTTGAAAACCATCTTTGTTTCTAGTCCTGTCACTAATCTTGAAAACTTTAGAGTGTTTTTGTTTGTGGTGTAGTCCTTTTTGGTTTCGTTTAGTAAATCTATCTTTTGGATCCATAGCTTGGCGCATATGGTCGACTTGTTGAAATATTAAATCAGCTTGTCTGTCATCATTAGATGAACAACAAATGTCTTGACCTCCTGGGCCGATAAAAAACTCCACGTTTACTTCACTAGCTACAAAGGTTGATTTACCATTTTTTCTAGCAACCATTAATAACACTTCTTCAAACCTTCTTTTGGTTTTACCTTTAATCCTGAAAGAATAAATCACTTCTAGCAAGGCTTTTTGCCACTTCATTAATTTGATTGGCTTTCCATAAAACCTCGATTTTGATTGAACACAATATTTTTGAATATTATTAATTCTTCTATGTGCTCTGTTTGGTTTGAAATCAAATCTTTCTAAGTCATCAATTAAATTTTCTAAAGTTCTTTTAAGTTCGCGGCCAGCTATCCATCCGCCTTCTTTAATCATCATGTAGTACTCAATAAAATATGAGTATACTCCATTGATAGTATTTTTCTTAAAGTTTATTTGATTCATTTTTAATCATCATAATCTTCTTCATTTGGGAAGAAATTAAAATCTTCTTCAGAATCGTTTCCTAAAATTTTATTTAAAGCTACTGTCTGATCTTTATAGAGTTGCTGTAGCTTTATAAACATTTTTCCATTCTCAGAAGTTTTTTGAATGTTTGGATTGGTTGGGTGAACCAAAACTAATTTTTCTTTCGATAGCTGATCGATTCGATTTTTTGTTAGAATCATATTTTCTAAAAAAGGTTTGTTGACTTCAAAGAATTCAAGTTTGTTTCTTTTTTCAAATATTTTTTCATATTGCTCGATAGAATTCATTTTTAACAATCACTTCCTTTACATTTTTAACTTTCTTAACTCAGAGCGTTTCTCAAAAGTTTGAAACCAAAAACGAAAACCATTTTTCAAATTTTGGCTCGCACTGAATTTTGTGTTAGCTGCGGGGCTGTCACAGACTTTCAAAATTAAAATTTGATGGGGGGGTGTATGTTTCAAACCATTCATCAATATATTTAATCCATTCTGTCTTATATGTGCTTCTTTCATCATCAACTAAATCTAATCGCATTAAGCACTCCTCTTTTGTTTCATCCATGAAGATTACTTCATCGACTCCATACTGTTGAATCAATAGTTCTCTATCAAATGTATTAGGATACGTTCCAATGATCCAAGCTTTCTTCCAGGAGCCGTATCTAACTTTAACAATATCTAATATAGTATCCCTTACTCTAAACAGGACAGAAGTCGATGCATTTGTAGAACGTTCATATCCTGACTCCATTGTGATTGCTTGTTTGAGTAAGTCGAGGTCTAATACTATATCTCTATTACTTTTCATTTCTTTTACATAAGATGACTTTCCACTTAATGGTGGACCAAATACTAAAATAACTTCTTTCCTATTTGCAAACCTATCATGCTCCGCGTTATGACATGTATGGCAAATAACTTCAACGTTATCTTTAGCAAAGGCAACTGTTGGATCATCATAGTCATCACCCTTTAAATATTTAATGTGATGAACATGAAGTTTTGATGTATCAGAAAACACTTGCTTGCATCTATTACATTGGCCGTTTGATTCAGCAATCATTACTTGCCTAAACTTCCGCCAAGTTCTACCCGTATAAAACTTTGGATTGGTTGGCATAGTTACCAGCCCTCTTCTTTCATCTTCGCAGCTTTCTTCTCAAGTTCTAACTTTTCTTCCTTGATGTCTAACTCTGCTGGATCTTCTGACCATTTGAGTCCTTTAGGTTGCTGTCTGGTGATGTTCTTTAACAATGTATTAATTGCTCCAATGTTTGGTGGCACTTCTTTAATGACAGTTACTTTTTCAATAATAATTGTTCCATCGCTGCTCTTTGACTGTTTTTCTCTAGTTTCTTCGACAGTGTGTCCTAAAGCTGCTTTAACCATTGCTAACTCTAAGTCAGGTATTAATCTTTCGTTCCTTTTTAATTTGGCGCGATAGATTGTTTCAGCTAACTTAGTGTTTGTCTTTTTGTACTTTTCCCAAGTTGGTTTAGATATTTTAAGGACTTTGATGATTTCATACTCCCAATGACCTTTCTTTACCATATTGTAAATTAGGTCCAGATTGTTTTCTATTTTGTACCATTTAGACCTTGCCAAAAATATCTCCTCCTTTACCTTTACTTTGGTTCGATGCAAAGTTAACCTAAACGCCCTTTTTTCATTATTTTTATTTTTTTGAAAGAAGAATTTTCTGTTTAGGTTTAACCAGCTTCTCTTTGAGGGAATTGATAGAAGTTTGTTTCTTAGTTACTTATTTATTTATAAATAAATAACTAAAGGGATTTGTTTTCTATCAGATCAGAGAGTAAAAGCACTCTTTTTAGACCTTTTATCGCCTCTATAGTTCAAATCTATATCATCTTTACTTTTTTTTCAACAACATATACCATTTACTGACAAATGCGAAAAAATAGGCAACCAAGCCCTAAAACCGCCCTTTTCACCCCTAATAAATCTTACATAACACACTCAAACTGTTAATTTTTTATTGTCTTTTTAAAATATGGACTTAATATGATTACAAAGGCTATAAGTCCGCTTGTTCCTGTCTTAAAATATGCAAAAATCTTACATGCTTTTTAAATCGCGATGTTTTCACTCTTTTTTTGCATCAAAAAAGCCCATTTTTAATAGGCTTAATTTTAATATGATATTTGCTTTTTTATTTATTGTATGATATCGGACTCACTTTTACTAAACATATCGTTTTTTTCTTTAGGATTTAATGTTATATTCATTTCATACTCCATTTTCCACTTTCCGATGTTTTCAGTAATGAATTTCTTTTCTGCAGCTAATAGCTTTCTACATTCAGTAATTGTGTGTGCTGTTGCTGTCATTTTAAATATTACTGCATCTACATCTGTTTTACTATTCGTTGCCGGATATACATTTAAAGAAATTGTTGATGCAATTCTGCTATCTTCGAATCTTTCACCAAATAATTTGTATATAGAATTCATATATTCATCTGTTAAAGATCCTTTTTCTTTTTCTACATAATACATGCCAGATATTCTTTTATTCATAATGTTCCTCCTATTTTAGCTTTTTGTTAATAGCGATAATATTCTTCGCTATTAGATTACCTGTTTTAGTTATTTCTTGATTGTTTGAGAACAAGTTTTGTTTACTCATTACTGCTGCTTCAGCTCCGGAAATTAATGCTAGGTTTTTAATATCAAAATTACTTGTGTTTCCATCTAAAAATATAATTCTGTTACCTTTTGGTATTTCACCATTATATTCTTCCCAGACTAAATGGTGAATAAGTTTCCAGTTTCTTCTACTTTGACCAACAGGACTATCATCTTTGATTTTTCTATACCAATATCCTTTTTTAACAACTTCAGATCCAATAAGTGCAGTGTTGTGTGGTTTATTTCCTTTTTTAAATTCTGTTTTAATACTATTTCTTACTCCTTTAGGTGGTCTATAACTAACAACACCTTTTTTAAAAGTAGTATCTACACCAGATGGAAGTGAGTGGTTGGATCTAAATCCTTTTAATTGTTGCCTGGTGATATTTTTATTAAACTTCTTGTTGATAATTTCTGTTAAATCATCAGTTCCAATGCCTTTATGGTTTTTTACTATCCACTCAACTTCTTCTTGCGTGAAGATTGTTGACTTAATTTTTTTCATTTTCTTTGATTAGAAGTGGCATCTTTTTACCGCGTTCTTTGTATGAGTACTCATCAGCATGTTTAGTTGCATCTAATATCAACCTAGCATTTTCTACAACAGTTTTGCTAACGTTTACTACTTGCTTGCTTCTTTCTAATTCTATTTGGAGTTCTTCTTTTGTTAAATCATCATCGTTGATTCTCTCTAAAGATTCAAATAAATAATTGTTTAGATCTGTTAATGTGTTTTTCATGTTTTTATCTCCTTAAAATAAATATTGTTGAGCTAATCTTTCAGCGTTTTCTTTTCCGTTAGCTCTAAATGTTGCTATGATCTTGTTTCTATCTTCTAAATGATAAACTTCATCCTCATCATAAAATAAATAAAAATTATCTTTAAAGTGTGTTCTGTCATTATAAATGCCAACTTTTTTAACTCTTTTAATTTTGCCATATAAGTTTATTGCTTCATCAACTCTCAATCTTCTTGTTTTTTTAACATTGTAATCTTCGAACCAATCAACATATTTTTTATTTATTGTGTTGTTAAAATCTATTAAATAATCAAATTTATTACGTTTGTTTGACTGATGTTTGGTCCCAACAACTCCCCGAATAGCTACAACAATACCTATTCCATAAGGACATCTAACTTCATCACCTATATTGAAAATCATTTGTTTGATTCCTCCTTATATATTTTGTTTCTTATAGTTTTTTCGTATGCTGGATCAGCACTTAAACCTTTTTTACTAATGTATGCCGCATATCTTGCATAATCATATCCTTCTGATTGGATTAATATTGCATGTTTAGCTTCTTTTGATGTAACCATTATTACATTCCAAACTTCGTTTTCATCTACTAACATCAAATGCTTTCTTTGTCTAATAAAATCATATCCAACTAATGGATGAAAGTGTTTAAATTCTTCTTCTGATAAAATAACAACATCTCTAATTACAAACTTATCTTGTGGAAGCAATTCTTCCATTAATGGTTTTCTTCTAAATGTTGCTTTCATTTCTTTCCACCTCTGTTGTTTTGAGTTCTTTTGGGTTTTGCTATTGCATCAATCTCTTCTTTAGAAAACTCAACAGTTTCCGCTTCTTTCGTTCCTCTTCCAACAGTTATTGAAAATCCAGTAATGTTTTTATCGTTGGATAGTGTTTTAAATAATTTATCAATTGATTTTTCTACTTTATTCATATTAACCCCACCTTAAATATACTCTTCTGTCTATACATTCTTTTAAAAGCTCTTTGAAATCTCTAAAATCACTTTCGCTCGAATAGTAAAATCTAAAGATTACTTCTGAATTAACATCTTTTATTAATTCATATAGGTTTTTAACCTGGTTGACTTTTAATTTTCCTTTTTTGTTTGGTTTTAATAGAAAATCTAAAACATCTTTATTTTCTAATTTATTTCTCTTAATGATTCTTTCAGCCGTTTTAAACCATTTTAAATAAGCTACAGTTTGTCCTTCGATGTCATAATAAATTCTTTTTAATTTTCTATAGTGTTTACCAAACTCTTCATCATAAATAGAAGCTATTTTTTCTCTTAGTCTTATAAAGCCTTCTTGATTGCCTACTAATATGTTTTCTGAATTATTTGCGTATATTGTTATTTTCATGTTTTACCTCCAAATATATTTGGGCTCTGTTGTTAATTTAAGTTTGTATAATTGTTCTATTTTGTGTTTTTCAACCCAATCGCTATTCCAACCAGCATTTAAAAGTTGATATAGTCCAGCTCTAGGATTAGAATAGTGTTTTTTTAACAGATCTAATCTCTTTAATATTTCATTGGTTGTCAACCATTCTTTACCATTCCATTTGTCGTGATGCATTTTCCACATTTGTATCTGTACTTCGTTAACAACCATAGTATAAGGAGTTACTGCAGCTCCAGATGCATATCCGCCATCTTTATCTTTTGTAAATTCATTAAGATTTTTCAATAAAGTTTTTTTATAAACGTTATTTCTATTAATCTTTGCGTGTTTGTGAATAGTGTATTTAATTGATTCGCCATTCTCATAGCGAATTGGAGGGTTGAACCTAATCAACCCAACTAATCCAATACCATGTGTTTCTAGCCAAAGCCTGTAAACTTTATTAATTAATCTATAATGCTTTATTTTTTCATAAGGAATTCCAATATAGACATAGTTGCAATATTTCAACCTGTCTTGTGCTTGCTCTAAAACTTTTAAGTTTAAATTTGTTTTTAGCTCAATACAGTGAATAATTTTTTTATCGTCTATTCCTACTAAATCAATATCAATAGCTTCGCCATGTAATTCAATACAGCCACGATCCTTTAAAAAGTGTTTGGCTGTTGGACTTAAGTCAACTTCCTTCATTTAACAGCCCTCACTTCTATAGAATAACCTCTTCTAAATATTGAATCACCAAGTCCATAGAAGCTATCTTCTGGTGTTTTTCCGTACTCATAAATACTTGTTACTTCAAAGTTTAGGATACCTTCTTCTAAATAATCATCATTAACATCATAAGTTCCTAAGTCGGCAAAAATTAGCTCTTCATCAG
Source organism: uncultured Acholeplasmataceae bacterium (assembly GCA_964552625.1). Taxonomy (GTDB): domain Bacteria; phylum Bacillota_I; class Bacilli_A; order Acholeplasmatales; family UBA5453; genus UBA5453. The sequence goes on along the minus strand of CAZKGV010000010.1, from coordinate 9,981 downwards.
TTTTATCACAGTGTACTCTATAAGCTACTGTGTCGCCTAATTCGCTGCCTTCTTTTTTGCTTTCTGTTGGACTTGAATTTTTAACTTTGTGTTTATGTTTTTCTTCTAATTGTTCTAATAATTCTTTTAATTTCATAGCGTTTTAGCTCCTTTTTTAGAACGGAAACTTTTCAACAACTTCTTCATAGAATTGTTTAGCTTGTTCTAAAGTAATTTGTTCCAAATTAATAGCTTGATGTTTTTCCATTAGTTCCACTAGTCTATCGCCTGATCTGTCACTAGCTTTAGATATTAAACCAACATAATGTTCTTTAGTTTCTAATTTGTGTTTAGTAACTTTAACTTTTATGTTGTAATGGTTTTTGTAGTAAGTATATTCTTTAACTTCTGCTTGCATTAATTCACTAGGATAAACATTAGTAAAATTTTCTATATAATTACCGTTTTTAACAACAGCTATTAATCCAAATACATCATCGTTAATTTCAAAAGTTATTTCTTTTCCTAATTTGTTTTTGTGTTTTTTTATTAACTCTTGATAAAACTTTTCAAATTGATACATATGAAACCTCCTAGTTGTTTATTCTTCTTCATCTTCGGTTTCATCTTCTTCTTCAACTGATGCATCTTCGGTGATTTCTTCAAATGTTAAAGTTACTTGTTTATCTTCCCATTTGAATGAGTATGGATGTTCGGTATTTTTCTTTGAATATTCTTCAAACTCTTCAATTGGAACAACAGTGTTTGCATCAATGACCACCTCTTTACCAATTAACGATTCTTCAATTTGATAAACAATGTCTTTTGGTTTAATTTTCTTTGGTGTTGTTTTTTTTCTTTTTTTCATTCTTTGTGGTGCTTCAACAAATTCTTCAGAAACAACAGCTATTACTAATCGCGCTAATTGTTTTTCGTTAATAACCATTAACTTTTTATCTCTAATTCTTTTATCTACTTCTTTAAAAACATCTTCACTTGATTCCCATTTGTTTGTTTTTCCTAACTCTTGGATCTGTGGAGCGTTTTTAATAAACTGTTCTACAAACAGTTCTGGACTATCAAAATAACTTTGTTTAACTTCTGCTAAAGTTTTATTAAATACTTCTTCAAAGTTAAATCCTTTAATTTCTAATTGTTGTTCTACAACGTTTTTTCTAAGCTTCATGGTGATCTCCTATTCTATTTTCAAAATTTTTGTTGAACTGGATAATTCCAGGTAGTATTTCTTTTTTAATAACTTCTGATAGTTTATTTTTTTCATAACCCTCAACATCGATATTTTTATGTAAATGGAATTGTGTTATTTTTCCATCTGGATGGAGTGTCGCTGTGGCATATCTTTCGCCATCTTTTTCAATAAATATCAGTACTTCGTTTCTATCGACATGGTTGTTTAAATAGTTTTGATTGTTTTTATAACAGTGAATTAAGCTAGTTCCTTGTTCGTTGTAATCTTGAATGTTTTTAGGTAATCCTATCACATATTTGTTTAGCTCTTTTTTATTTTTTAATTTTATTTCTTTTAAACCAATCATGTCGGCCATCTCTTCAACAGCTGAAGCTATGTGTTTATTTTCTTCTTCAAACTTTAATTGTTTTTGTTTAGCATTTAAAGAATTAATTTTAGCAATGACTGCATCATATTCTCTATTCCAGTTTGGATTTAAATATATGGCTTTAGTTAGTCCGCCACGTTCTTCGTGTTTATACATTAAATAGTCGATATAGTGATGTATTGCATTATTTAAGAAATGTGCTGCTTTGTATTCGTATTTACTAATCCATCTAAGTTCTTTAATGTAAGTTCTTACTGTTTTAATAATTTCTTGTTTTAATTCTGTTGCTGTCACTTCTTTCGACATTATTGTTAATTGTGTTCTAAAATTTTTTATTAACCTTAATGTTTCAATATTGACACCTTCATAAGCCTTTTTTAAATTAGTGGTATTTAGCATTTTTACTTTATCAATATTTTTAGTTAATGTTTTTAAATAGAATCTTGAATATGGATGGTTCTCATTAACTCCTAACAGATCTAAAAATTTATCGTTTAAATGGTGATACATGTGATTGTCATATAAAACTTTAATTCCTTGATATTTTTTATAAAGCAACAAGTAATTGTAAAGTTCTTTTAAGTTGTGATATTCACCAGATACTAAACTTAATATTGGAGCATTAGTCTTTCCGTCTTTTAGTTTTATTTGTGATAACTTTTTAATAACCGATGGAGTTTGCATATACTCAGTAATATCTTTAAAGTAAATATTTGGGTTTTGAATCATTACTGCATCATAGTTCCAAGTATTCCAATTTGCGGGGCCTGCCCAGTATGGATGTTTTAAAGTTTGAAATGGTTTATTAAACTTTGTAAGAGTTACTGGCAACGTGATATTGTCATCATTTGACATTGCAGCAAGCCACCTATTTGTAAAGTTATGATAGTATAAAGAATTTTCCCAAAGATATTCTTTAACTCTTCCGTTATGATGCTTACCATCTCTATCAGTCCAATTCTCTCGATCTGTAAGTCCGTTTGGTGCAAACCTAATAACTTCTTTAACGTGAGTTATTGTCGTTACATCTTTTCTTGTAAAAGCTGCAATTGTAAATATTCTTAAAGTTAGTGTTCTATTAACCATATCCCAAAACCCAAAGAATCTATCATTCTTTTCTTTTGTGAAGTTTTGGAATTTTTTTATAATTCTTTCATTTGATAGCATGTTTCACCTCTAACTGAATCTTTCTGGAAAAGCTTCTTTTTCATAATCAAGAAGAATAAAATCTATTTCATATTCACTAAAACCTCGAGTTGTTAGATAATTTTTAACACCTTCTAAAACTGCAGCAAGCTCTATTTTTCTTAATCTTTCATTTTTTTGGTTTTCTTTTATTTCAAAAATTTCTTCAGTTACTTTTGTTAGGTGTTCTTGTATTTCTGTTAATTGTTCCATTTTAATTTCCTACTTTCAATTTATATTTTTTTATTAATCTGTAAATTGACGAATGATGCACTTTGTAAATGTCTGCTATCTCAACTACTGAAAATGTTTGAAGCAAGACTGTTAGATCTTCTTTTCCTATCTTTTCGGATATTGTTGAATTATCATAAACTCCATACTCAATTAATTTTTCTCTAATGGTAGTTCTGTTGCTATAGTGGATCTCAGCTAACTTTCTCAAACTATATCCTTTTTTGTAATCTTGAATCAATTTTCTTCGGTTGATATACTGTTTAACCATTGCCATGACTATTCATCTAACTGTATTACTCGACAAAGTTCTAAAATTCGGCTTAAAAGGCGTTCTACATCAACGGCATTGGTATTCTGTCGATATAATGATTTAAGTTCATTTGGCGAGTAATTAGAGGTGATTATGGTCGTTTTAAGATTTGAAAGCCTATTTTGAAGTACAGGCATCAGCACTTCTAACCTAAACCACTCACTTCTATATTCAGCTCCTAAGTCATCCAGGACCAAAATATCAGCTTCTTTTAGTTCGCGCATTATTTGTTCTAAGTTCTCAAATTTCCTAGCTTGAGTTGCAAGTGATGGAGTAAAAACAAATACTCCAGATATTCCACGATCAGCTAGTTCATTTGAAATTGCATTTGCTAAATATGTTTTTCCTATTTGAAACTCTGGTGAATGTAAATAAAGTCCTAAAACTCTAGTCGGTTCTTCCGGATTTTCAATAATGTTATGAATAACTCCTCTAACAACTTTTTCAGCTTGTTGTTTAGCAAATCTTCTTGTTTTAGTATTTGTGTAAAAATCTTTGAGAGATGCTTTGTAATCTCTAGAATCTTCACCACGTATAGTTATTGATTTCATTCTTCGTTCTTTTAAAACTTGTTCTTTCGTTGGAACATAAACCAAGGACCAATAACTGGCATTAATTTTGATTTTTATATTATACCCAGGATAAGAGTTTTCTTTTCTATCATTCATAATCCTTCTTGCTAATAAAACTTTATCGTGTGTATCAAAGTTTAAAAGCGATAACTCAGGATCTGTTTCAATAAAATTCTTTAATTCATCATCGTTGATGTCTAGGGATATATTTGATTTCTTCTGATTCAGGTCTTTCATTTGGCCCAGCTCCTTTATCTTTTCTCATCCAATTTAAAATTGTTGCATAATCACTTTTGTATTTCTTGCCACTCGATTCTTTGTAGAGTGATAAATCTTGGATAAATTTTTCATAGTTTGGTTTTTCTTTTAATTTTTCAAACTCTTCATCTGTTAAATTAACGTTTTTAAAATCACCATAAGGTTGTTTTTTCTTGGTTTTTATCTTGCCATTAGTATTACTTTTATTAGATGTTATTTCTTCTTTATTTTCAGTAACAGATACAGTATCAGTTACAGTAACAGATACAGAACCGTATCGATAGGGTATCGATACCGTATCCCTTTTCTTGTATAAATCATAAATTTCTATAATGCTTTTTCTAAAATTAACAGTTTTGATTCTCTCTATAAATTTAAATAAAGCTGTTTCAAATTTAGGTGATGTAGTCCAGTTATAACGCCACCAGTTAAAAATAAATATTTCTTGATTGTCTAAATCATATGCTATAAGTTCGTGTATATACTGAAATCTATAAATAAGATTATTAATTGTATCTTTGTTGTATCCTAAAGCATTTGCTAATTGATTTTGACTAATTTGAAAACACCCACTTAAATTACCGTGTGGACTAGTTAGCAAATAAACCCAAAACAATTTATCCTCTGGTGTCATATCATCAGTTACTTTCGGATCGTTCCAAAGTTCAGTTTCAATATTTCTATAAGCCATAAATAGTTTCGCTCCCTTTCATTATTTTTCTAATTACATCAGATGTAATTCTTTTTGTTTTTTCTACTATGTTAAATTTTCTAATTGTTAAATCGTTTAGTAATTGATTTACTTCGTTTTTATTTTCATAATTTACTAAATAATGGTATCCGATAAAATATCCGCATATATTGTTTTCTATATCAAAAGCGATGCTTTTCGTTCCAAAATTACTTTTAATTGCTATTATAAATCTTTTGTTTTTAGCAACTACCAAGAACGGTTGAGTAGCTTTATCAACATAAATTTTAGTACCAATATTTACAGTATTTAAAATATCTTTTAAGTTCATTTTTGCCCCTTTTCTCATTTGTCAATTTTGAAAACAGTTTGCTTTATTATCACGTTATCTCTTTTTCTTACGTTTGTTATGCACTCCGCCAATATAAAAGTTTGAACGGTCTTTGCTCGCATCTTCGTTATCCCACATTGCATATAACATCGTATCGAGTACGTTGTTATGATTCAACATTCTTGTTAGAGTTAGCATATTCCCACCATCTAATAAATACTGATAAGCAAATGTTTTTCTCATTCCATGTAATCCAATCTTGCTGCCAATACCAACTTCTTCAGTAGCATCAGTTATTATTTTCCAAGCTTGTTGTCTTGTAAGTGGATAATAATATCTTTTGCCATCTTGATATTTTTTTTGGCCAGTGAACATATAATCACCATCTGATAAATTATTTCTAATAGCATAAGCTTCGATGTCGTTATATAGGATTTTCTTCATTTTATAGTTTTGCACTTTACCGGTTTTATTTTCTCTAATTGTAACTACTCCATGCTTCAGATCTATAAACCTTAATTGCAATAAATCTTCAGCTCTAAAAGCTGTATTAAAACCTAGTAAACATAACATATAATTTCTATCTGCATTCCTTTTTTTAGAAGGGCTTTTAGCGTTTTGATATTTATCTAATAGATGATACATTAATCGTTCTAAATCTCTTTTATCCTTTATAGGATATGTTGTTTGTTTCCCACCAAATGTTTTGATTCTTCTTGACATTTAACCACTCACTTTCGCTTGACTTTTCTAGCTCTTTTTGATATATTGTTATTGACAACAAAAGCGTTGTCAAAAAGAGATTCTAAAAAGTCATTGTTGGGATGATGTGGGTCTCTTTTTTTATTTGCTTCATAGATGTATTCAAGTCTTTTAATGTAGTCAGCAACCCTACGCATAAACCAATCATGAATATTTTTATATCCTGCAATTTTTAAAACTTCTCTACTGAATAGATCTTTTAATCTTCTATCTAAAACTATATGAATATGATAGTGTGGATAATCCTTTGGAATCGTGTGTCTGTTTCTTTGTTTTTTAAGAAGCCTTAACTCTTCTTTATCAAATATTTCTAAACGATCTAAATCCATTGCTGTTTCAATTCTTAACATTGTTCCTGGAGTAGGCAAAACTTGGTTGTTTTCAATTAAAGAAATAATTCCTCTTTGTACTCCAACTGCTAAAGCCAATTCCGATTGGCTTATTTTTTTTCTTCTTCTAAAGATTTGTAGTCTTGACATTTTCTACCTCCCAAAATACAATTAACTCTTCATTAATAATGACCTGACATTTAATTCCTAATTCATTTAGTAAATTAGCTAATTTGGATACTTCAGGATCATTAGCATCTTTGCTGCTGATATATAACTTTTTATTATTCTCGTGTGCGCTCTTTATTAATTCTTCGTGTAAATCACGCAATTGCACATTTCCGGACATCTTATGCAGCTGTTGTCTTATTTTTAACCAATCCACTCTTAAGTCCTCCTACATAAATTCTTAATGATTCTGCGTGTGATGGTTTTCTACCATTTTCTTTACACCATTTTTTAAAATCTTCAAATTCTTTTAGATTTTTTCTCATGTTTCTTTGGCCTCCTTTTATTCTTTGCCTTTTTATAAAACTCTTCTCTTTCTCTATAAAAGAAAAGGTCTAACCAATATGCTAATATATCCAGATCTGGTTCATTAGCCGTTTTAATTTTAACGTTCTTAACTTCAATCATTTTATCCATGCGAATCACCCTTAGATTTCTTCTTTTATAAATAATTCATCCATTGTCTTATTAAAAAATATTGCTAATCTTTTAGCTTCATCAATATTAAATTTAGTAACATCGCTTAATTTGTTTCTTAGCGATCCTATAGAAATATTTAAAAAGTCAGCAACGTAATTTAAAGATAGACCTTTTAAGCCGATTTCCTTTCTTAAATTAGGGTAGATATAGGTATTTGTTTTGGTTTTCATCGTTTTTCACCTCCTTTGTTTTATTCAAAAAGAATATGTTTTCTGTTGGATGTATATTCGTTTTGAATACATTTGATAAACCTATTGTATTCTATTTGAATATATTTGTCAACAATAATTTGCACTTTGTATTAATTATGTAGACAAAATGCCTATTTATTGTATAATTGAGTTAAAGGAAGGTGATTCGCATGGACCTATATGATAGAATAACTCAATTATTATCAGAAAAAGGGATTTCAAGAAGAAAACTTGCAAAAGATATCGATATTCCGTATCAATCATTAAGTTCTCTTTTTAATAGGAGGTCGGAAAAAGTAAGTTTAGACTTAATTCAAGACATTGCTAAATATCTTGGAACAACGGTAGATTATTTAGCTTTTGGTGAATCAGAAAAACCAAACGCAAAAGATGTTTTAATTACTATATTTGATTCTTTAGATGATTCAAAAAAGAATGAGTTAGTTAATTACGCTAGATACTTACAAAACAAAGATAACTAAGGGTGGATATTATGAAAGATAAAATCGGAGTAATATATGCTAGATACTCTTCTGACAAACAACGTGAAGAATCTATTGAAGGTCAATTATTGGTATGCCATGACTTTGCTAAAGAAAATGGTATTAAAATAGTAAAAGAATATATCGATAGAGCTCAGTCAGGAACGACTGCAGAAAGAAAAGAATTTCAAAAAATGATTATTGATAGCAATAGTCGTTCTTTTGAGTATGTAATTACTTATAAAACTGATAGATTTGCTAGAAACGAACATGATGCAGTAGTTAACGAATACTTCTTAAAATCAAATGGTGTTGAGTTATTATATGCAACTCAACCATTTTTAAATACTTCTAGCGGAAGAATGGTAAAAGCTATTTTTAGAATCCAGGATGAAGAATATTCTTTAAACCTTTCTGAGCGTACTAAATTAGGTTTAGCAATGAATGTTGAAAAAGGTTTGGTTGTTAGCGGCAAATTCCCAGTAGGATATAAAATAGTAGATAAAAAAATGGTCATCGACCAGGACACCGTTCATATCCCCAGAATCATATTTGAAATGTATGCTAATGGTGAAACGACAGCTGCGATCAACGACCACTTAGTTTCTATTGGTGAAAAAGGATATCATATCAACACTATCAATAATATGATAAAAAATAGGAAGTATATTGGTATATTAGACTATAACGGAAAAGAGTATATCGACTATCATCCTGCTGCTATCGATATTGACCTATTTAACCGTGCTAATTTGCGCCGCGAACAATTATCTAAACGTAAGGTCAGATCAAGCAACAAATACTTACTGAGTGGCTTTTTATTTGATTCTAACGGCCGAAGATATAAAGGCAACAGTGGAACATCTAGAACAGGTGAAACGCATCGTTATTATTCTCTAGGAAAAAGATATTTAAAAAAGCAAGAAATGGATGATGCAGTAATCCAGTCTATAATGGACACTATTTCTTTAAAATCTAAAGAGCTTGCTAATATTATTTATAATGGAACTGTGAAAAAGGATACTGCTGCAGAATTGGTTGATTTAAAAAAGCAAATAGCAAAGGTCGATAAATCTATCGCGAATATAATAAAAGCGATTAAAAGCGGCATATTTAACGTTTCTTTAAAAGAAGAGTTAGATAAGTTAGAAAAAAAGAAAATATACCTACAAAATGAAATTAGCACTGCCGGAATGTATGATTTAACTGTTGAAGAGATTCAGTCGTTAGTTTCAAAAATAAAAAAAAGACACTTGGCCGAGAAGGACAAAATGTCTTTAGTTAATTTATTAGTTGATAAAATTATTATGTTTGAAACATATGGTGTTATTTATTATAAAATAGCCGGACAGTCTATAACTTTTGAAGAAATAAACCGTTCGGCTAAAGAATCTAATGGAGCGGACGAGGGGAATCGAACCCCCGCTAACAGCTTGGAAGGCTGTGGTTCTACCGTTAAACTACATCCGCATTAATGGTCGGGAAAACAGGATTTGAACCTGCGACCTCTTGCTCCCAAGGCAAGCGCTCTACCAAGCTAAGCTACTTCCCGATAGTGGCGTACCCAAGAAGATTTGAACTCCCAACCTCTTGATCCGTAGTCAAGCGCTCTATCCAATTGAGCTATGGGTACTGGTGACCGATAGGGGATTCGAACCCCTGAATGCAAGCGTGAAAGGCTTGTGAGTTAACCGCTTCTCCAATCGGCCAAACTAAGCGCACCTTTTATTATATCATAGATGGCTTAGATGTCAATTATATTTCGTTTAATAAACAATGTTTTTTATTAGCGCTTCTGCTTGTTTTATTCCCTGTAAAGCTTTGATAATTTCATAAGCAAAACTATATACCGATCCAGCACTTCTACCGGTTATAATATTGCCATCTGAAACAGCTTTAAAATGACCTTGATAGTTCCCTTGATATTTATCGCTTTCGCAACCCGGGAATATTGTATAATTTTTGTCTTTAAGTAGCCCTAACTCCCCTAAAAACATTGGTCCTGCACAAATAGCGGCAATAAATTTATTGTTTTTGGCAAATGTTTTTATTAAATCCATAATATTTTGATTAGTTTGGATTGTATCAATTACGTATTTTCCTCCTGGAATAACTAGGATATCATAAGTTTTAAGGTCTAACTCGCTAACATAATAATCAACCTCAACAACTGTTTGATAATAACATTTAACTTTTTTCTCAGAATTAAACGTTGCTGTATCAACATCTATTTTTGCTCTTTTTAAAAGCGCCTTAGTTCCTAGCGCTTCTATATCTTCACAATTATTAGATAAAATAATTAAAGCTTTCATATTGTCCTTGTATACTCTATTCATGATTATAGTGTTGATCGAGTATACGTTTCCTTTCTT
>CAZKGV010000009.1:0-58014 GCA_964552625.1 uncultured Acholeplasmataceae bacterium | reverse complement strand
GAGATTGGAGATTACACCTACTATAGTGATCATAAAAATTCACCAGAGAAATTTAGAGTTACAAAAATTTAGTGAATTACACTTCATGGTAAATGGGTATCAAATGATTGAAAAAAATATTTTATTGGCTCAACACCCCACAATAAGTAGATAACTTTATAACACAAATAGATAGAATAAATGAATGATAATAAAGATATAAATAAAAGAATTGCTGAATTTAAAGACTGTTATCCCAAAAAATATAGAGCATTTAATTAAACTTAACTTAAAAAGTATAGTATAATAAAATAGAACGTAAAAAAAACACCTAATAGATAAACTTTGTGCGGTATTGAGGTGAAACAAGGTTATATTATTAAGATTTAACGGGTGAAACTTTGTACGGACAAGACATATTTAATTTAGTTATGAGGAGGATTGTCATGGGTATCTATTTCTATGGATGTATGACACTAGATGGCTATTTAGCTGATAAAAAACATAATCTAGAATGGCTTCATGAATCGGGTTCAATAGAAGAAACGAGTTTTGAATCATTTTATCAATCGATGAATATCACAGTGATGGGTAGAAAAACATTTAATGAAATATATAAATTGGGTAATCCTAGTCAGTTTTATCCCACGACTGAAAATTATGTTTTTACACATGATAAAAACATCAGTGTAGATGGATTTAAGATGATCGAAGGTGATGTTGTTTCATTTGTTAAGAACATAGATAAAAGTACAAATGTATGGATTGTTGGTGGAAACACTATATTAGCTCCATTAATCGATCATGACATAGTTGATGTACTGATTGTACAGATAGCTCCAGTGTTACTAGGAGAAGGTATTCCACTTTTTACACAAAATGAATCCTTAAGAAGATATCATTTGAAAGAAGTGAACAAGTATGGCCAATTTGCGGAATTAGTTTATACTAAAAAAGAATCAATATAAAAACAGGTTAATTATCAATGATTAAGATGAAAGAATGTGCCATTATGATTATCATATAAATTGACATTCTCATTTCATAATATAACATCAAACTTGACATGCATTAATGTGTGTCTTTTTTGTTTACTGAAAGATTATTGATGTTAGTATAGTTTAGTAGACACAAAGAGTAAGAATCCTTGGGACATGATACAATAATGTGGTTGAATTAAAATTGAATAACAATGAAAAAAGATACCTTTTATATTATGAATTTAGACTTTTTTGCGATGAAACTCTAATTTTATGTTCATTAGATAGAAAACATATTGAAAATATCCAATTAATAGACTTGATTAATTCTAAAAAAGTTAGCAAAATAACTATAAACAAAAATTCGGATCTTATTCTAGTTTTTCATGATGGTTGTGTATTAGAATGTTTAAATATTTCGATAGTTTACACAAATTGGGAATTGAACTATGAATTAACTTGTGATGCATCAGGTGAAATATCTTATTTTTGTAAATCAGTCAAATTGTGATATTAGGATTAAATGATTAACTTTTATATGGAAAGAAAATCCAATTAAATTATTGCTAATATATTTCTTAGAATATTGCTTTTATCAATAATAGGTTTAGCTTTTAATCTTTCTAGGGTTTTTCTTATGTTTGCATGATTTTTTATCAGTAGTTTTATAATAAAAACTGTCCAAAAAAACAAATGCCTTAACAAAGCCATCAATTTAGGGGTGCGTAAAAAACACTAGGGGTGCGTAAAAAACACTAGGGGTGCGTAAATTTTAGTAGGGGTGCGCTAGTGTATCAAAATAGGTCACCCAACACATATTGAATAAATAGGTTTGATACTATAAAAACAAAGTATCAAACTTTTTTTGCACAAATAATCTACCTTCTCACTCTATTTATCAGCAATTTGAATAATTATCCTGATTTTATACAATAAACTTAACACGAATTCAAGACTTTTTATTTAAATACAATAGTTTTGGTTTTTATTTATCTATTTGCAAAACAAATACTTATATTGTATAATAATGACAATTAAATTAATCAATAAATTATAATATGTTTGAACACAACTTGTGTTTAAAAGTTAGGAAAATACTGTGGATGAAGTAAAAATTGTTAAAGAAAATTATGATAAAAACTCATTATTAGAATGGGAACGTCTCGCTGGTTTCCATTTTGAATTTGAAATTACTAAAAAAATGCTTGAAAAACACATGAAGAAGGGCAAAGTTTTAGATATTGGCGGTGGACCCGGAAGATATTCTATTTATTTGGCTCAACTTGGATACGATGTTACATTAGTTGATCTTAGTGATGGCAATATTAATTTAGCCAAACAAAAAGCAAACGAATTTGGTGTTGATATTAAAGCTTATCAATGTGATGCAAGGGATTTAAGTAAACTTGATTTAGGACAATTTGATAATATTTTACTTATGGGACCACTTTACCATCTTTTTAAAGAGGAAGATCGAGCAAAATGTGTCTTAGAAGCTAAAAAACATCTTGCAAAAGATGGAGTTTTGTTTGCTTCATTTATTTCTTTATCAGCTGGTTTAAATTATTATCTTGATGAATGCCCACAAAATTTAATTTATGAAACAGCACTTGATTTATTTGATAGGATGGAAAATGATGAATCGTGGTCTGGAAGTGCCTTTACAGAAGCTACTTTTATTAATAATATTGAAATTATTCCTTTTTTTGATAAATTAGGTTTCAAAAAGATTACTTTATTTGGTCAAGAGGGAATCACAGCAACTAGATTATCTTTCTTAAATGCTTGCGAAGATAAAGTGAGAGAATTATATTTAAATATATCACTAAGATTATGTGAAAATCCTCAATATTTTGCTTATAGTTCACATATAATGTATGTTGGAAAACAAATTTAGAGATATAATTTTCAAATTATGTAATTAACTACAATAAATACATAAAACTTTTCTTAGTTATTAAGTATCTTTACAAACTCTTAAGTCCAATTTTTAATAAATAAAACTGATAAAGGGTGTTTAACTTATTTAGAAGAATCTTCACTTTTTAAATAATTATTATTCTAAACCTTTTTCATTGATATGAGTGCGTTGTTGTATTAAAAAAGGTCATGTAACACAAAATTTATATATTTTTTTTTAATTGTGATAATTTTTGGATGAATCAAATAGCATTATCGCAATTATTTTAAACAACCACACAAAAATATCACGATGCATATGCATAACATTTATAAGGAACTTCAATGAATAGAAAGTTCAACATGTAAGTTAGACTTGCAAATTCAGATTGAAGGAAATCGAGAAGTTAACCAACTATTATATTTTTTACATGAAATTCATTAATTAATGAAGCATAAATATATGATCCAAAAGGGGGCTAATAATGTTTAAAAAGATATTGGCTTTGGGGCTAATAATGAGCATAGCTCTTTCACTTGCTGCTTGTAAGGATGCAGCATTGTATAATGCTAAGCTTTATGATGATGCAGGCAAATGGATACATCAAGAATTCTTGGTAGAAAATCTCACGAGAGGTGCTTATTTTGAGGGGCAGAACACTGATGATGACTCATATCCCAAAAGCGTAACTCGTCTAATTAAGAGTAAAGGTGAATTCGACACTATTTTTTCTGAATTTCCGATAGAAATTGACTTTGATAAAAGTATGGTTGGTATATATGTTTTTACTTGTAATTATGTAAGGCCATATGAAATCAGTAAGATTACCATTGACAATCTAATGTTAAAAATTGCAGTTGAATCAATAAAGCCTAAGGGAGCTACGGGAGATGTTGTAAGGTCTTGGCAAAGATGCCTTGTTGTTAAAATGGATAGGTTGGAAATAGACACATTAGAATTTACTGAAAAATGACTCGATTATACATGGCTTTGTAATAGAAATTTATTCATCAAGAATAGATGTTAACGTGATTTCAAGGCATAGTACCATAGTGCTAACACAATTAAAAGAGAATTGATAAACCTTCAAAATGAAAAAGTGATAAGAAAAATTGGCAATTTTAAAAATGCTAAATATGTCAAAATATAATTTACAGTGTATTCTAACATGAATGATACACTGTAAATCTTAAGAAGAGTATAAACTCTGTGCAGTATTGAGGTAAAACACTGTCTACTTTTATTATATCACTTTATAGTTATCAAGCCTTTTTTCTTTGGCAGCTTACTTAGTCTTTTGTGATTTCTATGGATAACCAAAGAGTAAAGGTTTTTCATTAGTGAATAATTCGAAAAAGTAAAGAAGCAACCATTCAAGGCAGTTACAAAATTGAGTGGTTGCTCATTTGATAAATACAATAAAGAGCCAAATAAAAACATTTGGAATATGCCTGCATCAATGGTTAATGCATATTTTAGTCCTTCTAATAACCATATCGTATTCCCAGCAGCTATTTTACAAAAACCTTATTATAGCTTAAACCAGCATCCAAGTGCCAATTATGGTGGTATTGGTGCTGTTATAGCTCATGAGATTAGCCATGCATTTGATAATAATGGTGCTAAGTTTGATGAAACGGGATCTTTATTTAATTGGTGGACAGAAGAGGATTTAAAAGCATTTGAAGAAAAATCAAAAGATATGATTGAATTATTTGATGGTGTTGAAACTGGTAATGGTCCTTGTAATGGAACACTTACAGTATCAGAAAATATTGCAGATAGTGGTGGATTAACCTGCGCACTAGAAGCGAGCAAAAACTTTAAAGGTTATGACAATAATGAGTTTTTCCAAAACTGGGCTAGAGTATGGCGCCAAAAATCTTCACCACAATATGCAGAACTTCTTTTAAGGGTTGATGTTCATGGACCGGCAATATTAAGAGCTAATAGGCAGTTAAGTAACTTAGAAGAATTTCAAAAACATTATGGTATTACTAAAGAAGATAAAATGTATTTGCCTAAAGAAAAGATGGTTAAAATTTGGTGATTTTGTTAAACTGACGAGAACACGCACGACTGAAGTCACAAGTGTTCTCGTCTTTTTTATATTAAATTAAAATATTTAGTAATATTGTAGAGTGTGCAGTAAGACCATTTGTTAAAAAAAAGGATTAGAACAATTAGGCTTAGCCTAAATGTTAAATCCTTAAATTAATTTGTAGGGACTGCGGGTATATTCTTTGAAGGAACGGTTTAGATAGGAAGAACCCACCTTAATTAGTTATATTAAGTGGCAAGTATTTTACGTAAGGGTTTTTATCTTTTTAGTTATTGGATGAATTTGATATAAAGCATTTGAAGTATTTGATCCAATATATAGCCAGTTATTAATAACTTGTAAATGCACTTTATTTTCTAAGCTTTCTATTAATAAATTAGGATTTAAAGTAGCAAAAGGTATTTCATATAAATTATCTTCTTTAATAACAAAGATACTATTATCGTGGTAGTTAAGATTTTTCATACTGCCTTTTAAAATCATTTCAAATTCTTCACTTTCAGTATCGTATAAATAAAGTCCTGTAGTATTATTGATTGTTGCTGTTAACATATAGTATTTTACATTTTCAACACTTTTATACATTATCAATTCAAATATTTCTTCAACTTCTAAATTATTAAAGTATCCTAAACTTGTTTTACCTTTGCCATTATAATTCATTAATCTTAAAGTTAGTTCATCAGTTGTCATATAATAAATAATATTGTTACTAATGTTAATAAATTTAATTTTTGAAAAATCATGATGTAAAAGATTATAATTATTTAATCGAAAACAAAAATAATTAATACTGTTTATTTGGTTTGTTTCAATTGATTGTAATGTGTGAATAAAATCATTAACATATAGATAAAGGTTTTCATTTTCATTAACTGTTTGAATTGTTTTTAAAGTTAAATCATAATTAAATACATAGCCAGATAAGCTATTTATAAAGTATAAATTGTTAGCGGTTATATTTAAATAAATTGGCCGACCTTCTTCAAATTCATAAATTAAATTTGTTTGGTTGTCTGTAGGATTAAAGCTATAAATTGCTTTTCCTAAAGAGTAATAATGCAATTTATCCAAATAACTATAAACAGCTAATCCTTTATTGTTTAAATTACCATTAGAATTTCCATAATAAAATCCATCAACATAGATTTCTTCAGTTAGCAGCAACAAATCTTCTTCATTATCATTTTGATTATTGTTTTCTGCAGAATTTTCTTTGCCATTTCCTGAATCGTTTGTTGATTCTGTGTTTTCATTAGGAGTTTCTGTTGTTGGCGGATTATCTGTTTGGTTTGTATCAAGTGGCTTTTTTGAACAACCTACAAGCGTAAGCGCAAGAAACATTATTAAGATAGATGTAATTTTTTTCATTGTAGCACCTCTTTTATATTTTTATTATATCATGAATTTATTTAATTAAATAAGGTTTTTTTAATTATTTCAATTCAATTTTTAAAAAGGTCTTTTTATCTATAAAGTATGATTTCCCTTAACTAAGTGCTACGTAACTATATATATTCCAAAAACTCAAGATTTTAATACAATATAATTGAGCGGGAAATTATTTTAAGTTTATTTTGGAAGTGTTATATCCATTATTAGTTATTTTTTATAATGCTTAGTTAAAAATAGAATATGTTTTTTAGAAAATGGCGGAGATGAGTCCCCATAAATATTAACCGCTGCATGACTCTACCTTTGTTATCATATTTTAGTATTTATTTAACAAATTTAACCAAGAAGTCTTCCACTTCAAATGTTTACATTAAGTGGCGAGCAGTTCACTAATAACAAGTGTATGCACAATTACTTCTTTTCATAGGTTCTTTTTAAATTCATGTTATAATTAAAGTAAAAGAGGGGTGAAGATCAATGGAGCCGATTAAAATTGCAATTTGGGGTTTTGGCGCAATGGGTCAAGGCATGGCTGAAATGTTGCTTTCCAAAAAAGGTGTTGATCTTGTAGGTGTCTGTGATATCAACTATAATTTTGCTGGGAAAACTGTCGAAGATATTTTAAAAAATAATCATCAATGTCAAACACCAATAGTAGAAGATATCGATTCAATGTTAGATAATACAAAACCCGATTTAGTATTACTTTGTACGGATAGTTTTGTAAGTGGTGCATACAATAAAATAGAAAAAGTTTTAAAAAAGAAAATTAATTGTATTACAACAGCAGAAGAAATGGCGTATCCATTTGAAAGCCATCCAAAAAGAGCAAAAGCGCTTGATGATTTAGCTAAAGAAAATGGTGTTACTGTATTAGGAACAGGTATTAATCCTGGTTTTATTATGGATTTAATGGTTGTTGCTTTAAGTGGAGCAATGACCGATGTAGAAAAGATTAAAGTAGAGCGTATAAATAGTTTAAGCCCATTTGGTCCTGCTGTTATGGAAGAACAAGGTGTGGGCGATTCACTTGAGCGGTATCATGAAAGAGTAAAAAACAATCAATTAGTAGGTCATGTCGGATTTCAACAAAGCGTTGATATGATATTTAAAGGATTAGGTGTTAGGCCAAGTAAATTTGAACAACAAATGAAGCCAATTTTAACATCAGTTGACCGCAAAACAAAATACACAACGGCTAAAAAGGGAACTTTAGCTGGTATTAATATGACGGCACAAGGCTATTTAGAAAATAAAATATTTTTAGAAATGCATCACCCACAACAAATTGAACCTGAAGCAGAAGGTGTAGAAACAGGAGATTATATTTATATAACAGGAAAACCAAATATTAAAATGGCAATTTCACCAGAAATTGATGGTGGTTTAGGAACTATTGCGGTTTGTGTAAACATGATTCCTCATGTTCTTAATGCAAAAGCAGGCTTAAAAACAATGCTTGATTTACCTGTTCCACGTGCAATTTTAGGAGATATGCGAGATATGCTGGATAAAGCAAAATAGAAAATTGTATATTTTCTATTTTTTATTAGAAAGGATAATAAAATGATAAAAAAAGGTAGCTATGTAACAATAAAAAAAGTTGTTTTAAATAAAAATCAACGATCGATAAATTTACCCGCAGATACAAAAAAGGTAGATTTAATTATGAAAATTAAAGGCACAACATTACATGATGCGCAATTTAATGAGATGGTAGAAATTATGACTACTACAAAACGTATTATTAAAGGAAAATTAGTTGAATTAAATCCAAGCTATGTGCATTCGTTTGGCAGTCATATAGAGGAAATCGAAAAAATGAAAGCAATCATATTAAAAGAAACGGAGGCCCTTTAAAATGACTGAATATGAAAAAATAATGGCCTCTCGCCATAAAATTATTAAGGATTCCCTTAAACTTGATTATCATGACTTTGAATTAGAAGGTATCGCTTTTGATTATGAAAAACTCATGAATAAGAGCGGTTATTCATTTTCTGAAATTAAAAAAATACAATTTGAAAACAATATTGGCAATACTCCTTTAATTGAATTAAAAAAAATGACAAAATATTCACGTCAATTTGCTAAACCAGGATTTGGAGCACGTATTTTTTTAAAAGATGAAGCCCTAAATTTAAGTGGTTCGTTTAAAGCAAGAAGAGCAGCTGTTAGTGTTTATCATGCGAAGAAGATGGGTTATAAAGGTGTTGTTGCGGCAACAAGTGGAAATTATGGTGCTGCTGTTGCTGCAGTAGCAGCAAGACTAGGATTAAAATGTATTATTGTACAAGAGGTTTTTGACTCAAAAGAAAAGAACCAACCAGAAATTATTGAAAAATCACGTCTTTGTGAGGCCTTTGGTGCTGAAGTAATTCAACTTTCGGTAGGTCCAGAACTTTTTTACAAGTTTTTAAAAATATTGGAAGAAACAAAATATTTTAATGCGTCATTATATTCACCTTATGGTATTAAAGGCATTGAAACACTCGGCTATGAAATTGCTGATGAAATGATGCAAAAAGAAGGAAAATATCCTGAAGTGGTTATTGTGACTAATGCAGGAGGAGGTAATTTGACTGGAACTGCACGAGGGCTATTAGAACATGGTGCTAAAAATACAAAGATTGTGGCAGCAAGTGTAGATTTAACAGGTCTTCATATGGCAAGCGATAATGATTTTAATTTAAAATCTTTTACAACCGGTCATACTGGTTTTGGTATTCCTTTTGCAACATTTCCTGATCGTTCTGATGTACCAAGAAGTGCAGCCAGACCGCTTAGATATATGGATGAGTATGTTTTAGTTAACCAAGGATCAGTTTTTTTTATTACAAAAGCTTTAGCACTTTTAGAAGGGATGGAACGAGGTCCAGCAGGCAATACAAGTCTAGCAGCAGCTTTTTCATATGCTCAACAATTACCAAAAGATTTTATTGTTGTTGTTCAAGAAAGTGAATATACTGGGGCAGGAAAACATTACCAAAGTCAAATTACATTTGCAAAAGAACAAGGAGTGAGTTTGATCATGGGAAATCCCCTAGAAGAAATTCCTGGAAAAACGCTTGTGTTTCCCACTTCAGGAAAACTAATCCAACATCAAACACTGAATTTAACGGGATTGAAAAAATCATATTTAAGAAAATACAAAGACCATCATTTTAGTTCAGTAGAATATCAATATTTAATGGAAGAATTAAGACTAAATCAAGTAGAAATAGATAAATTAATGGAGGAAATCAATGGAAGCGAGAAAAGATGATTTTGAAGTTCGTAAAAAACATTTAGCAGCTTTATCAGATGTAGAACTTAAAAAATATTTTTTTAAATTATTAGATGATTTAATTGATCCAATTTTAAAAATTGCTTATAAACAAACATCACCTTCAATTGAAAGAAGTATCTTATTAAGAATGGGATTTTCATCCGTAGAAGCAAAAGCAATTGTTGATGTTGTTTTGGATTATGACTTAATTGGCCATGGTGCTGGGCATATTGTTTACCGTTATGCTAAATATCATAATCTTGCGATTAGGGAGGCGGGTTTAAAAATCATTGATACGAGTAATTTAGATGAAATTAAAGGGGGTTTTATTCATGATGAATTGGAATAAAAAATTAGATATAAAAGCCCTTTTAGAAGATTTAGAAAATTATCAACCACGACGATACGGATGGGTTTGGCGTAAACATAACCCACAAAAAATCGGTCCTTTTTTCTACGAGGACGTATCAAATTCTTTAAAACGCTATGTTGCCCTACCAAGCGCAAAACATCTTGAAAACATAGATCCGCAACCAGCATCAACAATAACCACTGAAATTGCTTCAGGCCGTTTTGAAGATGATATTAGAAGAATGCGGATGGCAGCGTATCATGGTGCAGATCATATAATGGTTATAAGAACGGCTGGTCAATCACATATGGACGGTCTTTTAGAAGGAACGCCTCAAGGAGTTGGTGGAGTTCCGATTACAAGAAAACAAGTGCGGGCTCAAAGAAAAGCTCTTGATATCATTGAAGATGAAGTTGGACGTCCAATTAACTACCATTCATATGTTTCGGGTGTTGCTGGTCCAGAAATAGCAGTTATGTTTGCAGAAGAAGGGGTGAATGGCGCTCACCAAGACCCGCAATACAATGTCTTATATCGAAATATTAATATGATACGTAGTTTCGTTGATGCAGCAGAATCTAAAAAAATTTTGGGATATGGAAAAATAGCACAAATTGATGGTGCTCATAATGCCAATGCAACAGCAAGAGATGCGTGGAAAGTCATGCCTGAATTATTAGTTCAACATGGTATTAATTCTCGTTTTAGTGAAAAAACAGGAATAAGTCCAGATTTAATTTGTCTTTCTACTGTACCGCCAGCTGCCCCGCCAAGTCCGGATATTAAACTTAATTTACCTTATGCAATAGCTTTAAGAGAATTTTTTTCTGCTTACAAAATGCGAGCACAAATGAATACAAAGTATATGGATTCATCGACGCGAGAAGCAACGGTAACACACGTGTTAAATATTCTTATTTCTAAATTAACTAGTGCAGATATTCAATCAACAATCACGCCAGATGAGGGTCGAAATGTCCCTTGGCATATGTATAATATAGAAGCAATTGATACGGCAAAACAGGCAATGATTGGTTTAGATGGATTAATGGAAATGTTAGAATTTAAACCTAGTAGTCATTTATTTAAAACAAAAAGAGAACTTCAAGAAAGAGCCGTTTTAATGTTAGAAGAAATTATGGACTTAGGAGGCTATTTTTCTGCAGTGGAAGCGGGAATGTTTGTTGATAGTGGTCTTTATCCTGAGCGTGCTGGTGATGGAATTATCCGTAAAATAGATGGTGGTATCGGTTCTCAGACAACATATCCAAGACATAAAGATTATATGGCTCCAGTTACTGCACATTATGGATATAACAATATAAAGCAGTACAATATTAAAGAAAATCCATCACAACTTATTGGTGGATCTACATTCGAAGTAAGAGAAAAAATTCAATTCATTGATGAGTTGGATTTAGATGATAATGTCAATGTTCGTTTAAAAGAATCAGAAAAATATCGAAATTCAAAATTTATAAAACCAGAAGTTGAATGGTTAGGTGATGGTGTTGTTACAGTTGATTTGTTTTTCCCAACCACAGCAAAGACCGCAGAAGCAGCAGCTTTGGTTGTTGGAGAAAAGATGCAACTTAAACAGGTTGAAGTCATTCATGTTGAGGTTTTGCATCCTGTAGAAGGGACAAGGGTCCAAATTAAAGGTGTTTTTAGTGAAGACATTGACACAACATCATTAAAAATTGTCCAAAAAGAAGAAATATTATCAAAAGAAGAGATTTTAAACTATGTTAAGAAAAACCAATTAAAAATTATTGCAGGAACTGGTGGAAGTGATGAGCATAGTGTCGGTATGCGAGAAATTTTAGACATTAAACATGGTGGCGTTGAAGCTTATGGTTTTGATTATCATTATTTGGGGACAAGTGTTCCAATTGAAAAATTTGTTGATGCCGCCATTGAGACAAAATCAAATGTTATTTTAATTTCTTTAATCATTTCTCATGATGATATCCATTATAAAAACATGAAAAAACTAAATGATTATGCAATTGAAAAAGGTGTGCGAGATCAGTTGATTATTATTGCTGGTGGAACACAAGTATCTCCGAAATTAGCACAGGAAAACGGCATGAATAAAGGATTTTCCCGTGGCACAAAAGGGATTGACGTTGCTTCATTTATCGTTAGAGAGCATAGGAGATATCATGAAAGTTGATTTTTTAGTTGCTGAAATTGGCTCTACCACAACGTATGTTAATGCGATTAATTTAATCAGTCAACCGCAGGGATTTATTGGCCGTGGATTTGCAAAAACAACAGTAGAAACAGATGTTACAGAAGGTCTTAAAAATGCGATAAATAATTTAAAAAAAGAGCTTAATGTTACAGAAATTTCATATCAAAAATTGTTTGCGACTTCTTCAGCTGCAGGTGGTTTAAAGATGACTGTTCATGGCCTGGTTTATGATATGACAGCAAAAGCGGCAAAACAAGCAGCACTTAATGCAGGGGCAAACGTTCATTTTGTTACTGCTAACCTTTTAAGTGAACATGACTTGGAAATGATTCTTTCAATTAAGCCTAATATTATCGTTGTCGCAGGAGGCACTGATTATGGAGAAAAAGAAGTGGCTTTTAAAAATTTATGTATGTTAAAAGATTTAAAAATCCCCTTAATATATAGCGGCAATATAGAAAACCATTTGCGAATTAAAAAACTTAATATTTCTCATTTAACAATTGTTGAAAATGTTTATCCTCGAGTAGATGATTTTAATATATTTCCGCTTAGAAAAGCAATTTATGATGTTTTTGAAAAGCATATTATTCATGCAAAAGGTATGCATTCAATTTTTAAAATGGTTAGTGGAAATGTTATTCCAACACCAGGTGCGGTGATGGAGATAACACTTCTTTTAAATGAAATAAACCCAAATGTTATGACAATTGACGTAGGAGGTGCAACGACAGATGTTCATTCTGTGTGTGACTCACAACCACAATATCAAAAATACCTTGAAGGTGAGCCGATTTTTAAGCGTACAGTAGAAGGTGACTTAGGTGTTTATATAAATAGGTTATCTATCTTTAATCAAATTTCTCAACACAATTATCAAAAATATTTAACAATGAGTGAAACTGAAATCAAGGATTTACTTAAAATCGAACCCTTTATTCCCAAGACAAAAAAAGGAAAAGAGCTTATCGATCAATTAGCTATATCATGCGCTAAAATTGCTGTTGATCGGCATGCTGGAGATTTAAGACGCATTTATACAACAAGTGGAATGAAGGTGATTCCAGAAGGAAAGGACCTTTCTTTGGTACAAACCATTTATTTAACAGGAGGGGTTTTAAATAATCATCCTACGATAAAAAAAGAATTAAAAACACATTTTAAAAACGTAACGACCAAATTAATGCCTAGACCTAATGTAAACATAGTTTTTGATAAAGATTACCTTTTTGCAAGTTTAGGTGTGTTGTCTATAGATTATAAAAAAGAAGTTAAAAACTTTTTAAAACAATATTTAAAGGAGGCATAAGATGTATCCACGTGTTATAATTAATCCCAAAAAATATGCTTATAATGTTAATTATCTCGTAGAAAAGGCCAAAGAAAAAGATGTATCTATTATGGCTGTTTCAAAAGTATATGGGGCAGATGAACAATTGATTAAAGTACTTAATCAAAGTCAGGTTGAATTTATAGCAGATTCAAGAATAAGAAATATTAAGAAAATCAAAACAACAAAACCTAAAGTGCTATTAAGAATACCACAAATATCCGAAGTCGATGAAGTGGTTAAATTTAGCGATATTTCTTTAAATTCGGAAATAAAAACAATTAAAAAATTAAATGAAGCTGCGAAGAAGATAAATGTAGTTCATAAAATAATTTTAATGTTTGATTTAGGGGATTTAAGAGAAGGCTTTTATTATTCTAATTTTAATGTTGAAACGATTGCTGAAATTAGCAATTTAAAAAATATTAAGCTGATTGGTATTGGAACGAATCTAACTTGCTATGGGAGTGTTATTCCATCTTTAGAAACCTATCAAAAATTGGCTTTAATTAAGGAAATAATAGAAAGAAAACTTAATCTTAACCTTAAAATAATATCAGGCGGTAACTCTTCATCTATTTCAATGCTTTTTAAAGGAAAACTGCCATCTTTTATTAACAATTTACGTCTTGGTGAATCGCTTATTGTTGGCAAAGAAACAGCCTATCAAAAACAGATTGATAGCTTACACGATGATGTGATTGTTTTAAAAGTTAAAATTATCGAATTAAAAATAAAACCATCCTATCCTGAAGGTGAACTTGGCTTTGATGCGTTTGGTAGAAAGCAAAAATATCAAGATATTGGAAAAATAAGAAGGGCAATTTTAGCAATTGGTAAGCAAGATGTTGATCACAATGATTTAATTGCTCCACCAGGTGTTCGTATTATTGGTAGTAGCAGTGATTATTTAATTGTTCAGCTAGAAGAAGATTTTTACCAACTTGACGATGTTATTACCTTCAAACTTAAATATGGTGGCATTCTTAGTTTAATGAACTCAAAATATGTGGAGAAAATTTATGTATAGACCAACATTTGCAAAAATCAGTTTATCCCATTTAAAAACAAACTTAGAAATTATTAAAAAAATGATACCAAACAAAGAAATTATTCCTGTTATTAAGGGTAACGCCTATGGTCATGGTGCAGTAGCTATAATGGAATATCTTTTTAAACAAGGAATTGATTTTTTTGTAGTATCACTATTAGAAGAAGCTTTAGAACTTCGAGAAAAAAACAAGAAAATAGGTATTTTAGCTTTAGGAGTTGTTACAAAAGAACAACTAAAAATAATGAGTGACAATCAAATTGATATACTCGTTTATAGTCCTGAAATATTAAAAGATGTTCTTGAAAGTCGTTTGCCTTTACGCGTACATTTAAAATATGATACTGGTATGAATCGTTATGGTTTTACAGATTTCAATGAAATCTTAAATGCAGTTGATAAAATTGAAAACCATCCAACAGTCAAATGGATTGGTATAGCAACGCATTTTGCGACTGCAGGTGAAAATGAAATTTTATATCATAACCAACTTGAAAAATTTAAACAGCTTCTTAATCATCTTCCAAAAAAACCCAAGATGATCCATATGTCAAATTCAGAATCAACTTTATTTTATGAATCGACTTATGATTTTACCACACACGTTAGAGTGGGTATTGCACTTTATGGCTTATCGTTTGAACACTTAAATTTAGGTTTCAAACCAGTTATGAGCCTGCATAGTCATATTGTTCAAATTAAAAAGATAAAAAAGGGAGAGTTTGTAAGCTATGGTGCAACCTATCAAGCACCAGAAGATGAATATATTGGTGTGATGCCCATTGGGTATGCTGATGGTTGGCTACGTGTTAACCGAGAATCAAAGGTAGAAATTAATCATAAACTTTATCCTATTGTTGGGACCATTTGTATGGATGCGACAATAGTTAAAGTCGATAAAACCGTTAATCTTGGAGCAGAAGTTATTTTATTTGGCGGATTAGTATTAACTAAAGATGTAGCTATTCACCAAAAAACAATTGTTTATGAAATATGCGCAAACATATCTTGTAGAGTGCCAAGAAAATATATATTTGGATAGAACAATAAAATTTAAGCGAAAAAGTTTTTTAAATATTATTAGATTTTAAGTATGTTTAGGTTCAAACTTTGTCAGATTTATCAAAAAAATTTAAAGATAAAAAAGCAGGAATAAAACATTATTGTTTAGTTGAAAAGAATATTTTATTGGTTTTATTTGAAAGAAAGAACATAAAAATGAAAGGAGTAAATAATTAATCAATATTTATTATTTAATTATTACATAATGTAAATGAATAGTAAGATAACTCTTGTTTTTGGTGAAATTTATGAGGGAAATAATTATAAAGGAACAGAACTAGCTCCCCAAAAAATATATAACAAGATATTAAAGCCGATAAACAAACATATTAATTATAAGGAATTTAATTATATATATTCAGGAAATAACAACACCAAAAACAATATAAAAAATTATGATAATTTATTAATTAACTTAACGCAGTTAAAAGACAACATTAATAATGTTTTTAAAGCGGGTGATTTTCCTTTAATAATAGGTGGCGATCATTCAATTGCTTTTTCAACCATTTCTTCATTTATAGACAATTTTGAAAATGGTTCTGTTATTTGGATTGATGCTCATGCAGACATTAATACACCTTTGACTTCAATATCTATGAATGCACATGGTATGCCACTTTCCTCTGCTATAGGAATTGGAGATAGTGGTTTTAACAATCTTTTTAATGAATATGTTAAGCCTGAGAATATTTATTTAATAGGAACAAGAGATGTTGAACCTGAAGAAACAAAGTTAATAAAAAAATATAGAGTTAACAACTACTCAATGGAAGAAGTAGAAAAAAGAGGGTTACAAAATATCGTTAATGAAGTGCTAGAAAACATAGCTAAAAACAAGTCTAAAGACATTCATTTAAGCATTGATGTTGATTCATTGGATCCTATATTTATGAAAGGAACCGGTACTCCTGTTGAAAAAGGATTTGAAGTTAAAGATATCAATTATATAACTTCTAGATTTATTGAAACAAAGTTAGTGAGAAGTTTTGATATAGTTGAATTTAACCCCTTATTAGATAGTTCTAATGTAAGTTTTGAAACGGTTAAAAAAATAGTAACTAGCGTATATAAAGATTTAGTAAATAATGTTTTGTAAATTGTTGTTTATTTGTTTATCTAAGAAGGTGATATATTTTTAAGATATGGTGGTAAAGAGTTTTCAGTTGTACTTCCTGGGGCTTCTCCGTCAAACACTAATAAAATTGCAGAACGCATAAGAAGATACCTAGAAGAAGCATCTTTTACCTCCAATTTACAAAATATAAAAATTACTGTTAGCGTTGGAGGAACATCATTTCCAAGCAATAATTTAGAAAGTTTTAACCAAATGCTTGAAGCAGCTGATAAAAATCTTTACTTTGCAAAAGAAAACGGAAGAAACTTAGTTGTTATTGCTTGAAGAAAGAAGAAAAAAACAAACAATGTAAAGTTTTACTATCAATTATAAACAGAACATAAATTTAAGAAAAATTAATGATTTTAAGATCAAATTTTAAAAGATACAATACATCTAGGTGGTAAAAGGTGTCTTTTTTGTTGCAATAGAATAAGAAAAAACAGAACAAATTTGTTCTGTTTTTAGAATAAATGCATATTGAAATGTTGTAAAAAAAAGTGTGCAACCTAAAGGGTTCAAATGGCGTCACCATACCATATGGTGGAGATGAAGCAATCAGAAACTTAACCACTACATAGAATGGTTTTGTTAGGTTGTTTTGGTGAAGATATATTTGCCTGTATTTACCTAATAAAGTTTGTAAGTTTCCTATCTAGGTAAATCATTTACACATTTGATTATTACTGTTAGCTTTCATGTTTCTAGTATACTAATTTTTTTTATTTCTAGAGCAATATTCAAATTGTTTTTAAAATCAAAAACATGCAATAGTCAAAAACAATAATACTATAAACGCAACTAATCTAGTAAAAATAAATCTCATTTAAACAGTTCTATTAGAAGATGTTAAATTTAAAATAATTGTAATCATGTTTTTTTAAAAAAATTATATTAATAGTCTATTTTATAGTAATCTAATAATTTTTTATATTTATCTTGTCCTGTATAACAAGTGTTTACTAAATAACCTTTTTCTTCCATATACAGCTTAAATCCTCTATAGTAAAAAGCTTTTAAGTCATTATCAATCATAAATGGAATTTGACTATATCTTAGTAGTTCTTTAAAAGCAATAAGTCTTCCTACTCTACCATTTCCATCTTGAAAAGGATGTATTTTTTCAAATTTATAATGAAAATCAACGATGTCTTCAAATGTCTTTTTGATGTTATTCTCATAATTGTTTATTAGATTGCTAATTTCAAAGGCAACATTTAGTGGATGAGTTGTTTCCATTCCCCCAACAGTATTGGGTAGCTTTTTATACTCACCAACATTAAACCAATCTAGTGTTTCATCTTTAGTGTTTCTTTTTAGTATTAAGTGTAGATCTTTAATTATAGCTTCTGTTAACGGTTCAAAAACTATTTCAAGCATATAATCAATGGCTCTAAAGTGATTGATTGTTTCATTAATATCATCAATGCTTGCAAGACTGTTTTTGCTGTCTAAAGTAATTGAGTTGGTTTCAAATATAAACCTTGTTTCATCTATAGATAATTTGCTACCTTCAATATGGTTAGAATTATATGTCATGATAACTTGTGTTTCATGATATATTCCACCTTTAATTTTATTGTTTTTTTCTTCAATTAATCGTTTTAATAATGGCGATTTTTTGTGAGTTATTTTAAACTCCATTAGCTCACCAATTTGCGCATTTAAATACTTAGAAATTTTTTCTAAGGTTTGAAGAGATATATAATCGCCCTTATTTAATTTAGAAATAGTTGCAGAAGAAACGCCAATATCTTTTCTTAGTTTAGTTAAAGATATATTTCTAGACTTTAAAATTTCAAATAGTTTACTATAACTTACTGACATGATAATCCCTCCATTTATATTATATCACAATATTTAGAAAGCTAAAGACTAAACAGCAATTCTTTAGTTATCTAAAGTTTTATCTGAGTTTTAAGGCATAATAAAACCCCGAACTCAATTTTATAGTACATTATTTGTACCATAAGTCCAAGTTTTGGGGGTAAGATCATTTTTAATGGTGGAGATGAAGCAATCAGAAACTTAACCATTGCATAGAATGGCTTAATAGAGACGGTTTAAAATTTCAATACATCTAAAACATTTAGTATTTCTTTAGATTCATAAATAACATTTCTTTTGCTTTTTCCAACTTTGTTGATTATTCCAGCTTCTTCAAGCAATAGAAAGTTATTTCTAACTGCTTGATCATTAGCGTCATATTTTGTTTTGATATAGTTAATAGTTATAACTGGCTGATAAATTAGTTCATCTAATATTTTCCACGCTAGTGCATCTCTTCTTGCGGAAAGTTTATTATGCCAACTTTCTTTTATTTTAACTATTTTATTTAAACTATTATAAATAGAAGGGGTAATCATTAAAGCATTTTCTAAGAAAAGTTTTATTATTGACTGATAGTTGCCATCTCTAAAATCATTTAAAGTTTCAATATGTTTATCTGAATTTTTCAAAAGGCCGATAGAAAAAGGGACATATAGATTTTCTAAGTATCGTTTTTCTTTTAAAAGTAACTGTACAAGTATTCTACCTACTCTACCATTACCATCAGCAAAAGGATGAATAGTCTCAAAGTAAGCATAGGCGAATGATGCCTGAACTAGAGGATGAATATCATCTCTACTACAAAAGGCTATAAACTCTTTAATATTTTTGTTTAAATGTTCAGGATGAGGAGGCACGAAAGTAGCTGTATGAGGTATAGAAGAGGGAGGTCCAATCCAATTGACAACATCTCTAATATTTGCATTATCATTATTTAGTATCTTTCTATTTAACTTAATTATAATATCTTTATTTATAGAAACGTCATCATCAAGAAAACATATTAAAGATTCAAGATTGTTTTTAATAATGTTTGCTGCTTTAGCTTTAGTAGGAATAACTTGTGCAGCAGCAATGTTTCTATTAGAGGCATTATAGTGCTCTATTTGTGTGCTAGATAATGATTCGCTTCTTAACATTATCATAGGAAATCCATTAAGCTTGTCTTTTATATAACCATCTAATTTAGATAGCTCTTCAATTGCATCATATAATAGGTTTTGAATATCTTGATTTAAAATTATTTCAATATTAGATAAGTTTTTTATTACAGAACTTAAATAATGAGTTTCCATTAGTTTTTTATTTTTTCTTGAAAAGTATGTCAAAGAATCTACTGTCATATACATTCTTTTTTCATATGTTACAAATTTTTTCATATAAATCACCTCTATAATGATTATATGAAAAAAACTAGAATAAATCAAACTCTTATTCTAGGATAATTGAATATCATAGAATGGTGAGAGATATTATTCTAGTTTGTTATTTAGAAAACATATTGAAGTAATTATAAAAAGTGTGCAAACTGAAGGGTTCGAATGGCGTCATTAGGTCATATGGTGGAGATGAAGCAATTAGAAACTTAACCACCACATATAATGGCTTGTTATAGAGTTATAATTGATATTCTGGTTTTGTTTTTATAGTTTTTGTATGACGTTATATAAATTTTGTCATACATATGTTATTTAATTATAAAACAACATTTTTCATTTAAGAATTTTTTTATATCATCATTTTTATCTTCATAGTAATCAATTAGATGCTTTCTATACTCATCTAAGTGTTCTTCAGGTATAACTATAAGTCCAAATCCTTTGCTTATTAAAAAATGGTTGGCAAAAATAACAGCTGTTCTTTTATTACCATCTAAAAAGATTTGAGACTTCATGACATATAGCATTAACTCGATTGCAATGTCAATTGGAGAAGCGTTGCTGCTTGTTATTTTATTTATGTTTTCAATGATCAGTGATTCAATTGGAATAGGTGGAATATAATTAGTCCCTGTTATGTTAACGGGTACAGGTCTAATTTGTCCAGCAGTATAAGTGAATCCATCTTCAACTATTCCATTGATTTGTCTTAATATATTATAATTAGATTTTGTTGATATAACATTTTCATTTAAAATGAATTCCCAAGCACGTTTTAAGTTAACAATTTTTAAAACATCGCTTGTAGCCATGTTTTTAACTTTGCCACCACTAATAATTTGTTCGGTATCAGCGTATGTAGCTAGTACCCCTTCAAGCCGCACTTGTTTATAAATAGAGTCTACTAAATTTCTTTTTGCTAAATCAATGTTTATTTTAACATCACTAGGAAGAGTGCTGTCGTCAATATCAAAACCAACAAGGACCCTCTCGATCTCTCTGAGTCTTTTTTTATATTGTTTAGCTAAAACATTGTTTTCAAGTATTAAATTGTGCAATTCTTTACTATAAATCCCCGCATATTTACTATATCTTATTCCTTGTTCCCGATAACTTAAGTAAATATATTTTTTCTCACCTTGTTTTCTAACAATTACTGATCCATATAAAAGACTTCCAAGTCTTTTTAGTAATAGTTTTCTTTCATGTAATAATTCAATTGTTGTATTTTTCATTATGACACCTCGATGTATGACGTTTTTATTATTTTGTCATACATATAGTATAGCACAATAATTATTTATAATACAATAGTAAAATTCAAAATGTTTAAAATGTGTTTAGATGCATAAGGAAATGGATGAGTATGAAAAGTATATATACTGAAATAGAAAAACAAAAGATAGTAAATGAATGTTTGATGAAAGGTAGTAATATATCTGAGATAGCAAGAAAATACAATGTATCAAGAAGAACTTTATATTATGGGATAGATTATAAAGAAATTGATAAGGCTACTTATAAAGAATACAAGGGGTTAAAGAAGGATTACAAACGAATTAAAATAGAACTTGAAATTATACGATCACTTAATTGTTTGACTTCATTAAATATTCTTACCAAAATGGAAGAAATATCTAAGTTTTATGGAGTTTACCCCGTAAAAACAATGTGTCGCCTTTTAAATGTAAACCATTCAACTTTCTATAATTACTACTTTAGAAGAGTTAAAGAAGCTAAAACTATGAAAAGAAATGGGTTTTTAAAAGCCATTGTAAAAGAGATTTTCATAGAAAGTGGAGAAAGATTTGGTAAAAGAAAAATAGTCGCAACATTAAAACAAAGAGATATTATAACTTCTAACCGAAAGGTTTCATCTTTAATGAAGGAGATGAACCTTGTTCCATATTTGCCAAAAAGAAAAATGTTTTATCCTAATATAAATAAAAATACAAATTTAAAAAATCTTTTAAATCAAAATTTTAAAACGACAAAAGTTAATGAAAAGTGGCTTAGTGATGTTACTTACATATGGGTAGATAATTCATTTGTTTATTTATGTGTGATTATTGATTTGTATTCAAGGAAAGTTATAAGTCATAAAATTGGTTATAAAAATAATTCTAAATTAGTTATTGATACAATAAAAGAAGCATATAAAAAAAGTTTAAATCCTTGTGGAGTTATTTTTCATAGCGATAGGGGGTCAGAATATACCGCTAATGATGTAACAAATTTACTTAAAAAAATTAAAATAAAGAACTCATTTTCAGATACAGGAAATCCATATGACAATGCTCCAATTGAATCATTTTTTTCTCATTTGAAAAAAGAAGAAGTCAATAGAAATGTATATAGAAGTTTTAAAGAACTAAAAGAGTCGATAGATTCATATATTTATTTTTATAATAATAAGCGACCGCATATGTCACTTGGATATTTGACGCCAGTAGAATATGAAAAAAATAGAACAAGCTAAACACTAGTTCTATTTTAATCTTAAAATTTATCTATATAACGCAATTAAAAGTGTGCAACCCAAGGGGTTCGAATGGCGCCACCAGGGCAATATTGGTGGAGATGAAGCAATCAGAAACTTAACCACCACATAGAATTGCTTGATATAGAGCTATAATCGATGCGTAGTTTTATTTTATAATTTTTTATTTTAAAACTCTTGATAATAAATGTATGTAATTTAGAAGTCAATTATTGGATTTCGTGTTTTAAAACGGATTTAATGTTTGGATTTCGTGCTTTTAAATGAGACTAATGTTTGGATTTCGTACAATGATGTGTTAATATATTATCAAAGGGAGTTGTATATTATGGATTTTAAAAGAAAAATTTATAATGATTTGTTAAATTGGAAGGAAGCTAAACAAGGAAGCACTGCTTTGTTAATAGAAGGAGCTAGAAGAATTGGAAAAACATTTATTGTAAAAAAATTTGGTGAAAATGAATATGATAGTTATATACTTATAGATTTTAGTCAAAAAACACAAGAATTAGAAAAAATGTTTTTAGATAACCAGCTTGATTTAAATATGTTTTTTAATCAACTTCAACTTTACTTTAAAACCCAGTTAATAGAAAGAAAATCTCTTATTGTGTTTGATGAAATTCAGTTATTTCCGCCCGCTAGACAAATGATTAAGCATTTAGTAGAAGATGGTAGATATGATTATATTGAAACAGGATCTTTATTATCTTTAAAAACAAATATTGAAAATATTTTATTACCTTCAGAAGAAGAAAGCATAAAAATGTATCCTTTTGATTTTGAAGAATTTTTATGGGCTTTGGGTGATATAGTAACAATTCCTTTATTAAAAGACTTTTTTGAAAAGAAAATCCCTTTAGGTGCTGCTGTACATAAAAGAATCATGAAATCATTTATTGAATATATTCTTGTTGGTGGAATGCCACAAGCAATTATTCAATATGTTAAAACTAAAGATTTTAATAAAGTTGAAGAAGAGAAGAAAAATATATTGAAATTATATAGAAATGATATTGTTAAATATGCTAAAGGATATGAAAATAGTGTTTTAAGTGTTTTTGATAATATTCCAAGTCAGTTATCAAAAGACTATAAAAGATTTAACTTAGCAAGCATTAATAAATCTGCTCGATTTAGAACATACGAAGATTCATTTATTTGGTTAGATGAAGCTCAAATAGTTAATGTATGTTTTAACACAACAGATCCAAACATAGGTTTAAATATGAACTTAGAACACAAAGCTCTTAAATTGTATATGGCTGATACAGGACTATTAGTCACCCAAAGTTTATCCAGTAAAAATGTTATTGATAGTGAAATATATAGAGGACTCCTATTTAACAAACTTAATATAAATAAAGGTATGTTTGCTGAGAATGTTATTGCACAAATATTAGTTTCAAATGGATATAATTTATATTTTTATATATCAAATGATAAGGTAAATAGAGAAAACAATATGGAAGTTGATTTTATAATAACAAAAGGAAATAAAATCTTACCTATAGAAGTAAAATCTGGGAATTATCATTCTCATAGTTCAATCGATAAATTCAAGGTTAAATTTTCAAAACGAGTGCCGAAGAAAATTGTGTTACACACCAAAGATTTAAAAGTTAGTGGAGAAACACTATATTTACCTTTATATATGGCAATATTTTTATAATAAGAGACTACAACATAAATCTTAAAAAATAGTAAAATATGAAAAAATAGAACAAGTTTGTTCTATTTTTTATGTTGAATTATTATAATAAAACGCCATTAAAGGTGTGCAACCCAAAGGGTCCAAATGGCGTCACCATGCCAGTATGTGTTGGATGACCTATTTTGATACACTAGCGCACCCCTTAAATTGATCGCTTTATTAAGCTGTTTTAGTCTTGATTGTTTAAGGACTTCTTTTTTTCCGTGAATAGTTAGTTTTTTCATTCACCTTGTTATTCCTTTAAAACAAATATTAATTATATAAATTTACTGTTTCAATTCATATATATATTCAATAAAGTTTTCATTTATGTCTTTTATTTTAAATCCATTCTTTTCTAGAATTTTTATGGATGCTTTATTTGACTCTTCCGCATCTCCTTTTATAATGTCAATATGACCTTTAGTAAATTCGATTGCTTCCTCGACTATTTGTTTTATTATAATGGTTCCAATCCCTTGATTGATGAATTCAGGATTAATTATAATTGGATTTATTGCAAGATAAAACTTATCTTCTTCTTTGTAATAATGAAATACTGCAACACCGTAATATATGTTTTCAGATTCAAATACCTTTATAAAAGTTTTTATATTTGCCATATCAAAAGGATTATTCAAAAAGTAATGGTATGTATCTGACATTGGTTCGTTATATGCAGCATACATATTTATTTTTTTAGCAT
The DNA here is from genome assembly GCA_964552625.1 of uncultured Acholeplasmataceae bacterium. Classification (GTDB taxonomy): domain Bacteria; phylum Bacillota_I; class Bacilli_A; order Acholeplasmatales; family UBA5453; genus UBA5453. The sequence goes on along the minus strand of CAZKGV010000009.1, from coordinate 33,213 downwards.
TGATATATTTTGATTCATCAATCCAATCATCTAAAGAGATATGTTCTTTTAGATCATAATCTTTTATTTTATATTTCATAATCTTATCTCCTAACAAATTTCATTAATAATACGTGTATTATACCATGTTTTTTGCCTAATAATCAAAATATATAATCGTTAAATTGTAATGGTAATCGTTAAATTGTAATGGCAATCGTTAAATCGTTGTGTAATCGTTAAATTGTAAAAACAGTCTTAATTTATTTTTCCTTAAATTGTCTTAAAGTTATGAAAATATAACCATTTTATGAAAATTATATTGTTTTTTAAATGTTTTTAATGAAAAGCTATAAAAAAAATCCAATACTTAACGTATCAGACTAATGCTTTTAAATTGGTGGAGATGAAGCAATCAGAAACTTAACCACCACACAAAATTGCTTTATATAGCGCTATAACCATTGTAGTGGTTTTGTTTTTGCAAATCTCGGCTTTGAGAATTCTTTATAATACAAAGAGTATTATTAAATAAATTTGAACGATAATTTGGGGTCAATAATGTATGTGCACGCTCGTGTTGATAGTACGTTGGTTATCGGTTTATATATAATTGAGTATATGTTGATAGTATGTTGAGTAGAAAAACAAAAAAACTATTCTAAATAGTCTTTTTGTTATATTTAAGGGGTGCTATTTAAATTCAAAATTATTGTTTTTTAAGGATGTTATCCATCTGTTTAAAAAGTTATTAATAGCTAAGGTATAAGTCTTTGAATTATAAGTATCATTGTTTTTTAGTAAATCAATAAACAAATCGATTATACCAGAAGAAACAATTTGAATTTCTATCATGAGATGTTCTTTGTTCATTTTTGTATTAGCTAATATTGGAGCTTTTGAAACCAACGATTCTAATTTTCTTTTTATTTTATTAACATAAAAACTAAAAGATCCTCCAAGTTTTAGCCCTACTTTAATTAATTCATTAGAATTTTCAATAAAATTAAATATTTCAACTATATATTTAGAGAAATCATCGATATCTTCAGTTGATAACTTTTCAATCATGACAGAGAAAGTATCTAAAAAAACATCACCTACAGATTCGAATATACTTTCTATGTCATTGTAATGAAGATAAAATGTGCTCCTGGATATGTTAGCAACCTCACAAAGTTCAGTAACGGAAATATCTGATAAAGATAATTTATTTTTGCTGAGCCTTATTAATGCATCAATGATTGCTTTTTCAGCTCTTTTATAGTTTCTGTTCCTTTTTGTTGTCATAAAAATCGGACACCTTTCGTTATTTGTCTAAAAGTAAACAATAGCCTAAAATTGTAAGTTGATTATATCTTTTACTACATTGTATAATAAACCTAAATTAAAATCAAACAATAGTCTACTAATGGACTGTTGTTTATATTTTAGGAGTGATTATTATGAAAAATGTGATTGAGGTAAAAAATTTAACTAAAGATTATGGTTTTAATAGGGGTGTTTTTAACATCTCTTTTAATGTGTATGAAGGTGAGACTTTTGGGTTTCTAGGACCAAATGGAGCTGGAAAGACAACAACGATTAGACATTTGATGGGATTTTCTAAGCCAATGGAAGGTAGTACGTCAATCATGGGAAGAGAATCGTTTATAAATTATCATAAAAACCTTAAAGATGTGGGATATATTCCAGGAGAACTTGCTTTCCCAGCAGGACTAAATGGACATGAAGTAATTAAGATGATGCAAGATTTAGCTAAAATTTATAATAATGAAAGGTTAACAATGCTTTGTGATTTGTTTAAACTTGATGATAAACAGTTAAAAACTAATACCAAACAAATGAGTCTTGGAACTAAAAGAAAGCTTGCTATTGTTACGGCTTTTATGTCTGATCCAAAAATATTAATTTTAGATGAACCTACTTCAGGACTTGATCCAATTATGCAAGATGTGTTTATTAATTTTATTAAGGAAGAAAAGAAAAGAGGTAAAACAATTTTACTTTCTAGTCATATCTTTAATGAGGTGGATCAAACTTGTGACAGGATAAGTATTATTAAAGAAGGTAGAATAGTAGATACTTTTATCGCAAATGATTTAAAACATGCGAAGCATAAATTTTATGTTTTAAGATTTAAGGATAAAGAATCATTTGATAGATTTGTGAATAATGGATTTGATATTTTAGAAGTTATTAGAACAAACGATGATAATCTCCAAGTCTTAATAAAATCGCATGATGACAATATTGATGAAGTAGTTAACACTTTAACAAAATTTGAACTCGTAGAGTTTAATAATGTCAGAGAAACTTTAGAAGATTATTTCTTAAAGTTTTATGAAGCTGATAAAGGATTTAAAGGATTGTGATTAATATGGAACATACAATAATAAGAGTTGAAAATTTAACTAAAGATTTTGGTGATGGTAAAGGTATCTTTGATTTAACATTTAAGATAAACAAAGGCGAAATGGTGGGCATAGTAGGTACAAATGGTTCAGGAAAAAGTACAACGATTAGAAGTATTTTAGGATTTATAGAACCGACAAAAGGGACATCGTTTGTATTAGGCTTAGAATCTTGGTCTAACTCATCTTCATTTATAAAAGAGATTGGATATGTCCCTGGAGAAATAGCATTTCCAGACTTAAGAACCGGAACAGAATTCTTAAAAAGCTAAGCAGAGTTTTTAAAGATAAAAGATTTCACTTATGCAAACAAATTAATTGATATTTTAAAATTAGATCCGAGTGCTAATTTAAAAAGAATGTCAAAGGGTATGAAACAAAAAACAGCGCTTGTTGCATCTTTAATTCATGACCCAAATATTTTAATATTAGATGAACCAACAACAGGACTTGATCCATTAATGAGAATAAATTTTATGGAAGTAGTCAAAGAGGAACATAAAAAAGGAAAGACAATTTTTATGTCTTCTCAGTCCTTTGAAGAACTAGAAGAAAGCTGTGATCGAGTTATATTTTTACTTGATGGCCATTTAATTGGTGAAGCAAATATGGAAGAAATTAAAACACCAAAAAAGCAAGAATTTAAGATTGAATTTATGAATAAGGATGATTATGAGTCATTTAAGAACTTGGATTATGAGATAGTGAGAGATCAAGAAATCTACAACCAAGTTACTATTTTAATTGAACGAGGTAAAGTAGGAGAATTGATGAATGATTTAAAAACTTTTAGATTAAAATTTATCTCTGAAATAAAATACACACTAGAAAGACACTTTAAAAAAATAGCCGGAATTAGAGAGGAGAACAGCAATGTTTAGTAAAGCGTTATACAAACAATCATGGAAAGCAAATTGGATACAATGGCTAGCAATAGCAGTTGTTTCTGGATTTATTTTAACAATAATTATGTTAATGTCAGGAGGAGATGGTCTAGGGTCATTAACTTCTTCCTTTACTGAAACATTTGTTAAAGACACATTAGAATCTGAATATCAAAATACAGCTCTAAATTATCACAGTATTACATATGAAAACTTAGAGCATTTCGACAATGCATTTTTTGATAAATACTTAGAACAAATAAAAGACAATAAATTTCAAGAACCTACGCCATTATATATTCAAAATGCTTATATACACGCAGTTGGCGTATATCAGTATAATTTAGATTTATATATCAAAAGTATTGATTCAAGTTATGATGAAAATTCAATGGAGTATCAAGAATTAATGGGTGTTGCGATGTTTTCACTAAATCCAAATAATATGTTTGGTGAAATGTATGAAGGATTTGAAGAAGGATCAACACCACTTGATTATGACATTCTTACTTTAATCATGTCATTAGATCAAGATAAGGTGAAGAGTATTTGGTTAGAAGATGAGATAAAACTTGAATATTTTGATGTAATAAAAACATTAGAAAGAATTAATTACAGGTTTGATAAATCAAGATATAGTGCCAGTATATTTTTAGCTGGTAACTTATCATCAGATGAGGCTTTAGATAAGATATTGGAGTCATTAGAAGAAGTAAACGTTGATTTAGAAATATATAACACTTTTGGATTTGATTACAAAGGAATAAAAAAATTAGCTACTAACACAATAATCACATATCAATCCAGATTAGATTATGAATTATCACAAGTTAGTAGATTAGATTTTGATACAGAAGAAAAATATTTAGAAGAAGTGAATAACATTAAATTAGGATTACGTGAAAGTGTTACTGAAACACTAATAGTAAAACTGCCTAGTTCACTTGCTGATTCCATGAGTGAGATGCAAGACTATGATGTTTATACAATGACAGTAGGTAATATGTATTTTAAATTAGTAGGCCTTTTAATATCGGTTGTTTTTGTAATAATAATTGGTGTTAATTTAATTTCTGGACAAATTGATTCTGGTTCAATGGTTTATATACTGTCAACAGGAACAAAAAGAAGAACAATAACCTTTACACAAATGGTGTTTTTTGTATCATCAACTATTTTCTTATATATAGTTACATCGATTATATCAGTAGCTTTATTCTATATTTCACCACCAACATTAACGCCAGTTACAGTAGGAACACTATTATTATTTAACCTTGGATCATTTTTAACGACAATGACACTAGGAAGCATTATTTATTTATCATCATGTATCTTCAATAGATCCAGACATGCTATGTCAACTGGTGGAGGATTTGCTGTATTAACCTTAGTTTTTACAATACTAGGAATGTTCGCAAGTGAATCAACTCCAGCAATGATGAGAATGGAAGCATTAGATTTATTTAATAGTGTATCATTAGTTACATTATTTGATATTAGTTCTATTGTTGATGGAACAAGTGCATACCTTTGGAAGTTTGGAATTCTAATAGCAATCACTGTTATATCATTTATTATAGGAATAACAGTTTTTAACAAGAAGGATTTGCCACTATAAAAACTGATTTAACAAAGCCATCAAATTTATAGATAGGTAAATTTTATAAGGACATAGAAAAAACATATAGGTGTGCTGTTGTATCAAAAATGGTATCAAACATATATTCAATGAGTTTGCCTTTAAAATTTGGATTTATGATACAAATTATAAAATCAACTGTTATAAATAAAAAATGGGTTTGTTTTATATGTAAAAGTTTTAGCATATAAAAAATAAGAAACGAGGGTCAAAGATGAAGGAAAAAATAAGCAATTTAAGATGTTTAGGTGGTTATGTTAATAAAGATGGCAAAAAAGTTAAAAATAATCTTCTTTATAGAAGTGGAAATTTAAATATTGATAACGAAAAATTAAATGATGTTTTAAATTCTTTAAGAATTAAGACAGTTTATGACTTAAGAAGTAGCGCTGAGATTAAAAAAGAACCGTATATAATACCGAATAATATTACATATAAAAATTATCCAGTTTTAGCTTCATTGGATTGTTTTTTCAAAGACTTAAATTTTGATTTATCTAGTGGTAAACAAGCATTTAATTTATTAAATGCTAATAGTTTTATGGTAGATATTAATAGAGAAATGGCTTCAAACTCAACAATGTTTGGTGATGTTATAAAAGATATTATTAAATTAAACGGAAAGCCTATTTTATTTCATTGTTCAGCCGGTAAAGATAGAACAGGAATACTATCAGCTTTATTATTATTATGCTTAGATGTTAGTTATGAGGAAATTATGAAAGATTACTTACTTTCTAACGATTATTTGAAAGATAATATTGAATTAAAATTTGATAAATTTAAAAATATGAATTTAAGAGAAGAAGATATTAATAAAGTTAAAGATATGCTAATTGTTAAAGAAGAATATTTAAATGGGTTTTTAAACATTGTAAAGGAATATGATTCATTTGAAATATATGCAAAAGAAAAGCTTAACTTAAGTAATAATGATTTAAAAAGTTTAAAAGAATTGTTTTTAAAGTGATGCTATAACACTATATCAATTTGATACATTAATTTTTAATAAGGGGTAATAGTTCGTTTTTTAATTTTATAAAATAAACATGTTACAAAGCCAATAATATATGTGCACGGCCGTGTTGATTATATATTGAATATAGTTTCATATATAATTGAATATATGTTGATAGTATGTTCAATGCATACAACAAAGAGCCCAAAAAAGAGTAAATTTTCTTAATTTCTACTCCAATGGCCATAATACAAAACGTCTTATTTGTGATATAATTTTTTATGATGGAATACTGGGACTTAATGTCCCTAGAAGTTAAACGACCAAAAACGGTCGTTTTTCTTTTGGAATTTCATCATAAAAAAGATAGTTTATTCAAAGGGGGAAAAAGATATGTTAAAGAAAATAAAAGAAAGAGAAGAAAAGATGTTTAAAGACACAATTATAATTGAAAGAGTTATAAATTTAAAGAAAGAAGAGTTTGAATTTTTTGAGAAGAACTTGAAAAGAAGATACGATTTTATAAAAGACAATAAAGAATATATGTATTTGGATAATGATGGGACATGTCATGCTATTTTAGTAACCATTAAAAATATTAATTATGGCTATTTAGTACAGTCTGATGGAACAAGTTATGCAAGATATATCATAATGATATCAAAAGAAGGATTATTTGATTGGCCAGAAATAATTTAATATGTTAAATATAATAAACTATCTTTTTATAAATTTAAAGCATCCCCCAATTAACGGCAAGTGAGTATTAGACCCGTGATAAAACACGGGGGTATCTTCGATAAGATATAGCTACACCATGAAGGTTCTTGCTTTTTGGTGTTTTATATGATTGTTAAGCCAAATTAAAAACAATTTTAAATTTGAAATATACAAAAAAGCCATATTTCTTGGTAGTGTTATGTAAATCCCACAACTCCCGTGCAAATTTTTGCAAAAAAAGTAAATAGATGGCAGTGCAGATCATTATGGTATAAAAAAAGACCAAATCATTGGTCTATTTTTTATGCAATGCCTTCTTTTTAACTGCTTTGTTAAAAGAAGAACATATATTTTTAAAAATGGTGGAGATGAGGGGATTTGAACCCCTGTGCAAAACAACTATGCATCTAGCTTTCTACATGTTTATCTCTTCTTTAGATTTCGCTTTAAAAGATTAGAAGAGAATACTGTTTTAAAGCTAGCCTTACTGTTTCGTTTATAACCATAAGGCGGCTGGTTATAAATATAACTTACTAATGTACCTACACTAGATCGTAAGTGTCTCTAGATAAGGCTCGCTATGCTTTTTCTTAAGCAGCGAATGCAAATTTTTGATTTCCGGTTATTAAACCTCGAGTGTTTTTACTTGCACGACCAAGGCATGCTTACTAGACCACGATTATCTTGACGAATCCAAGAACATCCCCAGCAAAAGCATTATATAACTTAGTAATAGAAAAAGCAAGAAAAAATATTTTATTTTTCTCTTGACATCTCTTTTAATGTTTATATAATTATATTGAGCTTGTTTATTAACACTTAACCTATGGTATAATTATACTAAACAGCAATTGATGTGTAAATGGCTTAATAGCGCTGCGAATATATAATAATTGAGAAAACAGTTTAACAGTTGTAAACACAAGAAAGGAAGGATATAGTGAATAAATTAATTGAACTAAAAAATGTTACAAAAGCCTTTGGCGATCAAGTTGTTTTAAAAGGAATAGATCTAGATATTTATGAAAACGAATTTGTTACCTTACTTGGACCTTCTGGTTGTGGAAAAACAACTACTTTAAGAATCATTGGTGGATTTATTGAACCTTCTAGTGGTGAGGTTTTATTAAATGGAAAAAGTATCTTAAATATCCCCGCCTATAAAAGACCAACTAATACTGTTTTTCAAAGGTATGCATTATTTCCTCACCTTAATGTTTTTGAAAATGTTGCTTTTGGGATTAGAATTAAAAAGATAGAAAAAAAAGAACTGCAAGCAAAAAGAAAAAAACAATTAACAAATATTAATAATAAGATTAGTGAAATAAAAGAAAAACAAGCTGAGTTTAGCAAAGATTCGGTTGAGTATAATAAATTGGCTGAACAACATCTTGAATTAATTAATAAAAAGCGAGAGCTTATTGTAAACTTTAAAAAAAGGTTTCAAGTTTTGAGAAAAGAAAAAGAAGACAATATAAAAAAACGAGTGATGAAGTATTTAAAGCTGGTTGGTTTAGTCGGTTTTGAAGAGCGAAATGTCAACAAACTCTCAGGTGGTCAGCAACAACGGGTTGCCATCGCTAGAGCTTTAATTAATGAACCGCAAGTTTTATTGCTAGATGAGCCGCTTGCCGCTCTTGATTTAAAACTTAGACAAGAAATGCAGTATGAATTAAAAGATATTCAAATTAATGCGGGTATTACCTTTATTTATGTAACTCATGATCAAGAAGAAGCTTTGACAATGAGTGATAAGATTGTGGTGATGAATGAAGGCGAAATTCAGCAAATTGGAACACCTGAGGATATTTATAATGAACCGATTAATAAGTTTGTCGCTTCTTTTATTGGTGAGTCAAATATTATTGAAGGCATAATGAAAGATGATTATTTGGTTTGTTTTGATGATAAAGATTATGAATGTTTAGATACTGGTTTTCGCAAAAATGAAGTTGTTGATATTATCTTAAGGCCGGAAGACCTTGATATTGTTGAAAAGGGAAAAGGTTTTATTGATGGAGTTGTTGATAGTGTAATCTTTAAAGGGGTTCATTATGAAATTGATGTGAAAACTGATAAGCGGATTTATACAATTCACACAACTGATTATCAACCAGAAGACAAAGAAGTATCAATCGTTTTTGAAAAAGAAGATATTCATGTTATGGAGAAATGGTAATGTATAATATCCAACCTTTAAAAGGCGAAAAGTCTAAAAAAGTAAAACCAAAAAAAGTAAAATCTATTCATTTTCTTGGTATTCCTTATTATGTTATTTTAATTGGCCTTATTATTATTCCACTTTTACTGATTGTTTTTTATTCGATTACGGTTAAAGAAAGTGATCTGTTTTATAAGTTTACATTTAAATACTTTATTCAGTTTTTCACTGAAAAAAGTTTTGTAAAAACGATGTGGAATTCAATATTTTTAGCCATTATAACAACAGTTATCACTCTTTTAATTGGCTATCCACTTGCCTATTTTATTAGCAGTAAAAAGGCTAAAACACAAGCTCTTTTAATTCTTCTAATAACCGCTCCAATGTGGATTAATATGCTGATTAGAACGCTTGCTTGGAAACAAATTTTTAATATGGTTAACCCAAATATTTTAGGGACTGATTTAGCTATTATTACTGGAATGGTTTATGTTTATCTCCCCTTTATGGTAATTCCTATTTATACGGTTTTATCAAAGATAGATCCTCTTCTTTATGAGGCTGCGTTTGATCTTGGTGCAAGCAATACAAAAACATTTTTAAAAGTTACTTTACCACTTTCAGTTGGGGGAGTTTTATCAGGAATTACAATGGTTTTATTGCCAGCGGCAACCACAATTGTCATTCCCAAAATTTTAGGAGAAGGTAGATATTTAATTGGTTCATTAATCGAAGACCGATTTTTAAAGGCCGGTAACTGGGGATACGGATCAGCGATTGCGATAATATTAGCGATTATTATTATGGTAATGGTTTATTTAACCAAGCAGCTTGATCGCAATAAGGAGCTTGATAAAGATGAATTCTAAACGAGGTCAACCACTACAAATAATAACTATTGGTTTGGTACTTATCTTTTTTTACCTACCGATCATTAGTTTAATAGTTTTTTCTTTTAATAAAGGTTCTAGCCTTACACACTGGACAGGCTTTTCTTTTAAATGGTATACTAAACTTCATGAATCACAAGAAGTTAGGGAAGCAGTTATTGTGACAGTTTTAATTGCCTTAGCGGCAACTTTTATTTCAACTATTATTGGCTCCTTGGCGGCAATTGCGATTGCTAAAAACAAACGCAAATTTCGAAATACTGTTTTAGGATTTAATAATATTCCCATTGTTAATCCTGAGATTGTTACCGCTATTGGGATGCTTTTACTTTTTCAATCAATTCAGTTTCAAAGGGGTTATTATACAATGCTTTTAGCTCATATTGCTTTTTGTGTTCCTTATGTGTTTTTAACAGTTTATCCGAAAGTAAGAAGTCTAGACCCAAGCCTAACTGAGGCAGCAATGGATTTAGGCGCAACTCCCCTAAAAGCTTTAAGACATGCGATATTTCCCCAAATTAAAGTTGCGGTTTTAGCGGCAGCAGCGATTGCTTTTACGATGAGTTTTGATGATTTTGTTATATCTTATTTTACCGCAGGGTCGGTTTCAAATATTTCGATTTATTTATATACATTAAAACGGGGAGTTAATCCTTCGATTAATGCCCTTTCAACAATTATTATTGTTTTAATTACGGTAGTTGTGACAATAAATTTTATAAAATCAACTAAACACTTTAAAAAGGAGGCTTATGAATGAAAAAGGTAATGTTATTGGTTGTTGTTTTAGTATCATCTTTGGTATTAACGGCATGTAAAGAGGCAGATTTAAAAATTTTAATGCCAGGTGAATATATCGCAGAAGATATTGTTCCGATGTTTCAAAAAAAGTATAAAGTTAGAGTTAAGATTGTTCCTTTTGAATCAAATGAAGCAGCGATTACTAAACTTAAAACGGAAAAGTTTGATCTAATGATTCCTAGTGATTATGGTGCTGAACAGTTAATTGCGGAAGATTTAATATATCCAATGGATTGGTCAAAAATTGACGCAATTGATAAAGATGTAGATTTTCCGGACGTGCTAAATGATTTATTTACAATGTATGCGGAAGATGAAACGCCGCTTGCTTTGCTGGATTATATGGTTCCTTATTTTTGGGGTAATATTGGGATAGTCTATAATAAAGAAAAAATCAATAAAGCCCAACTTGAGGCGGCTCAGTGGAATATTTTTTCTAATTCTTCAATTAAAAAAGTGATGTATGATTCTAGTCGGGATGGATTTATGGTGGCTCTTAAACATTTAGGTTATTCTGCTAATACAACAAATCAAAACCAGTTAGTAGAAGCGGAAACTTATTTAAAAACTGTCTCCAAAACAAAAGATATTGTCTTTTTAACCGATGAAGTCCTAGATGATATGAGAATTCCTAAATATGATATTGCTTTGGTTTATTCTGGGGATGCAATTTATTTAATGTCTGAACAATCAAAACTGGATTATTTTGTTCCAACCGTTGGTACAAATGTTTTTATTGATGGTTTTGTGATTCCCAAGACTTCACGCAATATTGAGCTTGCTTATACATTTATTAACTACGTATCCACTTATGAAATTGCAAAATTAAACACCGAAGAGATTATGTATCAAACTCCAAGAAAAGATGTCTATAATTATATCCTTTCAAGCGAAAGTGCGTTATATGAGTTTAAGGATGCTTATGATGTTAAAATTAATCCAAATGATGAACTTTTTAGATATATTCCGCAAGTTAAATCATTTATGGATGATGCTTGGGCCAATATACGCTCTAGTTAAGAATGACGCTGTGTCTTTTAGATACAGCGTTTTTTTATCTACTAAATAAGTAGATACTGGGAGTAAATATTTGCTTTTAAGCAAGAATTTATTTGCATTTTATGGTAAAATACTTTATAGAGGAAAAACTATGAAAAAAAGACAACACAGGGTTAAGATGATTGAAAAACTATATCAAAATGACTTGTTATCAACCCTTGAAAATAAAGAAAAATTAGAAAAAGACAATTGTTTTTTCGAAGTTTTAACGAAACTACAAGAAATTGATTATGTAATATCTAATAATTTAACCGGTTATACAATTGAAAGATTGTCGTTTTTAGATCGGGCAATTATTAGATATGCAACTTATGAAATGCTTTATACTGAAGTTCCTAAAGCGGTTATTATTAATGAAGCAATTGAAATTACAAAGACTTATTCAGATATAGATGATAAACAAAAAGCTTTTACTAATCGATTACTTGATAATATTAGAAAAAGTATAAAGGAGTAAAATGGAAAACAAAAATATTTTAACAGTTAGCAGCTTAACAGAATATATAAAAACAAAATTAGAAACAGATCAAGTCTTAAAAAAGGTTTATTTAAGAGGTGAAATATCTAATCTTGTTAAACATAGCAGAGGCCATTTTTATTTTTCAATTAAAGATGAATCAGCACAAATAAGAGCGATTATGTTTTCTTCATCTGCTCAAATGTTACCATTTGTCCCTAAAGATGGGGATAAGGTAATTGTTTATGGAGCGATTAATCTTTATGCGCCAACGGGAAGTTATTCGATTAATATTTGGCAAATGGAATTAGATGGAATAGGCAATCTATATTTGGCTTATGAAAAACTTAAGCAAGAACTGCAAGCTAAGGGCTTATTTTTAGATAAACATAAAAGATTAATTCCTAAATATCCGCAAACCATCGGTGTTATTACTTCACCAACCGGGGCAGCAATTAAAGATATTATTAATACAATCCAAAGAAGATATCCTTTAGCTAAACTGCTTATATATCCTGCATTAGTCCAAGGTGATGATGCAAAATATTCAATAAAAGCACAAATCGAAAAAGCTAATCAAGATGCTTTAGCTGATGTTTTAATTGTAGGTAGAGGTGGCGGTTCTATTGAGGATTTATGGGCATTTAATGAAAAGATAGTAATTATGAGTGTATTTAATTCAAAAATTCCGGTAATTACTGGTATTGGTCATGAAACGGATTTTACATTATCAGATTTTGTTAGTGACCTAAGGGCACCAACGCCAACAGGAGCAGCAGAGCTGGCAACTCCGGATATAAATATTCTTTTTAGTTTTGTTGATAGTTTAAAAGATCAACACATCAAAAATGTGTTAGAATTAATCAAAGATAAAGAAACTAAACTTGTTTATCTTGATCAAAGGCTAGAAAATCAGAAGCCAACGTTTAAAATAAAACAGGCGTGGCAAAGATTTGAAAAAGCAAATTATGATTTAACTAGAAATTACCGGTTAATTTGCGATTATAAAGAGTTTAAGTATCGATCAATTACTGGCATCTTTGCAAGGTTTAATTTGCTTGATATGATTAATGATAAGGTTGATATTTTGCGGTTAAAGGTGGAAAATCTAAATACATTATTCTTAAATAATATTAATTTTAAACAACAAAATTTGAGACTTTTGCTTGAGACTTTAAAACAGCAAAATCCTTTAAAACTAATGAGTCAAGGTTATTCGGTTACATTAAAAAGTGGCCAAAGAATTACAAGCGCCGATGAAGTAAGGATAGATGATCAAATAGAAACAGTACTACAAAAAGGAAGAATTACGTCTAAAGTAATTTACAAGGAGGAAGAAAAATGAAACCAACATTTGAAGAAGCATTAACAAAACTAGAAGAAGTTGTAAAAAGGTTAGAAAACAAAGATGTTAGCTTAGATGATGCAGTTAAGCTATATAATGAAGGTTTAGAGTTATCGAAGGTTTGTTATGAACTTTTAAAAGAATCAGAAAAACTCGTTGTTGAAACGATGGCTGAAGCAAGTATAAAAAAGGAAGAACAAAAATAAAAAATGGATTTAAACCAAATTAAAGATCCGACCTTTTTAAAAACGTTAAAACCAAAAGAATTAGAAAAACTGGCCCAAGAAATTAGGTCTTTTTTAATTGAAAAAATTAGTATCACTGGCGGTCATTTGGCATCTAATTTAGGTGTTGTAGAGCTTACTTTGGGGCTTCATTATGTTTTTGATTCACCCAAAGATACAATTATTTTTGATGTTTCTCATCAAGCATATACGCATAAAATCTTAACTGGAAGGGCAAATATGTTTGATTCGCTGAGAAAATATGATGGTCTTTCTGGTTATGCAAGTTATAAAGAATCAGTTCATGATAAATGGGAAAGTGGTCATGCAGGGACTTCAATATCAGCAATGGCTGGATATTTATACGCTAATGAAAAACTAGGTAAAGATGATTATGTGGTTAGCGTTGTTGGTGATGCTTCAATAATGAACGGAACTAATATGGAAGCTCTTAACTTTCTTGGTCAAGATAAATCAAAAAAAGGAATTATCATCATCAATGATAATAATATGAGTATTAGTAAAAATGTTGGTGCTTTATCAATATTTTTAAGTAAATTAAGAGGTTCGAAGTTTTCATTAGGTTTAAGAAAGGTCTTAGATAAAATAACTCCTAATATAATTTGGCGTTTTTTTCGGAGAATAAAACGCGCAATTAAAGCGATTTTTCAAGTGGGGAATATGTTTGAGGATATGGGTTATATTTATATTGGCCCCATTAACGGTAATAACGTTAAAAAGGTAATAAAAACATTACAACTAGCAAAAAAGATGCGTAAAAATGTAATTGTTCATATGGTTACTACAAAAGGTAAGGGTTATCCTTATGCAGAAAAAGATTTAATCGGCTCTTATCATGGTGTATCAGCTTTTGATAAAGATACTGGCTTGGAAATGGCTGAGACTAATGATTATATTTCTTGGAGTCAAGGGATTGCTAATATCGTTGAAAAGCTAGCTGAACCTTTGGATTTGTTTGTGGTAATGCCAGCAATGCTTGTTGGTGCTAGGTTTATTGATTTTCAAAAAAAGTATCCAAATAGAATTATTGATGTAGGGATTGCCGAAGAGCATGCAGCAGTGATGTCTGCTGCACTTTCTCTTAATAAGATTAATGTGTTTTTACCCTTTTATTCAACATTTTCTCAAAGAGCATATGATCAAATCTTAAATGATATTGCAAGACCAAATTTAAGGGTTGTTATTGGTATTGATAGGGCAGGTTTTGTTGGTGATGATGGCTCAACACATCAAGGTCTTTATGATGTTTCAATGTTTTTAAGTATGCCAAATGTGGTTGTAACGATGCCAAGAAACTTAGATGAGGCTTATGGATTATTTAAATATGCTTATGAGCAAAAAAATCCTTTTGTTATAAGATATCCTCGAGGTAGCGTAAAAAAGGCTGTTTTAAATGAAACAAAGCCGTTAAAACCCAGTTGGGAACAAATCTCATTTAAAGAAAAAGGTTATCTTATTTCATATGGTCCTTTTCTAGATGAATTACTGGAAATTATTGAAGAAGAAAACCTTGATATTTCAGTGATAAATGCTCGTTATATAAATCCAATTGATGAAAAACTATTAACTAAAATTTTAAAAACAAACAAACCACTTTTAGTCTATGAACACACACATGCAAGTGGTTCGCTTTACCAAAAAATATTGTCTTTTATGGCCAAGGGGGGCTTTGGTAATAAAATTAGAGCTCTTAATGTTTATGATAAAGTTATTACTCACGGTACGCTTTTGGATAATATGGCCGAAGCACAAGTTAGCAAAAAAGAAATAATTGCTAGTTTAAAAGATTTATGAGACTAGATAAGTATATAAGCAGTAAATATAACATAACCCGTTCCAGGGCAAGTGATTTAATTAAACTAGGTAGTGTAAGTGTTAATCAAATCTTTGTAACAAAGCCTTCTTATACAGTTAAAGAAACTGATTTGATAAAAGTTGACTTATCGCTTAAATATGAAAGTAGAGCTGGCAGCAAATTAGAAGAAGCAATTCGATTTTATAACCTAGACTTTCAAGATAAAACAGTCTTAGATGTCGGCTCATCAACAGGCGGTTTTACTTCTTGTAGCTTAAGTTTTGGGGCAAAAGTTGTTTATGCTTATGATGTGGGTAAAAATCAAATGGATCAAAACCTACGGCAAAATCCCCGTATTAGGCTTTTTGAACAAACAAATATCTTAAGTGTTAAGCCTGCTCTAACTGATATTTGTTTAGTTGATGTTTCTTTTACATCAGTAATTCCGATTATTAATCATTTAAAAGATCAAGCTAGTTTGTTTATTGTTTTATTTAAGCCCCAGTTTGAAGTGGGGAAAAAGCATTTAAAGGGTGGAATTGTTAAAGATGAACAAGTTATAAAAGAAGCTATTAATAACTTTTTAGAGGTTTTAGCTAGTTTAGAAATAAAAGTTATTGGTTATAAAAAGGTTCAGTTAAAAGGAAAAAAAGGCAATCAAGAGTATATATTTGTAGGTGAGAAAGATGCTTAAGCAAATAAAAATTCAAAACTTAGCAATTATTGAGGATGTAGTTATTGATTTTAATACTAATTTTACGGTTTTAACTGGTGCAACAGGGGCAGGTAAGAGCTTAGTGATTGATTCTTTAAAGTTGATTTTTGGCAAAAGAGCCGATAGCGATTATATTCGTTATCAAGAAGATGAAGCGGTTATTGAGGCTGTTTTTGTTAACCTCAATCAAAAGGCGAAAAAGTATTTAGCTTCATTAATGATTAGTCATGATAAGCTTGTGATAAAAAGGTGGATTTCTCGGAAAGATAAAAACAAAATCTTAATTAACAATAAAGCTGTTTCTTTATTTGAATTAAGAGAACTAAGTTATTTATTAGGTGATATTCATGAACAGCAAGATACAGCCAGATTGCTTGATCCGAAAACCGCACTTACAATGATAGATGAGTTTGGTAATACAAAAGATTTAGTTAACCAATATGTTATTCTTAGACATGATTATTTAGATAAGAAAGCTAAACTGGAAAAAGCGTTAAAACAAGAAAAAGAAACTTTAAAACAGCTTGATGAGTTAAAATATCAGTTTGAAGAATTAAAAAAAGCGAAACTGGTTAGTGGTGAGCTTATTGATTTAAGTGTTAAAATTACAACTCTTTCTCATCAAAAAGAGATTACAGAAAAATTAGAAACTGCTTATGAAGCTCTTTATAAAATAGAAGAGGAAAACACTGTTTTTTTAGCTAAAAAAGCGTTAGAAAAGATTAAAACTTATCGAGAAGAATATAATAAATTATTTCAGCGGTTAGAAGATAGTTATTATGAGCTTTCTGATGTTAAAACAGAGCTACACAATCTTTTAGAACAAATCAAAGATGCCTCAATTTTTCAACTGGATGAGTTAAAGGAAAGATATTACTTTTTAAAAGACTTAGAGAAAAAATATGATAAGTCAGTTGAAGATTTAATTGATTATTATGACTTTTTAGAAGAAGAAATATTAAAGTTTGAAGACTATGACGATTATTTAAAAAAAATAAAAGCGCAAGTCGATAAGGCTTATGAAAAGGCCTATAAACAGGGGTTAACACTTCGAAAAAAGCGCATGGAAACAGCGCTTGAGATTGAAAAAGATTTTGTGGTAAGTTTAAAAAGATTAGCAATTGATTATGTTTTATTTAAAGTTGAGTTTTTAGAAAATATGGAAAACAGTCTTTATGAAGATGGAATTGATGAAATTATTTTTATGATTAGCTTAAACCAAGGTGAACCACTAAAGCCTTTTTATAAAGTTGCCTCTGGTGGGGAACTCTCAAGAAGTATGCTCGCACTTAAATTGCTTTATGGGAAAATTCATGATTTAGACTTAATGGTTTTTGATGAAATTGATTTAGGCATTTCAGGGGATGCGGCCAGTAAGGTTGCTGAAGAGCTTTATAATTTATCAAATATTAGACAAGTTATTGCGATTACGCATTTACCACAGGTAGCTGCCCTTGCTGATACTTTTTATAATATTGAGAAGCAACTAGAAGATGGTAGAACTATTACTTTAATTAAAGATTTAGATGAAAACCAAAGAGTTTATCAAATTGCTTATATGTTATCTGGTAAAAATATAACACAAGGAGCAATTATGCACGCTAAAAGCTTGCTTAAAAATAAAAAAAGCCCGTAGGCTTATGTGTTCATTAAGGCGATGACAACAGCAATTACTGGAATTAAAATCATTGCTGCGACAATAATTATAATAACAATTTTACCCCACAAAGTTTTAGCAGGACTTTTAAATGTGGGAATATCACCAGGTTTTTTTTCGACTTTGATATTTTCTTTTGGTTGTTTTTTTACTTGTTTGGCTGCCATAAAATCACTCCTAGTATTCGTTCAAGCAATATTATAACACAACTTTAGAAAAAATAAAGGGATAATGATGAGTAAAAAGGTAAAAATTATCTTTCATATTGATTTAAACGCTTTTTATGCTAGCGTGGAAATGATTCTTGACCCTTATTTAAAAAATAAGGTTTTTGCTGTTGGTGGCAGAGCTAATTATTTTCGCAGTGGTGTGTTAACAACCGCTTCATATAAGGCACGAAAATACGGGATTAGAAGTGGTATGAGTATTGCTGAGGCGTTAACCAAATATCCCAAACTAATTGTTATTCCAAATAATATGAGCCAATATAAAAAATATTCAAACTTGTTTATTAATCACCTTAAAACATACACTGATATTGTTTATCAAGCTTCAATTGATGAAGCCTATATGGATGTAACAAATATCAAAGGTATTCACCCGTTAAAACTTGCTAAACAAATTCAACAAGAATTATTAACTAAATATGAGCTTCCTTGTAGTATCGGCATTGGTCCAACTCTTTTTTTAGCCAAAATGGGTAGTGATTATAAAAAGCCAATGGGAATTACAGTAATCAGAAAAAGAGATTTAGAGAAAAAATTGTATCATTTACCAATTAACAAAGTATTTGGTATTGGAAAAAAAACTACTGAAAGGCTTAATGAAATAAATGTTTTTACCGTTCAAGATTTTCTTGCTAAAAAAAGTAAACAAGCAATTATTAATGCGATTGGCGAAAACGCATATTTTTCACACAGCAAAGACTTATTAGGCAAGTCAAGTGATTTTGTTGATGTTAATAAATATGCCGTTCCTAAAAGTATTTCAAATGAAACCACTCTAAGTTATGATGTTGATATTATTGAGGTTTTAAAAGAGGTTTTAGATGATCTTTTTAAAGAAACTTATGAACGGTTAATTAAAGAAAAATTGCTTTGTAAGAATGTTTTTATTAAATTGCGTTATGCTGATTTTGTAACTTCTTCAAAAACCACTAGTTTTACCAGTCATACTGATGATTATAATTTAATTTATAATACTTTTGTTGATTTGTTTGATAACAATTATAACAACAAGCCTGTTAGATTACTTGGTGTCGGTTTTGGAGGTACGATTTTAAAGAAAGATTATCAAGAAGACCGAACTATTTTTAATTATCAAAACTTAGATAAAAAAAGAACCAATAAAGGTTCTTAAGATAAAATATCTAAATAAGTCAACTTAGAAACATTATTCCATGTTTCTTTTTTTTGATAATCAAAGCCTTTTAAATAAGCAATGACTTCGTTAGTAATCGCTTTTGGTGTGCTAGCACCACTAGTAACATTTACTACTTTAACATCCTTAAACCATAAAGGGTTAATATCGTTTATTGTCTCGATTTGATAAGCAGGAATGTTGGTGTTTTTGTGGGAGACTTCTTTTAGTTTGGATGAGTTTGAGGATAAATAATCGCCAACAACAATTAAACAATCAGCAGGTGGTTGGTTTAAAACAGCATTTTGTCTTTGCGTGGTGGCGCTGCATATATCGTTTTCAAAAACAACCTGATAACGTATCTTTAAAATCTCAACAATTTCTAATACCTCAAACAAACTTAATGTTGTTTGATTGGTAACATAGAGTGGTTTTGTAGTTTTTTTTACGTAATTTTTAGCTGCAACAACATCAGAAATTAAAGTAATGTTAGGACCTAAATCAAGTACAGCTTCAACCTCAGGATGCCCCTTTTTCCCAATATAGACAATCTCATGAGTATCTAAATGCTTGTTTATATGATTATGGACTTTATAAACATCTTTACAGGTTGCATCAATAAAAGCGATGCCTTTTTGTTTTAAAGCATTTTTAACATTTAAAGAAACGCCATGTGCTGTTAAGATAACAGTCCCGTTTGAAATTTTATCAATCATTTTCATCCTCGTTAGATTGGGATTATCAAAACTAATGACATTAAAATGATCAAGTGCTTCTTTGATTTTTTTATTGTGAACAATTAACCCAAGAATATATAAAGGCTTTTTAACTAAAGGATCATTAATTGCTTTTTTAACAATTCCTAAAGCTCTTGCAACCCCAAAACAATATCCCCGAGGTCTTAGGTCATTTACAATCATATCTTATCACCTAGGGTCATTATACACTATTAGTTCTTGATTAGGAAAATGATAAACAATCAAGTATAATAAAGATGGTGAATATTATGGTTAAAAAAGATTTAAATGAAAAAATTTTATCACTAGGATTTCAAAGACCAACCTTAATTCAAACTACAGCATACGAAAAGATTAAAACTGATCAATCGGCGGTATTTATCAGTCCAACCGGAACCGGAAAAACATTTGCTTATTTAATTCCTTTGGTGGAAAAAATTGAATTAAATAAAGATGAAGTTCAAGTTTTAATTATTGTTCCAACTAATGAACTTGTTGTGCAAACCTATCAAATGTTTAAAGAGTTAAACCAGCAAATAAAGGTAAAAATGATCTCAGCTAAAGATGACCGTTTGCGGCTTATTAAATCATTTCAAAGTTTTTCTCCACAAGTAGTTATTTCAACTCCGGGAAGACTTCTGGATTTAGCGGTCTTTGAGAATGTGGCCAAAGTTTATACAGCTAAGTATTTAGTTTTAGATGAGGCTGATATGCTTTTTGATCTTGATTTTATGAGTCAGTTAGATCCGGTAATGAAATCATTAACTGCAAGTATATATATATTCTCAGCAACAATGCCTAAAAATTTAATGCCTTTTATTAATAAATATTTTGGCAGTGTTGAAGTAATTGATTTAACTTCAGAAATTACTTTAAACATTGATCACTATCTTGTGCGGGCAGGGCTTGATAAAGAGTACCGGCTTTTAAGTTTATTAGAAGCGATTAATCCGCTTGTTGCGTTAGTTTTTGTGTCAAAAAACGATGAAATTGAACCACTTTATAAACTGCTTTTAAGTAAGGGTTATAATGTGGCAATGCTTTCTTCTAAACTACCAATTAGACAGCGTAAAAACATTATCCAAGATGTTAAACAATTAAAATATCAATATGTTGTTGCTTCTGATATTGCTGCTAGAGGACTTGATTTTAGCGGTATTACACATGTGATAAACTATCAGCTTCCATATAAACTTGAGTTTTATACTCATCGAAGCGGAAGAACCGGAAGAATGGATGCTCATGGTGAAGTTTATTCTTTTTATGAAGATAAATTAAACAACAAGTTTGATAGTTTAGCAAAAAAAGGCTTTAAATTTAAAGAAGTAAGAATAAAAGATGGTGAGTTAATAACAAGCAAAAAGGCTGTAAATCCACTTGCTGAAGAATATAGGCAAGCTATTAGAAGAATTAAAAAACCAACAAAAGTTAAGCCAGGATATAAAAAGAAAAATAAAAAACTAATTAGAAAAGCTTTAAAAGCAATAAGATATAAAAAAGGAGAAAAATAATGTTGTTAATCGGTTCTCACGTTTCAATGAAAGGAAACGATATGTATTTAGGGAGTGTAGAAGAAGCTTTTTTGTATGGCGCAAATGCTTTTATGGTTTATACTGGTGCTCCTCAAAATACAATTAGAAAAAAGATAGAAGATTTAAAAATACAAGAAGCTTTAGCGGCAATGGAAAACTACGGAATTAAACAAGAACATATTGTTATTCATGCTCCTTATATTATGAATCTAGCTAATCCAAGTGAAGAAAAAAGAGCATTTGCAGTTGATTTTTTAACAAGCGAAATCATTAGAAGTGCTAAAATGCAAGCAACCCAAATTGTTGTTCATCCGGGTAGTGCAGTTGGCTCAAGTAGAGAACAAGCAATTATTTGGATTGCCGAAGGAATTAATCAAGTAATTAGGAATACTAAGGATTTAAATGTAAGAATTGCTTTAGAAACCATGGCAGGTAAAGGTAATGAAATCGGCCGAAGTTTTGAAGAGTTAGCGGCAATTATTTCGCTTGTAAACGACAAAAGTCGAGTAAGTGTCTGTTTTGATACCTGTCATACTCATGATGCAGGCTATGATATTAAGGAAAATTTTTATGGTGTAATAGATCATTTTGACCGAGTTGTTGGCAAAGAAAAAATTAGTGTTTTTCATATTAACGATTCAAAAAATGAAAAGGGTTCAAGAAAAGATCGTCATGAAAACTTTGGTTTTGGTTATATTGGCTTTAAAGCGCTACTTGATGTGGTTTACCATGAAGATTTTTCACATATACCTAAGATATTAGAGTCTCCTTATGTTGATGGTAAGCCACCTTATAAACAAGAGATAAAAATGATAAAAGAACGCATTTTTAATCCGCAAATGAAAGAACAAATTATTTAGTATTTTCCCATAAAAATGATGGTTATTCCCATAATTAAGGCCTAATTAACTTAAAGGTTATATTATTAGGTTTTTTGCTCGTTATTTAGTATAATAATAAAAACTATTATGTAGATGTTTTAACAAGTAAAAAGAAAAATATTATAAGGAGATTAATTAATGTCTTACACTATCATTTGTAATTCAAGTACAGACTTGACCTATGAGCTTGAAAAAAAGCTCAACTTAAATGTTTTACCGTTAAAATATGATATTAAGGGAACAACATATGCTAACTTTTTAGATCATCGTGATTTAGATATTAAAACATTTTATCAAAAACTAAGAGCAGGAGAAGTGGCGATTACTTCTCAAATTAATGTTACAGAGTATGAAAATGTAATTAAAGGAGAATTCGATAAAGGTAATGATGTATTGATATTATCTTTTTCAAGTGGTTTATCGGGTTCGTTTAATGCCGCAAGAATTGCAGTTGAAAACATGCAAAATAAAGACCGTAAATTAATGCTAATTGATACAAAATCAGCCTCATTAGGTGAAGGGCTGCTTGTATATTTGGCAGCATTAGAAAAACAAAAGGGTAAAACCATTGAACAAGTTTATGATTTTGTGAATAAGATTATTCCACATATTGCTCACTGGTTTACTGTTGATGATTTAATGTTTTTAAGACGAGGCGGAAGATTATCAGGTGCAAGTGCAATTTTAGGCTCAGTTCTAAATATTAAACCAATTTTACATGTTAATGACGAAGGAAAGCTAATCCCCAGAAGCAAAGTTATGGGAAGGAAGAAATCCTTACAAAGATTAGTTGATAAATTAAAAGAAACGATTGATACCAGTCTTTCAAAAACAGTTTTTATCTCTCATGGCGATGACTTAAAAGCCGCATTAGTGGTTAAAGAAAAAGTTGAAGCTCTTGACTTAGGCTTAACTGTTGAACTTATTAATCATATTGGTCCAGTTATTGGCGCTCATTCAGGTCCAGGAACGGTAGCACTATTTTTTACAGCTAAACACCGATAAGATAACACAATAAATAATGAAATGATAATTAAGTGGCTAAAAAGGCCACTTTTTTTTGTTAATCATCTTTTAATAAAAAAGGAGAGTATTCTAATATTTTGCTCACCTTTTATAGTGCTGCTGAATTTGCCTTTTTAATTGCCCTTACAGCAATCCTTGCCAGCTTTGATATATTTAATACCTGTTTTACAGAAGCTCTTGAACAGATGAACCAGACAAATATAGGTGATTTTTTAGGTCATGGTGTTAAAGGAGTTATCACACTCGTTTGGTTTAGTGATGTTACATCTTGGTTTAATTTGGTATAAAAAATATAAAGAATCTAGACGGTAAATTTAGTTAAGTTTGATGTTTGTTGTAAGTAAAAAAAAGCCACTTTCAAGCTATATTAATCTTAGAAAAGTGGCTTTTTATAGTGATTAGCAATTATGATTGAAAAAATACAGTATTGCCGTTGATAATTGTTTCTTTAATCTTAAAGTCTTGATCAATAATAACTAAATCAGCAAACTTACCTTCTTTAATACTCCCGATTTGTTGATCAAAACCTAACGTTTTAGCAGCATTTAAACTGGCAATATGAGATGCTTTATAAAAGGGGAGTTTTAAATCGCGGATTAAATATTTATAACCGTCAATCATTTTTAAAATTGAACCAGCCAAAGTGCCATCAGCAAGTCTTGCTTCATTGTTTTTGATGTAGACTTTTTGACCGCCTATTTCACTAAGGCCTTCAGGTAAAAATTTGTTACGCATCGAATCGGTAACTAAAATCATCTTTTTATAAGTTTTATTTTTCAGCAGTATTTTAGCTGCAGGAATACTAATATGGATTTTATCAAAGATAAACTCACAATAAAGTTGGGGATGTAAAAGTCCAGCTCCAACCACACCAATATCACGGTGATGAAGCGGACTCATTGCGTTATACGTGTGAGTCAAAGAAGTTGCTCCAGCTTTAATTGCCTTTAAAGCGGTTTGATAATTTGCCTTTGTATGAGCAATAGAAGCGATGATATTGTGGTTTTTAAGGTATTTAATAAAAGCGAAATTTTCATCGTTTTCAGGAGCTAAAGAGACTTTTTTAATGATATTGCCTGATAATTGATTAAAGTAAATAAATTCTTCTAAATCAGGATTTTTAATATATTTAACTGGTTGAGCTCCTGGAGCATTGATGCTTATATAAGGTCCTTCTAAATGAATTCCCAAAACTTTTGCCGCATTTTTGTCTTGGTTTTGATAATATTTTCCAATTGCCTTTAAGGCTTTTTTAATGTTGGTTGTTGCTTGTGTCATTGTTGTTGGCAAATAAGAAGTAGTCCCTTCTTTAACTAAAGAAAGGGAAAGATTTCGAATAATTTTTTCATCACCATCCATTGCATCATATGATGAACTTCCGTGAATATGAAGATCAATAAAACCAGGTAAAAGAGTGAAACCCCCCTTTTTTGCGGGTGCTTTATTGATAATTTTTTCGATTAATCCATCTTTGATTACTAAATCACCAAAAACGACTTTATCTTCTAAAACAATATTAATATTTTCGATTATTCTCATAATTTTATCCCCTTTTATATTATACAATAAATAAGATGCGTTATTAAAGAAAAAGGTGCGGTTGTTAATTTTTATTAAAAAAAGCCAAAAAGGCTTTTTATCTTAGTGTTGCGCCACTTTTGATGATAGAGGCTTTTATTACTGCGGTATCGTAGATGCGGCAGTTTCTCTGAACTGTAGTATCTTTTGGAATAACTGCGTGTTTGGCAATAACGTTAATGCCATTATAAAGCAGATCAGGCTTTTCAATATTGCGAGTATAATTATCGCCAAAACCAATTTTAACATTATCGCCAATCATAACCTTTTTATCAATAATGCTTTTATCAATTGTCACATTATCGCCAACATGAGTAAAATTAAAGATAATAGAATCTTTTATCACTGAGTTTTTACCAACATAAACTCCAGGCGATAAAATGGAATTAATTACTGTTCCTTCAATAATTGAGCCATTACTAACAAGTGAGTTAGAAATGGTGGCATTCTTGCCAATTCTTACGGGTGGTAAGTCTTCACTTCGCGTATAGACTTTCCAAGTTTCATCGTATAAATTAAGGACATCTTTGTCTTTGGTTAATAAATCTAGCGATGTATCTAAATAAGAATCAAGTGTTCCAACATCTTTCCAATAGCCTTCAAAGTTACAACCATAAACCTTTTTACTTGGATTAGCGATTAGTTTTGGGATAATATGTTGTCCAAAATCATGTTCATGTTGCTCAAGTGTTTCTAAAGCTTCGTAAAGAGCTTGGGCTGTAAACACATAAATACCCATAGAAGCAGTAGTGGATTTAGGATTTTTTGGTTTTTCTTCAAAATCAATTATTTTATCGTTTTCATCCATTTTTAAAATCCCAAAACGGCTAGCTTCATCTTTGGCGACATTGGTTGTTGCGATTGTTAAATCAGCATTTTTTTCTTTATGTTTTTCAATCATTTTTTTATAATTCATTTTATAAATATGATCGCCAGAAAGAATAATTATATATTTAGCAAACCGACGCTTAATAAAAGAAATGTTTTTTAATACTGCATCAGCAGTGCCTTCATACCACTGGACATGAGGTTGTAAAAGAGTAATTGCGCTATCTCTTCTATCTAGGTCCCAGGGTTTACCTGAACCGATATGCTCGTTTAAGGATAGCGGTAGGTATTGTGTTAGAATTGCAATATCATAAATACCGGAATTGGCACAATTAGAAAGTGTAAAATCAATAATCCGGAATTTACCAGCAAAAGGCATTGCTGGTTTGCTTCTTTTTTCTGATAGTAAATCAAGTCTTGATCCTTTTCCCCCAGCTAAAATAATTGCTAAAGTTTCCATAAAATGTTACCTCCTATTTTGCTAATAATTTATATAACTTTATATATTCGCTTGCCATTTTCTGCAGAGAAAAATCTTGTTTCATGGCTTGGTTTTGCAAAATTCGAAATACATGTTGATTGTTGTTGTAAAGCGAAATTGCCATTAAAAGGGTGTCTTTAAACTCATGGGCGTTATAGTTTTGAAAACTAAAGCCAACGCCTTGGTTAGTATATTTATTATAAGGAATAACAGTATCTTTTAATCCGCCCGTTTCCCTTACTACTGGTAGTGTCCCATATCTCATTGCAATCATTTGACTAAGACCACAAGGTTCAAAAAGCGAAGGCATTAATAAAATATCACTGGCAGCATATAGTTGATGAGCTAGTTTATTAGAAAATCCAATATGTGTGTAAACTCGGTTAGGATATTTTGCGGCTAAAGACTGAAAAAAGTCTTCATATTTTTTTTCACCAGTGCCTAAAAAGGCAAAATTTGCAGAAGATTGATTAATTGCTTCTTCTAAAGTAGCAAGCATTAAATCTATTCCTTTTTGTTTTGTTAGGCGGCTAATAAAACTAACTAATGGAATGCTTTTAATATTATCGAGTTTAGTGTTTTTTAAAAATAAAACTTTGTTTTCTTTTTTGCCACTAACAAACCGATTTTTATTATAATTAAAAGGAATATTTTGATCTGATTCAGGATTATAAAGTTGTTCGTCAATTCCATTTAATATCCCATATAAATTGTTGCTCCTGGTTTTCAATAGGCCATCAAGAGTGTGACCATAATAGGCCGTTTGAATTTCATTTTTATAGGTAGGGCTTACTGTGGATATGGCATTGCTAAGCAATATGCCAGCTTTTAAGAAATTAAAGTTTTCAAAGTGCATATAATCATAGTTAAAATCAGCATTAGTAAAAAGGTAAGTATCTTTAGCAAATGAACCTTGATATTGAAGATTATGAATAGTTAGTAAAGTTTTTATATTTTTAAATAAAGGATTTTTCAAGTAAAACTTTTTTAATAAAAAAGGTATCATACTAGTTTGCCAATCATTAAGGTGAATTAAATCAAAAGAAATATTGACAAGATTAATATATTCTAAAATTGCATAATTAAAAATAAAAAAACGTCGATTGTCATCTAAATAACCATAAAAAGAATCCCTTAGAAAATCGTTATGGTTAACAAAAACATATGTAACTTTATCTTTGGTAAAACTATAATAGGTTACTTCATACTTTTGTTTATTCATTAAAAAAGATCTTTTTCCTAGAAGCTTTGCTTCATAAAAAGTGATTATGTCTTTGCTGTAAAGTAGTGAGATTACCGTTATTGATTCAGTTTTAGCGATTTGTTTTGGTAAACTGCCTGCAACATCAGCCAGGCCACCGGTTTTAGAAAAAGGAGAAACCTCTGAAGCACAAAACAAAATCTGTAAATTAGCCAAAATATATCACCTCATCTAAATTATAACTTATAGAAATCGTTTTCACAAGGTAAAAACAGCCTAAAACAACTATTGTAAAAACAAATTGTATTTAAAAAAACGTTGTGATATAATCTATATAGTGTTAAAAACGAGGTATTATTTATGAGTAGAAGATATAAAAAAATTCAGCCCAAATTAAAACCACTTCCGTTTATTATAATTGGGGCAGTGTTGATTACTTTTGTTTTATTGCTTGTCTTTTTAAGAGATACTCCTCAGCAAAAGTTTGCTAAGCAATACAACAGTGCTGGTGCTGAAGTAGCCAGCGACCATGTATTTAAGGAAATCTCTTTTAAAACATTTGAAAAAAAGATTTCTAATAAAGAGAAGTTTATTATTTATTTAGGATATCCTTCTTGTGGACCTTGTGTTGAAGAAGTAAAATACTATGATTTAGAGTTTAAAGATAAAAAACTAGAAGATAGTTTGAAAAATATTTATTATTTAAACGTGCAAAAATTGACTCCAACTCAACATGAAAAGTTAATGGTAACATACGGGATTGATGTTCAAACTGTACCGCATTTATATTATTATGAAAAAGGGACAATAAAAATAAGCCGTGATGATGAAGTTTTTATTGAAATAGGAAGCAAAGCCCCTGGTCAAATTAAAGCCTTTTATGAGGCAGTTAAAGTCAGACAGTAAGCACAAAAACTTGTGCTTTTTTTGCCTTAAAGGAGAATAAAAAGTGTTTTTACAACTTAAAACAAAATTAATTGCAAAATTGAATTTATTATATGATTTTGATATTTTAATCGAATCGCCAAAAACTGAAGTATCTGATTTAGCAATACCGCTTTTTCGTTTGGCAAAGAAAACAGGTAAAAACATTAGTGATTTAGCCAATGAAATTAAAGTTTATTTAAGTGATGAACCTTTATTAGATAAAATGATTTTTGTTAATGGATTTTTAAATATTTACTTAAAAAGAGCGCTTTATGCCCAAAATGTTTTAGATGAGATTAATCATAAAGGGTCATATTATGCTTCGATTAAGGAAAAGGATAAAATAGTCTGTATAGATTATTCAAGTCCTAATATCGCCAAAAACTTTAATGTAGGTCATTTAAGAAGCACAGTTATTGGAGCTGCTCTTTATAGGCTTTATGAAAAGCGTGGCTATAAGGCCATTGGGATTAATCATTTAGGTGATTGGGGAACTCAATTTGGTAAATTAATAGTAGCTTATCAGCTTTGGGGCAAAGAAGAAGGTTTAAAAGAAGAGCCTGTTGAATACTTACAAACTTTATACGTTAAGTTTCACGAAAAAGCCAAAGATAATCCCAAATTAGAACAACAAGCTAGAAATGTATTTAAGTCGTTGGAAGAAAATGATCCTTTAGTAATAAAACTATGGGAAAAATTTAAAGATCTTTCACTTATTGAGTTTAAGAAAACCTATGATTTATTAGGAGTAAAATTTGATTATAATCAAGGCGAGTCTTTTTATAATGATAAAACCGATGAGGTTGTTAATGAGTTAAGCGAAAAAGATTTATTAATAACCGACCAAGAAGCTTTAGTTGTTAGACTTGATCAATATAATATGCCACCAGCCTTAATTAAGCGGGCAGATGGAGCAACGCTTTATATGACTCGTGATTTGGCAGCTCTTTTTTACCGATATAAAGAATTTAAGTTTGATAAGATTTTATATGTTGTTGGAAATGAGCAAAAACTGCATTTTAAACAGTTAAAACAAGTAAGTGACTTAATGGGTTATAATTTTGATTTAGAGCATGTTAATTTTGGTCTTGTATTAATGGACGGAAAGAAAATGACTACAAGAGGCGGCAAAGCAGTTAACCTAAATGAAGTTATTATGGAAGCGATCCATAATGCTAATGAAGCAATTAGTCTAAAAAACCCAACGCTAGAAAACAAAGATGAAGTGGCAAAAGCGGTTGGTATTGGAGCAATTGTCTTTAATGATTTAAAAAATGACCGCAATTTAGATATTGACTTTGATTTAAAGCAAATGTTATCATTTGAAGGCCTAACAGGCCCTTATTTACAATACAGTAGTGTTAGAATCAATTCAATGCTTAAAGGTCAAACTATTTTAGATGCTAAGGATTTATCGGTTTATGAAGATGAAGTGGTATTTAAACTTGTTTTACAATTATCACAATTTAGTCAAATACTTGATAAAGCTGTAAGTGAAAATGGACCTCATGTTTTATCGCGTTATTTGTTAGCTTTAGCCCAGAGTTTCAATCAATTTTATGGTTCTTACAAAGTAATAGTTGATAATCTGAAAAAAAGATCGAGCAATCTATATTTTATTAAAGCAATTAAAACAGTAATAGATGAAGGACTTAGACTCTTAGGGATTAAGAGTTTAGAAGAGATGTAAGATGGAAATAGCTAAAAAGAAGAAAAAAATCACAGCAAACATTATATTTTTTGTTGTTGTAATTGTTGTTTTAGGTGTTGTAATTTTCAGCCTTAATGATATTGAAGATATGATTAATATTATTAAAGATATTAATGTTGGTTTTCTTTTTTTAGGTCTGTCTTTAATGATATTACATACCTTAATTACTAATTTATGTTTGTTTTTTATCCAAACAGGACTTTCTCAAAACGTTGGATTTTGGCGTTCTATACATATATCTAATACTGAGTATTTATTTAATGCGATTACTCCGTTTTCTTCAGGCGGACAACCTTTTCAAGCATATTATTATATGAAAAATGGTTTATCAGGTGATGAAGCGGTAAGTGTTTTGGTTTCCAATTTTACGGTATATCAGTTTGTTTTAACTGTTTTTTCCACAATTGGAATCTTAATTTTTCTCCCAAGAGTAGGTCAGGCAGTTAACCAAAATGTGTTTGTCGTGCTTATTGGTTATATAATTAATACAGCAATTTTAATCGGTCTGTTTTTAATTAGTTTTGTAAAAGGTTTTAAAAGATTATTAAAAGGATTTTTTAAAGGTTTGGGGAAAATTAAGTTTTTAAATAAAACAATGACCAAACTAGAAGCAAAAACTTTTGATTTTGTAGAAAACTATCAAAAAGGAACAAAAAAACTTTTTACTAAAAAGCGAGTTTTAATTGGTGCAACCTTACTGAGAATTCTTGATATGTTTATTTTTTATAGCATTCCAATATTTATTTTCTTATCACTTAATGTTACTGTAGAATTTAAAGATTATTTATTTGTTATTATGATGGCAGCTTTTGCCACAAACTTTATGATGTGGATACCCACCCCAGGAGCCACAGGGGGAATTGAATGGGCATTTACTGTTTTATTTACAACAATGATAACTTCAACAAGTATCGTTGTTGCAGCCATGATGATTTGGCGAATAATAACATATTATTTAGGAATGGTTTCAGGATTTGTTTCTTATATTATTATTGAGAAAGGAAGTAAAACTTATGAGAATCGGATTAATAGCTGATGCTTATAAACCATACATTAGTGGTGTGACAACTTCGCTAAATATGTTAGCAGAAGGCTTGATAAAAGAAGGTCATGAGGTTTTTATTATTACAACAACAGGCAAGGGAGCAAAAGAGTATGATAAAAACTATCCTTATATTATTAGATTTAGAGGTTTTCCTGTGCCTAAAAGAAGCCTTAGAATGTTTCGTTTTATGAAAATTACGAAAAGACATGTTAAAACTGTAATGGATCTAAATTTAGATGTTATGCACGTCCATAGTGAGTTTTCACTAGGAAATTTAGCTGTGAGAATAAAAAAAGAGTATGATGTTCCGATGGTTTATACTGTCCACACAATGTATCAAGAATACCTCCATTTTGTTTCAAAACTATTGGCGAGATTCTTTAAACAAAAACTTATGTCAGGCGTTAAAAGGTTAATGAATAGATTTATTCGAAGAGCAGAAGTCACAATTGTTCCTTCAAAAAAGATTGAAGATTTAATGCGTTCATATCAAATTAAAGGAAACTATCAAATCGTACCAACAGGAATAGAGCTAACTAAATTTAAAAAATCAACTTATACAAAAAAACAAATAACCGAACTTAAAGAAAAAACAGGCTTAAAAGAACATGATTATGTATGTCTTTTTGTTGGCAGAATTAGCATTGAAAAAGATATAGAAGTTCTTTTTGATGGCTTTAAAGCAGCTAACAATCCGAAATTAAAGATGGTAGTGGTTGGTGATGGACCACATTTTAAAAAGTTAAAAGATTATGTTAAAAAAATTAAGATTGCCGATAATGTTATTTTTACTGGACCAGTGCCGTGGGATGATATTGGTCTTTATTATCAACTTGGAGACTGTTTTTTAAACGCTAGTAAATCCGAAACACAAGGACTAACTTATATAGAAGCACTAGCAGCTGAGTTACCAGTAATCGTTAAATACGATGAAGTGTTAGAAGCTGTCGTTGAAGAAGGATATAATGGACTTTTCTTTCATGAAAACCATGAACTTCCAGAGTTAATTAATAAAATAAGTAATGATAAAGAATTAGCCAAAAGCTTATCTCAAAACGCTGCAAAATCAGTTGAGAAGTATTCTCAAGAAACATACACAAAAAATGCTTTAAAAATGTATGAAGAAGCAATAAAAATAAATAAATTAAAAAAAGAAGTTGACAAATTACCGCAAAACACTTAAAATATCGAATGCGGTTTTGCCCGAGTGTCGAAATTGGTATACGAACTTGACTCAAAATCAAGCGCCCATAAAGCATGCCGGTTCGAGTCCGGCCTCGGGCACCAAGTTGATAGAATAGGTTTGATACAATCGTATCAGGCCTTTTTTTGTTTGGTAGATAGGATGATTTGCCCTTTCTGCCAGAAATAATTAAAAATTATATTCTTGTGAATTAGATGAATAAACGTTTTAAATAGACAGAAATAAAAAAACTATAACTACAATTTAACGATTACATTACGATTTACACGATATATTAACAATTTACACGATTACTCAACAATTTACACGATTACAAGAAATCTATAATAATTCATGATTTTATAAAATTAAGTTGAAAGAGGTTGTTAATATAATGTTAATAAGGTTTTTCTTTCAAAAAGCCGCTTTTAGTGCTATAATTAATGCAAATATCGACATGATTGTTTTGATTATTTTCAGAAGGAGAGATAAGATGTCATCAGTAATATTAGGATTTGAGAATAAATTATGGGAAATGGCTGATAAGCTAAGGGGAAACATTGAAAGTTCTGAATATAAACACGTAGTATTAGGCTTAGTTTTTTTGAAATATATATCTGATTCATTTCTAGAAAGATATGAAGAAATAAAAGTTGAATATCCAGGTTTAGAAGAAGATAGGGACGGATATACATCTAAGAATGTATTTTTTGTACCTAAAGAAGCAAGATGGGATTTTATTAAAAGCAATGCTAAACAAGCTACTATCGGACAAGTAATCGATAATGCAATGATTTTAATTGAAAGAGAAAATCCAACATTGAAAAATGTTTTACCTAAAGATTATGCAAGACCAGAATTAGACAAAACTAGATTAGGTGAAATGATTGATATGTTTTCATTTGATGTAGGTGGAAAAGAAGCAAGAGCAAAAGATGTATTAGGTAGAGTATATGAAAAATTATGACAACTATTTTCTTCCAGTAGATAATATGGAAGAAG
>CAZKGV010000008.1:0-71367 GCA_964552625.1 uncultured Acholeplasmataceae bacterium | reverse complement strand
GAGCAACAGACTCTTAATCTGTGGGTCCGGGGTTCGATCCCCCGAGGCTGTACCATAACAAAACGCTATCTAGCGTTTTTTTTTATAATTCATTATCAATTTCAACAGAGCCAATAAACTGCCCAATAACAGCACCATCTTTTATTAACAACATCTCCGGAGTACCATAAATCTTTAAATCAAAAAAGCTAGTTACACCAACATTAGAATAATCAATATCATCTGTAAAAAGGATACTAAGATTATCAAGACAAATAAAATATAGTGGCGCTTCTTCATTTTTTAATTGATTAATAACCTTATCTTTAATCAAGTAACAACTATCACAACTCTTCTGATAGAAAAAAAGATAATAAGTTTCTTTATTAACTCTAAATGACTCAGCTTTAGTTAAATGATATTTTTGATAATCCTCATATTTAGTTGCTTTATTACAAGAAAAAAGAAAAAAAGATAAAACAAAAACTATAAAAATACTTACCTTTTTCATATTTTACACATCCGTTTCTAGGTTTAAATTATTTTCGTTTATAAACACAATATTAGGCGCTAATAAACTTTTTGTTACTACAGCAAAACCGTATTGATCAAAACTACCATAATAAGCAAATAAATCATCAACCAAGCCCGCAACAAATTTCTCGTTTTCATGCTTTATTTGAAAACTTATTTGATTATAAGGTTTAATTAAACGACCGTGATACTTAACAAACGCTTCTTTTACTGTCCAAAACATGACAAAACAAGCTGGTTTTAAACTATTTTGTCTGCTTTGATAATAATTGAGCTCTAAAGCTGATAAGATTTTCTCATGATTTTTAACAGTTCTAAACTTTTCAATATCACAACCAACATCATAATTACTAACCGCCACCATTACATAATCATCACTGTGAGCTTTAGAAATATAAAAATCACTGTTTATTAGAGTTGGTTTAGGTTTATAAACAATCTTTGGTGTTTTAACATTATGTTCAGCCAATGCATAATAAAGAAGCAATTCAGCGCTAATCATCTGGTTTTGCTTCATTTTATCTTGATAATCTAAAATTCTTTTTTTAGAATCGCTATTTACTAAGTTAATATATTTGATTGCATCTTTGATTGTTTTTAAGATATAAACATTAACCATAGCTTATTTTTTACTTAGTTTAACAGTTAAATATCCTTGTTCTATTGCTTCAGGATAAGGATATGCTTCTTCTCTTAATCGTTTAAACAGCACAAAAACTAGTTTGCGATGATAATCAATTCTTGTAATAACTCCAATTTCTTTTTCATTTTTTATTATCACCTTTTCACCAATAATTCTTGATTCATCGTGCCACGACATATTATCTCATCCTTTCATCTAATTATATCATAGTCTATTGTTTCTTTTATCACTTTAATGATTAATAATCAAGGGAACTTCCATCTCACTTTTTGTAAGCCCTGCATGCGTAGCTCTAAATGATTGAGATGCTGATAGTTTAAATGATTTATTTCCTGTTGCAATTGCTAAATAATCACCAATAAAATCATCTAATAAAGCATGTTTTTCTCCATAACCTAATAACTCTGATTGAAAAAGTTCTTTTTTTGTTAAAAGCAGAAATCCAGGCTGAAAATACTTATTAAATAAGGCAACAAAAACATCCTTTTTATCTTCTTTAATAAAAAAACTTAAAGCGCGAGGTTCAACTGATGGTTTTTTAGAAAAAGTAGCCACAACATCTTCGTATTTAAAAAGATCAATTTCTTTAATATCAATAAAACCATGATCTGCAGTTGTTATCACTAAAACATCATCATCTATTTCTTTGATAAACCGCTCATATGATCTATTTAATGCTTGGACAACTTTTCTTGTTTGTTCTGCTTTAATGCCATACTCATGAAGCGTTGTATCAGGTTCTGTCCAATAACAATAACTAAACGATTTTTCTCCTTTAGTAATCATTAAAAGCCTATCTAGTTGTTCATCAAACGACTCATAGCCTGGCTTGTAAAAGGGGGGCATAATCATTTCTGTTTTTAAATCTTTGTTTGCTTTTTTAATTAATGTAACAATATTATCATAGGCTAGTATTTTATTTAAACTAGTTGTTAGTTTTTTTGCTGGGTAATAATAATTCTCATTTAAAAAAACAACTTCAACAGCATCATCAAATTTATTATACTGCATCCAGCCAACAAAGCCGCTCACAAAAGGGGGTTTAGCAGATAAAATAGCGTTCGTTGCTGCTACAGTAGTAGAGGGAAAAACGCTTGTAATAATCCCTTTTAAGTTTTTACTAAGGCCATCTGTTTTCCTTAAATGTTTGTTAATAATATTTATTCCAAGTCCATCTAAGACCATTAAAATAACATGATTATACTTTTTACTATTTAAATAATTATCAACTAATTTTTGACTTTTGTACTCAATAAAACAATTATAGTATTTTAAAATACTTGCGGAAAGATTAATAATTGAATTTTGGTAATCAGGTTTTTTAATCTCCACTTTTTTATCACCTTTCAACAAGAAAACTCCCACTTCAAATATGGATTAAGTGGCAAAGAGTTTACCCTAAAGCAACATCTAAAATCATCATAATAATAAAACCAAGAGTAAAGCCCCATGTTGAATAATGCGCTCCAGTATTGGTGCTTCTGTTTCTGGCTTCTGGAACTAATTCTTCAACAACAACAAATATCATCGCTCCTGCTGAGAAAGCTAAAGCGTAAGGTAGAATTGTTTTTACTACTTGAACTAAAAGTGCACCAACGACTGCAAAAATCGGTTCAACCCAAGCACTTGCTTGTCCGTAGAAAAATGCTTTCGAACGACTAACTCCTTCTTGTCTTAAAGGAATTGAAACCGCTGCGCCTTCGGGAATATCTTGAATGCCAATTCCAATTGTCACAGCAATCGCTGCAACTAAAGCCGCAGAAGCATCACCACCGATTCTAGAAATAGCACCAACTGCCCCAATCGCCACCCCAACAGCAAGACCTTCGGGGATATTATGAAGAGTAATCGATAATATTAAAAGTCTAATTCTTGACCATTTTGTTTTAATACCCTCAGGTTTATGATCCCCAAAGTGAACGTGGGGCAAAATTTTATCAAACAAATATAAAAATACTACGCCAACTAAAATACCAATCGCAACCACTAACCAAGGAATCATGTTTTGCTCTTTTGAAATCTCTAAAGCTGGCATTATTAGACTCCAAAAAGATGCAGCAATCATAATCCCTGAAGCAAAACCTAACATTAGCGCATAAAGTTTATCATCAATTTTTTTAAACAAAAACACAAAAGATGCCCCAAAAGTGGTTGCTAAGTAAATAAAAAGTCCTCCCATAACAGCAAGTAACCATATGGGCTGTCCTAATAACCAATCAAACATAACTATTTCCTTTCTATAAAAACATTACACAATAAAGCGGATAACGATGCAACTTATTTTTAATCTCTAAATTATCTTTAGTCAGCTCTATCCCTAATTTAAGATTATGATTATCAAAAAGTGAGGTTAAAGCTTTTGCTTTTGTATTATCAGCATCATTAACTGATAAAGCAGCAACATTATCACCAACTTGAATCATAAACTCCATGTTCAAAGTTGTCCCTTTTGTATAATAAAACAATCTTTTCTCATTTTTCACTAGTAAATCAGCAATTACAGATTCTAAAATTGCACTATTATAAACGTTAAAATTACCATCAATAATGGCTTGTTGAGCAGAAAAACCTAATTTTGAAGTTAAAAGACCAACATCTTTAAAATAAACTTTAAAAATATCATATCTGGCATGTTTATTAAAGGGAAGACTAAGAGCTTCTAACTGAAATGATATATTAATAATATCAGCATCATAAAGCCACAAAACTGATGATTCAAATTTTCGAGCATTTCCCTTATCTTCAACAACTCCATATTGAAACTTTTTGTTTTCTTTAATTAACTGAGCATCAATTGAACTTAAAGTTTGTCTAACCTTTTTTCGGTCAGTTTTTTTCAAATGGAAATCAACACTTTGTTCATATGCTCTTAAAATCTTTTGCTGGGCTCTTAAAACCTCACTAAAATCATGATTACTAACAAAACCTTTAACAACCAAAGGCATACCACCAACAACCATATACTCTTTAAAAAGATTCATAAACTGCTCATGAAGAGCAATCGGGATAGCCTTTTGATCAATAAAATGCCTTTTTACTTCTAAAATTGTTTTTTCACTAATTCCATTAGCCCATAAAAACTCTTCTAAATCAAGACTATTCATCTTTAAGTAAAACTCATGTGGCTCTGGTTTAGGATCAAATTTATCAATTTTAGCGCCAGCATAAGAACTAACAATTGCACAATCAAGTTTTCCTTCATAAACAAAGGTTTTTGCGGCAATACGAGCATTTGGACAAAGATGAATTTCATCTAAAATAATTAAAGTCTTATCAGGAACAAGCTTATTATTACGTAACTTTAAGGTGATTTGTTTAGTTAACGTTGCCATATCCAAACCAAAAAAGAAAATCGAACGATAAATTGGATGGGTTTGAAAATTAAGATAAATTATATTTTCATAATTTTCTTTGGCAAACTCCAAAAGCGAAACAGTTTTTCCAACCCCTTTTGGCCCCTTTAAGTATAGTACCGTTTTATTTTTACTGCTTTTCCACTGCCTAAACCTGGCTGTTATTTTTCTTTTTAACATTTTTATCACCGCTTGTATTATAACACGGTTTTTCGATATTTTAAAACATTTTTACATATTTTCTTAACTATTATTTATTCTTAATGCATTTTTTTAATAAATAGACAAAAAAATGTCAGTTTCCCCTAATTTTACTTTTATTGGGAAAAAAGGCATTTTATCCTTTACAGTAAACTAATAACCTTTTCTGCTAGTTTTAAAAATATTTGACCAATCGCTTCATCTTGTTTATATAAACTTCCCTTTTTTGGTGCATTAAGCGGTATACTCGCCAACAGTGGTATTTCAAGTTTCTGACTAATTAATAGGCCACCACCTTGACCAAATACATAATCTTTTTCCCGGTTAACTGGATTTAGATAATAACTCATATTCTCAACTACACCTAAAAGTTTGTGACCTATCTTTTTCGCCCCTAAACCAGCCTTTAACGCAACACTTGAGGCATTTAAATGGGGAGTAGTTATAATAATCATTTCTGTTTGTGGAGCATATTTTTGAATATCAAGAGCGGTATCACCTGTTCCTGGTGGCAAATCAACTAATACATAATCAATTCCCTCTTGCCATAAAACACCATAAAAATAATGATTAAGTAGTTTTCCTAACATCGGTCCTCGCCACATTACTGGTTGATCTTTTTCAATAAAAAAGTTTGTTGAGATAATCTCAATTCCTAAAGCCTTTGGCGGAATCATTTTATCTTCTGTTCCTGATGTTGGCCTTTGATCAGCAATATCAAAAATATCAGCAATGCTGGCTCCGTATACATCTGCATCAATAATTCCAACCTTTTTACCAAGCAAACTAAGCGCATAAGCTAAATTTGCTGTAACAGTTGACTTTCCCACTCCGCCCTTACCTGAGGCGATGCCGATATAAGTAATTTTCTTTTCACCTTTTATCATAAAATCATTTAAAACAAACCGGCTTTTAATTCCCGGAAAATTTAGTTTTAGTTTTACTAATTTATTTAACTCAATTTTAAAATTTGTTTGATCTTGATTATCAAGCACTTTTAAAGCAATCTCAACTTCAACTATTCCCGTAGGACCAACCACAAGTTTTTTAAGTCCTTTAACCTCGCCAATAGTTTTGTTGTAACCCGGATCAATTAAAGCTTCTATTTGTTTTTTTAATTCATCATAACTAACCATGAAAATCACCTCATTTTTTATTATAGCATATCAATTAACAACCCAGAACAAAGGCGCTTTATCGAGCGCCTTAAACTTTGTTTTTTACCTTTATTTCCATAAGTTCGATAAACTCTTCAGTTTTTATTGTAATTTGTTCACTTGATCCATATTTTCGGTAAGTAACCACATTTTCTTGCATCTCCTTTTGACCAATTACTAACGCAAAAGGAATCTTTTTAGTTTGCTGACTTCTGATTTTATAACCTAACTTTTCATTGCGTAAATCAAGCTCGCTTCTAAAGCCGTTTGCCAGTAAAAGATCATTAATCTTTTTGCTGTAATCGCTATGAACATTAACATTTACTGGAATAACAACAACCTGCACTGGTGATAACCAAAGCGGGAAAATTCCTTTGTATTCTTCTGTTAAATAAGCAACAAACCGCTCCATTGTTGAGACGATGCCACGGTGAATTACAACCGGCACATGCGTATCTTTTCCATCTTCTCCCACATAAGTTAGATTAAACCGATTAGGCAATAAAAAATCAATTTGAATCGTTGAAAGTGTTTCTTCCATACCTGTAGCAGTTTTTACTTGAACATCAAGCTTTGGACCATAAAAGGCTGCTTCACCAACTGCTTCTTCATACTCAACATCAAGGGAATCAACAACACTTTTTAAAACCTGTTCTGCTTCTTGCCACATTTTATCATCATCAAAATACTTTTCTTTATTAAGTGGATCACGGTAGGAAAGCCTAAAATAATAATCTGTAATTTTAAAATCTTCATAAACTTCCTTTAAAAGATCCATAACGCGAATAAACTCTTCTTTAATTTGATCAGGCCTGACAAAGATATGCGCATCATTAAGTGTCATTTCACGAACGCGCTGCAATCCGGATAAAGCCCCTGATTTTTCATAACGATGCATCATCCCAAGTTCGGCTATTCTAATTGGCAGTTCTTTATAAGAATGAGGCTCGCTTTTATAGATTAACATATGATGCGGACAGTTCATTGGCCTAATAACAACAACCTCACCATCACCCATATCCATGGGCGGAAACATTGAATCTTGATAATGTTCCCAGTGGCCACTTGTTTTATATAATTCGCTGTTAGCTAAAACAGGCGTATAAACATGGTCATAACCTAACGATATTTCTTTATCAGTAATATATCTTTCAATTATTCTTCTAATGGTTGCGCCATTTTTAAGCCAAAAAGGCAATCCTGCACCAGCTTGACTTGAAAGCATAAAAAGCCCTAACTCACGACCTAGTTTGCGGTGATCTCTTTGTTTTCTTTCTTCTAACATTAAAAGATGTTCATTAAGCTCTTTTTTCGAGAAAAATGCCACCCCATAAATTCTTGTTAGCATTTTATTATTAGAATCACCTTTCCAATAAGCACCTGCTACACTTAAGAGTTTAAAATGTTTAATCAAACCTGTATGAGCTAGATGACCACCTCTACATAAATCAATAAAATTACCCTGTTTGTAAACAGTAATAACTTGATCTTCTAATTCATTAATCATTTGCAGTTTATAAGGATCATCTTTAAAGATTTCCAAAGCTTCTTTAAAACTAACTTCTTGACGTTTTATTTTCTTGTTTTCTAAGCTTAGCTGTGCCATTTTCTCTTCAATTACTGCTAAGTCTTTATCGCTTATTATTTGATCATA
Source organism: uncultured Acholeplasmataceae bacterium (assembly GCA_964552625.1). Classification (GTDB taxonomy): domain Bacteria; phylum Bacillota_I; class Bacilli_A; order Acholeplasmatales; family UBA5453; genus UBA5453. The sequence goes on along the minus strand of CAZKGV010000008.1, from coordinate 63,846 downwards.
AAAATCAACATCATAGTAAAAACCTTCCGCAATCGCTGGTCCAACCCCGAAGTTTGCTTGTGGATATAAATCTTTAATTGCCTCTGCCATTAGGTGAGCTGCTGAGTGGTTAAGCAAATAAAACGCTTGTTTATCAGTTTTGGTCAAAATTTTAAAACTGCCCTTTTCATTAATCGGATAATCAAGTTCAATTAATCTTTCATTTAAAACTGCACCAACAGCTTTTTTCGCCAAACTCATGGAAATATTTTGACTGATTTGGGAAGGTGTAATGCCCTTTTTAACTTCCATAATACTGCCATCAGGTAATACTAGTTTCATAATAAAACCTCCTTTTTTAAATAAAAAAAAGTCCTTAAGAAAACCTAAGGACGAGAATTCGCGGTACCACCTTAGTTCTAGTTAAAAACTAGCCCTCATTATCTTTAACGCAGATCATACGGCACTTGATTAAAGGCTGCTTGTAAGGTAGTATTGGATTATTTTGTGACTCTCACCATCTCACATCGCTTTTTGCTAATCGTTTTTGTCCTTACCAACGCATTTCATAATTTATTATATCACTTTATGAAAAATAGTCAATTTTTTTTATACCGGCTTAAACTCAAAGGAATCGGAGTAGTTAACTCAGCAATTCGAGCAACAATTCTCACAGCATTATATTTATCATTAGCAACATTAGGATCAATAAAAGATGTCGTTAAGCTTTGTAGATCTAAATTAGAAGATATTAAAACTGGTAGTCCCACACTTAAGCGATACTGAATAACCGGCCCAAAGATTTGATCGCGAAACCAAGTACTCATAAACGCACTCCCTAAATCATCTAAAACAAGAAGTTCACAACTTTTTAGATTCTTAACTTTTTCTTCCACCGAACCATCACCGATACTGCTGTGTATATTTCTAATTAAATCAGGAACATAAGCAAAAACTATTGTCACATTTTTACTAGAAAGTGCATTGGCAATAGCTGATAATAAAAATGTTTTTCCAGTTCTGTTTTGACCGTATAAATAAAGACCTTTAATAAATCTTTTCTTTTCAAAGGCTTCAATAAACTCTTTTGCATATCTAATGGCTTCATTTCTTTGCTCATCAAGTAAAGAAAACTCTTCTAAAGTCGCATCAATTATATAATCATTATGATAGCTTGTATCAATGTTTTTTAATTTAGCTTCTTTATCAATTGCTTGCTGAAAAGCAAGCGAAGGTGCATATTCTATTCTAATTGGATCAAACTTTAAAATTGGTTCATACAAAAGATTAGGATCATCCGGATTAAAAGCTTTTTTCGCTTTAACATACTGATAAACCGTTATAATCTCATGAGGTTCTAGTTTAAGATCTTTTGTTTCCTCAAATTCTTTTATTTCTTTTAAATACGCTTTTAAAGTCATTTTAATTCATCCTCCCAAAGCGACTCGATAATCTCATCTAACCAAGCTGGTTCTTCCCCACCAATACCTGGTTTTTTTCTTTTAGTTACAGCCTTTTTCCGCTTTTCTGCGTGACTTAAAAGCGGCAGTGCTTCCACACCTGTTTTAATTCCTCTTGCCAGCCAATCAGCTAATACTTTTTCTAAATAATTTAGGGAAGGTAGTTGGTCATTATACTTAAGAGAGACTAAAATAACTGCGTTAATTAAACCAATATCTACAGAATTACGATCAATAAACTGCCTAATAGTGTCAAGAGCAAAACTTTGATTAGTCATTTTTTGACCAAAAAGAGTAATAATATCTTGAGGTCTAATCAAAGAAAGGTCAATATTTGCATCACTTACTTGTTTCTTTTCAACCGCAATTATATTTTCTCCATATTCTTTTTTATAATATTGACTAGAAATAAGCGCTATTCTTTCTGAGTAAAACTTAGCGTGCTTTTCATCATATGCTTTGGATAAAATACTAATAATTTCTTGATTAGAAAAATTATAAACATACATCACAGAGGCTATTTGTGATAACACACCTTTCGTATAAAGGCGCCTTTTTTTCAGTCTTATTGGTAGTATTTCAAACAAACTATCAAAGTCAAAAGCATCTTTAATAATGATTCCGCCGCCGTTTTTCCTTCCTAAAATAAACTTTTCGCTTTTTATTGTTTCAAATGGCTTAATTGTATAAACATCATCAAAGGCCTTAGTAACATTTTTATAACCTTTTTTACTTATCTCTGGCACGCTAAATTCATTAAAAAGCAAATTAAAGTTTTCCTCACCAATTTCACTTTTTAAAAATGAGCCTAAAACCCCATCAAGAAAAAACTGTCTTGCCCTTAATGGCATATTCAGCCTAAATAAATAAATATCATCTTTTTCGTAGGTTGTAAGTAAGCCTATCGCTTCGAGTTTGTTAATGTTACTGTTAAATGCTTCTTCATTCATATTAAGCAAATCATATAACATCTGCAAAGGATAAACATCGGTTTGTAGTTTGGTTTTATCAATAAGGTTTATCATCATTAAATAAATGCCAAAACTACTTGTTCCAATTAAAGGTTGATACAACAACGCCAGCGTTTTTGTATCCTCACTAGAAATTAAGCTACTACTCATCAACCAAAAACTTTTTTGGTTCATATCTCACCTATTTTTTCAAAAATCTTAACTCGCGCTTTAATCTTTCATATAAATCTTGAATAACCGCTTTTGATCTACCTAGATCTAAAAAGAGTTTGGAATTAATAATAAAATCAATTGCTGTTTCTCTTTTAGTTAGTGAGATTATTTTTACATCTAAAGTGTCTTTGGGACGAGCAAAAATAAACTCACCATATGTGTCATCTTGATGAACCAGCTCATAACCATAAGCCAGACAAACCTTTCTTACCGCCTCACTACATTCCTTATAGTTATTTTGATACCAATTTGTTGATAAACGCTCATCTTTAGCATTTTCACTTGTTTTATAAATTGCCATGTTTTAGCCTCCTTTTATAGTCTTTTAACCATCTTTTTAGTTGATTAATTGTTTGTTTTTCTGTTTGATTATTATCAATTACATAATTGCTTAATAATGCTTTTTCTTTGCTTGGCATTTGACTTTCAATGCGCATTTTAATTTCTTTTTCACTTAAATTATCACGTTTTTGAATTCTTTTTATTTGTTTATCCATATCAGCATAAACAAATAAAACATAATCGCAAATTAAATTAAACTTTGCCTCAAAAAGTAACGGCACAACAATAAATACTACTTTCTCATTTAAAACTGCTATTTGAGAATTTATTTCTTTTAAAATAAGCGGATGAAGATAACTTTCTAAGTTTGCTTTTATTTCTTTGTTACTAAAAATTACTGCAGCAACTTTTGTTTTGTCAAGTTTTTCAGATTTAATCCCAAAGACAAGCTCATTAACTTTTTTAATAACTTCTTTTTCTTTTAAAAGTTGATGGTTAATATAATCAGCATCCAAAACCACATAACCTTTTTCTTTAAAAAAGTTGCCAGCCAAGGTTTTACCTGTACCGATTGAACCGGTTATTCCTATTACTTTCATAAGCTATCTTTTTTGACAATTATCGCAAAAATAAGTCGTTCTTCCTCCAATTTTTATTTTATTAATATTTTGTTTGCAAATCTTACATGGTTTTTCATAACGACCATGAACCATTAAATCCAAAGAAAACCACCCTACTTTATCATTGCTGGAAAAAGAATGCAATGTTGTGCCACCTTTTTTTATAGCAGCAGTTAAAATTTCTTTACTGCCTTTTAAAATCTTTTCTGCTTCTGGCTTTGTTAATTCTTTTCCTTTTTTTAGCGGGTGAATTCTTGCATAAAAACATATTTCATCAGCATAAATATTACCAATACCAGCAATTATTTTTTGATTTAGCAAAATACTTTTAAGCGGAGCACCGCTTTTTAATAAGCGCTCATAAAATGTATCAATATTAATTGTAAAAGGTTCTTGCGCAACCAAGCTTAATGGCTTAGTTGTATAAGTTTGGTTTTTCTTTTTTAAATCAAACGTGCCAAATTTTCTAGTATCATTATAACGAATTTCTTTATTTTTAAACCTAAAGATAACATGATCGTGTTTTGAAAGCTCTTTTTGCTTAGCTAAATAATACTTTCCTTCCATTCTTAGATGGGAAATAAGATTATAATCTGTAAGCTCAATGATAATATATTTACCTAAGGTTTTAATATCTTTTATCTTTTGATTAATTAACTTTAATCTAACTTCTTCCGCAATCATTTTTGGGTAATATACAATTACATCTTTTATTATTTGATTTTTGATTTCTTGCCGTAAAAAGGCCGCAACTACTCTAACTTCTGGTAACTCAGGCATATTAATCTAGGTGATACCATGAACTGCCTGTTTGACAGTTGGTTTTGAGTTTAACATCTAAACTAAATGCGTTAGCCATTATCTCTGGTACCACTTTTTTCATCCTTTCTAATTCATTGTTAGGAACTTCTAAGATTAACTCATCATGAACTTGCAACAAGATTTTACTTTGCATTTGGTTTTTACTGATATAATCCGCTAGATCAACCATCGCTTTTTTAATAATATCAGCTGCACTACCTTGAATTGGAGCATTCATTGCCGTTCTTTTACCAAACTCTTTGACAGAAAAAACAGAATTTTTCAGTTCAGGAATATACCTTCTTCTGTTCATAATGGTTGTAACAAATCCATTTTCCTTGGCAAATAAAACAGTTTTATCCATAAATGTTTTTATCTCTGGATAAACAGTAAAATACTTATCAATAAACGCTTGAGCTTCCGGGACAGTGGTTTGAATATCTTCAGCCAAACTCCAAGCGCCAATCCCATAGATTATCCCAAAATTAACCGCTTTTGCCCGAAATCTTTCATATGGGCTAACCTCTTTTGTGCCAAAAACTTTCATTGCTGTTTGCACGTGAATATCTTGATCGTTATTAAAATCCTGAAGTAATGCTTTTGCCTGACTCATATGGGCTAAAACACGCAATTCAATTTGCGAATAATCAGCACTTAAAAGCGTATAACCATCTCTGGCAATAAATAGTTTTCTAATTTCTTTACCCTCTAAAGTTCTAACAGGAATGTTTTGTAGGTTTGGTTCTATACTAGAAAGTCTACCTGTTAAAGTTAGGGCTTGCGCATAAATAGTATGAATTTTATTATCGGCAAACAAGGTGTTTTCAATTCCTTCAATATAAGTTGAGTAAAGCTTGGTTAACTGTCTGTAATCAATAATATATTTAATAACCGGATGCTTATCTTTTAAGAAATTAAGCACCTCAGCATTCGTTGAATAATTTTTAGTCCTTGTCTTTTTAAAGGTTTCCAATTCTAAATGTTCAAATAAAACCTCCCCTAACTGTTTAGGACTTTTAATGTTAAATTGCATCCCGGCTAACTCATAGATTTTTTCTTCAAGCTCAGTTATTCTTTGATATAATTTCTCCTTTTGACTTGCCAGTTCATCTAGGTCAACTAATATCCCCTGATACTCCATTAAAGCAAGCACATTTGCTACTTTTATTTCTAAGTCATTTAACTTTATTTGCTCACGTTTTTTTAGATAATCTAAAATTACATCTTTTAAAACATAAATAGCCTTAGCCTTACTAATAATATGAGCTCTTAAAATATCATCATTGGGAACTTTTCTTTTTCTTCCCTTACCATAAATAGTATCATCGTATTCAACATCATGATAATCAAATGTTAAACAAATAATTTTAAAATCAGATTTTGCTATTTGTGAATAATATAAATAACTAGCTAACAGCATATCATAAAAAACACCGTTTAAATCAAATCCTTGCCATTTCATCGCAACTTTAAATGCTTTATAATCAAAAGTAATTTTAGGAATATCACTAGCTAAATAATCAGTGAAATCTTTTGAGCTTAAAGCCACATCTGCATCAATATAATAATGCTTTAACCCATCGCTTATCCCAAAACCAAGCAGCTTTGAGTTGTGGTAATTAGTCTCAAAAAACTCTAAATGAATTGCTAAATTTGGTTTTAATATTTTCTTAATATCGCTTTTTTCTGTTAAAACTTCATATAATAATTCTTCCTTTTCATCAAACATCGAAAACAAATCATAGTCATCGGTTTGCATCTTTTTAATAAAAGAATGCAAATCCATTTTCTGATAAAACTCAATCAACTCTTTCGTATTAACTTTTTTTCTTTTTATTTGATCAAGTTTAATTTCTAGGGGGACGTTTGTATCAATTTGCGCTAAATCATAAGAAAGTCTAGCTTTTGCTTCTTCTGTTTTAATTAATTCTCCTAGTTTACCTTTGATTTTTTCTTGATGGGCAAAAATATTATCTAAGTTCCCATAAGTTTGAATTAATTTAGTTGCCGTTTTTAAGCCAACTCCGGGAATACCAGGAATATTATCTGAGCTATCACCCATCAAAGCTTTTAAATCTACCATATACTTATGATCAATTAAATATGTTTCATAAAATGTTTTTGGAGTCATAACTTCTAAGTCACTCATCCCTTTTTTAATTAATTTAACTGTTACATGATCGTTTATCAGCTGCAGTAAATCTTTATCAGAAGAATATATTTCAACCAATAAATCAGCACTACCTTTTTCTGCTAACGTACCGATAATATCATCAGCTTCATAACCAGCAAGAGCGTAATCGCTAATTCCCATATGTTTTAAATACTCATGAATCAATGGCACTTGAACAGCCATTTCTTCTGGCATTTTTTCTCTACCCTTTTTATAGTCTTCATAAGCAAGATGTCTTTTAGTTGGTTTATCAGTGTCAAATGCTACTAAAATATGGCTGTGCGGTTCTTCTAGAATCTTTTCAATCATATTAACAAATGCAAAAAGAGCGTTAGTATAAACGCCTTCTTTGTTTTTCATTAGCTCACCACCACGGTAAGCAGTCGCATAATATGCTCGAAAAAATAAAGAATTACCATCAATTAAAATCAGCTTGTTCATAAATTCATTTAAACTCCTTGTAACTATTCTATCATAAAAAGATGTGTTTTTTTTCCACCATTTTTGTGGATAACTTTTCAAGAAAAAAACCCATTAAAATTGGGTTTAATATCTAAATCTACCTTTGTTTTTTCCTTTGCCTTTTTTCCGTCTTTTTGTTGGCATACTTGTTGGCATATTAGGACCAGCATTAACGGCTTGTGTCGCCATTTGTTTTTGTTGATTTAAAGATTCAATCAGCTTATTCACATCGCTAACATGCATCCCAGATCCTTTGGCAACTCTAATTCTTCTTCTTGAAGATTTCGCAATTAATTCTGGATTTCTTCGTTCTTCTTTTGTCATTGAACGTATTAAGGCTTCAATTCGATATATTTGTTTATCATCAATATCAGATAATTGCTTTTTAAGTTTCCCAAGTCCGGGAATAAAACCAAAAATTCTCGCTAATGAACCCATTCTTTTTATCATTTTAAATTGTTTTAACATATCATTGTAGTTAAAGTTACCACTCATCATTTTTTCCATTAGCGACATTGCTTCATCTTCGCTAATATTTTGACTGGCTTCTTCAATTAATGTAAGCACATCACCCATCCCTAAAATACGTTGAGCCATCCGGTCAGGATGAAAAACTTCTAGCGAATCAAGCTTTTCGCCACTAGAAGAAAACTTAATTGGAATTCCGGCAACACCGCGAATTGATAAAGCTGCTCCACCTCTGGTATCGCCATCAAGTTTTGTCATAACTACACCCGTGCAACCTAATCTTTGATGAAAAGCCAGACCAACATCAGCTGCAATTTGTCCAGTCATCGCATCAACTGTTAACAATATCTCATCAGGTTTTGCAACCTTTTTAATATCTGCCAACTCTTGCATCATTTGATCATCGATTTCCAGTCTTCCCGCCGTATCAATAATTGCGACATCGTATTTATTTTCCTTAGCATAAACTAGACCTTTTTTAACAATATCCAAAGCTTTCTTATTTTGTTCGCTGTAGACAAAAATACCGGTTTGTTTACCTAAAGTTATAAGCTGTTCAACCGCAGCTGGCCGGTAAATATCAGCGGCGATAAACAGCACTTTTTTTGCTTCATTTTTCTCAATAAAACGCCCTAGTTTACCAACTGCAGTTGTCTTACCAGTTCCTTGAAGACCTACAAGCACAAAAACTGATAAATCGTTAATTTTATAATTAAGACCTACGGTTTCTTTTCCCATTGCTAGAGTAAGCTGTTCATGAACAACTTTTACTACTTGCTGCGAGGGGTTAAGGCCTTTTAAAATCTTTTCACCTAAAGCTTTTTCTTTGACATTATTTAAAAAAGTCCGAATAACTTTTAAATTAACATCAGCCTCCAGCAAAGAAAGCCTTATTTCTCTTAACATTACTTCAATGTCTTTTTCATTTAAGGCTCCTCTTCCGGTTATTCTTCTTAAAGCCATTTGTAGGCGTTGTGATAGACTTTCAAATGCCATAAGTATCATCTATTTGCATTATTTTTTCTAACCATTTTTCATCATTTGTTTGCTGGTATTGATCAAAATAATACTTTCTTTCATTTTTATTTTTATATAAGTTTAAAGCTTTTTCAAATTGCTCAAGTTTTACTTTGGTAACCTTTATTAAATCATAAACCGCATTACGAGAAACATGATAATAATCAGCAATCTCTTTTAAACTATAGTCTTTTTGGTAATACATAACAAAATATTTGCCCTGTTTTTCAGTCAATAGTTTATTATATAAATCATATAAGTCATTATAATAAGAAATTTGTTGCAATTTAACCATCTTTATTCTCCAAAAAAATCACCGAAAAGGCCATAAATATATTCTTCAATATCAAAGTCAACTAAATCATCAATTGCCTCACCTAAACCAATAAACTTTATTGGCAGTTTATATAAGTGCTTAATTGCCATAACAATTCCGCCTTTTGCGGTTCCATCTAGTTTAGTTAAAACAATACCAGTAACAGTTGTTGCTTGTTTAAAAACCTCAGCCTGCTTAATTCCGTTTTGACCAGTTGTCGCATCAATAACTAAAAGTGTTTCTTTTGGCCCATAAGTAATAACCTTTTCAATTACTCTTCGCATTTTTGCCAGTTCCTTCATTAAAAATTCTTTATTATGAAGCCTCCCGGCAGTATCTATTAAAACACAATCATAATTTTCTTTTTTAGCCAACTCCAAACCATCGTAGATAACACTTGAAGGATCAGCGCCAGCGTCTTTTTTAAAAACATCAACATTTGCTCTTTTTGCCCATATTTCTAACTGACCAATCGCGCCAGCCCTAAATGTATCAGCAGCAATCAGCAGGACTTTATTGTTATCATCTTTAAATCTTTTAGCAAGTTTTCCAATTGAAGTTGTTTTTCCTGAACCATTAACTCCCACAAACATATAAACGTTAATATCACCTTTTTGATACTCTATATCACTTTTAATAATCTCGCCTTCTAAATAAAGATTAAACATTTCATCAACTATTATCTCTTGGAGCATTAAAGGATCAGTTATTTGCTTTAAAGTTTGTTGCTTTTTTATCTTTTCCATAAAAAGCAAAGTCATCTCAACACCAATATCAGCCATTATTAAAACTTCTTCAATTTCATTGAATAAATGCTCATCAACTTTTTGACTGCTCTTTAAAACATCTTTAAGATTTCCTAATGTCTTTTTTGTTTTATGAAGACCTAAACTATATTTATCATTTTTCTTTTTTTTTCTTGATTTAAACAGTGAAAATATACCCATAAAATACCTCAACACATCTTATTTGTTTACCATTACATATTATATCATAAACAAAATTATTATTTTTGCGATATATAAAAAATCCTAAGCAAATAACTTTACTTAGGATTCTTTAGGGGGGGATCGTATAAATATATACGAACAAGTTTAGCTACTTGAACTAAACTTATATAAATATTATCACAATTGTAACTTATTGTAAAGAGAATAATTAGGAATCAACTGTCTGTGTATATTTACAGCTTTTTTTATCAAGATAGCCACTACAGGCAATAAAAGTTTCGCCTTTTCTGTTTTGACGGTAAACAAGTTGTTTTCCACAAACAGGGCACAGTTTACCAACTAACTTTATTTCCTTTTTAATTTTAGCATAAGGCATATTAGTATTAGCTTTTTCTAACATTGGCTTAAAGGCTTGATAAAAATTAGTAAGTACTTCATTTTTTTCTCTTTTTTCTTGCGCAACTAAATCAAGTTCTTCTTCCATTTTCGATGTATAAGTCGTATTAATAAAAGAACTAAAATAATCATTTAAACTACTTGAAGTCAACATTCCTTGTTCAGTGGGAATATAGGCATTTTTTTCTTTTTTCACATAACCAACCGAAATAATTTTTCTTGTTGTTTCCGCATATGTCGATGGTCTACCTATTCCAAGTTTTTCTAATTCATCGATTAAACTAGCCTCTGTATATCTTTTTTTCGGTTCCGTAAACTTTTCTTCAATCTCAACTTTTTTACTGTCTATCTTGTCGTTAAGTTGATAGTTAAACTCAAAAGCTTTTTCCTCATAATTAAAACTTGATAAAATCCGGTATCCTAAAAAAACAGGTTTAGTAAAAGTTTGCTGAAAAATAACATCATTTGCATTAAGTGTAACCTTTTTAACTAAATCAGTTCCAGCCTTCATCAGTGAAGAAACTGTTCGATTATATATTAATTGGTAAAGTCTATATTCACTGCTTGATAAATATTCTTTAACATAAGAAGGCGAAAAACTAATGTTTGTTGGTCTAATTGCTTCATGGGCTTCTTGGATGTTTTTTGCTGATTTTTTAACCCTTGGTTTACCAACAAAATCACTGCCGTATGTTTGTTTAATATAGTTTAAAGTTGATTTAGTAAAATCAGGAGAAAGTTTAGTAGAATCTGTTCTCATATAAGTAATCAGTCCAATTGTCTCACCTTTAATTGCTACACCCTCATAAAGCTTTTGAGCAACTCGCATTACCCCTGAAGCGCTCATTCTCAGCCTATTAATCCCATCTTGTTGTAGGGTTGAAGTGGTGTAAGGATATGGTGGATAACGAAACTGATTTTTTTCTTCTATATTAGTAACAATAAATGGATTGCTTACTTTCTTACTAATTTGTTCTATATAAACCTTATCTTTAATCTTTTTCACATTTTCAATATAATCAGCCTTAAAACCATCAAAATGAGCAATAAGAAGATAATATGCTTCTTTAACAAACTTTTTTATTTCCAGTTCACGATCAGTTATCATTTTAAGCGCTACACTTTGAACGCGCCCTGCGCTAGTTGATTTTAATTTTCTTTGAACAAGCTTTGATAAATCAAAACCAATAATTCGGTCTAAAATTCTTCTTGTTTCCTGGGATGAAACTAAACTCATATCAATTGGTGTTGGATTTTCTAAAGCTTTGGTAATTGCACTTTTTGTTACCTCATAAAACCGAATTCTAATATTTTTATTCGGATCAAGTTTTAAAACTTCTGCAATATGCCAAGCGATTGCTTCACCTTCTCTGTCTGGGTCGGTTGCAATAAGAATATTTTTATTTTTAGCTTTTTCTTCTAAGGTTTTAATCGTTTTTCGTTTTCCAGGGATAACTTGATAAATTGGTTTAAAATTATTCTCAATATCAAGACCATAGCCACCCTTACCCTTTACCGATAAATCCCGAATATGACCAACTGAAGCAATAACCTCATAATCCTTCGGTAAAAAGTTTTTAATTGTGTTTGCCTTAGTTGGTGATTCAACGATAATTAGTGTTTTCAACTTATACACACCCTTTCAGTAGCATTATATTAAGAGAAGTTTTTGATGTCAAGCAAGTTAATTTCATATATATTCATATATATTATTTTTACCCTCAACAAAAAACGCGAATAACAATCGCGCTATTTAATTATTTTGTTTTGACTTAAAATGTTTTTTATTGGTTTATATGTTTTTCGGTGTATTTTACTTATACCGTGTAGTTTAATCGCATTTAAATGAGCCTTTGTCGGATAGCCTTTATGCTTTTCAAACTCATAGTTTGGATAAATCCGGCCCATTTCTTCCATATAATCATCTCTTGTTTCTTTAGCAATTATCGAAGCTGCTGCAATACTAATTGATTTTTGATCACCTTTTTTAAGGCTTGTAAATGCGGTAGTCGTTTTTCCGTCTAAATTCATGTAATCAGTTAGAATATAATCTGGTTTAACGCTTAAATTATTAATCGCTTCTAACATCGCTTTTTTACTAGCTTGATAAATATTTAACGCGTCAATTTCTTCTTGATAAACAAAATAAGTACTAATGCTAAGAGCATTTTCTTTAATTATATTAACTAATCTTTGGCGTTTTTCTTTACTTAAAAGCTTAGAATCATTAACACCAACTAAAACCGCATCATCCTTTAAAATAACAGCACAAGCTACTACCGGACCCGCAAGAGCACCTCTTCCAGCCTCATCAACACCGCAAATTCTTTTAAAGCCCAAAGCTTTTTTAGCATTTTCATAATAATATAGATCAATCAAAACAAATCCCACCTAAATTACCTTGTTTAATATCATTTAAAAATAAAGTGTAGGCTTGCTCTAAGTTAGCTCTTCCACTGGTTTGTAAAAAACCTCTTTTAATTGCTAATTCTTCAAAAAAGGCTATTTTATCTTTTTTGTCTATTTGATAATAATTAAAAAGATGCTCTTGATAATTTTTTAATAAAAACTCAAAAGCATAATAAGACAGATTTTCTTTTTTTAAAATTTCTTCTTTTATTGCTCCTGATAACGCCAAATGATAACCTACTTTTTCCTCTTCAAACTTAGGCCATAAAACGCCAGGAGTATCAAGCAAATAAAGTTCTTTTTTAATATTAATCCAAGAGACTCTTCTTGTATGACCAGGTAGTTTATTAGTTGAAGCTATTTTCCTACCAGCTAAAGTATTAATTAAAGTGGATTTTCCCACATTAGGAATACCTAAAACTAAGGCTTTAACAGTAATATTTTTATAACCTCTTTGTTGTTTTTTTGCAATATAAGGAGCTAACATTTCTAAGGTTTTTGGTCTAATTTGGTTGATATTTTTTTTGCTAATAGAATCAATTACCAAATAATCAATCACTTTATCTATTTTTAAAATAGTATTAAGTTGATTTAAATCTGTAAGACCGCTTTTATTATATAGATAAAGAACTGGTTTTTGTTTAACCAGTTCAAATAAAACAGGATTAAAAGAACTTCTTGGGGCCCTAGCATCTAAAACCAAGTAAATAATATCAGCAACTTTAACAAATTCCTTTATTTGGTTTTTCGCCTTTTCCATATGCCCCGGATACCATTGAATCATTTAACAAAACCTATCCTTTTATAAAACCTAAATCGAACAATACCTAAAATATCTTTTTCATCAACAAAACCAAAACTGCGCGAGTCTTTCGAACCACCAACATTATCGCCAAGCAACAAAAATTTATTAGTAGGCATAATGCCACCTACTTCATCAATAATATGTTTAGTAATCTTTTGATAGGATTGATTGGTAATTATTTGAATTAACTCATCATTAACATAAAGATGCAAACCATCTTCAGTTTCTAAATAAGCTATATAATCGCCAGGAACTGCCTTAATACGTTTAACATAATATTTTTTTTCAATAAGTGAATTAATTGGCTCAAAACTTTGATCATTAATCTCCGGGTAAAATACTGCGTTCATTACAACTATTTGATTTTTTCTAAACTGCGAATGCGTTTGAAAAACAAACACATTATCACCTTCATGAAGGGTTGGTTCCATTGAACTTCCTTCAACTAATGCGGTTTTAAAAATAAATACTTGAAGGAAAAAAACTATGCTTGCAATTATTAAAATAAAATGAATAATATCAAAATATTTATAGCCTAAAACATAATATTTTTCTTTTAGCTCTCCGTAGAATATATAAATTAATGCACCAATATTGGTAAATGTTAAAAAAATTAAAAAAATTAGCAGCCACCCTCTTGTCTGTGCGCTAGAAAACCTTCCACCACCCAAACGAACAAAAACAATCGCTAGCAAAAGCAAAACAAGAAAAACAACTAAAGAAATAATTAGTTTAACTTGAATTTTGCTTTTATAAGCTTTTTGGATTTCTAGAACATTAGCTTGATCTTTTCGGTTTAAAGCAACTTGTTTTTGGGCTTGCCTAAATTTCATTACTCTTCGTTCTCCAGTTGCTCTAAGGTTATTAATACTTGTCTTGCTTTTGTTCCTTCGCTTGCTGAAACGACTCCTTGTTGTTCAAGCATTTCCATTAACCTCTGGGCTCTGTTAAAGCCAATATTAAACTGCTTTTGAATTATATTAATTGAAGCACTCTGCTCAGTGACAACAAACTTAGTAACTGGAATTAACAGTTCATCAGCTTCCATTGTTTCTTTTTTAATAGAAAAAGTTTTTAATTCCTCTAATTCAATTAGATAATCTGGCTCCATTTGAGCTTTAATAAAATCAGTAACTGCTTCTATTTCACTATCTTTAATAAATGCACCTTGCAATCTAATTGGCCGGTCAGTAGTTTTAAATAACATATCACCTCTACCAAGTAACTGCTCGGCACCAGCACTATCTAAAATCGTAATTGAATCAACATAAGAAGACACTTTAAATGCAATTCTTGTTAAAATATTAGCCTTAATTGTTCCTTTAACAACATCAGTGGTGGGCCTTTGAGTTGCCACAATTAAATGAATCCCTGCAGCTCGTGCTTTTTGCGCAAGCCTTTGAATGGAGTCTTCTACTTCTGAAGCACTAACACTCATTAAATCAGCAAGCTCATCAATAATTACAATAATATAAGGCAGCTTATCAATATCCGGATCAACCAAAGCCTTTTGATTATATGAATCCAAATCTTTAACCCGCACATCTAAAAATTTAATAAACCTTCTTTCCATTTCATCAACTGTCCAACTTAAAGCCACAGCAGCCATTTTTGCATCCGTTATTACTGGTGTTGCTAGATGAGGAATATCATTGTATATAGAAAGTTCAACCATTTTAGGGTCAATCATAATAAACTTTAAATCATCAGGATGGTTTTTCATCAAAAGACTCATAATAATCGTATTAACACATACCGACTTACCGCTATTAGTTGCTCCAGCGACTAATCCGTGGGGCATATTTTTAATATTAGCAAAGATATTATTACCATCAATATCAACCCCAAGAGCAATCATAAGGGGTTTATCTTTATTCTCAATAAACTTTTTATCGCTAACAACATTGCCAAAAGCGACTATTTCTTTAACTTCATTAGGTAATTCAATACCAACATAGGGCTTACCTGGAATAGGCGCTTCAATTCTAATTGAAGTAGCTGCTAGGTTCATCATTAAATTATCTTTTAAATTCGACACTGATTTAACATTAACACCAGGTTCAAGTTCAATTTCATGTCTTGTAACAGTAGGACCTTTAATAATGTTTTGCACCTTACCAGGAACAGTAAACTGTGCTAGTGTTTCATTAACTGCTTGTTCTTGTTGAACTAACCAATCAGGACGAGAGTTTTGATCGCGATCAACTTTCGAAAACATCTCAACAGAAGGAAACCGGTAAATACCTTTACTTTGTTTTCGCACCTTTTCTTTTGGCGTTTGTCTTTCATTAAAATAAGAGGTTTCGGTTTGTTCACTTATATCAGGTTGATAAGTTTTCACCTCTTCAACATCTGGTTCGATAAAATCAACATCTATTATCTTTTCTTCGCTTTTCACAGGTTTTTGTGGCTTGATTGTTTTTTCATCTGCAAAAGGCGCTTTACTAATTATCTTTTCTTCTAAGACTGGCTTTAAATCTATTTCTTGTTCTTCTAAAGGTATTTCAGCAAAACTCATTTTAATATCTTTACCTGTATAAGGAATTTGAATCCCTTTTCTTCCCTTGCGAGGATCAACATATTTTCTTGTTTTATCAACAACTGCATCCGAACCAAAAATCTCTTTTCGACTATCAGAGGTTAAAAGTGTTGTTTTAAACTCTTGATAAGTTGATTGATCTTCTAACGGATTTTCTCTAATAAAATCAAACTGTTTAGCTTTATCCCCTGTGTCTTTGCTGGCATAAGGAACAGCAGTTACATCTTTAACTGTAAGACCAAAAATTGGTGAAACAAATTCAGTTGGTTTGTATTTTTGCTTTTGTTTTTGTTTTAAACCTTCAATTTTAAAAAACTGATAGATTTTAAAAGGAAACCTCAGTGCTGCTTGCTCGTGTTCTACTTTTTTTCTTCCAAATAAACTCAAAGTTTTTCCTCCTTCATAATCTCGTCGTATAAAGAATCAATATCAATATCAAGCTCTTCCGGCTTTTTAAAGACACTTTTTGAATAAATTTTATACGTTTCTTCACCAACTATGGCAATAATAGCCAAACTCATCTTCACGATTATCACATTATACAATTTATCAACCGTTAACTTTTTAACCCAATACGCAGGATTTAGGGCATTAACAACTCCTAAAACTGTTTTTCCTATTCTTTTAGCCCCTACTTGCTTACTAACCTCAACAACTTTGCTTTCTTCAATCTTTACTTTAGTATCATAAATTCCTTTGATTTGTGCAATTGTTCTTCTTTTTAAGGGAGCAAGTAGTTTTGCTGATAAAAAATCATTAACTCTTTGGGAAATATATTTTGATAATTCTAACGACTCTTCAACTGATAATTCTAACATTGGATATTTACTAACTGGATAATACTTTTTAGCAATATCTTCTGATAAAGCAAAAGTAGTTGTTTTTAAATGTTTAATTAGACCTTCTTGTTTTCTAAGCTCTTTGTTTTTAAACTCTTTTTGAGCATCTTTAATTAACATTTCAATTTCCAGTTCATCTATTTCAACAGGTTCTTTGCGGTATTTTCTTTTTTTCCGAAGGGATAATAAAACCGAATATAGATAGATAAGTAGCATAAAAAGAAACCCAAAAAGAATTCCTGTTAAAAAAACGATTAAGTATTTCCAATCAAAAAAACTATTCCAATCAAAAGAAAGAATCAAATAATCACTTCCTTACTTAATCATTATACCAAAACAACAAAGAAAGATAAAGATATTATCTTTCCAACAAAACAAACCGTTTTTGTTTGAAATCACAACAAACTTATGCCATAATATAACAAGGTGATATCATGAAAAAATACTTAATTGCCCTTGATTTAGATGGCACACTGTTAGATGAAAACTCGCAGATTCCTCAAAGAACTGCGGCTTATCTAATGTCTTTACAAGACTTAGGACACAAAATTGTTTTAGCAACTGGAAGACCTTACAGAGCTACTTTAGAGTATCATCAAACCTTAAAATTAAATACGCCTTTAATAACTGATAATGGTGCATACATAAGTAGCGAGAATGAAAAAGGGTTTCAAGTACATCATCAAACAATTAAAAAAGAAACAATTAATACAATCTTCCGGTTTGCGGAAAAACACATTGTTACAGCATTTTATAGTGTTTTTGATAATTTTTACTCTTATCGTCCTCAAGAGCGGTTAAGATTTTACTTTCATCTTTTGGAGAACACGAAGATTTATGAAGGTCCTTTGGATTGCTCTAGTTTGCCAGAACCTTTTGTTTTTATGATTGCTGTTAAAAAAGACTTTGACCTTGAATTTGAAGATTTTATTTTAAATAAAAGTGAAAATGTTTTATTTAGATGTTGGGGCAAAGATGCTAATAACGCAGTTTATGAACTTTATCCAAAAAAAGCTTCTAAAGGAAATGCTTTAATGCTTATTGCGGATTATTATGGGATTAAAAGGGATAAAACTATTGCTTTTGGCGATGGCAGAAACGATTATGACCTCCTTAAAGCAAGCGGTTTAGGCGTTAAAATGATTAATGGCTCAAAATTATTAGATGAAGTTGCTGATGATACAACTTTAAAAAATAATAAAGACCAGGGTATTATGGATTATTTAAAAAAATTTTTTAATCATTAAAAAAAACTTGTTGAAAAAAATCAACAAGTTTTTATTTTATTTTATCTAAATGCCAAATATCTTGATTATATTGACTAATGGTTCTATCTGTCGAGAAAAAGCCTGATTTTGCTGTATTAATAATTGTTTTTTCTACCCATAAATCTTGATTTTTATAAAGCTCATTTGCCCTTCTTTGGGCATTTTTATAAGCTTCAAAATCTTTTAACACGTAATACTGATCACGCTCAAGTAAACTTTTTCTTATCTCTAAAAATAAGTCTTTATCAACTTTATCAAAAAAACCATTTGTTAATTGATCAATCACTTTTTTTAATTTCGGATTGTTTTGATAAATCTCATATGGCCTATATTCTTTTGATGCTTCTAGTTGAGTAACATCTTCTGCTTTAAGACCGAAAATAAACATGTTTTCATCGCCAACAAGCTCATTAATCTCAACATTAGCTCCATCTAAGGTACCTAAAGTTAAAGCGCCATTCATCATAAATTTCATATTTCCCGTGCCACTTGCCTCTTTTGATGCAGTTGAAATTTGCTCACTAATATCAGCTGCTGGCATAATTATTTCCGCATATGTCACATTATAATCTTCCACAAAAGCGACTTTAATAAACTTTGATATTTCTAAATCGCTGTTAACTTTATCAGCAATTGTATTAATTAGTTTAATAATCTTTTTGGCGAAATAATAAGTTGGAGCACTTTTTGCGCCAAAAATAAACGATTGCGGATGAAAATTGTTTCTCATCTGAGGGTTTTCTTTTAACTCATTATAAAGATACATTATATGAAGGGCATTAAGAAGCTGTCTTTTATATTCGTGTAGTCTTTTCACATGAATATCAAAAATTGAATTTGGATCTAATTTAACCCCTATTTGCTGATAAATTTTATTAGCTAATATTACTTTTCTTTCATATTTCATCGCTTGAAAATCTTGTTTAAAGTTTGCATCGTCTTTATATTTATAAAGATTTTCTAACTCTTTTGTATTATAAATCCAATTGTTACCAATCGTCTTATCAAGCAAACCAACCAACTGCGGATTTGACTGCAGTAGCCACCTTCTATGGGTAATTCCATTTGTTTTATTATTAAATTTATTGGGGAAAAATTCATGAAAATCTTTCATTGTGATGCTTTTTAAAATTGTTGTATGAAGTTTTGCAACACCATTAACGCTAAAAGAGCCCACAATGGCTAAATTAGCCATATGAATGCTACCGTCTTTAATAATTGCCATATCATAGATTTGCTTGGCAAAAGGACCATATTTATCTTTAATTTCCAGTTCAAATCGCCGGTTAATTTCTTCGGTTATTGTATAGATTCTTGGCAATAAAGGTTGAAAAAGTCTAATTGGCCATTTTTCTAATGCCTCAGATAAGATTGTGTGATTAGTATAAGCAACTGCATTTTTTGTAATCTTCCAAGCATCTTCCCACAAATAACCTTCCTCATCAACCAAAACTCGCATTATCTCAGGAATAATTAAAGTTGGATGAGTATCATTGATATGAAAAACAACGTATTCATCTAAATTTCTTAAAGTATTAAATTCTTTTTTATGTTTTCTTAAAATGCTATTAACTCCAGCAGCACTAAACAAATACTGCTGTTTAAGTCTTAAGATTTTTCCTTCATCTGTCTGATCATCTGGATAAAGCATTTCAGAGATTTGTCTTAGTTTTTTATGGTATAAAAACGTCCCCCCTTGATTGTGGAGTTTATCGCTTGCTTCAGTATTCCAAAGCCTTAATGTATTGACCACACCATTAAGATAGCCAACAATCGGAACATCATAGGGTACCGCTTTAACATACTCCGCATTTTTATGTTCAACTTTTAACCTACCATTACTGGAAGTTATTTCAATATGGCCATAAAAAGGAATATCTACCGCTTCTTCTGTTCTTCTTATTTCCCAAACATGAATATCTTTAAGCCAATGATCAGGATACTCAACTTGATAGCCATCTTCAATTGATTGCTTAAAAAACCCATACCGATAGCGCAAACAATTACCATGAACTGGTAGACCAAGGGCTGATGATGAATCCATAAAACAAGCCGCTAACCGGCCCAAACCACCATTACCCAACCCTGCATCAGATTCTTTATGTTCAATTTCGTTTAAATCTAGATTAAGGTCGCTAAAAGCCTCTTTAACTAAATCATAAACCCCAGCATTAATTAAATTATTAGTAATCATTCTTCCCAGTAAAAACTCCATTGAAAAATAATGAACTTTTCGCATTTTTTTCTCTTGTTGATTAGTTTTAATCCAATTAAAAGAAAGATGCTTTTTCACTAGTTCTCCTAAGGCAACATATTGTTGATAACTATTGGAGTTTTCATAAGAAATTGCATAGGTTGTTTCTACTTGCTTTTTAAAACTTTTAATAAATGTTTCTTTGTCTTTAAAACAGTTCATATCCATTCCTTTTTATTTATATTTTTTTAACCTTTATCATTATATCACAAATCTTTTTTTAAATTATTTTTAAAGTTTAACCCTATATTTACTAAACTAACTTTAAAATTGTCACTGAAAGCGGTGAGATAAGCATTTTAATATGCTGATTAAATCCATGTGCTGGCTCATTAAAAGTGAAAAGTTCTTGACCATTATATTGATTAGAACCGCCATATTTTTCCTTATCGCTATTAATAATTTCTTTATACTTCCCCTTTTTTGGCACACCTAAGATAAAATTATGATGAACCACTGGAGTTAAATTTAAAACAACCACCACAAAAGATTGATCTTTAGCTTTTCTGATAAATGAAAAAATTGATTGGTCTTGATTATTTGGGTCAATCCAGCTAAAACCGTTACTATCATGATCAAGTTCATATAATGCTTTTTCAGTTTTATATAAATAAAGCATTTCTCTAGCAAATAAGTTTGCCTTTTCATGAGAGGCATAACTA
This sequence comes from uncultured Acholeplasmataceae bacterium, assembly GCA_964552625.1. Lineage (GTDB taxonomy): Bacteria > Bacillota_I > Bacilli_A > Acholeplasmatales > UBA5453 > UBA5453. Next base: position 42,962 of record CAZKGV010000008.1, on the reverse strand, counting down.
AAAAGATGCCAATCAAGGCTTCGATTATGATTCCATTCTGAAAAGTGAGCAAACTCTTGACCCATAAAAAGTAGCTTTTTGCCCGGATGGGTGATAAAAAGACCTATTAAAGCGCGATAATTAGCAAACTTTTGCCAGTAATCACCAGGCATTTTAGTTAGTAGCGTTCCTTTACCATGAACAACTTCATCATGGGAAAAAGGAAGAACAAACTGTTCAGAAAATGCATAAGTTATCCCAAACGTAATCTTATCATGATGCCATTTCCGGTGAATTGGATCTTTTTTAAAATAACTTAATACATCATTCATAAAGCCCATGTTCCATTTATAATTAAAACCCAAACCACCCATACCAACTGGTTTAGTAACACCTGCAAAATCAGTTGAATCTTCTGCCATTAAAAGTATTCGGTCGTCTTGGTTGAAAACTGCTATTGATAAATCTTTTAAAAAATTAAGTGCTCCATAGTTAATTCCATTTGCTTTATCACCTAAATAATAAATTAAATTACTTACTGCATCGACTCTAAAACCATCAACATGAAAGTATTTTATCCAAAAAAGCGCATTTGAGAGTAAAAAACTTTTGGTAACTCCTTTTGATAAATCTAGATTAGCTGTGCCCCATACTTTATTTTCTCTTTTCCATTCTTCTTCGTATTCATAAAGAGGTGAACCATCAAAAAAATAAAGTCCGTGCTCATCTTTACAAATATGACCAGGCACCCAATCAATAATAACTCCAATTTGTTCTTGATGAAGGCGATCAATCATATACATTAAGTCTTTGGGAACCCCAAATCTACTAGTTGCGGCAAAATAGCCTGTTCCTTGATACCCCCAAGAATCATCAAGCGGATGTTCATATACTGGCATTAACTCAACATGGGTAAAATTTTGTTCTTTAACATGCTTAATTAATTCTTCAACTATTTCATTAAATTTAACAAAGCTGCCATATCTTCGACGCCAAGAACCAAGATGAACCTCATAAATTGCCAACGGTTTATCATAGACTTTTTTCTTTTGATAAAACCAATCTTGATCATGCCAATGATAACCATCAATATCATAAACTTTAGAAGCCGTATTTGGTCTTAGTTCCGCAAATGTCGCATAAGGATCAGCTTTAAACAGCATTTCAGAGCCTGTATCAATGCAGTATTTATATTTAGCCCACTCTAAATTCCAAGGGATAGTTATACTCCAAATCCCCATTTGATCAATTTTCTTTAATGGCATGTTTTTTGCATCCCAACTATTAAAATCACCTACTACAGAAACACTTTTGGCATTAGGAGCATAAACGGTAAAACGGGTTGAAATAATTTTACCTTGATTATTTTTATTTAAAAAAGAACCAAAAATACGTTTGGCATCATAAAGTTTTCCTTGATTAAAAAAATAAGCATCTTCTTGACTAATTTTTTCCATCTACTCGCTCCTTAGTATTTTTTCTATTTCATTAAGACTAAAACCTTTATTATAAAGATCTTTTTTTAGTTTTAAATAAAGTTGGTGGTCTTGATATTTTTCTTGATATTTTTTTAAAGCTTGCTGATAATAACTTTTAATTGTTTTTCCTTCATTAAACCGGCTTTTATCTAAATTAAGATTGATAACTCGTTTTATTTGCTGGCTTTCATATCCTAAATTAAGATATTTTCTTAATAGCTTTTTAGCAGCTTGTTGATAATTAATCGCTTCAATACTTTGACAATCAGCAATTAAAGCTTTATCTAAATTATTATTAGGAAAAAAAGCTAATAGTTCTTTTATTAAATCCGCATGAATTCTTTTTTCAACTAAAATGTTGGTAATTCTCGTTTTACCATATTTATTTTGGTATTTCAAGATAATGCTTTTTGCATAATATGCATCATTTAAATAACCTTTTGCTTTAAACTCATTGGTCAAAGTTTGAATATGTTTTTGATCTGCTTGTAGTGTTTTTAAATAGTTTTTAAACTCCCAAACACTTTTAGTATTAGCTAAAAATCTTAGCGCTTTACGGTTAATTAGAGCTTCTTTGTTTGCTTTTATTAATTTATCGTATTCATTTTTTGATAAAACGACATCTTTTTTAAGTCGAAACTTAGCCCAAACAGACGGCTCAAGTTTTATTTCTTCGTCGTCTATAATAACTTTAACTCTATTTTTTTCAATTTTTATTGCTTGTACAATCATCCAACTAAACCTTGGGAATAGATAACTGCTTGATTTAATAAATTGTCGTTTGTACTATCTTTTATTAAATTGCGATACTCTTTTATTAGGAAAATAAGTGTTTCTTCATCTAGTTTACCACTTTGTGTTAGACTATTAAGTTCTTGATATTCAAGAAGCGCTCCTTGAAAAGCTAGATCAAATAATCCCGGCTCATAAACATATGAGATGCTTCTGGCAACTATATACTGAAAAGTAGCAATTGCTAGATTTGCTTCCCCTAGGCTATATTCTTTTTCCAAATAAGGATAACTTAACGATTTAACGCCTGTTTCTATATGATAAACATCCGGTATTAAACCCCCTTGAACGGTTTTTTTGTTTTTTAAATACCAGTAACCTTGCGTAAAATTTAAATACGTGTCTTTGGGGAATGTTTTTAATTCCGCGGATACTTGAAAAACATCTTTCCCATATGATTTTTCCCCAAAAAGCGGATAACCATATAACTGCATTGTCCCAGCTAATATCTCTGAGGCGCTAGCGCTGTTTTGGTTCATTAAAACAACAATTGGATAAGGTTTTGCTACTGTATTTGCTTTCGGATAACTTCCTGTTACTCTATCGGATTTAACATATTGTAAATAAATATAAGGATCTTCGCCTGTAACAAAGTTTTCCAAAATATATTCAACACTAGATAAATAACCACCACCATTATCTCTAACATCAATAATAAGAACATCAATACTAGATTCAAGTTCAGCAAGAGCATTATTAAAATAAGTAGATGTTTTAGTCGCAAAACGATTAATCTTAATTACCCCAACATTATCTCTTTTTTCATAAACTATACTATTATAAGGCACTTGAACAATTCTTACTTCTACTTCCAAAGTCTTTCCTAGTCTACTAATCGTTAAAACAAACTCTTCATCTAAATCACCTTTTAAATTGGCAGTTTTAGTGTTAAAACTTTTATTTTTCAAAGGATAATCATTAACTTTTGTAATTATATCACCAGCAAAAAGTTTATCATCTAAATCTACACCATAATTAATGTCGGTAATAAGCAGCCCCTCTTTATGGTCTGTAATTGTAATCCCAAGTCCTTCATAAGTATCGTCTTTTTCAATCGCTCTTGAACCAGCCTCAAAAATATAAGTATAAGGATCAACAAAACTCATCAACTCTTCAACTGTATCAATTTTTGATAATACAAGAGGTAATTCTTGATAATAATACTTATCTAAGATTTCATAAATTTCATTAACTTGCGCATTACTTGATTGATCATAATAGTATTGATTAACAACGGTATTACTTCTGTTTATAGTGCAACTTGTCAATGAAAAACCAATTAATAAAATTAAAACATATTTAATTATTTTTTTAATCACGCGAAAAGCCACGGCCTACCGCCTCCTTTGTTTGAGCAATAAATGTAAAAGCTTCTGGATCAGTTTTTTCAACAATAACTCTTGTTAAATTAAGTTGTCTTTTATGAATAACACAAATTACTAATTGTTTTTTAGTTCCTGAGTATCCACCTTTAGCATCAACTATTGTTGTCCCGCGATCAATTCTTTCATAAATTGCTGTTTTAATTTTGCTCGCTTTTTGAGTAACAATAAAAAGTGTGTGACCGGCTTTACCAGCAATTGACAAATTATCAACCAAATAAGAAAACAAAAGAATTGAAGCAACCGCATAAACAAAAAGTTGAATGTCTTTTATAACTAAAAAACCAAATAGGACAATCAAACCATCAGTTAATAAAAAAACAATTGAGTAATTAAGGTGAAGTTTTCTTCTTAAAATTGTTTGAATGATATCAATTCCCCCAGTTGAACCACCATTGCGGAAAATAACACCAATCCCCACACCAGTAGCAATCGTTCCTAACAGCATTGAAATTAACAAAGGCGCTTCTCGAAGCTGATCAACAAAAATAGCTGAAGGAACTTCTAAAAACTCAATTATAAAGATAACTAGTGGCGAAAAAAGCGTACCAAAAGTTGTTTTTAAGGCAAACTTTTTCCCCATTACAAAATAACCAATTATAAAAAACAAAACATTTAAGGCTAAAATCGTATAAGAGGCTTTAATATTAAAAATTGAAAGAATAACAGCAACCCCTGATACTCCTCCTGTTACAAAATTATTAGAAAGAAAAAAGAAATAAAATCCTATATTCATTAAGACTGTGCCAAAAAATATCATAAACCATTCAATAATTAACTCTTTTTTCTTTTTCATGCCTTACCCTGCCTTAGATAACTATTAATAAACTCATCTAAATTGCCGTCCATAACTTGATCGGTTTGACTAGTTTCATAATTTGTTCGGTGATCTTTAACCATTTGATATGGATGAAACACATAACTTCTAATTTGTGAACCCCAAGCAATATCTTTTTGTTCACCTTTTAATACATTAATTTCTGCTTGTCTTTTACTTTCTTCTAATTGGCGAAGACGACTTTTTAACACTTTTAACGCTGTTTCTTTATTTTTTATTTGACTTCTTTGGTTTTGACATGAAACAACAAGCCCGCTAGGAAGATGGGTAATTCTAACTGCACTATCAGTTGTATTAACACTTTGTCCACCGGCACTACTAGAGCGAAAAACATCAATTCGCAAGTCTTCTTCATTAATCTTTACTTCCTCAAGATCATCAATCTCGGGAACAACATCACAAGAAACAAATGATGTATGTCTTCTTTTATTGGCATCAAAAGGAGAAATGCGAACTAAACGATGAACACCTTTTTCGCTTTTTAAATTACCATAAGCATACTTACCTTTAACTAATATAGAAACACTTTTTAAGCCTGCTTCTTCACCAGGTTGATAATCAATTATTTCATATTTATATTTTTTCTTTGTAATATACCGAATATACATCCGGTAAAGCATCATACACCAATCAGCAGACTCTGTTCCGCCTGCCCCTGGATGAAGTTCAAGCAAACAATTAGATTTGTCATACTTGCCACCTAATAAGGTAATTAATTCAAATTCTTTTAATGCTTTTTCCAGTGCTCTTGCTTCTTCAACTAATAAAAGGTAATCATCACTATTATCACTAGCAAGCAAATTAAACTCTTTAATTGATTTTAAGTTTTTCTTCAGAAAAAGCATTTTATCTATTTTTTCTTTAATATCATTAGATTCCTCAATAATCCTTTGAGCCCCAACAACATCGCTCCAAAAATCACTTGATAGCTGTTTTTTTAACAAATCTTGATACTTGTTTTCTAACTGGCTAACATTAAGTGAATTTAAAAGGCCAATAATCCGCGTTTCTAAATCTTCTAATAATTTGTTTAATTCATACCTTTCCATATAATACCTCATTTAAATTATAACATAATTAAATGTTATTATTTAAAAAAAAGATAACTCAAAATTTCTAGTTATCTTTTGTTTTATTTTACCAATTAACAGCACGCTGATATTTATTACCTTTGGCTTTAGGGCGGTGTTTTCTCGACTCTCTTACTTCTCCGCCTTCATTGGTTCTTGTATTTTTAATAACTTGTTCTCTTTCTGTGTTAACTCTTATTTGACCTCTAATTGTAAATGTTGAAATATCTTTGGCGATATTTTCAGTCATTTCTGAGTAAAGTCGAAAACCTTCTTCTTGATAAACTAAAAGTGGGTTACTTTGAGCATATGATTGCAGCCTTACATTTTGTCTTAACTCACTCATTTGGTCAATATGCCTTGTCCAATAAGTATCAATTACCCTTAAAGTAATAACCTTTAAAAACTCATTATAAATTTCTTCGGGGACTGCTTGCTTTTTCTTTGTAACTTCATCAAGCGCTTTATTAACAATAAAATCAACTAACTCTTGATTAGATAGATTAACAACGTCGACCGAATTAAGTGTATTTAAATTAAACACATGACCATCAAGTAAAGGAATTATATCTTCATTTTTAGAAACATTATTAAGATGAGAGTTTGTAAGTGCTCTAATGTAGTTTTCAACACTTTTTAAAACAAAAGGTTCAATTTTATCAGTGGTAATAACAAACATTCTTTGTTCATACATTACCTCTCTTTGTTTACGAATAACATCATCATATTTTAAAACGTTTTTTCTAATATCGTAGTTTTGCCCTTCAATTCGCTTTTGAGCACCTTTAACAAAACGAGAAAACATTCTTGATTCAAGTGGAACAGGCTTAGTTGAAGCATTATGTTTATCACGACTTAAATTTTGAATTAAAGCAATTCTATTTTTAAAGGAATCGCCACCAAAACGCATTAATAGTTCATCTTCAGCACTTAAATAAAATCTTGAAAAGCCAGGATCTCCTTGTCTACCTGACCTACCTCTTAACTGGTTATCAATTCTTCTTGATTCATGTCTTTCTGAACCAATAACCGCAAGTCCACCAAGTTCAACTACTCCCTGGCCAAGTTTAATATCCGTTCCTCTACCAGCCATATTTGTTGCAATCGTAACTGCTCCTTTTTGACCAGCATTTAAAATTATATCAGCTTCTCTTTCATGATTTTTCGCATTTAAGACATCATGAGGAATTTTTCTTAACTTTAATAAATGACTTAAGTATTCACTTGTTTCAACAGCGATTGTTCCCAGCAAAATTGGTTGTCCTTTTTTGTGACGCTCTTGGATATCATCAATTAAAGCTTCATACTTTTCTTTTAATGTTGCAAACAAAAAATCAGGTGCATCTTTTCTAATCATCGGTTCATTAGTCGGCACTTCTGAGACATACATATTATATATTTCTCTGAATTCTTCTTCTTCGGTTTTTGCTGTTCCAGTCATCCCTGATAGCTTTTTATACATTCTAAAAAAGTTTTGATATGTAATTGTCGCAACCGTAATTGTTTCTTTTTTAATTTCAACTTTTTCTTTAGCTTCTAATGCTTGATGAAGGCCTTCAGAGAATTGTCTCCCAGGAAGAACACGACCAGTAAACTGGTCAATAATTAAAACAGCATTATTTTGAACCATATAATCTTTATCTCTTGCCATAACATAATTAGCTCTTAAAGCATTATTGATATGGTGAACTAAAGTAACATTTTTAACATCGTATAGGTTTTCAATAGAAAATATTTTTTCCGCCTTGCTCATCCCTGATTCTGATAGCTCAATTGATTTTGATTCAATATCAATTAAAAAGTCTTCATCTCTTAAACTTTTGACAAACCGATCAGCAGATTGATATAAGTTTTGATTTTGTTTAGCACCACCAGAGATAATCAAAGGTGTTCTTGCCTCATCAATTAAGATTGAGTCAACCTCGTCAATTATCGCATAATTCAGTCCTCTTTTTTGCACAATATCATGCTCATATAACACCATATGATCTCTTAAATAATCAAAACCTAATTCACTATTAGTTGAATATAAAATATCACATTCATATGCTTGTTTTTTCTCTTCTGCAGTTAATGCTCTGATATTAAGTCCAACACTCATTCCTAAGTAACGAAAAATATCGCCAATTTCACCATGTGCCTCTCTTCGAGCTAAATATTCATTAACCGTTACAATGTGAACACCTTTGCCATTAAGCGCATTTAAATAAGCTGGCATAACAGCAGTTATTGTTTTACCTTCTCCGGTTTTCATTTCTGCTATATTACCACCATGAATTACAATCGCACCTAAAAGCTGCACATAATATGGATAAAGCCCTGTTACTCTTCTTGAAGCCTCACGCACAACTGCATAAGCTTCAACCATTAACGACTCCAGCGATTCGCCATTACTAAATCTAGATTTAAACTCATCAGTCTTCGCTTTTAATGCCTCATCAGTTAAGCTTTCCATCAAAGAAGCAAGCGCATCAATTTTATTAGCAATAGGTCTAGCTTTTTTCAGCTCTTTATAACCACTATCAAATAAACTTTTAAAAATCATCATATCACAACTCTTCTAAATTCGGTATCTTTACCGTAATCATTCTATCATAAATTGACCGATTATAAAACTATTTTAAGTTGAAATAAAGATATATTTTATTTAATCGCCTAATAACTCTTTAAACAAAAATGTAATATCAAGTTTTTCCCAAGGAAGATTTAAATCTTCCCTACCCATATGACCATAAAATGATGTTTTCTCATAAATTGGTCTTTTTAAATCAAAACGATCAATAATTCCTTTTGGTGATAAATCAATGTTTTTCTTAATAACTTCAACAATTTTAGCTTCTTTTACTTTAGCTGTTGCAAATGTATTTATATAAACAGAAACAGGATATTCTATACCAATAACATATGCTAGTTGAACTTCACATTTTTCTGCTATTCTGCTGGCAACAATATTTTTAGCCAAATACCTAGCCATATAAGATGCACTTCTATCTGTTTTGGTTGGATCTTTTCCTGAAAAAGCTCCACCACCATGTCTAGAATAACCGCCGTAAGTATCAACAATAATTTTTCTACCTGTTAAACCACTATCGGCCCTAGGTCCACCTAAAACAAACTTGCCAGTAGGGTTAATATAAAACTTTGTTTTATCATCAATTAAGTAATTAGGAATCACCTTTTTAATTACTTCATTTTTCACATCTTCTCGTAAAATTTCTATCTTAATATCCTTATGCTGAATCGATACAACAACCGCTTCGCATCTAATGGGAAGACCATCTTGGTTATACTCAAGTGTTACTTGTGCTTTACCATCAGGTCTTAAATAGGAAATAATTCCTTTTTCTCTTACATAATCTAACCTTTTAACTAGGTTATGTGCTAATTCAATGGAAAGTGGCATATAATTTTTTGTTTCATTAATTGCAAAGCCAAACATTATTCCTTGATCACCAGCACCTAATACTCCATCTTTTCGGTCTACTCCCATTTTAATATCTGGTGACTGCTCATGAATAGTCGTTAATACAGCCAAGTTATCAGCATCAAAACCATATTTTCCACGGGTATATCCAATGGATTTTACAGTTTTTCTTACGATACTCTCAATATCAACATAAGCTGTCGTTTCAATTTCCCCAGCAACTAAAACAAGGCCTGTTGTTACTAAAACCTCACAAGCCACATGGGCGGATTTATCCTCTTTTAAAATCGCATCTAAAATTGCATCAGAAATCCGGTCAGCCACTTTATCCGGATGACCCATTGTTACTGATTCAGAAGTAAATAATTTTGTTTCCATCATATCACCTATCGCTTTTTTTCTAAAAAAAACTCTTTTCCAACGAAAAGAGTGTTTACTCATTGTTGGGTTGCCCCCTCGTCTTAAGCACCTTACTAAAGCAGGTTGCTGCTACCATCACGGTGACTAGCCTATGTAGCTCTAAATGATTTTATTTTATTATATCATTTTTAATTATTTATGCAACTAAAACTCATCATACATTATTTGTATTTCTTTTTTAAATCTTAAGAATCTATCCAGCAATTGATAATCAAAATAAGCCTTAAATTGACTGCTAAAAAGCTTGATAACTGTATCGTTTGGATAAGCTCTTTTGTAAGTTTTTGAACTCCTCATGGTTACATATAAATCACATAATAGTATTATTTGCGCTTCTTTTTCTGGTTGAATTTGCTGCATTTGCAAAACAAATTGATCATTTACCGAACCTTCAATGTGCGCTCTTGCAATATCTTCTACCTTTTGCGCTAACTGGAGTCTTTTTGCAATAGTCGTACCTAGTTTAGTTTTACCTTTAAGAGCATCAAAATCAACTTCTTTATCGTCCTTTGGAAAAACTAAATCCTCAATCTCATTAAACTTTAAATGAGCCATTGAATAGTCTTTCAAACTTTGCAATTCGGTTTCATTTAGACCATACATTTTAGCTAAATAAAGACTAATCTCAGTGACAAGTAAGACGTGCTGCGTATCTAAAAAAGGACTTTTTGAGGCTAATATTACCTTAAACAAATCAGAAACTATTTCCGTGAAATCATTTTGGATTTCCCGCCTTTTAATTAACTCAATTCGTCTTTGCTCTTGCATATAATGCCCAATTGAGACAATCGCATAAACTACAATAACAAACATCACAAATAAAACGGTTCGCAGCAATAAGTCATTAAATCTTTGATCGTGAACAAAGTTCCTTAAAAACTCACCAACACTCATCCCACTATACTCTTCAGCAATATTATAAGTCCAAGTAAAATGAATAACCGTTATCGAAGCAAGCATCCCAGCCGCACTCCATAAAATTAAGGTTTTTGATTGGTAAAGACTGATAATGACAATCGCATAATATATTAATATATAAATAGCCGTTTCATAATGCTGATAAAATCTCGCATAAAACAAAATAACAGAAACAAAAGCATAAATTGCTAGCCCATACATCCCAATTTCTTGCTTTGTTTTGTCATGTCTATCGCTATAAATAACTTTTTTTATAACTTCATTTAAAAAGAATGTAAACGGGAAAAACAAAGAAGGAAAAAGCCAATCAGCTTGTGTTTTAGATGAAAGAGCAAACAAAAACAAAACCACTGAATAAAATAAGTTTGAAACAAGTGTGATATTCTTTATAACAACATTTCTACGGTGTAAAACCATAACATCATTAGTAATATCAACACCATTTTCAAACCCAAAAAAGCGGTTAAAAATTGATTTAGTTGCTTTTTTTATTTTCTCCTTCTTGGCCACAAAGACCTCCTTAAAAACTATTCATCAAAAAGCGAAATTCTTTGATGGGGAATTTCTTGCGCTAAATCCTCGTTCATAACTTGGGCAACTCTTGTTGATGCCGCAGCAGCAATTGCCCCAACAATATCATCTAAGAATGTGTGTACAATCCCTTCTTTTTTACCATCTTGGTTTAATTTACTAACAATACCATGTTTGTTAACATCAATATCACCAAAATTAGTTACACCAATAACACCGTATAAACGAGCAACATCCAGTCCTAAAACTTCATCAACACCAAAAAGGCCTAAATCAGCTTCAATAATATCTTGAATAGGACCTTCAAATAATTTCTTTTCAGCCATTTTATCTAACTCAACAGCTAATAAAACATGATGAAATATATCCCTTAAGCTAATAACTTTCAAAACCGATTCCCGGCACACTTCCATATCAATGTTTGGGGTATATCTGCTTTGTTGCATATAAGCAATCAACGCAATATCTTCAATTTCAACTCCCCGGCTTTTTAAAGCTTGCACACATAGTTTAGTCATCTCATCACGAGAAAAAACTAACTTTTTACTCATTAACAACATCTCCCTTGTTAATTATTTTTTGACCATTCAAATAGTCTTTAATCGCCATTTTCCTTTTACCTTGTTCTTGGACAATCAAAAGTTTCACAGCTGCATCTTTTGTTTTAATTATTAAATCGTTTTTTACTGCTAAAACAGTTCCTGCCCTAGCACTTGATATTATATCACTTTTTTCCATTTTATAAACTTTTACTTGCTTAGCTTTGTTTGTAAAAAAAGCTCCCGGTTCATCTAAAAGGGCACTTAACTGCCTTAAAAGTAAAAATGTCGGTAAATTAAAATCTAGCTTTTCATCGGTTTTGCCTAAATTAGGGGCAAATGTAACTAATGTTTCATCTTGAGGCATTCTAGGAGCAGTCTTTTTAACAATGCTTTTCAAGTATTTTAAAAGAAGATCGCTACCTAAATCTGCTAGTTTTTCCATCAAGATAGTTGTTGTATCATCTTTTTCAACGACAATTTCTTTTTGGGCAATAATATCACCACTATCCATTTTATTTGCCATATACATCAAAGTAACACCAACGCTTTTCTCGCCCTTCATTAAAGCTCTTTGAATTGGTGCTCCTCCCCGATATTTTGGTAATAGCGAACCGTGAATATTCAAACAACAAAAATTATCAATAACCGCACTTGGAATCATCTGTCCGTATGCTGCAGTTACAATTAAATCTGGTTTCAAATTAATAATTTCTTGATAGTTTTTGCGCAAATTTATTGGTTGAAAAAGTTTTAACGAATTGGCGATTGCATACTCTTTAACCGCTCCATAAACAAGCCTTTGTTTGCGGCCTAATCTTTTATCGGGTTGAGTTACTACTAAAGAAACTGGGTGTTTTTCATGAAGTTTTTCTAAGACGATTTTGCCAAACTGGGGTGTCCCCATAAATACTATTTTCATAATATCAACAAATATTTAATTGCTCAAGCAAATTAACAATTAATATATTATTCCTTTCCCTAAATTCTAAACAACAAACCAAAATCAAAGATTATTACTATAATAGTCTTCAATCACCCTTTATTATACATAATTTGGATATTTATCTATATGAGTAACATAAAATTTATTAAACCTTTTCTCGAAATATTGACCTAATAAATCAAGATTATAACTTTTTGGCGCTTTAATTAGCAAACTATAAGAATAAGAAGAATCAACAAAGAAAAGATATCTTTCGGTTGGTCCTAAGATTTCAAGCTGTGTATTTTTAGCTAGAATTGATCTTTTTAATGCCATTAAAGAGTTAAAGGTTTTCTTTTCATCTAATCCTTTAAAAGTTATTTTCATAATATTATAAAAAGGCGGTAATTTGTTTAGTTTACGGTATTCTAACTCCCTTTGATAATAAAGATTAAAATCATCTTTAACTATACTTTTTAAGACAAAATGGTTGATATCATAAGCCTGAATTATTGCCTTTCCATCGAGTTTTCTTATTCTACCTATATGCTGTTTAAATAAATTATAAGCCTTTTCGTTAGTTAAAAGCCCACTTAAACTAAGCGCTTGATCAGCTAGTAATATTCCGACTAAACTAACATTTTCAAAATGATGGCTTTTACTAATCATTTCTGTTCCAATTAACAAATCTGCTTGTTTACTGGCAAACAAACTAAGTGCTTCATCAATTTTTTCTTCTTTTAAAGTATCTTGATCGACTTGCACAATTTTTATATCTTTAAATTCATCTTTTAAAACTTCAATAACTTGCTCAATACCAAAGCCAATTGGTTTAATATTGTTAAAACCACATAAAGGACAAACAGTTGTGAGTTTTTCTTGATACCCACAATGATGACATTTTAAAACAGCCTTTTTCTTATGATAAACCAAATTTATTTGACAATTTGGACACTTAGGCACATACCCACAACTCCGACATAATAAAAACGGAGCATAACCTCGCCTGTTAATAAGTAAGATTATTTGTTCTTTTTTATTTAGTGTTTTTCTTATCGAATCTTTTAATTCATGAGAAATTATTGATAAATTACCTTTAATTAATTCCTTTTTCATATCAACCAAATTAATTTTAACTTTATTTTCAACAATTGACTTATCCAACTTTAATAACTTCATTTTACCCAAATCACAATCATAAATCATATTAACCGTTGGGGTAGATGAACCATAAATTACTGGTGCTTTCTTAATATTTCCTAAAAAGCTTGCCAAATCAATCGTATTATAATAAGGTTTTTCTTTTTGAATATAAGAATCACTATGAGCTTCATCAAGAACAATCATTCCTAATTTAGCAAGTGGCATAAATAAAGCTGACCTAGTTCCCACAACTACTTGAATTTTGTCTGATAAAACTTGATTATATATCCCTATTCGCTGTTTCGGTTTTAAATAACTATGAAAAACGCCTATTTCTAAACCAAGCCGCCTTTGCAGTCTGTTTACCATTTGATAGATTGCACTAACTTCACTAACAAGAATTAAAACTTGTTTACCAGCTTTTAATACTTGTTCAGCTAATCTTAGATAAATTTCAGTTTTCCCTGATGCTTTAGGACCAAAAAGCAAATATCTAGCATACTTATTTAAACTAACTTTGCTAATGACTTCTTTTTGATCTTCTGTTAAAAAAACCAAATCTTCAGCAAGTGAAAAACTTTGTTTATATGGTTTAACTTTTTTTACTGGTTTAATTAAATCTTTGTTTTTAAGATATGTTTTTAGTTGTGAAAAATCTTGTTTTTCAAAATGCTTTAAATTTACTTTTCCATTTTTAACATGTTTTAACACCGATAAGGGGAGATTGTTGTTAACATTGACATTAAAGGTGTATTCATTAAAAGTTAAAAGCGATTTGGGAATAACTGTTTTAAAAGATTCAACATATGAAGAAAAAGATTCTTTTCGAATCTTTTCGATTAACATAAACAAAGTCTTACTAATTAAAGGTTTATCATCAAGTAAATATAAAACTTCTTTATTAGCATAACTTGAAAAATCCTTTAAAAAAACAACATAAGCTAATCTGTTTTGCCCATTAAAATTAACTATTACCCGCATTCCAATCTTTAAAACTTTTAAAAATTTAGTTGGAATTAAGTAATCATAAAGGCGATTTATTTTTTTTGTATAAATATCTAAAACAACTGTTGCAACCATAAAAACCACCTATAAAAATTATAGCACATTATAAGTAGATTTACTTAATATCAAAACAAAAAAAGACCTTAAAAGTCCTTAAAAGTAATTTTTACTCTTAGTTTTTTAAAGTCCCTTTATTTTAACTCTTTTAAAATCTTTTCAATTTTATTTCCGTAAGCTAGCGCCTCATCAAACCGAAACTTAATCTCAGGAATTCTTCTAATATCTCTTACCTTTTGTGAAAGCTCTCTTCTGACTTGCTTATTGATTTGTTCTAAAATTTCACTAGCTTTTTCTAACTCTGACTTCTCATCTGATAAAATCGTGTAATAAACTGTTGCAACCGAATAATCCTTTGTTATTTTAACATCAGTAATATTAAAATACATTTGCCCTTCTATTTTGCGGTCTTTATTAACTATTACCGCAAGTTCTCTTAAAAATAAAGATTGTAACCGCTCAAGTGTAATACTGCTTGCCATTTAACTCACCTCTTTATCAATATATATTTCTAAAACATCATCTAGCTTAATATCATCAAAATTTTCAATGCTTAAACCACATTCATAACCTGCCGCAACTTCTCTTACATCATCTTTAAACCGTTTTAATGAAGCCATTTTGCCATCATAGATAACAATACCTTCTCTTAAAACACGAATAAAGGAGTTTCTTTTGATAATGCCGTCTGTTACATAACAGCCTGCAATTGTCCCAATTTTAGAAATTTTATAAACTTCTCTAACAACGGCTTGACCAGTTATAACTTCTTCATACTCAGGCGCTAACATACCCTTTAAGGCATCTTCAATATCTTCTATTGCTTTATAGATAACATTATAAAGACGAATCTCCACAGCTTCCATTTTAGCTAAATCTCTAACCATCGCAATTGGTCTAACGTTAAAGCCTAAAACAATTGCTGATGCTGCTTTAGCTAATGTAATATCATTTTCGGTAATCGCTCCCACACTAGAGCGGACAATATTAACAGTTAAACCCTCAATGTTTAATTTTTCTAAAGAACCTTTTAAAGCTTCAATAGTACCTTGGGTATCGCCTTTAATTATTAAATTAAGTTCTTTTTCTTGCGCTTCTTTTTCCTTGAAAAGAGCACTTAATGAGGCTTTCTTTTGCTTAGTTAAGTCACCTTCTCTTTGGCGAGAACTTCTTTCCTCAGCAATTTGTCTTGCTTGTTTTTCATCTTCAATACTAACAAACTTATCACCAGCTTCTGGCACATCAAAAAGACCGGTGATTTCTACTGGTTGACTAGGTAAAGCGGCAGTAATTCGTTTTTTGGTTCCATCAGACATAGTTCTAATCTTACCATATGTATTACCACAAACAACGTTATCGCCAATCTTTAAAGTTCCATTTTTAATAACAACCGTTGCGACAACACCTCTACCTTTATCTAGCTTTGCTTCGATTACTGTTCCCGTGGCTAATCTATTAGGATTAGCTTTAAGATCTTCAAGTTCACTAACTAAAACAACCATTTCAAGCAATGCTTCAATCCCAATTTTCTTTAAAGCAGAAATTTCAACAACCGGTGTTTCCCCACCCCAATCTTCAGGCGTTAAATTAATTTTAGCTAATTCTGTTTTAATATTATCAATATTTGCTTGCGGACGGTCAATTTTATTAATCGCCACAATAATCGGAACATTCGCGTTTCTAGCATGATCTACTGCCTCAACTGTTTGGGGCATAACACCATCATCAGCAGCCACAACAATAATAACTATATCAGTAATACTTGCTCCGCGAGCTCTCATTTCAGTAAAAGCCGCATGTCCTGGTGTGTCAATAAAAGTAATCTTGTGATCACTGACTTTGACTTGATAAGCTCCAATATGTTGGGTAATACCCCCTGCTTCACCAGCAGCAACTCTTGTTTGTCTAATTGTATCAAGCAAAGTAGTTTTTCCATGGTCCACATGTCCCATAACAGTAACAATAGGTGGTCTGGTTATTAAATCTTTAGGATCATCTTGAAAAGTCATTTCATCAAATCTGGTAATATCTGTGATAACTTCATCTTCAATATTAAATCCTAAATCAATGGCAACAAGTTCAATAGTATCTCGGTCAATCGATTGATTGATGGTTGTTAAAACCCCCAATCCCATTAATCTTCTCATTATATCAGCATTAGAAATATTTAAACCAGCTGCCACATCAGCAACTGTCATATTTGGCTTATAAACTAAAACTTTCCCTTTAACTGATATTTCATGTTTTCTGGGGATATTAGATCGCCTTTTTGCCTCTTTTTCGATTTTCGTATATTTATCTTCAATATAATTTTTCTTATACTGCTTTGCCATAGCATCACATCCTTTTTACTGATACATCTTCGCAAATCCCTCATCTAAAATTGCAATGGTTTTAATGTTTGTTCTTCCAATTGGCTTTGAAAGAGTTAATGTATCATATTTCATATTTACTGCTATTTTATAATATTTAGCTTTATCTGTTACTTGCTTTTTCGTCTGATCGCTTGCATCATTTGCAAGCAAAACTAATTTAGCTTTTTTTGCCCTAATCGCATCAATTGCCAGTTTTGTTCCAACAGCTAACTTTTTAGCCACATAGGCTAGTCCTAATCTATTGGGCATCTTTTGCAAGTTTTAACAAAGTTAGATATATGTGATTTGGAACACTTACTTCTAACTTTTTATCTAACGCTTTAGAAGATTTTGCTTTTTCAATAACTTCCTTTTCTAAAATAAGATAAGCACCTCTACCAGGTTGTTTACCTTTTAAATCAACACTAACAGCGCCCTCTTTAGTCGCAACTATGCGAATCAATTCTTTTTTAGGTCTAATTTCTTTTGTTACCACACAAGTACGCATGGGAATTTTTTTTACTCTCAATTAAACCACTCCTTTAATAGGCAATTCCTTCTGCATTGGCAACTGATACTGATTTTATATCAATTTTCCAACCAATCGCTTGCACAGCAAGTTTTACATTTTGACCGCCCTTGCCAATAGCCAAAGACAATTTATCATCTTCAACAATTGCAATCGCAGTTTTATCCATTTTATTAATATCTATTACATTAACTACATCTGCCGGTTGCAAAGAATGGGCAATTAAATCTTTTTCATTATCGCTCCATAAAAACAAATCAACTTTCTCGCCGGATAAAGCTCTAACAACTTCTTTGATTCTCGAGCCATCAGTGCCAACACAGGCTCCAATTGCATCAACATTGGGATCATTTGATTTAATACCAATTTTTGCTCTATCACCTGGATCTCTAGCAATTCCCATAATCTCAACGATTCCATCTTTTACTTCCGGAATTAAATCTTCAAACAATCTCGTTAACAAACTTTTATCTAGTCTTGTTACAAGTATTTTTGGTCCTCTTGATTTCATCTCAACATGAGAAATAAAAACTCTTACTGTTTCACCTTCTACAAAATCATCTGATGGTAATGACTCTTTCTTCGGCAACAAAGTAGTTACTCCTCTACTTAAGTCAAGCCGATAAAAATTATCATCTTTTGCTATAACTCGTGCAACTATCATCTCTTTTTCTTTTGCTTTGAAATACTCATAAAGTTGTTCTTTTTCAATAGTTTTTAAGTTTTGATTTAAAACGTTTTTTAAATTTTGTACTGCTGCTTGCGAAAAACTTCTCGGATTAATTGATTCTTCTAAAATATCACCAACTTTAATCCGTTTTTTCACCTTTCTTGCCTCAGAAAGTTTAATTTGTTTATATTTTGGATCTGCTTCTAAATCATAACCTTCATCAGAAACCACTAAATGCTGGCTGAAAATTAGAATTTCGCTTTTTTCTTCATTAATCTCAACACGGCAAGACTGATGTCCCATTGCCTTTTTAAATGCTGCCTTTAGGCCTTTAACAAATCCATCAATAATTAACTCTTTGGCAATTCCTCTTTCTTCAGCAAGTGCCTCAAGTGCTTCAAAAAATGCTTTGCTTACCATATTATCCTCCTACAATCTTATCGCTAAACGAAATGTTTTAATATCTTTATAAGCTATATTTACAACTTCACTTTTGTTTTTAAGTGGTTTTTCCACAACAATAACACTATCTTTAACCGCAACAAGTGTTGCAAATAACTCTTCGTTAGAAGTTTTAATAAAAACGAATTTGCCAATATTATCAGCGGCCTCTTCTAATGACCTAATTTTTCTTTCTGCGCCAGCTGAAGATACTTCTAAATTGTAATCATGTGGCAATTCTTCATCAATTTCATCGTTAATTATTCGATTAACTTTGGCCAGCAAAGATACATCAGCGTTTTTCCCATAAACTAAAATCTCTAAAATAAACATATTAAACGCTTTTTTCCTTTTAATCGAATAAAGCTTAAGTTCAAAACGATTTAAAATCGGAATTACAATCTCTTTTATTTTTGCTAAATTCATCTTCTCGCCTCAATAAAATGAGTGGAATTAAATCCACTCGACATTACACGCTATATTTTATCATTTTACAATTGATTTTACAATCAAAATAACTAAATTTTTTCTCAAGTAGATTCATCAAAACAAATAAGGACTGAATAAATCACAGTCCCTAATAATCTTTTATTTAGAAGACCGATTCGCTCCTAACATTTTCAGTGATGCGTATAACCCAAACAGTGCCGCTAAGCCTACAATTATTCCTGAACTAATTAAAACGTATTGTTTTACTGAACCAAAAGCGTAACTAAGAACGCTCAAAATTAGGCCACCTGCAACAATAAATAAAGAAATTTTAGTATAATTAACCAATTGTTTATCGGCAATTATTATTGCATCTTTTTTTGTCAAAAGATACCATGTAACCCCAAGTGCTACTAATAAACCAAGACAAACAAACTCAATTACAATAAAAAGTGTTCCCCGAACAATTAATTCTCTTAAAATATAATCAATTCCAAACAAAAAGAAAAAAATGAACATTACAATTTGCACAATAATACCACGTTTTAATGTTTGCATAATATCACACCCTAGACAACATTTTATCACGAAACACCGCATTTAACAAACATAATTTAAGACAAAACCATAAATATTTGTATTAACTCTCTTTTTTCAAAAAAAATATTAAATTATTTTAACTTTTGATTATAAATAACGCTTATTTATGTTACAATTGTATTGATTAGGAGGGATTTTAATGCAAATTGGTATTTATGCCGGCTCGTTTGATCCGATTTCTAATGGACATGTGGACATTATCATAAGAGCAGCAAAGCTTGTTGAAAAACTTTATGTTTTAGTAACTGAAAATGTTGAAAAAAAGGCTGTTTTTACACCTGACGAAAGAATAGACATGATTAAAAAAGCAATTAATTTAAGTAATGTTGTTGTTGATAAAACAGCTGACCTTGTTGTTAGATATGCCCAAAAAAAGGGAGCAACTGTCGTTTTTAGAGGCCTAAGAAACATTAAAGATTTTGAAAGCGAGATTGCCTTGTATCATTATAATAAGAATTTAAATCCTAACATTGAAACAATTGTATTATTTCCATCTCACCGACTTACTTATCTATCTAGTAGCGCGATTAAAGAGCTTGTTTATTATAACGCAGATATCTCTAAATATGTTCCCAAAAACTTAGTTAAAACAATAACCGAAGGCATTAAAAAATCATTTAATTAAGCCTAGTTTTTCTAAACCTTTATATATTCCATCAGAATCAATTGATGCAGTAACGAAACTCGCTGCATCTTTTAATTTTTGATTATTTGAGTTGCCCATGCAAATACCAATATCAGCCATTGTAATCAAGTCAAAATCATTATCCCCATCACCAAAACTAATTACTCTTTGAACTCCTGTTTTTTCTTTGATTCGTTTAATCGCGATTCCTTTGCTGGTGTTTTTACTTATTATATCAAAACCATATTTCCGCCAAGAATAAAACTTTAAATGACTAAATTTTTCTTCAAAAAGCGGCATGATTTTATCATCATCAGTAAACAACCATAACTGAAATATCTTATCATTGAGATAAAAAGTTGGTTCAACAATTGGTATTTTTAAGTTAAAATCGCGCACAGAAGCTACCATGATATCATTAACTGAAGTAATCCGGTACTCTTTTTCACCAATTAATCCTATGCCAATATTCAGTTTTTCTGCATAAGAACAAATGGCTTTAATATCTTCTTTTTTCAAAGGATGTTCATAAATTAACTCATTTTTTTCATATACTGTTGTTCCGTTAATTAAAACTTTATAGATGAATAAATCAACCAAATCACCAACGACTCCTAGCTGATTATAATTTCTCCCACTTGCTAAACCGAGAATAATCTTAGGGTTTTTGGCTAACTTTTTAATTGCCTTTATTGTTGATTGAGGGATTGTTTTAGTTTTATTATCAAAAAGCGTCCCATCGATATCAAAAAATACTAATGTTTTCATAATTTCACCATTTTTCATCTTTTTTTCATTATATAGTTTGATTATACTAGATAATAGTGTAAAATAAGAATACATATTACGTTCGCTTAAAAAAAAGCTAATAACAAGGAGGATTCATTTTGGACCAAAACACACTACTAAAGGCCAATGAAATTGGAGTTTTTGCTTTAGGTGGTTTGGGTGAGGTTGGTAAAAATACATATGTTTTTGAAATTGATAACAAACTTTTTATCGTGGATGCGGGAATTATGTTCCCTGATAGCAGTTTGCTGGGAGTTGATTATGTGATTCCTAATTATCAATACTTAGTAGAAAACCAGCATAAAATCCAAGGATTGTTTATCACGCATGGACATGAAGACCACATTGGGGGAATTCCTTATTTACTAAAACAAGTTAAAATCCCAAAAATATATGCAAGCGGCATTGCCGTTGATTTAATTGAGCATAAACTTGCCGAACACAAAGATATTAGTCCCCCAAGAATTATTGAATATAAAGCCCACCATAAATTTGATTTCAAGCAGGTTACTGTTTCTTTTGTTCGCTTAAACCATTCTATTCCAGATATGTTTGGGATTAACTTTAAAACTCCTCATGGTCACATTTTTCATACTGGTGATTTTAAAATTGATTATACACCAGTCGGTCCACTTGCTGAGTTTGACAAACTATCTAAAATTGGCAGCGAAGGTGTTTTATGCCTTTTATCCGATTCAACTAATGCGATTATCCCTGGTTCCACACCAAGTGAAAAAACAATTGGCGAATCGATTGATGAAATTTTTAAAAAAATAAAGGGGCGAATTATTATTGCCACCTTTGCCTCAAACATCTACCGAATGCAACAAATTGTTAGAGCTTCTTATTTAAATGGTCGTAAAATTGCTGTTATTGGGCGTTCAATGGAAAAAGCTGTAGAAATCGGAATTGAAACAGGCTATATTAAAGCGCCTAAAACCGCCTTTATTACTAGTGAAGAAATTAATCAATACGAAGCAAGTAAAATAACAATTTTATCAACCGGCTCACAAGGTGAGCCCATGTCAGCTCTTTCTAGAATTGCCGCTGGCACTCACAAATCAATCCAAGCCCAAGATGGCGATACAGTTATTTTTTCAAGTTCACCAATTCCAGGTAACCAAGAAAGTGTAAACAAAATAATTGATCTGCTTTACCGGAAAAATGTCAATGTAATTATCAACGGTCCAGTCGCTGATACTCATACTTCAGGACACGGTTCACAAGATGATTTGAAACTAATGTTAGTTCTTACCAGGCCTAAGTTTTTTATTCCTGTTCACGGAGAACACCGAATGCTTAAATATCATCGTGATTTAGCAATTGATGTTGGCGTAAAAAAAGAAAACATTCTAATAATGGATAATGGGGATGTAGCAGCACTTACCAAAGATTATATCAAGCTTGCTGGCAAAGTAACAGCCTCTGATGTTTACATCGATGGACTTGGTATCGGATCAACTGGTTCAAAGCTAATTAAAGAGCGCAAAATCTTAAGTGAAGATGGTGTTGTTTCAGTAATTTTATCCATTGATTCTAATGGTTTATTAATAAAAAAACCAACAATCGTTTCCCGTGGTTTTATTTATATGAAAGGCAGTGAGTCTTTAATTATAGAAATGCAGAACTTATCCTTAGAAACCTATAATACTTCTAAGGAGAAAAAAATGACACTTGAGAAAATAAAGTCACAAATTGAAATTACTTTACAAGCGTTTATTTTTCAAGTAACCCAAAGAAAGCCAATGGTTTTATCTTCAATCATAGCAGTCTAGATATCTTTTTAATTAAACTTAATATCTATTACTAAAGGCGCCCTTAAAAAGGCGCTTTTTTATTGATATTCTAAATATGACTTTAAAGCCATAAATACCTTCATCATAATATAAGCATCACTATAAGCATCATGATCTTGTTCATATGTTCGGTTAAAAAGCTGTTTATATGCTGTAAATAATCCGATATCATCGACTAAATTAAAATAAATTTTAACTATTTGTAATAAATCAATATAATCATTTTTAGTTGTAATATGGGCCTTTTGATTAATTGAAAACGACTTTTTAATTGCTAAATAATCATTTTTACCCCAAGTAATAATTTTTGGTTTATAATTCTTTTTAAAACTTTTTAATTCACTGTAAAAATAATTATAATCTTTTGCATCTTTAAGTGCATCAGGAGTGATTTTTAAAAACCTAAATGTTCTTTTAGA
Organism: uncultured Acholeplasmataceae bacterium; assembly: GCA_964552625.1. Taxonomy (GTDB): domain Bacteria; phylum Bacillota_I; class Bacilli_A; order Acholeplasmatales; family UBA5453; genus UBA5453. The sequence goes on along the minus strand of CAZKGV010000008.1, from coordinate 19,809 downwards.
AATTATTTTTTGACCAGTGGGCAGCAAATAATAACCATCGTTTTTAAGAATATTTAAATTGCGGTCAGTTAGAAAATAACCGACTTGAATTATTTCTGGATTAAATTTTTCTACTCTTTTATAAGGAGGCATTGTCATTTCTAAGTCTAAAAATAATAGATTGTCTAAATTTAGTAAAACATCTTTAATTTGTTCTTTTATTCTTTTTATACTATAAAGCAGTTTTGTAGTTCGATAGGTTTTCCGCTCAATAGAAGTAAAGTTTTTAACCTTAAAACATTTTACTTTATCAATTACTTTCCGCTTATTGGTAAAAGAAAACTCAACAAAAACACCAACATCTAAATAATCCATAAACTTTTTTGCCAAAGCTTTAGTTAAATAAAAATAAACAAGTTTTCCTTCAATTAAACAGGTAAAATATCCGCTTTTTTCATTAATTGTTCGTATTATTCTTTTCATTTTCAACTCTTTCTTTTAAATGAGTAATTATTTGTGTTCTTAGTTTCTCATTAATTCCAATTTCTTTATATTCTAATACCGTTCCTATTATCATTTTATCAATTGTAGTAAACTTTTCAAGTAGTTTTTTCTTACGTTTTTCCCCAACGCCTTTAATAAAATCCAGATGACTTTTATAGAAGGTTTTTCTTCTTTTTTTTGTGTGAAAATCCAGCGCAAACCGATGAACTTCTTCTGAGATATTACTTAAATACAAATACAAAGGATCTCTTTTTTCAAGCAAGAAATCTTGATTTTTATAAACTACACTAGTAAGTTTATGCGCTAAATCTTTTTTCAGTCCCATAACTGGAATATCAAGTCCTAAAGCCGTAATTGTTTTTTTAGCTGCTGAAACTTGCCCTTTACCACCATCAACAATTATTAAATCTGGTAGCTTTTGTTTTTCTAAAAGAGCCCTTTGATAACGCCGGTATAGTACTTCTTTAAATGCCCCATAATCATCGCCTTTAGCTGTTTGCTTTAAAGTATACTTGCGATATTCTTTTTTCTTCGGTTTTCCTAATTCAAAAACAACCATCACACTAATTGCATTAGAACCAAAAACATGCGAATTATCAAAAGCTTCAATTCTTGTAATGGCCTTTAAACCTAAAAACGAATTAAACGCATCTTTATATAAAAGATTTTTTTCTTTTATTCTTTGCTCTAAAAGCTCATGATGTTTAAGCTCATAACTAGCGTTTTTATATGCCAAATCAACCAACTTTTTCTTATTGCCTTTTTGCGGAATTACTATTTTTGTTTTAAAAAGTTCTTTTAACGATAAAACATCTAATCCTTCTTTTAAACAAATCTCATCAGGAATTGGTTTATTATCATAATACTGCAATAGATAACTAACTACCTGGTCACTTAAATCAATATACTTAGGAATAATTTCATTTTTAGCATCAACAATTTTACCTTTCCGCATCACTAAAATTTGAATGCTTATCTCTTCTTTTGATGCTTGATAAGCAATAAAGTCACGATCTTTGAAGTCATTTAATGAAACTACCTGTTTTTCTGTAGTTAAATTAATTGCCGATATCATATTTTTATATTCTAATGCTTTTTCAAATTCTAAGTTTTCTGAAGCTTTCAGCATCAACTCTTTTAATTTGTTAATAACTTTTTTTGTATCTCCTTTTAAAAAAAGCGAAACTTCTTTAATTAATGGCTTATAATCGATTTCTTCCTTTTTAATACAAGGTGCTAAACACTCACCAATATGATAGTAAAGACAAGCAGTTTTCGGAATTATATCACATTTTCTAAAAGGATACATTTTATTAAGAAGTTTTACTGTTTCTCTAGCGCTATAAACATTTGGATAAGGACCAAAAACAAGCCCTTTATCCTTTTTTAAGTCCCGAGATACAATTATCTGTGGATGAGTTTCATCAGTTATAACAATATAAGGATAACTTGAATCATCTACTAACTTAACGTTATATTTAGGTAAGTGTTCTTTAATTAAATTTATCTCTAAAATAAGCGCTTCTAATTCGTTTTTTGTTTGAATATAAGAAAAATCAGCAATCTCACTTATAAGTTTAGTCGTCTTTAAATTATGAGCACCAGTAAAATAACTTTTTACCCGATTTTTTAAATTTTTTGCTTTGCCGACATAAACTACCCTTTCATTTTTATCTAACATTAAATAACATCCGGGATTATTTGGCAATAGTTTTAGCTTTTCTTTTATTCTATCCACTTTTTCACTTCCTTTTTCATTTTACCACAAAAACGAAAAAAAAAAGTAGAATTAAAGCTCTACTTTTTCCTCAAATTCAACGTGAATCAAATCCTTTAAAACTTCTTCTAAGGCAATACCTACTGGTTTTATGCACTTATGTTTTTCTAAATCTGTTCCCTGCTTTTCAATATCTTTAGCTCTTTTTGCGGCAATAAATGCCAACTTATATTTAGAATCTACTACTGAAAGCAGTTTATCAATTGATGGGTAACGCATTCCGTCTTTATTTTTTGTCATTTTTATTCTCCTAACATCTTCATATATTTATAAATTGTTCTTTCGGTTTTCGAATGTTCAGCTCTAATAATCGAAATAATTCTATCTGCAGCTTTATCTACATCATCATTAACGACAATATAATCATACTTGTGGGCTAGTAAAAACTCTCTGTCTGCTTTATCGATTCTTTCCTGGATAATCGCTTCAGGCTCAGTTCCTCTTTCTAATAAACGATTATAAAGGGCTTGTTTTTTAGGGGGTACTAAAAAGATAAATACTGCTTCTGGCATCTTTGATCTAACTTGTAAAGCGCCAGCTACTTCAATTTCTAAAACTACTTCATGGCCTTGTTTTAATTGCTGTTCAACCTTTTCTCTTGGGGTTCCATAATAATTACCGACAAACTCTGCCCATTCTAAGAGACCATCATTTTTAATTTGTTTTAAAAACTCTTCTTTACTAACAAAATAGTAATCTAGGCCATCAACCTCGCCATTTCTTGGTTTTCTGGTTGTCATTGACACTGAATAAACAAATTTATGTCCCTTTTTATTGAATAATGCTTTTCTTACCGTGCTTTTTCCTACCCCAGATGGACCAGATAATACAATTAACAAACCTTTTTCGTTTAATTTCATTACCATACCTACCCACTTAAAACATTATTTTATATTATAACTCAAAAGTATATATTAGTAAAGGTAAAAAGGATTTTTCATATTTTAAGCCGTTTTCAAACAGCAAACTATGATATAATATAGGATGGGTGAGGCTATGCCAATTGATGGATATTTTATCAAAGTTCAAGTTGATGAATTTAAAAAAATATTAACCGGCTGCAAGCTAAGAAAAATTAAAGGAATTAGCAAGCATGCCTTTTTATTTACCTTTTATAAACAAAACTATTATCACCTTTTAATCAGCCTAAGTCCCAATGCTTCTTACATGAGAATAAGCGAAGATTTAGACCTAAATATAAAATCACACTTCCTTACAAGTTTAAAAAAAGAACTAGAAAATTCAACACTTACCAATATTTTTCAACATAAAAAAGACCGGATTGTTTATTTTGAGTTTAGCAAATACGATCCTTTTTTTGGTTCGGTAAAAAGATTTTTAGTCGCTGAATTAATGGGAAGAAACTCCAATTTAATTTTACTGGATGAAAACCAAATTATTATTGATGCGTTTTTTAAACATCTAAAATCAGATACTCGTTCGGTTTTACCAAAACTAAATTATAACCCTTTTCCAACAAGTAAAAAAGTTTTTCAAAACAAAGACTTAGAAAAACTAAACTCTCCCCAAGAATTATTTGATTTATTTATGGGTTTTTCAAAAGAGTTAGCAACTTTTGTTTACAACAATAAACTAAATCTTGAGCAAATAAAAATCAGTCCAACAATCTACGAAAACAAAAAAATCACCTTTCACGCATTTGATTTACAGCTTGAAGGGGTCAAAAAAAGCTTTCAAGACACTTCTTCCCTTTTAAAATATTATTACGATAAAACTATTAAAAGCGACGACTATTTACTCTCAGTGCTTAAAAAAGAGCTGGCTAAACAAAACTTAAAACTAAGTCGCTTAAAAGAAGATTATGAAGTTAATCAAAATTATGAAAACTACCGAAATATTGCCGATAATATTTATGCTAGCAACCTAGATTTAAAGGCTCATTATAGCGAGTTTATGAACTATCCGCTTGATTATAAACTTACACTTAATCAAAACGCGCAAAAACTATATCAAAAGTATCAAAAGCAAAAAAAATCACTAATATTCCTAGAAAATCAAATTAAAATAACATTAAACCTTATTCAGTACTACCGCGATTATTTAGATAATTATCATCTTTTTTTACAACCTGATTTAATAGATTTAAAAGGCGAACTGGAAAAACTAAATGTGATTAAGCAAAAAAAGAAAAAACAAAAACATACCATCTCTTATTTATCATTCCAGCTTGAAGATGCGGTTTGTTATGTTGGTAAAACCCAAAGACAAAATATGTATATTACCCAAAAAATTGGCCGAGCTAATGATTTATGGTTCCATGTTAAAGATTATCCGGGAGCTCATGTTGTTTTAAAAGGAGAAAAAAATAAAGAAACAATTTTATTTGCTGCTAAAAAGGCCTTACTTTATAGCTCTTTAGCTAGTGCGAAAGCTGGTAATGTCGTTTATACTGAAATTAAAAACATCAAACAAATCAAAGAAAAGCCTGGCTTTTATGTATCATATAAAAAAGAACAATCACTTTATATCAAACTATAACTAACCAACCATAATATCTATTTTCATATATTTAACACACCAAATAATATGATATTTGATTGAATAGACATATCCTCTTCTATAATTTATATAAAAATAAAAAACAATTAAATAACAAAAATTGTTCTCACTGGAATTTTAAAAAATATCGTTTTCAAAGTCTTAAAAACCTTACTCACAATAATCTCTTCTTTCGAAAAAATTGTACCGCTATTAAATATTTTTAAAAGTTTTACAGATAAGCAAAACATTTGAAAATCTCAGCCTATTTATATACAATATAGATAAGAAGCAAGAAAGGATGATGATTTATGGCTTATGAATTGCCAAAACTTAATTATGCATACAATGCATTAGAACCAATTATTGATGAAAAAACGATGGAAATCCACTACAATAAGCATCACGGTGCTTATGTGGCAGGGTTAAATGCTGCTTTAGCTAAACACCCTAACCTCCAACTTAGACTTGAGGAAATGTTATTTGATTTAAATAAAGTCCCTGAAGATATTAAAACTGCAGTAAGAAATCATGGTGGCGGACATTTTAATCATTCACTGTTTTGGAATATTTTAACGCCCGGCGGAGCAAATATGCCTTCTGGCCGATTACTTGAACAAATTAATAAAGACTTTGGTTCATTTGAACAGTTTAAAGATATTTTTGCCACAGCAGCTAAAACTAGATTTGGTTCTGGTTGGGCTTGGCTTTTAAAAACTCAAGATGGTCTAAAAGTTATCTCTACTCCTAACCAAGATACTCCCCTAAATGTAGGAAAGCCAATTTTAGGTTTAGATGTTTGGGAACATGCTTATTATTTAAAATATCAAAACAGACGTCCTGAATATGTTGATAACTTCTTTAAGGTTGTTAACTGGGATGTTGTAAAAAAGTTATTTTGCGAAAAGTAATTTAAAAAAAGAAAAGGTGCCGATTTTGGCACCTATTTTTTTTAATGTTTAGTTTCAATAACAGCATAATTGCCGTCTTCTCTTATATAACAAACATTAACTTTATTTGTCTTTTTATTTAAAAACACATAAAAGTCATGGCCTGTCATTTCCATTTCCACTAAAGCTTCTTCTAAATCCATTGGCGTTAAATTAAAAGATTTGCTTTTAACCATTTTTTCCGCCAAAACTTCTTTAGATATTTCTTCAGTATCCTGCAAAAACTCTTTTGAATATATATCTTTAATTCCTTTTTTCGCTAAATGATTGGTTAATTTATCACGATGTTTTCTTATTTGTGTAACTAGTTTATCACTTGATCTATCAATCGCTCTTAACATATCAGGATCGCTTACTTCACTTCTTAAGGTAATGCCTTTACAAGGAATTGTTACTTCAACTTTACTTCTGTCTTTGTACTGTTTTAAAACAACTCTTGCACTAATAACCCAGTTGGGATTGAAAATTGACAAGGGTTTTTTTAATCTTTTTTCCACATAGTTTTCAACTGCTTTATTCGGTACGTAACCATTTTTACCAACAATTTCTATTCTCATGTTTTCCTCCTTATTTAAATTAATAATTGGGTTTTTGTTAGTATATAAATATTTCCTTTAACTAAATCTAGGTTATTAAGTAATGACTGGTCTAGTTTATCTAAATAAAGAATAAGATCTTCTTTTTGTTTTTCTTTTAAAACCATTAAAAACCAATCCTTTATTTCCTTGTTATATGCCGTAAGTGGCAAATTGTTTTTATCTGCAAAAAGACTATAAACCATCATAAGGCCTTCCCTCTTGGGAATTGCTTGAAAACCAAAGCTTAGTTGGTATCGCCTACTACAGGCATTACAGCGAAAAATTGCTTGCTGTTTAAAAAGGGTTTTAATTGTTCTTTTTTGATATATTATTTTACCGCAGATTAAACACCGCAAAAATGATCACCATAACAATTATACAAATACCTCTTTAATTATTCTTTATATTTTTCAATAATTCCAGGAATTAAATGAGCGGGTACTTCTTCATACCTTAAAAACTCACGCTGAAACGAGCCAGAACCTTGTGTCATTGCTTTTAAGTCAATTGTATAGGATAATACTTCACTTTCAGGTACTTCAACCTCAACAACTTGACCTTCATCGCTTTGCTTCATTCCAAGGACACGACCTCTTCTTTTATTCATATCACCCATAATATCACCAACAAACTGGTCTTTAACAACAATGTTCATCTTTAAAATCGGTTCTAAAATTGTTGGATCTGCCGTTTCGCTGGCCTTTCTAAAGGCTAGTGATGCAGCTAGACGAAATGATATTTCATTAGAATCAACTGAATGATATGAACCATCGTAAAGAGTTGCTTTAACATTAATAACAGGGAATCCTGCTAAAGGTCCGTTTTCAAAAATTTCAATTAATCCTTTTTCAACTGCTGGAAAATAATTTCTTGGAACAGCACCACCAAAGACTTCTTCATGAAACTCAAATATTTCTTTTGATGGTTCAAATCTAATCCAAACATGTCCATACTGACCAGCGCCACCGCTTTGTTTTTTATGTTTACCTTCTGCTTCTACTTTTTTCTTAATGGTTTCGCGGTAAACAATTTTTGGTTCTTCTTGCGTAACATCAACTTTAAATACTGTTTTCATCCGGTCAAGAATATAGTTTATATGGGTCATCCCAAGACCACCAATTAAAAGTTGGCTTGTCTCTTTGTTTCTAACAGTCTCAAACGAAGGATCTTCAATATTAAGTCTAGTAAGCGCGGTAGAAATTTTATCTTCATCTTGACGTTGTTTTGGTGTGATTGCTACATAAATGGTTGGTTTTAAGACATCAACTTTGGGATACACTATTGGATTTTTTGGATCGCTGATTGTTTCTGTGGTTTGAATACCATCAAGCTTTGATACTGCACAAATATCACCAGCATGTACCTCACTTAATGATTCTTGTTTCTTACCAATCATGGTAAACAAAGCTCCAACTCTTTCAAGTTTACCAGTTTTGCCAATATAAATGTCTTGACCAGGCTTTATCGTCCCACTATTTACTTTAATCATATTAATTGCTCCCACAAAAGGATCAATAATTGTTTTAAAAACATAGCCACTAAAAGGATCAGAATCAATGGTTTTTCTTTCTACTTGTTGATCGGTTTTGGGATTAAGACCTTTAAGTGGTTTTAACTCTGATGGTTTTGGTAAAAACTCAACTAACATATCTAAAAGTGTGCCAACACCAATGTTTTTAGTAGCACTACCTAAAATAACGGGAACAAGTTCACCATTTTTAACGCCGCTTGCTAAGCCTTGATTGATTTCTTCTTGAGTTATTTCAACACCATCAAAATACTTTTCTAATAACTCTTCACTCGATTCGGCAACCGCTTCTAATACCATTTCTCTAATTGAATCAATCTTGGGCTTTTTTTCATCAAAGATAACATCTTCTTTTGGATTGCCTTCTTTATCATATATATATGCTTTCATTGAAACACAATTAACATAACCTTCAAAATTATGTTCTTTACCAATTGGCCATAAAAAAGGAATTGTGTTTTTCCCTAGTTCGTTTCTAATACTTTCAATTACTTCTTCAAATTTAACATTTTCTTTATCCATCTTAGTAATAAAAATAACCGCAGGGATATGTTGTTTTCTAATAATTTGCCAAACTCTTTCAGTACCAACTTCAACACCCTTACTAGCATCAATAACAAGAACAGCCCCCTTAACAACACTTAAGGCTTGTTTTAATTCATTGTCAAATTCTTCAGTTCCTGGAACATCTAAAAAGTTTATTTTTAAATCTTTCCACTGAACAGGAATCAAGCTAGTTGATAAACTTCCTTGTTTAGCCTTTTCTTCATCCATATAATCAGATACTGTATTTTTGCTTTCAACAGCGCCTTTAATAGCAATACCTTTGCCTACATGTAAAAGCGATTCAGCCAACGTTGTTTTACCTGAACCTAAATGCCCAAGAATGGCAACGTTTCTAATTTGGTTTGTTTGATAAACCCTCATAAATTTAAATCCTCCTATATCATTATAAAACGCATTTGTTTTCCTATCTAAATTATACCACAAAACCGTGTTTTACACACGCATTTTTATAATTTTTTGTGATGATTTCCTTTTAAACAAAGAAGATAAAAAACTTGCACATAAGCTTAAAAACTTACCATAAAACAATAAAAGGCTTTACTAACTGGCTTAACTAGGCCTAAATTTGGGTTTTATTAATCTTTTTACGTAAAATCCTTTTTACTTCTATACAAATTATATGAAACCAAATAACAGCACCAAAAAGACTATAATATTTTAAATACTTACTATATATTTGTTTTAATCCTTCGAAAATAATAAAACATTAACAAAAAATCAAGAAACCGACCGCTTCAAGTGGTTTTATTGATAAGTAGCGAGTAATCGCCATTATCATTGTTTCTACTACTAAGGTTAATTGACATTATAAATAACAGACATTATAATAGTATCAATTTAGAATATATTTAACCATTAAGGAGTTAACTATTAAATGAAAGAATTATATAAAAAAATATTGAATGTTGTTTTAGCAATACTGGGATTTGTTTTAGTTATTGTTTTAATATATTTTTTCTTAAAACAACTTGGCGTTACTGACCAAGCTAGCCTACAGAAAATTATTAATAAATCTGGCGCTTGGGGTCCGATTGTATTTTTTCTTCTTCAAATTGTTATAACGACCCTTTTATCGGTAATTCCTGGAACAAGTCTAACATTCTTAATTTTAGCCGGAATTATTTTTGATAATATTTGGGTAGCCATTTTATTACCACTTGTTGGTGTTTGGATCTCGAGCATACTAATGTTTCTAATCGGCGACACTCTCGGTGAGAAAGCTGCGATAAAACTAGTGGGCAAAGAGAATATGTTAAAAGCCCAAGAACTAATTGATACTAAGGCAAAAGTCTATCTTCCTGTTATGTTCCTGTTCCCTTTTTTCCCTGATGATGCTCTTTGTCTAGCTGCAGGATTAACAAAAATTAAATATAGTTATTTTATTCCTATAGTTTTGATTTTTAGATCCGTTGGCGCAATTTTTACTGTGCTAAATTCTTTTTACCACAAAAGCATTTTTAACTTTTTGGGTTTTTCTTCTTTAGCCCCAATTGAATGGATTTTACTAGTTAATGTGTTATTATTTGATATTTACATAATTTATAAATTTACACAATGGTTAGAAGAAAAGATCAACCAAAGTAAAGCAGAAAATATCGATAAAACTGAAAAACCAAACAATTAAGTTTTATTAAAACAAATCAAAGGGTTCTTCTCTTGTTAATACATCAATAAAAGACTTATCTTCCTACAAACACCTTTTTAGGAGCAATAAGTCTTTTTTTTACCTTAACTAAATATATCTATCATTAGTTTATATGTTGTTACTCTTTTGCGTTTTCAACAGCTTGTTTCTTTCTAAAATCTTTTTATTTATAAGTTTTGCTTCATGTTTATAATATAAGTAATAACCAAACCAAATTCCCCACGAAACCACTAACATAAAACAAATCACCACCACAACAACAACACTACCATAATCAGTAGGAATCCACCTTGCATAAATAGCAAGTGGGAAAAAAACGATATAACCAATTCCCATATGAATAAGAGTTTTTAAAACTTTAGAAATTTTATTGTTTTCATAAACAAGGCTTGGCAAGTAAAAGGCTATCCCTACAACTGCACTAACCCAAATGTTTGTTAAAATACTTTCTTTTGTTAAATAAATAGAACTATCATCTACTGTTAGTAAAAGAATAAATAGCGAAAACACCATGATAGTAAATCCTAGCATAATTCCTAATAACGTTTTTTTAATAATTTTTTTCATTTTTTTTCTCCTTTATAATCCTAATTGCTTTTTAAATGCTTTAACATATAATCTTGAAATATAGTCTGTTTGATTGTTTTTAAGCTTTACTTTTAAAACTCCATTAAACGACGATTCAACACTTTCTACATAATCAATATTAAGAATTGATCCTTTTGATATTCTAATAAAATTAGGACCTAAAACATCTTTTACTTCATATAACCTTTTGTTTAAAAAATAGATTTTATTTTTATCATATATTTCTAATTTATTATCAACAACTTTAATTAAATAAATATCTTTAGGTTTTAAAATATGAATTTTGTTTTCATAAGTTGCTGGAATAACAATATCACCTGTTTTAATTATGTTCATTAAATAGGTTAGATAATCTGTTATTTCATTAGTATAGATTAAGATGTGGGGCTTAGTTATTTTTTCATCTATTATTAATTCTACTTTCATCAGTATCCTCCTTTATGAGTGGCTTTATTATATCTTTTTTTCTCCCATTTAAAAAGGCTAAATCTCTAAGTGGTCGAAAACATACGGTAAAATACAGTTTATAGCACATAATACGCATTAATCTGTTTATCATCTACTAAAAAAATGCCACCAATTTAGGTAGCATTTGTTAATTCCAAAATATCTTAACGCAAATTAATATACAAATAAATATATCTATCATTAATTTACATGTTGTTACTCTTTTGCGCTTTCAACAGCTTGTTTCTTTCTTGAATCCGTTTTTGTCTGATGGTAGAAAACACCTCTTTTTTTTAATCCTTATTCAATAATTTTTACATTCCAATTATCCCATTCACTTAAATAAGAATCTTCGTTTTCACCAATTGGATTATTGATAATAGTATTGTTATAATTAGCAATAAAAGTATTTTCTTTTAAGTAAGCTGGCAACCCTGTGTTTTTTCCAACTATTCCACCAACAAATCCCGTGCTTGTTATTGTGCCGTTAAATTCTCCTTTTTCAATATATGTTCTCGAACTCCAACCAATCAAACCTCCAGCACACTCTAAAGGGTCATTAGAATATTTTTGGCTTAACACGTTACCTTCAAAACTATTATTGTAAAGTAAACTATAATCTGAATACCCACTTAAGCCTCCAACATTATTTTGCCCCTTGATTGTTCCAAAAACATGATTGTTTATTACAACGCAACCACTCATACGGCCAGCAAGACCTCCAGCATGAGCACTACCATTACCATTAAAATCTGAAACATTAATACTAACATCTTCTAAAATCAAACCATAGATAAACGATACTCTAATATCGCCAAATAATCCTCCATTAGCACCTCCATAAACATTATTGCTTGAAGTAATCGTTAGATTTTTAATTATGTAACCTTCAAGGTTAATAAACATTCCAGAAAAAGAGTCTCCAGCAGGGAAGTTTCCAATTGGTTCAAAATCAATGCCACTTAAATCGATATCATTTTTTAATATGTAATTACCAGTTTTTGCTCTACCCATTCGGATTAAATCTTCAGCTGTTTTTATTTCAATTAACTTACTGTTTATCACACACACCACTTTAGCAAGCAAACCCTCATATTTTATTTTGTTTTCATTATCAAATAATTCAATAAATAGTGTTACAATAGCGTTATCTAGCGCACTAATCTTATTCTTATTTATTTTTATAACCTCTTTGCCATAATGACTCACTAATTTTATTTTATAATTAGATATTTTAATGTCATAGTCTTTAAACAAAGCATTAACATCAAAAGTATATGAATCATCTTCAAATAAAATAATATGATTCCATTGAAAATCACTTGGTAATTCTCTTATTTCATAAGTTATTTTACTACAAGCACCAAGGGTTATTAAAACCAGCAGTAAGTATAAACAGATTAAACATCTTTTCATTAGTTAGTTCTCCTTTGGCATTAATATAAGACTATCAATAATCACTGAGCTGCTTGAGCCATTAAGATAATTACGGATTTGTTCAACTGCTAAAGATCCAATTATACCTTCCATATATGAAGGAAATAAAACTATATTTCCATTACTATCAATCACTTTTACATCATCAAAATTGGCTGGATCATATGTGTTTCTTACTCTAAAATTAAACCCTAAATCAAGAAGACTATATTCATCAATTTCCACAAAGTCCCATAAATTATTAAAACTTATCTGGGAAAAAGCTTGTGCATAATCATTTAAAGACGCGTAAGTTCTTTCTTGTATTAAATTATTACTATAAACTGTTAAACCTTGGTTAATCTTGATTTTTTTATTTTCTTCATCGAAAACAGAATAAAACGAAAAATATTTTCCTTTTTTATTAATAATAAAATCCATTGAAACTTCTTTAATGATACCATCTTTATCAGTAACAATTTTAATCGGACCATTAAGAACTATATAGCCATCTGTCGGTTTAACTATTTTTCGTAAATTCGTTTCATATTCATTGAAGTTAACTTCATTAATATCACTATAAAATGGAACAACATATTTGTAATTAGGATTAGCATCAAAAACAAGCAAGCTAAGAATTGCAACTAATATTAAAGCACCAATAATAAATGTCAGCAAAAGCGTATAATTTCGTGACCTATATTTTATTGGTTTATCTTTATTATTAAGAACATTATTATTTTCGGTATCCATAAAAAAACCCTCCTAAATTAAATCTGCCTTTCATCAATTAGACAGATTAAATAAACTTATTTTTTTGTAATGTGTTAATCAATTATTAATTCTATTTTACCCCAACACACTCTTTATAGCAAGTTATTAATGAATTTAAAACATTTAACTACAATACACATGATAAATTCTTTATTTCATGATTGTTTTCACTACCTTATCACTAAAAAAACACATCTGTTTAATCAGTGTTAATACATTTATTAAATAAAGAGCTGTGCTACTTTTGATCTATCTTGACATTAAAAAAACATTTCATCAACACATTTCGATAGAAATGGGATAAAATGCTTAATTTATAACATGGGTTTGTAGAACTATATTGATACAATTACGCACCCCTATCAAAATCTACGCACCCCTGAGTGATTTTACGCACCCCTAGAGAAATCTACGCACCCCATAATTAGCATTTAAACCAATCTTAAAACAAGCCATTAATATATCATTTTCTTAAGTAAATTTCTACCATCTTCGTATGCTATATCTACGTCTTTATATTTTTTTCTAAGTGCATACAACGAGTTTTCAGCCATACCCAGTTCAGATGCAATCACGCCCATACCACATGAACGACTTGCTAGTTCTTTAATAAGTTTTAGTTTGGATTCCAAGGTACCATCAGTCTTCCATTTTTGATAATTATCCTTTCTCATCATCAGTCCTCGTTTCTAAAGACTATAGAGGAACTACGACTATTTCTCGCACTGCTTATGCAGTAGGTTCATTACCAGCTCACATGGATTTTACCGCTTATATCTTTTTTCATGGGTTGGCTCAGAGCATACAAAAATAAAAGAACCAATCATTTCTGATCAGTTCTAATTCTTACCAATTAAAGATTATTAAAGACTTGTATAATTAAAGTTATTAAGATTAAATACAAACAAGCCAAGGAGAAACTAATAATGACTGAATTTTATCCAGACTTTAAACTTATGAAAAACTATCACAACAGGCACATATCAAAAAGAGAATTTATCGAAAGTGGCACCACTTATGGCAGATGAAATGAAACTTTATATCAAGTTAAGTTTTATGAAAATGATATATTGATTGATTCATTTGTATTAAACAAAAAAACTGCAGTTAAGCCGTTTTGTTCTTTTTTGTGTCCTACTACTAACATAAGTAATCAAGTCTTGAACTAATTAAGCCTGATTTTGATAACTGATTGAAGTGAACCATATGCGCTTGAAGAAATGACTACATTACAACTTGTTATCGTATCAAAGTAAAACGTGATGTTTAATGCTCATTATTTGTATAATCTTAAGAAACCATTCTCGATTTATCTTTAATGATTGTTTCAATAATGCGCTTTATTTAAGTAACGATTAAAATTATCCTTGAATCAAGCCGACGAAAAAGTTCGACAAGTCATCTTCAATTTCAACAAGATACATATTGTCGTTTTTCATGAAAGAAAATAAATAGAGTTTCCCCTCATTAATGTAATAGGTCTTTCTTAAGGATGTTAAAAGTCCATCGTCACTAATCTTGTAGAAAAAATAGGCTTGATCTCCTAAGAGAATGTTTTCATGCTTCTTTGGATTCTTTTCTTCTACTATAAGTAATTCATCTAGTTTCTTATTTATTATCTGATTGGCTTCTATTTCATGAAATTCATCAAAATGGGTATTGCTCACACCCTTTGCCCAATAAAAATGATAGGCCTCATAAGAAGCATAATACTGTTTTGCTTCATCAAACCGGTCTTTTGCAACATACAAATGATGTTGCCAAATACCATAACGAATCGAAAAAATATCGAATGGAGCATACGAAATCTGATAGCCGTCGGTGTTTCCAATCACGACATATTCTTCATTCCATACGTCATCTGATTTTTCATAAAGATCCCCCACAAAACACGTGGATTGAGAATTGGCAAATAGGTTTCCATAAAATCCTGTTTGATATGTGACGCCATTTATTGCATAACTTTGTGGTATGGAACGATTAGCACAAGCACTTAATGAGGATGCTAGCATGAATCCCAATAATAGGATAATGGTATGCTTAATCTTATTCATTTTGACGCCTTTTTTCTTAATCTCTTCAATCATTTTATAACTTCCCACTTTCATAAACTTTGAAAACTCGGTTTGCAACAAAAACTCTTTGTATGTACTCAACCTTTTATAAATATTTTGCTATATCATCCAATTTTTTGTATACTTTATAATCTCCATACATGTGTTACAAGAAACTAAAATAAAGACACTAAAAAAAAGAAGAATTATACCTATAAATTTTTTCATTCTCATTGATTTCCCTCCAATTATTGTCAATAACTATTATTTTATACGATAAAAAACGCCATCTTTATTTAATGAATTATAACATTTTTAGTGTACATTAACAATAGAACGTTGGCCTTCCTTTATTTAATTAGATATGTCCATTAAACTTAAATGTTACACTCTTATCTCTTTGGATGATTGCTTTTTCTACCATCAGCATCCATATACGTTCATTCCAATCACTTAATTTATCATCAGATTTACTCATCACCGATACAAATGCATTAAGTTTGGTTACTTTGCTTTCTTTATCGGTCTTTTCTTTTAATAGTTTGTTCAGATCAGTGGTTAGTGCTTCATGCCGTTCTACTAGGCTTTGATATTTATTTTCATAATCTATACTATCTTCGTTTGATTTGGAGTTTTCTTTTATTGTTTTTGCAGCAAGTTCAACAACCACAGAAAGTTCTGCATTTATTCGTTCTATTCCTTTTTCAAGTTCTGTAGTATCAGTTAATAAATTAATCACTTCTTTTAAATCATTAGTGATTCTTTCCTTATCTTCCATTGTTAAGTTATAGGCTTCAATAAATTCTTCTTTTATTTCATCTTCTGTCAAATGTGGCGTTTGACATTTCCCCTTACCTTTTTGGAATTTTTTATTACACTGATAAACAAACCTTTCATAAGCGGTATTTGAGTGCCATTTCTTTTTCCCATAGAAACCACCACAATCTGAACATACCAGTTTTGATGAGAAGATATCTGCGGCCGAATACTTAGCGCCAAGCCTATCTCTTCTTTCCATTTCAACTTGTACGAGTTCCCACATATCACGTTCTATGATTGCCGGATGACTATTTTCCACATAATACTGTGGAACTTGTCCTGTATTTTTTACTATGGTTTGATCTAAGTAGTTCTCAGTAAATGTCTTTTGAAGTAAGGCATCACCCTTGTATTTTTCATTAGTTAAAATTGAAATAATATTATTTGTGGTCCAATTATTATTCTTACCAGATGGTGTTTTAATTTCAAGACGCTTTAGTTCTTTTGCTATACCAGTAGGTGTTTTACCTTTAACTAAAAAATCACTATATATTTTTTTAACTATTTCTGATTCTTTTTCAACAACAACTATTTTGTCATCTACTTTTTTATAGCCCAGAAAATTACTATACGCAAATGATACTTTACCTGATTGAAATGCCACACGTTTTCCCCATTGAACGTTCTGACTAATCGATCTTGATTCTTCTTGTGCGATTGATGCCATTATTGTAAGTATTAGTTCACTTTTAGAATCAAGCGTCCACAAATTTTCCTTTTCAAAGAAAACCTCGACACCTTTTTCTTTTAGCTTCCTAACATATGAAATAGTATCTAATGTGTTGCGGGCAAATCTTGATATTGATTTAGTGATAATTAAGTTTATCTTTCCATCTAGCGCATCTTTAATCATTTTATTAAAGCTGACTCTCCTCTTAGTGTTTGTTCCAGTTATACCTTCGTCAGCATACACTGTAACGTAGTCCCAATCCAGTCTGCCTTGAATATACTCTTTATAATAATTAACTTGTGCTTCATAACTAGTGTATTGTTCATCAGAACTGGTTGATACTCTCGCATATGCAGCAACTTTAAGCTTTTCTTTATTGTTTACTGGCATTTGAGTTAATGGATCAATTGTTGATGGAATTACTGTTACTTTTGTCATTTAGCATTCCCTCCTCTATATCTTTTTAATGTATGTTGTCTAGCTTGTTCTTTCATTTCATCTGTCCAGCCCTCACTTCTAGGCTTATGTGCCCATACGTATTTTTTAATGCTTCCATCCTTTAATTCAAAGCGAAGTATGTTGTCTGGTAGCGCTATTACTTGATGCACTAAATTTTTAAATATCGTAATACTAAACTTACTCATCTTTAAAAGATGTTTAGCGGCCTCTTTGATTTTATCATCAGGTACTTGTTTATTATCACAATGACTTTTACCTTTATCTCTAAATGTCGAACAAATCCAATAATTGTTATAAGGACCCCTCCGATATGTATGCATTTTTCCACATTTCCCGCATCTGATATACCCTTTAAACTCATTATCATAACTTGAACTTTTGGCAAATTTTTTAGCTTTATTTTTTCTTATTGCCTGAGCTTCCATAAATATTTCTTTGCTTATAATTGGTTCATGGGAATTACTTACAATGTATTTATCAAGTTCACCTTTATTATGCTTTAACTTTTTAGTCAAATGATTATCAATAAAGGTTTTTTGAAGGATTAAATCACCAGTATAATTATAGTTTGTTAATATTTTTGTGATTGTTGTTACACCCCAAGTTTTTGTTCTGTATGGTTTTATTCCTTTTTCATCAAGTATAGTTCTAATCATTCTGTCTCCATAACCTTCTAAATATAGGCTATATATAAATCTAACTATTTCAGCTTCTTCTGGAACAATATGATATTTTTTATTTTCAAGTTTATAACCAAACATTGATGTACTACCCCATATAAGTCCTTTTTCAAAATCTTTCTTAATTCGCCATTTCATATTTTCGGATATACTTCTTGACTCTTCTTGTGCGAAGGTTGCTAAGAACGTTAAGATCATTTCACCTTCACCACTTAAAGTATGTATGTTTTGTTCTTCAAAAAAAACACCAACATTAATTGCTTTTAAGTCTCTCACTGTTTTTAATAGTGTCATTGTGTTTCTTGCAAATCGAGATATTGATTTTGTAATAATCATATCAATCTTACCTGCTCTGCAATCACTCAACATTAGCTGGAACTCATCTCTCAACTCTTTTGTTCCAGTAACTGCCTCGTCCGTATACACTCCTACAAATTCCCACTCAGGTTTACTTTTAATATAGTTTTTGTAGTGGTTCACTTGTGAGGCTAATGAGTTAAGCATTGCATCTTTACCACTTGATACTCTGGCATAAGCAGCAACTCGCAGCCTTTTTGGCATTTCTTTTATCGTTTCAATTTTTGTTATTTTTTTCATAACTTCCACCTCCTTGAGCGTACTCTATTAATCACTTATTTACTCAAATTAGTCAAGTCATTTAAGCGGTAAAGATTACCTGTCTTGATACAATATTTTCCTGCTATAAATGATTCTGATTTTAAGTAGTCGTTTTTACTAATTACGCCGTCATTTAACATCTTTTGAATTGGCGCCATTGACAGATAGTACATTTCTAATTCACTTCGCCTCATCACTGACACCAACTTTACTTATTTTTGACTTTATGTAACATTCCTGACTACAGTAAATTCTTTTCTTATTACCATATGCTACAAACTCTTTATTACAGTTTTTACACTGATGAGTATAATAAGCTTTCTTATTAACTTGATTTTGGTTCTTGTTCCACCAATTATAGCGACACTTATCACAACAGAAAACCTTATTTTTTTTGCCCTCAATTGATATAATTGGCAAACTACAATTTTTACAGTGTGTTGTTTTTGATTTCTCATCATTTTTTAAACATACATATCTGGCAGCACTAACTGATATGGATAGTTCTTTAGCAATCCTCTTATATCCATATCCTTTATTTCTTAGTTTTAGTATTTGATTATTTAGGTCATCATTATTCATATATTCATACCTCCTCAAAGGTTAATGGCAAGACGACCTTTAAATTGCCGGTTTTTACTACATATAAAATAAAAAAAGCCTTGAAATTAGGTGTATTCCCTATCTTCAAGGCTTGGTATTAAAATCTATTTAGTTTAGAGCTTATCTTTTACTTGTTCATAGAGTGCATATGCGAATGATTCTGCTTGAACTTCTATTAGTAAGTTTTCATACTTCCCTTGTTCCATGCTATAGTTTTCATCTAAGAATTCGTACTTCATTTGCACTAATTCTTCTTTTGTAAATATACCATGATCCATTCCTAGATCAGCTTCAACGATACATGCATGCTGCAACACGTGAAACACCTCGTGAAAAGCGGTCTTAATAACATTTTCTTTTCGAGCTGTCTTCAACCACTCTTTGTTATATCTTATTAAAAAATTGTCTTTATCATATAGAGCTGAGTGTTCTATTCCTTTAAAGTGATTCATCTCATTAATAAACACCCATAGATCTTTATCAATCTTTAATAAGGATCTAGCATACTCAGTTGCTTTTAATATTAATTCTTCGTTTGTTGTTAGATTTTTATTTGTCATGTTTATTCACCTTTCAATTGTCATAAGCAATTATAGCCCATTACAATTTTAAAGTGTAATTTTTTTTGAAAAACAAAAAACGCCAGAGCCTATT
>CAZKGV010000007.1:0-76757 GCA_964552625.1 uncultured Acholeplasmataceae bacterium | reverse complement strand
TATTGGCTATAACTATTTACTTTAATTTACTTGACTTCTCAATAGTTATCTCCTTAAAACTTCTTTAATTATAACAAATCCATAATAAAAAAGCCACAACTCAAGCAGTTGTGACTTTAATTTCTTCAATAAGTTCATACATTAAGCTATCTTTGTTCAAAGCATTTAACGATGTAACTTTCACGGTTACATGTTTTTTGGCAAAATGTATTTTTAAAATATCGTTAACCTTTAATTGATAAGAAGGCTTTTGAGGTTTTCCATTTACATGGATAAACATATTAACAGAAGCATCCTTAGCAACTGATCTTCTTTTAATTAAACGTGATACTTTTAAATACTTATCAAGCCGCATTTGTTTTTTCTTCTTTTAAAGAATTGCTTTTTTCATCAGTAACACTGTTTTCTTTATTGTTTTTATTATCGTATCTAGTTAATTTGCCAGTTTCAACAATTTCATCAATATCTTGTTTAGTAAGTGTTTCAACTTTTAATAAATAACCAGCAATTAAATCTAGTAAACCTCTGTTTTCTAATAAAAGGTTTTTAGCTTGATCATAAGCGGTAGTAATAATAGTTCTAACTTCTTTATCGATTTCAAGAGCAATTTGATCACTGAAGTTTTTTTCTTTAAAGTAATCTCGGCCTAAAAAGACGTTTCCAGTATTTGATTCATATTGAATTGGTCCCAAATCACTCATTCCGTATTCGGTAACCATTGCTCGTGCTATTTTGGTTGCGGTTTGGAAATCTTGATAAGCACCAGTTGTAATATCACCAAAAACAATTTCTTCGGCAACTCTTCCGCCTAAATAACCAACGATTCGGGCTGTAAGAGATAATTTTGATTCTAAAAAGGTTTCTTCTTCAGGAAGCATTAAATTATAACCACCAGCCACACCTCTAGCAACAATAGTTACTTTTTGCACAACGTTAGAATGCTCTAATTTAATTCCAATAACAGCATGTCCAGCTTCATGATAGGCAATAATTTCCCGCTCTTTATCAGTGACTTTACGGCTTCTTTTAGCTGGTCCTAACATTACTCTATCCATTGCTTCATCAATATCTTCGGTTTCGATTATAGTTCTATTGCCTCTTGCAGCAAGTAAGGCTGATTCGTTAAGTAAGTTTTCAATATCAGCACCACTAAATCCAGGAATTCTTTGGGAGATATTTTCAAAGTTTACATCGTTTGCAAATTTTTTATTGCGGGCATGAACTTTTAATATCGCTTCCCTGCCACGAACATCAGGTAAATCAATTGTAATTTTTCTATCAAATCTACCAGGTCTTAAAAGGGCAGGGTCTAAGATATCGGGCCTATTAGTTGCGGCCATAATAATAATACCAGCATTAGGGTTAAACCCATCCATTTCAACTAACAGTTGGTTAAGTGTTTGTTCACGTTCATCATGTCCTCCACCTAAACCAGCACCTCTTTGTCGACCAACAGCATCGATTTCATCAATAAAAATTATACAAGGGGAGTTTTCTTTAGCAACTTTAAATAAATCTCTTACTCGTGAAGCACCAACCCCGACAAACATTTCAACAAAATCAGAACCACTAATTGAAAAAAACGGCACGTTTGCTTCACCAGCAACCGCTTTAGCAATTAATGTTTTACCAGTTCCAGGTGCTCCTACAAGAATTATTCCTTTGGGAACTCGGGCACCAATATCACGGTATTTTTTCGGAAATTTTAAAAAGTCAATAACTTCCTCTAATTCGTGTTTTTCCTCATCACAACCAGCAACATCTTTAAAAGTAGTAGTTTTTACTGTCGCTAATCTAGCTCGTGATTTGGCAAAATCGAAAGCTTGTTTATTAGCGCCTCCGCCAGTCATTGAACGATATAAAAACACACCTAAAGAAATTAAAAGAATTATGGGGACAAGAATTGATAAAATATCCCAAAAAGTAACACTTGATTTTTGTTTATAATCAAGGGTTATATTAGAACTTGGATCAATCATTGCCTCAATATCTGTCCAGTTGTCGATTGTTAGGACAAAATTATATTGTAGTTTGCTGCCAAAATAGATTTTAATTCGATAAGAGTTAAGATCGGTATCAATTGCAGAATAACTAATAGTTGTTCCATCAAGCTCACCGTTATCTAATTTTTCGACAAACTCCAATTTTGATAATTTTTCCGGATCTTTGGCCTTATACATATCTTGTAAGAAAAAAAACGTACCAAAAATGATTAAGGCAAAGATAATATAAATGCCAAAACCTCGTAAAGGTCCTTTTCTCTCTGGTTTTTTATTCATTTAAACTATTCTCCTTTATTAATTGCTTCTTCCTTTAATACCCCTACATACGGAAGGTTTCGGTAAAGTTCATTATAATCTAGCCCATAGCCAATAACGAACTTTTTAGGAATAGTAAAGCCAATATATTTTGGTGTAAAAGGAATTATTCTTCCTTCGGGTTTATCTAAAAGAGTAACTACTTCAACACTTTTTGCGCCACGGTGCAACAACAGTTTAACGACTGTATTAAGCGTTTTTCCAGTATCAACAATATCTTCGCAAATTAGGATATGACGGCCCATTACGGAGATGTTAATATCCATTCTAATTTTAATATCACCGCTAGAAGATATTCCTCCTTTATAACTTGAAACAGCCATAAATTCAACCTCTAAAGGTATATCTATATGCTTCATAACATCAGATATAAAAGGAACGCATCCTTTTAATAAACCAAGTAAAATTGGTTTTTCTTTCTCAGCATAATCAGCGGCAATTATTTTGCCTAAACTTCTACATTTTTCCTCAATTTCTTCAGCAGAAATCAATATTTCTTTTACATCATTATTCATTATTTATCCCTTTCTAAACGTCATAGTTATTTGTTCTTTTAAATTTGGATTTTTATTATAATATTTACCTAAAATAGCTAATATTTGATTATTGTTGTCAGCAATAATTATATCAGAATTTCTTTGTGCCTTGGGTATTTTCTTATCGATATAGTAGTCTTTTAATTTCTTATGGCCATAAGAAAAATACAATATATCACCTTCTTGTCTGGTTCTTGCAAACAAGGGCAAGGCTAATTTATTATAGCATAAAATAACTTTATTGTTGGTTTTTTCGCCAAAATTATTATCAAATAGAACAAAAGTGTTGTTAGGTAATATATTTAGCCCATCCAAATGGAGCTGCTGTTTAAAAAAATTAGGAGTTTCTTTTTTCTTGAAGTAGGCTTTGTTATAAACTTTTATTACTTGTTTATCTTTGGTTAAATCAAAAGTTTGATTAGGACCGGCTGTAAGTAAAAAAGAGATTATTGCTTGAATTTTTGTTGTAGTAATAGGAATTTTTAATTTTTCAAGCAAATAGCTAATTACATCTTTTTGAACAGCTTTGTCTAGGTTTTGAAAGTTGGAAATTAAAAAAGAAGTTTTATCATTTAAGAAAAGCTGTGTTTGGGATCTAATAAAAGCAAAAGACTCATTTAACATTTGATTGTATTGGATTATTTTTGTCAAGAATTGAGGATTTTCTTCTATTAGTTGTGGAATAATATAATTTCTAAATCGGTTTCGAGTATATGCATCTAGTTGATTTGTATAATCTTTAAAATACTTAATTTTGTTTTCATCAGCATAATTAATAATTTTATCTTTTTCAGTGTAAAGCAAGGGTTTTAAAAATAAAAAACCATCTTTAAAATATTTAAATGAAATTCCAGAGTAACCTAAAAGGTTAGAACCGCGTGATAACCGCATTAAAACAGATTCAGCTAAATCATTAAGATGATGAGCGGTTATGATTATATTAGTGTTATATTTGTTAGCAACTTCCTTTAAATGTTTTTTTCTTAATTTATGAGCTGCATCTTGGAAGTTTTCTTTTTCGTCAATAAAAAGCGCAAAATATTCAAAAGCAACCGCCAAATTTGCACATAAGTTTTGGATATATGTTTTTTCTTTCAATGATTGTTTTCTTTTTTGATGATTAAAATGAACAACAACCAAATTAAAGTTATGCTTTTTAAGAATATGAAACAAAACAAGTGAATCAACACCACCTGAGACACTTAGGATAATAGTTTTATTAATATAAGGTTTTAAAGCTGTTTTAATACTTTTTTCCATGTTATCACCTTGTGTATGATATTATATCATATTGTTATTATAGTTTTAGTTGTTGAAAGTGAATAATCGTTATAAAGACAGCCTTAATTACTTTTTTATAAAAATGTAAAACAAGCGGTTTATTTATTAATTTTTCTTAATTGAATTCTATTTTTTAAATTGGAAAATAATTGCAAAAAGATGTTTTGTGGTATAATATTTGACATACGGAGGATATGATATGTTAGTGCTTGCAAGCAATTCTGAAAGAAGGAAAAAGCTTTTAGAAGATATAGGCTTGGAATTTGAAATAATGGATAATGAGGTTGTTGAAGAGGCTGAAGAAAACTTAAGTCCGCAAGACCTAGTTATGGAATTGTCAAAGAAAAAAGCTGAAGCTGCGCTTTTTAAAAGACCTAATGATACAATTATTGCCGCTGATACGGTTGTTTTTTTTGAGGGTGACTTGCTAGGTAAACCGGAAAACGAAGAAGAAGCTTTTTCAATGTTAAAAAAATTATCAGGCAATGCACATAAAGTTTATACAGGTGTGACAATTATCAATAAAGAAAAGGCGAAAACATTTTATGAAGTTGCCACAGTTTATATGAAAAATTATAATGATATTCAAATATATGAATATATTAAAACAAAAGAACCACTTGATAAAGCTGGTGGTTATGCAATCCAAGGACAAGGTGGAGCCTTGGTTGAAAAACATACCGGAGACTTTTTTACAATTGTTGGATTGCCGATTAAAAAGTTGCAAAGTGAACTTGTTGATTTTGGTTATTAAGGACTAAATGAATCTAAAGAACAGTTAACGCTGTTCTTTTTGTTTTAAGAGGATTAACTTGTTAATTTCATCTTTAGAATAATTATATTTTTCATTGCAATAATGACAAACAACTTCAATTTTTTCATCATCCTGAATAAGTGACTTTAAAGTGATAAGGTCTAATTTTTTTAAAGAATTATAATAATAGTTTTTACTGCAACCACAGCGATAAACAATATCCTTTTTATCAAGGATTTTTTCTTGATTGTTAGCTAAAAGGGTTATAAGGTCATTTGTTTTTAAGCCTGAATCATACAAATCAGTAACGCTACTTATGGTTTTTATTGTTTTTTCTAGAGCTGAGATAGTTTTTTCTGTTGCATTAGGCATTAATTGAACTATAAAACCACCAGCTTGCTTAACTTTATTATCAGTATTTATTAGTACTCCTAAACCAACAGTTGAAAAAGTTTGTTCGGAAACCGCAAAATAATAAGTTAAATCCTCGGCTATTTCGCCTGAGATTAGTTTAACAGAAGATGTAAAACTTGATTTTAGGCCAGGGTTTCTTGCTAAAGTTAAAAAACCATGACCAATTGCTTTTCCAACAGCAAGTTTATTGTTTTTTTCATCTTTAAGGTAAACTTCTTTATTATCAATTAGACCTCTTAATTCACCTAAGATATTTGCTTGGGCAGTTATTGTTTTAATTAAACCATCGCTTTTAATTTGCAAAGTTAAAGTTGAGTCATCTTTGTTGAAAAAACTCATCATTGCTGCAGCGGTTAATAATCTACCTAAAGCGGCAGTAGATGTGGGCCATGTTTGATGTGTTATTCGCGCTTTTTCAACTAAATGTTTTGTGCTACAAGCATAGATTCGGGCTTCATTGTTATATGCTGTTGCAATTAAGACATGATCTTTCATAATATCTAATTAAGTCTCCTTTGTAATCTATGTTTAATCTAAAAAAGTTTTACTATGATATAATTATTTTGGTGATTAAATGTCATTAAAAATTGGCTCAGTAGAAATCCAAAACAAAGTTTTTTTAGCACCTATGGCAGGAGTATCTAATAAAGTATTTAGAAAAATTGCTAAAAAATATGGTGCAGGTTTGTGCTTTTCAGAAATGGTATCTGATAAAGGACTTTTTTATAATAACACAAAAACAAAACTTTTGCTTCATAACGATAAAGACTCTCATCCATATGCTCAGCAAATCTTTGGCAGCAATATCGATGATTTGGTTTTTGCAGCAAAATATGTAAATGATAAAACCGATGCTGATATTATTGATCTTAATATGGGATGTCCGGTACCAAAGGTAGCAAAGAAATCTCAAGCCGGAGCTTTTCTTCTTAAAGATCCAGAAAAGATTTATCAAATTGTAAAGGCAGTTAAACAAGTAATAAGTAAGCCGCTTACGGTGAAAATAAGAAGTGGTTGGGATAAAAATTCAATTAATGCTGTTTTAGTTGCTCAAAAAGCGGAAGCTGCTGGTGCTGATGCAATTATTATTCATGGTAGAACCAGAAGTCAAATGTATAGCGGTGCAGTTGATTTGGATATTATTAAAAAAGTTAAAGAAGTAGTAAGCATTCCCGTAATTGGTAACGGTGATATTATTGATGGTCCTTCTGCTAAAATGATGCTTGATTATACTAATGTAGATGCGATAATGGTAGGTAGGAAAGCATTGGGCAATCCTTTTATTTTTGCTGAAATAAATGCTTATTTAAATAAAAAAGAGTATAAAAAGCCTTCGGTTAGCGAAGTTATCGAGGTATTAACTTTTCATTATGATGAATTAATTAAATACAAAGGAGAAAAAATAGCTACTCTAGAAATGCGAAGCCATGGACCTTGGTATTTTAAAGGACTTCAAAAAAGCAAAACAGCGAGAATAAAATTGGCAAAACTAGAAAGTAAAAAGCACTTTGATCAAATTATAAATATTTATTTAAGAGACTTAGAATTAACGGTTTTATAGATATAGTCTCGATAAACAGGTAATTGTTTTTCAAATAATTTAGTATCAATAATAACATGTTTGGCATCATATGTGATATTTAAAACCTCAGTGTTTTTGTTAAGTGATTCCATGATTTTTAGTTTATTATAGGGGACATGAAGTTTTGCAAACAGTTTTTTCCCAAAAAGGTTTAAATAAATCAAATCAATTAAAGTATTAATATTTTCTAAAGTTTTATTAGAAATATAAAGGTCGTTTTTTTCTTTTTGTGATAATAGATCTAGTTTTGTGTAGATATTTATTGTGGGAATATAATTAACACTTAATTCTTGTAAAACTGCTTGAGTTGTTGATAAATGGGTTTGCAAATTTTTGCTTGTACCATCAATTATATGAATAATCAAATCACTGTTTTTAATTTCGCTTAAAGTTGATTTAAAAGAGTTAATAAAAGCTAAAGGTAGTCTTGATAAAAAGCCAATTGTATCGCTTAAGATAAAAGGAGGATATCCTTTTTTTGTTATTTGTCTAGCGTTTGTATCCAAAGTAGCAAACAGCAAGTCTTTTTCAAAAACGGTTCCAGTAGTAAGTTCTAAATGTTTGATTATTGCGTTTAAAGTGGCACTTTTGCCAGCATTAGTATAACCAACTAAACTAACAATAGGAATACCGCTTTTTCTTCTTGTTTTTGTTTCTGTTTGTTTTTGGCGATTGAGTTTTTTCAATGATTTTTCTAGTTTAACAATGTTTTTTTCAATTAATCTTCTATCTAATTCTAGCTTTGTTTCTCCAGGACCTTTAGCGTTATATGAGCCTCCGCCTTGTCTGGATAAACTTTTTCTCATTCCAACAAGTCTTGGAAGTAAATATTTTTGTTGAGCAAGCGAAACTTCTATAAGAGCGCTTTTTGTTTTAGCGCGTTCGGTGAAAATTGATAAGATTAAAAAACTACGGTCAATTATTTGCACATCAAGAATATCTTCTAAGTTTCTTATTTGACTAGGGGATAGCTCATCATCAAAAATAACGATAGTTATATCCAAAATAGCAATCGTTTTTTTAATTTCTTCCAATTTACCACTGCCCACATAAGTTTTAACATTAGGTGTTGCTAATTTTTGGGTTATAACAGCTTCAACTGAAATATTTAAAGCATTGGCAATATTTTGCAGTTCGTTTAGCGAAACTTTGGTATCATACAAACCAAGTTCAAGTCCAACTAAAATTGCTTTATCCATAACTTACCTCATTTTTTTTCAATAATAAAGTCTATTTTGGCTTTCATAGTCATTATAACAAAAAAGCAGTTTTAATGCTGCTAGTGCTGAAATATTTTAATAAATTATAGTTTAAACAATTTAGGGAATATATTACTGCTTTTTGGTTTTAAGCTTAGAAAACAATTCTTCTTTGGTAAGCGGTTTGGAAAAATAATACCCTTGCACTTCATCAACCTTCAATTTTTTAACTAAATTGTAATGATATTTTGTTTCTACACCTTCAGCAACAATTGACACGTTTAATTGTTTTAAAATAGCAACCATTTTTTGATAGATTATTTCTCCGTCTTTATCGGTTTGATCTTTGGGAAGTAAACTCATATCTATTTTAACTTCATCTAGCAAAGAATACTTTAAAAGGGCAAGAGAAGAATGACCAACAGAAAAATCATCCATGCTTAATCTTGCATTGCATTGCTTGAGCTTTTCGATTGCTTTAAATAAATCTATTTTTTCTTTTGTAACTCGTTCGGTTAGTTCAAATGTTATTCTTGAGTTTTTAACATTATGAGCTAAGACTATTTCTTTAAGTTTTTCAATGGTAACAGTATCAAGTGTTAAAGGAGATAAGTTAATAGATATAGTAAAATCATCATCAATTAGATTTAATGATTCTAATTCATTAATGACTTTACAAGAATTTTCTAATACTTTTAAATCAAGATTGATAATTGTTTCATTTGACTCAAAGGCGTCAATAAAAGGCATAGGATTATGATATTTTCCATCAACATTAAAGCGCGATAAAACTTCACAGCCAACAATTTTTAAAGTTTGAGTATCATATTTTGGTTGATAGACATTAACTAAGTTATCATTAATTATTCCAGCATCATGTTTTCTTAACATGTTGATTAATAATTTGCCAATATAATGAGCATTAGAGAAAATTGAGTATCTATTTTCATAAGTTTTGTGAATGGGATTGTTAACTACATTAATAATTGCGTTAATTTCATTATCTAGTTTTAAGCCAACAGCAGAAAGTCCCAAAAGAGCTCTAGTGTATTTATGGATTAATATTTTAACATATTTAACATTTTGCTTGAAATCGGCTTGTTTTTCTGGATAAAAAGCTAGTTTAAAATAAGGAATTTTGTGATTAATTAAATATTTTTCAGTGTTGCCATAGCTAGAATATTGGTAAGTAAGAAAATTGTTTCTCACAAAATTATTGTAATCAAGCGGTATTTTGTGACCTGAAATATGATTAATGGCCGTAATAGCTTCTGCGATAGCTAAACTGCTAAATTTGTCTTTGTTGTTACAATCACCAACCGCATAGATGTTTGGGTAGTTGGTTTGTAAAAAATCATTCGTGATTATACCTTGTGAATCAATAGCGAAGTTTAGGTTTTCTATAATGTTATTATTGGGTTTAAACCCCATCGCAACAAGGGCAACATCAACTTCAAGTTTTTCCTTTTTATTATCTTTTTGATAGTATATTGTTTGATTTTTAATTTCTGTAAGACTAGTATTATCTATTAAATAGAGATTATCTTTTTGAATTAAATTTAAATAAATTTTTTTAATATCATCATCTAAATGATTTAAAAAACCGTTTCTAGCTAAAACATAAACATCAACACCAACACTAGATAAAAAAGATGCGAGTGAAAAAGCGATTCTCCCAGAGCCGATTATGGCAACCTTGTTAAAATCATTTTCTACATCAACAAGCTCGTGTGCTTTTCGTAAAAAACCACTTTTTAAGGATTCCTCTAACCCTTTTATTTTTGGTAGTCGTGGTGTTTGCCCATAAGCTAAAACAATAGAATTAAATTTATAAGTCTTATTGCTTGTTTTAATGGTGTTTTGATTAATTAAAGAAGCTTTATCGTAAACAACTTTAATGTTTTTTAAGCCAGCAAACAAGTCAATATAATCAGCAATGTGCTGTTTTTGGTTATGTTTAAATAAGGCCAATAATTCTTTTATTGATTGTGATTTTAAAGGCTGTTGGTGAGTATCTAAGTGGAGCAAAGAAATATCATTAAGATAATTATAAAACTTTCTTAATAGTATATCTCCGCCATTAAATGCAACTCCACCAAGATTTCTTTTTTCGAATAAAACTACATTTAAACCATTTTGTCCAGCTTCAAGAGCCGCAGTTAAACCTCCAATACCAGCGCCAATTATCCCAATATCAAATAATTGATGATTTTTTTCCATCGTTAAATTCCCCCTAAAACAAGATTTACATTAATTTTGTGGTTAGCAAATCCAGTTTATCATACACTATTATTTTATCATCAGCAAAAGAAAAACAATTAAGCATTTGCCATTAAATAGACAATCTAATATAGGATGTCTAAAACCGAATTTATTTTTGAGAATAAAAAGATGAATATTAATATTCATTTCATAATTTCGAGAATATAAAAAACTATCTATTTTAAAACTAAAAGAATTGTAAAAAGGCTTATTTTCTATGATATAATAATCTATAAGGAGTGAAAA
The DNA here is from genome assembly GCA_964552625.1 of uncultured Acholeplasmataceae bacterium. Lineage (GTDB taxonomy): Bacteria > Bacillota_I > Bacilli_A > Acholeplasmatales > UBA5453 > UBA5453. Next base: position 66,165 of record CAZKGV010000007.1, on the reverse strand, counting down.
TATGCCGGATTATAAAATTATTTTAGATAGTTATGTTTTATGGATAATTATTTATTTTTTCTTATCTTTCTTTTTGAGTTCAAAAAAGGTTTTAAAATTGTTTTTAATTATCGCTTTTGTTTATCTACTCACATGGGGAGCTTGGAAATTGGAGCTTATGATTAGTTACCGAGTCTTAAAGGAAGTTAGTTTTTGGGCACCGGTGTTTTTGATTGTAATTCAATCACCAGACATTAGAAAGGGTTTTGAGGTTGGGTGGTCGAAAGATTTATTAGAGGTGGCTTCAATTGGCTCACAAGAAACAAAGACCCAAATTGTTGAGGCGGTAATGTATTTGGCAAGCCAAAAAATTGGTGCTTTAATTACAATTGAAAAGCATAATTCGCTTGACGTTTATGCTGATAAAGCGATTATAATGAACTCGGCTGTTAGTAAAGAATTATTAATTAATATTTTTACCCCCAATACTCCTTTGCATGATGGAGCTGTGATTATAAAAGGGGATTTAATTCGGTGTGCAGGTGCTTATTATGATTTAAGTGAGCGGGAAAAAGAAGATAAAACTATGGGATCCCGGCACCGGGCAGCTCTGGGTATTAGCGAATCAACTGATGCGCTTACTTTGGTTGTTTCTGAAGAAACAGGAAATGTATCGATTGTTATTGAAGGAATTATGATTCGAGCAAATGATAAAGAAAAAATGTATGAATACATTAACATGTATTTAAAATAAGAGAGGACAATCATGAGAAAAATAAAAAACTTTTTCAAAATATTTATTCAAGTACTATTTAATCCCATTAAAGTGATTGCCTCAATTAATATATCAGAGAAGTTTATCTCATTTATGAATAAACACATTTGGTTAAGAGTATTAATTTCTTTTATATTGATGGCAGTTATTGTTGCGTTAGTTTATTATATTAAATAAGGAGTTGGTATTTTGTCATTAATACCGTTAATGCCTTTTTTATTAGCGTTGTTAATTTTTTTGTTTGTCTATTTAATTAAATTTATAGATGACAAACACCACCACATTTCATTAATTTTAGCACTTATTAATGCTGTGGTTTTTTTGGTTTATATTCCTTTTTATAAAACTTTTGAAAAACAAAACTGGTTTTTTTATCTGTTTTTGGGGCAGGGTATTTTAACAGGAGTTTTATTATTGGTGGTTGGTTTTATTTATATTATGAAATTAACGTTTTTTAAAAAACATTACAAAAGTTTTTTAAATTCAATTAAGGCAACTAAGTGGAATGCTTATTATGTTGTTGACCAAAAGGGAAAAATTAAAGAGATGAGCGAAGGGGTGTTAGAAGAACTTGGTTTTAAATTAGAGGATGTAATTGGGAAAAACTTATTTGATGTTTTTAATAAATCAATTAGAATTACTAATTTTGATGATGTTAAAACTTCTAACCGGAGTTTGCAAACTTATTATGATTCTTATCCAAAAGAAGTTAAAAAAGATCAATTAGACCTACATACTATGGTTTTTCAAAACTATAAAGGTAACAGTGTTTTGTTTACAATGGTCGAACAACCAATATTTATTATGGGTATTTATAAAGGAAGAATCAATATTGGTGAAAAACAAAGTGATTTCAATTTAGTTGGTATTGAAAAAGAGCTTGTAAATACAAAAAACGAATTAGAATCATTAAGAATTAAATATATTACAACAATGGAACTAACAGAAGAAGCGTTATACTATATTGACTTAGATGAAAAATATCTTTGGGGCAGTGAAAACTTTTTGAAGCAAACAGGTTTAAAAACTCACAGCATTGCGTATGAAGATTTTCAAAAATATATTTATCCTGAGGATCTAAATAGTTATTTAGGCACACTATCTAGTTTGACAACTAAAAAAGAATCCTTTAAAACAAAATATCGATTTTTAAAAGATGGTAAGTATATTTGGGCAAGCGATAAAGGGAAAAGAATCTTTGAAGACAAGTCATCTAATATTATTTTAGGAGCATTTAATATAATACATGCAGAAGGTTATTTTAAGGTTGGTATTGATACTATCGATAATTTAAAAACAGAAAAAGAGCTTAATTTTCATTTAAAGACATTGCTTGATCAAAAAAAGACTTTTCAATTAGCACTTTTTGATTTATCAAATATACCAGAGATAAATAAAAAGTATGGACGCGAAGTTGGCAATATGTTAATTAGTGAGTATATAAAGAAATTAAAAACAAGCTTTATGAGTGATTCAAGTGAAATATTTAGAATCTCTGGGATTGTTTTTGCGGTTTCTATTGTTGATCCAAGAAAGATGGAACTTTTAAGAACAGGATTAAAGGGAAACAACGAGTTTTTAAATTTAACATTAAAGTATGGGGTAGTCTCAGCTGAAATTGAAGTTTTGCTAGGTGTTAGTTCATCTTATACTGACAGCAAAGATGCTAGCGAGTTGATTAGTTTCGCTGAACAAGCACTTAATATGGCAAGACATAAAGATTTCAAACTAAATGCTTGTTATTACAGTGATTTAAATGGATAAAAACAAAGCAAGAAAAATAGCGCGAGATTTCTTTGCTAATTTAAAAGAACAGGATTTAATTAAAAGAAAACAAGAAATAATAAAGTTTCTTAAAATTAATCCACAATTTATTACTGCAAAAAAGGTGGGAATTTATTATCCATTAATAGGTGAAATCGATTTAACTTCTTTGCTTGTTTTATATCCGGAAAAGCAGTTTTATTTTCCTAAAACAGAAAACAAAGATTTAACTTTTCGCGAAGTTAACGATTTAAAAGAACTTCAGTTAGGCAAGTTTGGTTTAAAAGAACCGACGTTATTGCATAAAAAAGAACAATTTATTGACCTTTATTTAGTTCCTTGCGTTGCAACAACAAAAAATTACCGAATTGGTCATGGAGCGGGTTATTATGACCGATATTTTAAAAATCATTTTGGTTATAAAATTGGCATTGTTCATCAAGCAATGAAAAACTTAGATGTCGATGTAGAGGTACATGATATTGCGATGGATGAAATACTTTAGGAAATAATATGTATACAGCAATTATTTTAGCAGCTGGTAAAGCAAAAAGATTTAATCTACCAGAAAATAAAATCAAATATATGATTAATAATAAACCCATTTATCAATATTCTTTAGATAAGTTTTTAAAGTTAGGATTTAAGGTCGTGTTTGTTGTTAACAAAATAGATTATCAAGAATTTAAAACATATGAAAATATTGAAGTTGTTGTTGGGGGAAGCAGCAGAAGCGAATCTGTAGAAAATGGCCTTAGTAAAGTAAATACCAAATATGTGCTTATTCATGATGCGGCCCGCCCATTTGTGAGTGAAAAACTTATTTTAGGAGTTAAAGATCTGTTAAAAAAATATGATGCAGTTCTACCGGTAAAAGCCATAACTTCGACAATCTATCGAACCGATTTGTCAATAGTTGATCGAAAAAAACTGATGGAAGCTGAGACTCCACAAGCTTTTTTGACAAGTAAGATTAAAAAAGCGTATATGTTAAAAAAAGAAGAAGATTATACTGATGATATTAGTCTTTATATAAATTATTTTGATTCAAATATTGGTTTGTTTTTCCATGAGACAAACAATGAAAAAATTACAACACAAGAGGATATAAAAAAATATATTATGCCCAAATATAAAATAGGTCATGCTTATGACATTCATCAAATTGATAAAAATAGAAAACTCTTTTTAGGAGGAATTGAAATAAAGTGTGGTTTTGGACTTTTGGGTCACAGTGATGCAGATGTTTTATTACATGCTATTGCTGAAGCGATAATTGGTGCTTTAGGCGAAGGAGATTTAGGGACGCATTTTCCCGACGATGATATTGCTTATAAAGACTTTGACTCTAAAAAGATTTTAAAGTTTTGTGTAAATAAACTCCAAGAAAAGGGTTTTTTAATTGAAAACATTGATGCTTCTGTATATGCTGAAGAACCTAAGCTAAACAAATATATTCCTAAAATGAAGGCGGTTATTGCTAAGATTTTAGTGATAAATCAAGATAGATTAAACATAAAAGCGGGAACTAATGAAAAACTTGATGCGGTTGGTCAAAAAAAGGCGATTGCTGCAGAGGCAATTTGTTTATTGAAAAAGGAGAATGTATGAAAAAAGTAGAAACAACAGTCGGATTATTTGAACTTTCAACTAACTATAAAGATGCTTTTGATATTGTCAAATTTCAAGATCGTTATGTAGCAGAAATCTACGATAAATATGATTATATAGTCGGAGATGTTTCCAGTGAAATAGTCAGATTAAAAGGCTTTTATCAAGATTTAAAAAAAGAGCCAAATATTAATGATATTTATAAATATTTAAATGAAAGTTGTAACTATAATTGTGGTTATTATATTTTAAAAAGGATTTAAATAAAAACATATTTGTTGCCCCTAAGTGTTCAAATAGGTATAATAAACAAGAGGAGATAATTATGGATAAAACAGAAAAATTAGTTAGAGAACTTATTGACAGGGTTAGACCTTATTTACATAGTGATGGAGGCGATATTGAGATTGTTTCCATTGAAGATGGAATCGTTTATGTGAAAATGCTAGGCGCATGTCAGGGATGTCCTTTAATTGACGCAACTTTAAAAGATGGCATTGAAACATTGTTATTGGAAAATGTGCCTGGAATTATTGCGGTTGTTGAAGTTTAATAACCGCTTTTTTATTATAAAAATAATAAATTCATGCAATTTAATTTAACTTAACACTATTTTAATATTATTGTTTATGCTATTATTTAAATGGTTATAAATTTCTTTAATTTAATTTTTTTAAAAAGGAGGCTATGATGGAAGCTACCAATATTTATGAGCCAATTCGTGAATATGAGTCGAAATATCGCAATATACACAAAGAAAATGTAAGCGAATATTTTGAAAAACTTGCGGAAAAAGCGCAAGTTGATGAAGATGAAAATAAAAAAACAGTCAAACAAGTTAAAAAACATGAAGAAGATATTAAATTTACGGATAAAAAGATAAAAAGGTTTAAAAACTTAAAAACATTTTTAATTGTCATTATAATAATATCTTTTATTGTTGGTTTTTTATTTTTTCTTGCTTTAATTAAAGGAGTTGAAGTGGTAAATAAGGGTGCTGATATCGCTATTACGCTTGGTAGTCTTCTCCTTGGCGGTGGACTTATTTTTCTTTTATCAAAAAAGGTAAATGTAATTCTTAAAAATACGCAAGATTTCTTGGTTGAGTTAAAGAAAAAGTATGAAGAACAACTAAAAATTGCCTGGGATCAAATGAGCAGTTTAAATGCTTTGTTTGATTGGGGGATGCCAGCAGAAATAGTTGAAAAAACGATGCCACTAATTAAAATGGATAAATATTTTGACCCTAAAAGATATGATATTTTACATAACAAATATAAACTACCTGATAATTCTAATCCCGATGTTTCTATTTTATTTTCTCAAAGTGGTGAAATATTAGGTAATCCGTTTGTTTTCGGGAAAAAAGCAAACCATTATATGGGAACAAAAATATATACTGGAACACTGACTATTTCTTGGACCCAGAGAGTTAGACAATCTGATGGCAGTTACACTAGTATAAGAAAAACGCAAGTTTTAACTGCTAGACTAAAAAAACCAAATCCCGAATATTATTTTGATAGTTTTTTAATCTATGGTAATGAAGCTGCTCCTGATTTATCTTTTAGTAGAACGCCTAAAAAAGCAGAAAAACTTTCGGAAAAACAAGTTGGGAAACTGGTTAAAAAAGGCAGTAGAAAAATCCAGAAAAAAGTTAGAAAAACAACCACTAAAGGTGGCGGTTTTACGGCAATGACCGATGAAGAATTTGATGTGCTTTTTGGCGCAACAGATAGAAATCATGAAGTTCAATTTCGTCTGCTTTTCACTCCGCTGGCTCAAAGGCAAATGCTTAAAATTATTAAAGATGATAAAGTTGGGTTTGGCGATGATTTTAGTTTTATTAAAAATAGAATGTTAAATACAATCGCGCCAGCGCATTTAGTAAAAGCTGATATTGATACTAATCCTAACAAATATATAACTTATGATTTTGCTAAAACAAAAAAGCTTTTTAATGATTATAATAACTCTTATTTTAAATCCATTTATTTTTCATTTGCTCCGCTTTTAGCAATTCCGCTTTATCAACAATATAAAGCCAAAGAATATATCTACAAAGATTTTTATGAGTCAAATGTGTCTTGTTGGGAACATGAAGCAATCGTTAATTATTTTAAAGCATCAGAGTTTAAACATCCAGCTTCAGATACCTATAATATCTTAAAAACAAGATTAGTCTCATCGATTAAAGGTGCGGATGAATTAGAAGTAACAGCTCACGGATTTCAAGCATTTAAAGAGTTAGAATATGTAAGAATGCGTGGTGGTGATGGCTATTTTCATAATGTTCCAGTTTATTGGTATCGATATGAGCCAGTTAGTAAACAAAGTAATGTCATTGTTAAGACTGCTGATGATTTAAATAGAAACACTTATATTAAAGAAATCATGGCAAAAGAAGGTTGGGCCCAATTTTTAAGTAAAAACGCACTAGCGAATCATCAATTAGAATTTAGAAGAAATATTATTGCATATACGACGGATACAAAATTAAATCCATTAGATATAAATCATTTAGATACTTTGCTGTACAATCAAAAAAACAAGAAAAAGGAGGCGTAAATTATGGCAAACGAACTTGACGAATTAGTAGGTCCGGTAAAAGAAGAAGGACAGGATGTAAACGTTATTCACAAACAGATTAAAGTTGAAGTGGGTGTAGGATCTTTAATATTTGAAATCCTTTTATGGCTACTTATTATTCCAGGTATAATCTTTTTATTTATGAAGATTAAGGCTAGAGATTATTTAGCGAAACTTCAACAAAGAATTCAACACAACGCTTCTCAAATAGATAACTATTTAGAGCAACGTGTTGTCATTCTTCAAAATGTCGTTGGTTTAGTTGAAAGGTCAACAAAACTAGATAAAGAAGTTATGACTGCAGTTGCGGCGCTTAGAGGCGGTGGACGTGTTGCTAATGATGAAGACCGTAATGTTGTTGCTGAGCAAGTAGATTCTACTTACTCAAGAATTAATTTGGCATTTGAAGCATATCCAGATTTAAAGAGCCAAGCAGTTATTGCTGATGCGATGCAACAAAACAACTATCTTCAAAGAGAAATTACTGCAGCTAGAGAAGTGTATAACGACACAGTTAGACAGTGGAACACAGACGTTTTCACATGGCCAACTAAAAGAATTGTTGCGGCAAGATCAGGATATTCAACGAGAATTCCTTTTGCAACTTCTAGAGAAGTTAAGCAACAAGCAAGAGCGGCAATATTTTAATTTCGCTAAGTTTTTAAAAAAAAGACATATTCAGTTTTGGATATGTTTTTTAATTATGGTTTAGGATTATCTAATTAATCTATTTTCTTAATCTATTATAATTTACAATAATTTTCACGTTATAGTGATATAATATAATAAGTGGAGATGACTATGATTAAAGTAGGACAAGAAATAGAGGTAATAGTAACAGGAATAGTTAATTATGGTTTGTTTGTAAAAAAGGATGATTTTATTGGCTTAATACATATCTCAGAACTTTCGGATAAATTTGTTAGAGATATTGAGCTTTTTGCCTGTGTTGGCGATAAAATTACTGTTCAAGTGTTAGAAGTAGACCTAAATACTAAAAAGATGAAGCTTTCTTTTAAAAAATGTAAAAAAAGAAAAGCGGTTATCGTTTCTGATTTGCCAATTGGTTTTGTGCCTATAAAAAAAGCTCTTCCTAAATGGATTAGACAAGCAAAGGGATATTTAAAAGATGATTAAAGTAATTAAAGAACATGCGACTTCATTTTTAAGTAAAAGATATGTTAATGAAAAAAAGGTTGAAGCAATTCATCAGATGATTCATGAGAAAACTGGTGAAGGTGCTGATTTTTTAGGTTGGGTTGATCAACCAATAAACCCCAATAAAGAAGAAATAGAAAAAATTAAAGAAGCTGTTAAAAGAATTAAAGAAACTTCACAGGTTTTGGTTGTTATTGGAATTGGCGGTTCATATTTAGGAGCTAAATCAGCAATTGAAATGTTAAAGAAACCTTTTTTAAATGAAGAATTAGAAATCCTTTTTGCGGGTTATCAAATGAGCAGTATTTATATGGAATCAGTTATTGGATATTTAGAACAAAAAGACTTTTCGATTAATGTTATATCAAAAAGTGGAACAACAATCGAACCAGCTTTGGCATTTAGATTGTTAAATGAATTGCTTATTAAAAAATATGGCGAAAAAGAAGCTAATAAGAGAGTTTATGTAACCACAGACAAAACTGATGGTACACTAAAAAGGCTTGCCAATTTAAAGGGGTATCCAACATTTGAGGTTCCTAAAAATATTGGTGGTAGATTTAGTGTGCTTTCTGCGGTAGGCTTGCTGCCGATTTGTGCTGCAGGTATTGATATAGATTTAATTTTACAAGGTGCACAAAAGGCCTATTATGATCATTTAAGTGTTAACAATCCTGCTTATGAATATGCTAAATTGAGATATGGGTTATATAAAGAAAAGAAAACTATTGAAATGTTTATCAGTTATGAACCGACGTTTAAATACTTTAGTGAATGGTTAAAACAATTATTTGGTGAATCAGAAGGTAAAAAAAACAAGGGTTTATTTGTGGCAAGCGCAACTTTTTCAACAGACCTACATTCTTTAGGACAATTGATTCAAGAAGGGCCTAGAAACTTATTTGAAACAGTTATTAAAATTAAAAAACCGGCTGTTGATGTCCAAATCCCTTATTTAAAAAATGATTATGATGAGCTAAATTATTTAGCATCAAAAGATCTCCATGAAATTAATGAAAAAGCTTTTTTAGGAACACTTTTTGCTCATAAAGATGGAGGCGTACCAAATATTGTAATTGAGCTTGAGACGATTAATCCATATATGTATGGTTATATGGTATATTTCTTTTTTAAAGCTTGTGCAATGAGCGCATATTTACTTGAGGTTAATCCTTTTGACCAACCCGGAGTTGAATCTTATAAAAAGAATATGTTTGCCCTTTTGGGTAAACCGTCTTTTGAAGAATTAAAACGCGAATTAGAAGAGAAAATTAAAGGGTTATAAAACCCTTTTTTCAACGCATAAAGGTATTAAATAGAAAAACAATATGATAAAATATTTTTTGGTGAATTAAGATGAAAGAAAAACAAACATATAGTGAAAAAGAAACTTTTTATTTAGGCTATCAGCTAGGTCTTTTATTAAAGCCTTCGATGGTTGTTCTTTTAGATGGTGAACTTGCCACCGGTAAAACGACATTTACAAAAGGAATTGGTAAAGCCTTAAATATTAATCAGATAATTAATAGTCCAACATTTACAATCTTAAAAAGATATATTAGTGATGAAACTAAATTTTACCATATTGATTTATACAGACTAAAAGAAGAAGCAAGTGATTTTGATATTGAAGACTACATTTACAGTGATGCGATAACTGTAATTGAGTGGCCATTTAATGTTAAATCAATTTTACCAAAAGAATATTTGTTAGTAACTTTTAAGTATATCTCTGATGAAACAAGAAAATTAATATTTCAAGCTTTTGGTAAAAGGTATGAAAGTGTGGTTAAGTATATATGAAACAATTATTTATTGACTCTTCAACCAACGTTTTGTTTGTTGCGATTGGGAAAGATGGGCGTTTAATTGAAAAAAGCGTTAGAATTGGCAGACAAGATCACGCTAAATATATTATTGATATAATTGATTTGTTGTTAAAAAGAAAAGATGTTAAAATTGATGATATTAACAAAATTTATGTTGGTTATGGGCCGGGTTCTTATACAGGATTAAGAGTTAGTGTTATGGTTGCTAAAATGTTGGCTTACACTAAAGGGATAAAACTTTTTGCTGTTTCGAGTCTTTATTTTTTGTCAAGTGGCTATAACTTTATTAAAGCACCAATGATTGATGCACGAAACGGTAATGTCTTTTGCGGTATTTATGATGATACTTTAACACTTTTGGAAGAAGGCTTGAGAAAAACAGAAGATTTACAAAAACTAGCGATTAAAACACTAGCAAAACCAGTAATGATTGATGATTTTCATTATGAAGTTAATTTAAAAAAGATTATGGAAAAAGCAAAAGAAATTAAAGATATCCATTTATTTGAACCCAAATATTTAAAAAGGCCACAAGCAGAAATAAATCATGATTAGGAAAGCTGATATTACTGATCTTGATTTTATTTATCAGTTAAGTAATCAAGAAATGGGATCAAAGTTTGATTATCAAATGATTAAAGATTATATTAATGCTAAGGAAACATTTAGTGTTTTTATAGTTGAAAAAAATGATAGAATTGGTTTTATTATATTGTGGGAAAGCGGAGAAAATGGCCAAATATTTGATTTTGGCATAATAGACGAATTTAGAAGAAAAGGTTATGGGAAGTTATTGCTAAATTTTGCAATTAATTATTTTAAAAAAAACAATGTGAAAATAATTAGTTTAGAAGTTAGAGAAGATAATTTAGCAGCAATTAAGCTTTATGAGTCACATGGCTTTATTAAACAAAGAGTTATTAGTAAGTATTATAAAGATTGTGACGCGTTTTTTTATCTTAGGAGATTATAAAAATGATTATTTTAGCTGTTGAGACAAGCTGTGATGAGACAAGCGTTAGTGTTGTAAAGGATGGTAAAAAGGTCTTAAGCAATGTTGTTTTATCGCAAATCAAAATTCATCAAGCATACGGTGGTGTTGTTCCAGAGATTGCCAGCAGAAATCACGTTAAAAGCATGACGCTTGTTTTTGAGCAAGCTTTAAAAGAGGCCTTTGTTGAGGTAGAAGACATTGATCTTGTGGCTGTTACAGAAGGCCCAGGTTTAATTGGAGCTCTTTTGGTAGGAATCAACGCGGCAACTGCTTTTGCGTTTGCTCATGATAAACCAATTGTTGGAATAAATCATTTAGCAGGGCATATTTATGCATGTAATATTGAGCATGATTTAAAGTTTCCTTTGATTGCTTTGGTTGTAAGTGGGGGACATACTGAACTTGTTTATATGAAAGGTCATATGGATTTTCAAGTCTTAGGCCAAACTTTAGATGATGCAGTTGGTGAGGCTTATGATAAGGTTAGTAGGATGCTTGGTTTAGGTTATCCGGGAGGTCCTATTATTGATGAGTTAGCTAAAACAGGTAAAGATACCTATAATCTACCAAGGCCTTATTTAGATAAAAACGATTTTAAGTTTAGCTTTTCAGGCCTTAAAAGTGCTGTAAATAACATTGTTTATCATGCCAATAGAAAAAATGAGCACCTTAATATTAATGATTTAGCTGCTTCTTTTCAAGAATCAGTTATTGATGTTCTGCTTTTTAAACTTAAAGAAGCAATTAAAAAATATCAAGTTAAAGAAGTGGTTATTGTTGGTGGAGTTGCGGCTAATTCGCGGTTAAAAAAACGGGCATATGAAGAAATAAAAGATGTTAATATTATGATTCCTGATATTAAATACTGTACCGATAATGCAGCGATGATTGGTGTAGCAGCATATTATCATTTTAAAAAAGAAGGACCACTTAAAAATTTTCAATTAAGCGGGAAATCAACTTTAAGTTTATAATCTAAACCTAAATATTAGTGTGTTTAGTTAAAAGAGGACCAAAAAGAGATAATGCCGTCTATAAAATGGATGGCTTTTTTTATTAATGGCTGCTATTTCTAGATGAAAAACAGATGAAAAATTCTGCTTATTAGGTTATAATGTTTCTTAGCAGGTGATTAGATGAAAAGATATTCAAATTTTATTAAAACGATAATGATTCAAGACTTAGAAAGCAAAAAGCATAATCATATTATCACAAGATTTCCTCCAGAGCCAAATGGATTTTTACATATTGGACATGCGCGGGCACTAACGATTAATTTTGAGCTTGCAAAACTTTTTGATGGCAAAACTTATTTAAGGTTTGATGATACTAATCCAGAAGGTGAAGATATTAATTACGTTAACGCAATCAAAGAAGATATAAAATGGTTGGGTTTTAAGCCTCATAAAGTCTTTTTTGCTAGTGATTATTTTCAAGAAATGTATGAGCGAGCGATTGTTTTAATTAAAAGAAGCCTTGCTTATGTTGATGATCAAAGTGCTGAAGAAATATCGCAAACAAGAGGTTCAATTACAGAGCCAGGAGTAAACTCTAGATATAGAAACAGAAGCATTGAAGAAAATTTAGAGCTTTTTGAAAATATGAAAAATGGTCTTTATCAAGAAGGTGAAAAAGTTTTAAGAGCAAAAATTGATATGAGCCACCCAAATATGAATATGCGCGATCCTGTTATTTATCGGGTTTCTTTTCAATCTCATTATCGAACGGGTAAAGCGTGGTGCATCTATCCAATGTATGATTATGCGCATCCACTTGAAGACGCTATTGAAGGTATTACTCATTCTTTATGTAGTTTAGAGTTTGAAGATCATCGTCCGCTTTATAATTGGGTAGTAAAAGAAACATTAATGGAAAGCGTTCCAAGACAAATCGAGTTTGGGAGGCTTAATATTGAAAATACGGTTATGAGTAAAAGATATTTAAAGAGCTTAGTTGAAATGGAAAAAGTAACCGGTTGGGATGATCCTAGAATGCCAACTCTCTCAGGCTTAAGAAGAAGAGGATATACCAAAGAAGCAATAAAAGAATTCATTTTAGCAACTGGACTTTCAAAAAACAACTCAACAGTTTCTATTGATATGCTTGAGGCATATTTAAGAGAAGATCTTCAAGTAAAAACTCCTAAATTAATGGGGGTAATTAATCCTCTTAAGGTAACAATAACAAATTACCCAAACGATTTAGTTGAACAAATAAAAGTACCACTAGATCCACTTGATGAGTCTAAAGGTCTAAAAACAATATATTTTTCTAAACATTTATATATTGATCAAGATGATTTTATTGAAACAAAGCCTAATAAACGTTGGAAAAGGTTGTCTAAGGGGTTAGAAGTAAGGTTATATAATGCTTATTTTATTCATTGTCATGATGTTAAATATGATCAAAACGGTAATGTTAGTGAAATATTAGTAACATATGATCCTAAAACAAAAAGCGGTTCAGGCTTTAGTGCAAGAAAACCAAATGGAACTATTAGTTTTGTAGAAAAAACAACTGCAGTTAAAGCTACTTTTAATCTTTTTAGTCCCTTAGTTTTTGATGGAGAAGAATCGTTTTTAGAGAGAATAAATCCTAATTCTTGGCAAAAAAAAGAAGGATTTGTGGAAAAAGCGTTTTTAGATATTAAGGGTCAGTTTCAGTTACTTAGAATCGGTTATTTTATTCAAGATAGTAAAGAAAAAGATGTTGTTTTAAACAGAATAGTGGAATTAAAAAGCTCATTTAGATAACAAATAAAAGGGGTATTAAAGTTATTATCTCTTTAAAATACTATTAAGGTGAACCAGTATTATTTAGGAGGACTATGTTAGATTTAACTAAATTAAATGAATCACAATTAAATGCAGTTACAAAAATAGATGGTCCTATGGCTGTTATTGCTGGTGCAGGTAGTGGTAAAACAAGAACCTTAACATACCGGATTGCTTATATGATTGCTGAAGGAATTAAACCGGATAATATTGTAGCTGTAACATTTACCAATAAAGCAGCCTTTGAAATGAAAAGTCGAGTAATTAACTTGATTGGCGATAAAGCAATGGAGTTGAAAGTATCAACATTTCACTCTTTTTGTGCTGGGTTTTTAAGAGATGAAATTGATAATTTAGACTTAGGCTTTAGCAGAAGATTTTTAATTTTAGATGAAGATGATTCAAAACAAATTATTAGGGATACAGTTAAAGAGTTAGGCTATGATTCAAACCTATTTAATTCTAATCGCTTAAAAGATTATTTTTCTAAATATAAAAACGGACAGTTTGACTCGCTTGATTTTGAAGAGTATAAAATTTATCAAGGCTATAATAACTATCTTCAAGCTAATAACTCACTTGATTTTGATGATTTAATTTTATATGCAATTGAAATATTAAAAACTAGGAAAACTATCAAAGCCCAGTACAATGAACGTTATCAATATATTTTAGTTGATGAGTTTCAAGATACTAATTATAAACAATATGAGTTAATTAAACTTTTAGCAGGCAAAAGAAAAAATGTATTTGTTGTTGGTGATCCTGATCAAAGCATTTATTCTTTTCGGGGAGCAAATTATGAAAATCAAAAATATTTTATTAAAGAGTTTAATCCAAAAATTGTTATCTTAGATCATAATTATCGTTCAACAATGAATATATTAAATGTGGCTAACAAGCTAATAGTTAATAATTTATTTCGCTCAACAGAAAAAGAATTAAAAAGCAGCTTGGGAGATGGAAAAGAAGTAATTATTGAAACTAGAGCTACTGATCGTGATGAAGCCTATTTTGTTACAAAAGCTATTGAAATTTTAATTGAGAATGGTTACCGGTATGATGAGATTGCTGTGCTTTATCGAAGCAATGCACTAGGTAGAGTTTTTGAGGAGGCTTTTTTAAAATATCAGATTCCTTATGTAATTTATGGGGGAGTATCTTTTTTTGCGAGAAAAGAGATTAAAGATATTATTGCTTATATTAGGGTGGCGCTTAATCCTCATGATAATATTTCCTTAAAAAGAATAATTAATATGCCAAGAAGAAAAATTGGTCAAGTGACGGTTGCCAAATTAGAAAATTATGCTAAGGTGTTTAAAGTTAGTCTTTTTGAGGCAATAAGCGAGGCAGATATTTCTTATAGCGTAAATCAAAGGTTATTAGAATTTAAAGAGTTGATTTTTAAACTCCAAAAACAAATTAATCAAACTAAATACTTAATAGATGTGATTGATATTGTTAGCAATCTTACAGGTTATCAAGAAATGTTAAAACTAGAGGGAAACGAATCTAAGGATAGACTTGAGAATATTGAAGAGTTAAAAGCAATCTTTTATATGGGTGAACAGGAAATAAAAGGTAATCCACTTGAGATTTTAACTTTTATCTTAGATGAACTGTCTTTAAAGACGGATCTAGATTTAGATAAAGGCGAAAACACAGTTAAATTAGCAACAGTTCACCAAGTTAAAGGTCTTGAGTTTAGGGTTGTTTTTATTGTGGCACTAGAAGAGTCGATATTTCCGGTGGCGCAAGCTAGTTTGTCAAAAAAAGATTTAGAAGAAGAAAGGCGAATTTGTTATGTCGCAATCACTAGAGCAAAAGAAAGGTTGATTATTTCTCACACAAACGAAAGATTTCGTTTTGGTGAAGTAAGAAAGATGGAACCGAGTCGTTTTTTAGAAGAAATTATTGGTTTTGATGTTAATAATAAAAAATCTAAATTTAAAGTAAGAGTTGTTGAAACTAGTAAACAAGAAATCAATTTGGGTGATAAGATAAATCATGAAAAATATGGTTTAGGTGTTGTAGTTGCAATAGAAGAAGAAATAATTAAAGTTGCTTTTGGGATCGATTATGGAATTAAAATATTTAAAAAAGGTCATCCAGCAATTAAAAAGTTAGAAAACTGAAAAAAATATGTTTTACGATAATTAAATTACTTGCGACATTTTGTTGTTGGCAGGAGAGTCTGATCATCTTGTCCCGGTTAGTCATTTAAGAAAAAGTGTAAAAGTATTAAAAAATGCGAAATCAATTAAAACAAGGCTTTTTACAAAAACTGAAGGCGATAAACAACACTGTCAAACTAGAGCACACCATTTAGCAGTAAACGAAATTATCTTATGGTTGGAGAATTACAATAAAAAGAAAAAATAAAGCAATAGATCTATATATTTAAATGAGGTGATCTACTTGCTTAATATTAATCAAAGAAAAGCGGTTTTTGCCAATGACCGCTTTATTTTTTTACTTGCTGGAGCAGGAAGCGGAAAAACAAGAGTAATTGTTGAAAGAATAAAAAGATTAATTAGTGAAAAAGTTAAACCAGAAAATATATTGGCAATTTCTTTTACAAGAAAAAGTGCTTATGTTTTAAAGAAACGATTATCATTTGCTGATGATATATTAGTAACTACATTTCATGGATTTTGTTATAAAATGATTAAAGACTTGCAAAATATTGAAATTATTGAAGAGGCCAAATTAATTGAATACGGTTTTACAAAAGATGATTTGATAAAAATAGAAGTATTAAAAAGAAATCAAAAGAAGTCTTTACTTGTAAATAAATATCAACAAACACTAAAAAAAGAAAACAAATTGGATTTTATTGATTTAGAAATAATATTTAACAGAAGACTTAATCAAGATAAAACATTTAAAAAGAAATTAAATATGCAATACAAATATATTTTTGTTGATGAGTTTCAAGATACATCAGTAATTCAACTCGCTTTAATTAAGCATTTTAAAACAGAAGCAAACAATATTTTTTGTGTGGGAGATCCTAATCAAAGCATTTATACATTTAGGGGAGCTTCCAAAAGAGTAATTGATGAATACATTAAATATTTTAAAGCGAAAATATATTGGCTGGATTTAAATTATCGTTCGGCAGCAAACATTGTTGATTTGGCTAATAATTTAATAACAAAAAATAATCAAGCGTTTAAGATAAAACTGTTTTCATTTAATAAAAAAGCAGGCGTGATTAATATAAGAAGTTTTTCAAGTTTTAAAAATCAAGCCCAAACTATTTTGTCTATTATTAGAGAAAAACTTAAAGCTGGGTTTAAACAAGAACAAATTGCTATTATTTATCGCAATCATTACTTAGCAAAAGAAATTAAAGAAGAATTAGAAAAAACATATTTTGAAAAGATAGCTTTTTTTACTATTCATCAAGTAAAGGGATTAGAGTTTGAGGTTGTTATAGTTATTGGTTTGGAAGAAGGAAATCTACCGATGAGAAATGCAAATATCCAAGAAGAAAGAAGGCTTTTTTATGTGGCAATTACAAGAGCAAAAAAAGAATTATATTTATTTAGTGTCATAAAAGACAATAAGTCTTCAAGATTTATTAAAGAGTGTTTTAAATAACTTTTTTTCAATGTAAAAAACGATATTGATTGCCATTTTATGGTATAATATCGTTGGTGGTTTAATGAAAACAAATGAAAAACGAATCCGCGAACTGGAAAAAATAATTAAGAAAGCAAACCATGAATATCATACCTTAGATAATCCGAGTATTTCGGATTTTGAATATGATATGTATTTAGCAGAATTGCTTGATTTAGAAAAAAAATATCCTAATTTAAAATCCTTAAATTCACCCACTAATAAAATTGGTGGCAAGCCGTTAGAAAAATTTGAAAAAATAAATCATCAAGTACCAATGATGAGTTTGGCAAATGTTTTTAATTTTGCAGAGTTAAAAGCGTTTGATGAAAGATTAAGAAAAGAAGTAGATGAACTATCTTATGATTTAGAGTTAAAAATTGATGGACTTGCAATTAGTTTAATCTATGAAAACGGATTTTTGAAAACTGCAGCAACTAGAGGTGACGGACTTATAGGTGAGGATGTTACTTTAAATGTGAGCACAATAAAAAGTATTCCTTTAAAATTGAATAAAGACATTTCTATTACGATTAGAGGTGAAGTTTTTATGCCTTATCAGTCATTTAATAAATTAAACAAAGAAAAAGAAGCCTTAAATGAACAGCCATTTAAAAATCCGCGTAACGCAGCAGCTGGAAGCATCCGTCAACTAGACTCCAAAATAGTTGCTAAAAGAGGACTTGACTTGTTTTGTTATACCGTGGTTGAACCAGAAAAATATGGTTTAACCAAGCAAGACGAAGTATTAAACTATATAAAAGAGTTAGGTCTTAAAGTTAATCCACACACTGTTACAAAAGATAGTTTAGTTGATGTGGTTGAACAAATAAAAAAATATGATGAGATTAGAAAAACACTGCCTTATGAAACAGATGGGGTTGTTGTTAAGGTCAATGAACTAACAAACTATGAGAAAATAGGTTATACTGCAAAGTATCCTAAATGGGCAACAGCATATAAGTTTGCCCCATCAGAGGTAAGTACAATCTTAAAAGATATTACTTATCAAGTAGGAAGAACTGGGGTTATTACTCCAGTTGCCGAGTTAGAGCCAACAAAAATAAGCGGTTCAGTTGTCGCAAGAGCGACTCTTCATAATGAAGATTTTATTAAAGAACTTAATGTAGAAATTGGTGATAAAGTAATCATTAGAAAGGCGGGAGAGATTATTCCTGAGGTTGTTAGTGTTGTTTTAACAGAAAGAAAAAACACTATTCCTTTTGTGATGATTAATTCTTGTCCTTCTTGTTTTATGCCAATTTATCGTGATCCTGAAGATGCTAATTGGTATTGCATAAATCCTTTTTGTCCAGCGCAAAGGGTTAACAAGATTATTCA
Organism: uncultured Acholeplasmataceae bacterium; assembly: GCA_964552625.1. Lineage (GTDB taxonomy): Bacteria > Bacillota_I > Bacilli_A > Acholeplasmatales > UBA5453 > UBA5453. The sequence goes on along the minus strand of CAZKGV010000007.1, from coordinate 47,724 downwards.
TTTTGCTTCAAGAGGGGCGATGAATATTGACACTTTAGGTGAAAAATTAGTTAAACAGCTTTATGATGAAGGGCTATTAAATGATGTTAGTGATATTTACAAGCTAAAAACTAAACAAGAACAGATTTTAAAGTTAGATCGGATGGGCGAGAAAAAGCTTGATAATCTTTTAAAGGCAATCAAAAATTCAAAGTCCAATCCTTTTAATAAATTAATTTTTGGTTTAGGTATTAGACATGTTGGGGAAAAGATAGCTAAGATTTTGGCTAACCATTACCCATCAATAGATTTATTAATTAAAGCAAAAGAAGAAGATTTAATGAATATTTTTGATATTGGAAAACAAATTGCTAGTAGTGTTGTTAATTATTTTGGTGAACCTCACGTTTTATTATTGCTAGATAGCTTAAAAGAAAACGGAGTTAATATGGTTTGTTCACCTGAAAAAGATATTAAGACTTCGTCGGTATTTTTAAATAAAACTGTTGTTTTAACGGGGAAATTAGAGTCCTTTACTCGCCAAGAAGCAACCACATTAATTGAATCAATGGGCGCAAAAATTACTTCATCAGTTAGTAAGAAAACTGATTTTGTTATTGCTGGGGCTGATGCTGGCTCTAAGTTAGAAAAAGCAATTACACTTGGAATAAATATTTTAGATGAAAAAGCATTTATGGAGTTAATTGATAATGAACAATGATTATATATTTATTAAAGGAGCAAAAGAAAACAATTTAAAAAATATTGATCTTAAGCTTCCTAAAAACAAATTAATTGTTATGACAGGTTTATCAGGATCAGGAAAATCCAGTTTAGCATTTGATACACTTTATCAAGAAGGGCAAAGAAGATATGTTGAATCCCTTAGTAGTTATGCAAGGCAGTTTTTGGGATCTTATGAAAAACCTAATGTTGAAAGAATTGATGGGCTTAGCCCTTCTATTTCTATTGACCAAAGAACAACCTCTAAAAATCCCCGCAGTACTGTGGGCACTAACACAGAAATATATGATTTTTTAAGGCTTCTTTATGCTAGAATTGGAGTGCCTTATTGTCCTGAGACTAATAAACCTTTAACAAAGCAAACAATTCAAGAGATGACAAATATTGTAACTAGCCAAAAGGAAGGCTCAAGAATAATAGTTTTATCGCCTCAAACCAAAGGCGAAAAAGGAACGCATAAAAAGCTCTTTGATTCTTTGAAAAAAGAAGGTTTTACAAGAGTGAAAATTAATGGAGAAGTTGATGATTTAGATGAAACGATTGTTTTAGATGCTAAAAAGGCTCATACGATTTCAATTGTTATTGATAGACTCATTTTAAAAGAAGATATTGAATCAAGATTATATGATTCGATGGAACTAGCAAGTTTAAAATCGGGTGGGTTTGTTGATGTAGAGGTAAATGGTGATAAAATACTTCATTTTTCGGAAAATTATAGCTGTGAGGAGCTGGATTTTGTTATTCCTGATTTAGAGCCAAGACTTTTTTCTTTTAATTCACCTTTAGGGGCTTGTTATGAATGTAAAGGTATTGGAAAAAAATTAAATGTTAGTGAAAAACTGGCAATAGATTTTGATAAAAGTATTAATGAAGGCGGAATACTTCCTTATAAAAATCAAGAAGAAGAAAACTTACAAGCGCAAGAATTAGCTCAGGTTTGTCTTTATTATGGTATTGATATGGATATTCCAATAAAGATGATACCAAGAGAAAAGCTTGATATTATTTTTTATGGGAACAAAGAAAAAATTCATATTAAAACAGTCAGTACCAGCGGGAGAATTCATGAATCAATGCGCGAGTTTGAAGGAGTGCTTGAAAACTTAAACAGACGCTACATGGAAACTCAAAGCACATGGATTAGAGAATGGATTGAATCTTTTTTAACAGAATCAGTTTGTCCTGTTTGTGGCGGCAAAAGATTAAACAGGGCGGCTTTAAGCGTTAAAGTTGGAGGCCTTGATATTGCAAGTTTGACCAATAAATCTATTACAGAAGCCTTAGACTTTTTTAAGAATTTAAAACTAAATTCAGTAGAAAAGCAAATTGCTGAGTCAATTTTAGCTGAGGTTATCCAGCGTTTAACTTTTTTAAAAGATGTTGGGCTTGATTATTTAACTTTATCTAGAGAAACATTAAATTTATCTGGAGGAGAAGCGCAAAGAATTAGACTGGCAACGCAAATTGGATCTAGTTTAAGTGGTGTGCTTTATGTATTAGATGAACCTTCAATTGGTCTTCACCAACGGGATAATAAAAGGCTAATAAATACACTTAAGAAAATGCGAGATTTAGGTAATACATTAATTGTTGTTGAACATGATGAGGAAACTATGTTAGAGGCTGATTATCTTGTTGATGTTGGGCCTGGTGCTGGCATTCATGGTGGTTACATAGTTGCTCAGGGAACACCAGAAGAAGTAAAGACATCACCTAATTCTATTACCGCTAAATATTTAAATAAAATTTTAAAAATCGATGTACCAGAAAAAAGAAGAAAACAACAAGAAAAGCATTTAAAGATATATAATGCTAGACAAAATAATTTGAAAAACATTGATGTTGTTTTTCCGCTTGGTAATTTAATTTGTGTTACGGGTGTAAGCGGATCGGGGAAGTCAAGTTTAGTTAATGAGTGTTTATATAAGGGCTTGCATCAAATGCTTTATAAAACAAGAGAAGAACCAGGGTTGTTTGATAAAATTGAAGGTGGAGAATATATAAGAAGATTAATTGAAATATCGCAAGCTCCTATCGGCAGAACCCCAAGGAGTAATCCTGCAACTTACACAGGAGTGTTTGATGATATTAGAGAACTTTATGCAACAACAAACGAAGCAAAAATTAGAGGCTTTACTAAATCAAGGTTTTCCTTTAATATTAAAGGAGGCAGATGTGAATCTTGTCGGGGCGATGGTGTAACTAGAATTAGTATGCATTTTTTACCTGATGTTTTTGTAAAATGTAATGTCTGTGGTGGGAAACGCTATAACAAAGAGACATTATTGGTTAGGTATAAAGATAAAAATATTGCTGATATTTTAGATATGACTGTAGAAAATGCTTTATCATTTTTTGAAAACATCCCTAAAATTAAAACTAGATTGCAAACACTTTATGATGTTGGTTTAGGTTATATTAAGTTGGGGCAATCAGCAACAACTTTATCAGGCGGAGAAGCACAAAGAGTTAAACTTGCAAGTGAGTTATATAAAAGAATTACTCCAGAATCTTTATATATTTTAGATGAACCAACTACTGGACTTCATACAGATGATGTAAAAAGGTTAATGGCAGTAATTAATCGGATAGTAGATGAAGGCGCAACGGTGATTATAATTGAGCATAATTTAGATGTTATAAAAAATGCAGATTATATTATTGATTTAGGGCCAGAGGGCGGATTTAAAGGTGGAAATATAGTCGCTTCTGGGACTCCTGAAGCGATTACTAAGGTTAAAAAATCTTATACGGGGTTATATTTAAAGAAGGTATTATGAAAGAAGAAAAAAAGAATGACAATAACAATTTAACCGAGGAAGAACGAAAAAGGGTTGAAGAGTTAGAAAAAAAATTAAAAGAAATGTTAGATGAGGATGAAATTTATCAAAAACAAGCTAAATTTAGAGCCCTTTTTTCCTATGCACTTCATCCTAATTTTTTAATTCATAACTTTTTAATGCTGTTGGTTAATTTTTTAACTTTATCAGCAGTTATGGGACTAACAACTTTAGGGAAAACACCGGATTTGGTTAAATACCTTTTAGGGGTGTTTATGTTTACATTCTTTGAAATATATATTAAACTATTGATACTGAAGTTTATACCTAACTTAGTTAAAAGAAGTTTGGGGCTTATTCATCTAGTTTATTTGATTCCGCTTTTTTATTTTTGTGTAGTATTTCTTGGTAGTATTGAGTTTAACCAAACTTACCAAATGGTTATTGTTGTTTTATTGTTTTTCTTAAGTAGGTTTATTCTTAATTATTATATTAAAATGTTCTTTTTTGTAACAAGGAGGAAACTATGAAGGGGATTAAAGTAATTCAAATAGTAAAAGAAAATCAGCTTAAAATACTTGCTGGTAAAGCGGGTTTAGAAGTTGAAGTTACAGAAATGATGATTTCTCGACCGGGAATTGAGCTTGCTGGTTATATGGATTTTTTCGATAAAAACCGAGTTATTTTAATTGGTTCAAAAGAGTTTGCGTTTTTCAATCAATTTGGTAAAGAAATTCAACAAAAAAGACTTAAACAAATCTATCAATTAAAACCACCAGCAATTGTTTTTTCTACTAATGTTGATGTAAGTGAGGTTTTTCTTAAGCTGGGTGATGAGTATAATATTCCAATTTTAAAAAGCAACCTCCGCACAACCGCTTTAAATTCCAAATTGTTTAGTTATCTTCAAGATCACCTATCGCCAAGAAAGACTATTCATGGTGTATTAATGGATATTAATGGAATGGGAACACTTATTATTGGGAAAAGTGGAATTGGGAAAAGTGAGACAGCATTGGAGTTAATTAAACTTGGCCATATTTTGATAAGCGACGATCGAGTTGATGTTTTTCAAAAAGATGTGGGTGTACTTATTGGTTTTGCTCCTAAAATTTTAGAACGATATTTAGAAGTAAGAGGAATAGGGATTGTTGATGTTGTTTCGATGTATGGTGTTGGAGCATATCGTGAGTCAAAAAAAATTAGGTTGGTAGTTGAGTTGGAAAAATGGGAAGATTTTAAATCATATGACAGATTAGGACTGGAAACAGATACAATTAGATACTTTGATACTGATATTCCTAAAATTACCATTCCCGTTCTTCCGGGAAGAAATGTCGCTTTATTGGTTGAATCAGCAGCAATGAATCAGAAGTTAAAATATTTGGGTTATCATGCAGCATTTAATTTAACACGAGAAGTTATGAGGAGTATAAAAGAAAATGAAAAAAAATGAAAAAAACCAAATAAAAAAAGAAAATGTATTTATTAACAAAATAATTAACTACAAACAACCACTAATTATGGGAAGTAGTTTTGTAGGAGTATTTATTTTGTTGTTAATTATTGGGATGGCTGGGAAAACCCCACCCTATAGTAACATCGCAGTTTCTTTTGGTGATGTAAGTATTGCTTGGTATGCTATTTTTATTTTAACAGGCATCATTTTTGCAGCAATTCTAGCTTTTCGTGAGGCTAGGTTTTTAAATATTAATTCTGATCATTTAATGGATGGGATTTTAATTGCTGTGCCTTTAGCGGTAATTGGTTCAAGACTTTATTATGTAATCTTTGAACCGGTTGATAGCTTTGGAGCAATTTTTAATATTGCCGGCGGCGGACTTGCGATTCATGGTGCTGTTATAACTGCGTTGGTGTTTACTGTTATATATACAAAAGTAAGGAAAATGAATCTTTTTGCGGTAATTGATCTTTTAGCTCCCGGGTTTTTAATTGGGCAAATTTTAGGTCGTTGGGGTAACTTTTTTAATCAAGAAGCTCATGGCGGGGCAATGACTGAGAATGCATATAATGTTTTAAAATATATTATTCCGGGATTTATTTTAGAAAATATGAACATTAACGGTACATATTATCATCCAACATTTTTGTATGAAAGTTTATGGAACTTGCTTGGTTTAATCCTTATTTTAATTATAAGAAGAAAAAAGTTATTTAAATTAGGTGATTTAATAGGGATTTATTTAGTTTGGTATGGTCTTGGTAGAGGACTTTTAATTGAACCATTTAGAACAGATCCATTGATGATTGGAAATATTAGAGTGAATGTATTGTTTTCTTTAACACTTTTTGCGGTTGGTGGAGTAGGATATATCATCTTAAAGAATTTCATCAAAAGAGATATTCCTTATTATCTCGATGTTGTTAATGAAAATAAAAAGGATGCGCTTGAATATTTTAAAATAAATATTTTTAAGCGTTCAAAAATGAAAAAAAAGGATAAAAAGTAATGTATGATTTAATTATTATTGGTGCAGGTCCAGCAGGAATAACTGCAGGCATATATGCAAAAAGAGCAAACCTTAAATGTATGGTTATTGAAAAAGGAGCTCCTGGTGGGCAAATGATTAATACTTTAGAAGTTGAAAACTATACGGGATTTAATAAGATTGGTGGCGCTGATTTGGCACTTGAAATGTTTAATCATGGGCTTGCTTTAGGTGTTGAATACGTATTTGATGAAGTTATTGAAGTTATTAGCCAGAAAGCAAATAAAGTAGTTACTGCAAATAATACTTACGAAACAAAAGCAATTATTATTGCAACTGGTGCAACGCCAAGAAAACTAGGATTAAAAAATGAAGATGCTTTAATCTCAAGAGGGATTAGTTTTTGTGCTATTTGTGATGGACCTATTTACAAAAACAAGGATGTTGTTGTAGTAGGCGGAGGTAATAGCGCGGTTGAAGAAGCTAGTTATTTGGCTAGTTTGGCAAAAAGTGTGACAGTTGTTCAAAATTTGAAAAACTTTACTGCTGATAAAAAGGCTATTGATATTCTTTTAAGTAAAGAAAATGTTAATGTTTATTATGAATCTTTGATTACTGAGTTTGTCATAAATGATGAAAACCAGCTTATAGGAGTTAAAATAAATAGGCAAAACAAAAGTGAGTTAACTATTAAAACTGATGGTGTTTTTGAATATATTGGCTTAAAGCCTGAAACTAAAATATTTAAAAACCTAAATATATTAAATGAGTATGGTTATGTTTTAACAAATCCAAAAATGGAAACAAGCATAAAAGGAATATATGCGGTTGGCGATGTTAGAGATAAAGAAATCAGACAAATTCTTACAGCGGCAAATGATGGCGTAATTGCTGTTCAAAATATTTTAAAATATCTAGAAACGTGGGATTAAAATGACTTTTGCAAGAAGTGTAAAAGAAGAACTGATTCATCTTCATATAAGTAAAGAAGAAATGTTGGCTGAATTTTCAGCTCTTTTACACCTTCAAGGTGAAGTAACGGTAAATAATCAAGGTATTACAATTAGTTTTCAATCAAAAAATATTGCGATTACAAGACATTTTTTTAAATTAGTTAAAACGTTATATAATGCTAAGATGGAAATAATGAGCAAAAAGACTAGTTTTAATAAAAATGAAATGGTTGTTGTGATTAACAGTCAAACACAAAATATTATTTCAGAAACAAGTCTTTTAGATGAAAGCATTGGTGAGTATGATTTAATTATTAGAACTGCCAAAGAAAAACAAGCCTATTTGCGCGGAGCATTTTTGGCAAGTGGATCTGTTAATAGCCCTGTTAAACCGAGTTATCATTTGGAAATATTTACTAAATCAAAGACGAATGCTGTTTTTATTCAAAAGTTAATGAATCAATATGATTTAAATGCTAGAATTATTAAAAGAAGAAACGGATTAGTTATCTATATTAAAGAAGCAGACGCAGTAAGTGGCTTTTTAAAAGTAGTAGGCGCGTATGAAAGTGTTTTTAAATTTGAGGATTTAAGAATTCAAAGAGATTTTAATAATTCGATTAATCGCATTATTAATTGTGAGGTTGCTAATGAGAAAAAAACTTTAAATGCGGCAAAGGAACAATTAATGCAAATAAGGTTTATTAAAAATTATAAAGACGTTGATTTACTTGAACCAGCATTAAAAGAGATAATCTCATTAAGAGAAGATAATCCAGAAGCGTCTTTAAAAGAATTGAGTATAATTTATGAGCAAGTAACTGGTGATAAAATAAGTAAAAGTGGAATTAATCACCGGCTGCAAAAAATTAAGAATCTAGCAATAAATATTGCCAAAAATTTACAAGAAAATTCTGCTAATAGTAATTAAACATTGTATAAAGTCAATAAATTATGTATAATTAAAAAAGTGTTAGGAGGTTAATTTAATGTCAAAGTTAAAAAGGAAAAAAAGTCAGACAGTAAAAAAATCAGCTCCAAAACAACAACCGAAGAAAAAATCAGCTATTGCTCTATATATTTCTTCTGGGCTTACGTTAGTTTTAGTTGTTGTGTTGGTTTTAGTTTTTGCTTTAAAACCTAAAGATGATGAGTCTGTAGCAGATGATAAATTCCCTGATATTGTTCATCTTTCAGTTAATCAATATAAATATTTAATTAATCAAATTGAAAAATCTGAGTTAACTGATGAAGAACAAGAAGCATTAGATGAATCTTTAATTAAACACGATATTTATATTTTTGTTTATAATCCTAATTTCGAAGAGTGTCAAGGATGCGATGAAATAGCTTTAATGTTAGAAGATAAGTTTAATAAAGATGATAAAGATTACACTATTTTTGTAATAAATTATAATGAGCACCCAGAAATAAAAGAACAAATAGAACAAAACTATTTACCAGATATTCCTGTATTAATTCATATACAAGGTGAAGAAACAAAAGATGTTTATGTTAATGTGCTTGCGATAAAAAGCGAATTAAGCAAGTTGTAAAGGGGATAAAAACCCCTTTTCGACTATTAAAGGAGGAGCAATGGAAAAAAATATTATATTAGAGGTTTCAAAAAGCCTAGGAATTAAAAGAAATCAAGTTGAGCAAGTTTTGTTGTTGCTAGAAGAAGGAAATACTATTCCTTTTATTGCTAGATACCGGAAAGAAGTAACCGGTGGGCTTGATGAAGAGTTTATTAAGGAAATCCATAAAGAATGGAGTTATGGTGTTAATTTACAAAAAAGAAAAGAAGATGTTATTCGTTTAATTGATGAAAAAGGAATGTTAACCGAAGAACTACAGCAAGAAATTAATCAAGCAACTAAATTAGTTGAGGTTGAAGACCTATATCGCCCCTTTAAAGAAAAAAGAAAGACAAAGGCGACTGAAGCGATTAAGCATGGATTGGAACCTTTGGCAAAATGGATGGAAAGTTTTCCTTTAGAGGGTGATGTATTAGAGGAAGCTGAAAAATATTTAAATGAAAATGTCAAAAGTGCTAGCAAAGCAGCCGAAGGTGCCGGTTTTATTATTGCTGAAAAAATTAGTGATGATGCTAATTACCGAAAAGCGTTAAGAACTGAAATGGCAATGAATGGTTTTGTTGTTGGTAAGGCCAGAAAAGATGCAGAAAAGTTGGATGAAAAAGGCATTTTTGAACAATATTATGATTATGAAGAAATGGTTAATTCTATTGCTCATCATCGAGTCTTAGCACTTAATCGAGCAGAAAACTTGAAAATAATTGGTGTTAGTATTGATGCTGATAAAGAAAAAATGCAAGCTTATTTAGAAACAAAAATAATTGGTAATAAAGAATCAATTGTTAACTCTTATATGAAACTTTTTATTGCTGATTCAATCAAAAGATTAATTTATCCTTCAATTGAAAGGGAAATTAGAGCTGATCTAACTTTAAAGGCAGAAGAAGATGCAATCGAGATTTTTTCGATTAATTTAAAAAATTTATTATTGCAGCCACCAATGAAAAACAAAATAGTTTTAGGAGTTGACCCAGCTTTTAGAACTGGTTGTAAATTAACAGTAGTTAATGAACAAGGAACTGTTTTAGCAAAAGATGTTATTTATCCGCATGAAAAGTTTATTGGTGAAAAAGGCTTTGAAGCAAGAAGACCAGAATCAGAAAAAATCATTTTACAACTAATCAAAAAACATAATGTTGATATTATCGCAATTGGAAACGGAACTGCCTCAAGAGAAACAGAGTCTTTTGTTGCAAGTTTATTGAAAAAATATGAACTACCAACAAAATACGTTATCGTTGATGAGTCAGGCGCTTCTGTATATTCAGCAAGTGAGCTTGCTAGAAAAGAATTTCCTAATTTTTCAGTTGAAGAAAGAAGTGCAGTCTCAATTGCTAGACGCTTGCAAGATCCGCTTTCTGAGTTGGTAAAAATTGATCCAAAATCAATTGGAGTTGGCCAGTATCAACATGATGTTAGTCAAAAAAAGTTATCTGATGCCCTAGATTTTGTGGTAAGTAACGCCGTTAACCAAGTGGGAGTTAATGTTAATACTGCTTCAGAATCGTTATTGAACTATGTTTCTGGCCTTGATAAGAAAATGGCAGAAAACATAGTTACTTACCGGGAAAAGAATGGTCCCTTTAAAACAAGAGAATCATTCTTAAAAGTCCCTAGAATAGGCGAAAAAGCTTATGAACAAGCTGCAGGTTTCTTAAGGATTATTGATGGTGATGAAGGACTTGATATGACTTCGATTCACCCAGAAAGTTATAATGTTGCTCGCCAAATTATGAATACATATAATATAACACCGGATTTATTTGGCAAACTAGACGTTAAACTAATTGTTGAGTTTATGGATAGAAATCAATTAAAGAGTAAAACAAACGTTGATAATTATACTTTAAATGATATTCTTGATGCATTTTTACAACCACTTAGAGATCCGCGTGATGAATTTACAGCTCCTAAGCTTAGAAGTGATATTTTAAATATAGAAGATTTAAAAATTGGAATGGAGCTTGAAGGTACTGTTAGAAATGTGGTTGCCTTTGGAGCATTTGTTGATTGTGGACTGAAAGAAGATGGTTTAGTTCATATTTCAAAAATGAGTACTAGATTTGTAAAAAATCCGAATGATATTGTTTCAGTTGGTGATATTATTAAAGTTTGGGTTATTGGCGTAGATCCAAAAAAAGGAAAATTATCACTTTCAATGGTTCCCAATAAAGAATAAGAAGCAGTAATGCTTTTAGGGGCACTTTTTCTATTGACTAATGAGCAAAAATACGTTATTATATTATAGCGCATTTGGAGCAGTACTCAAGAGGCTGAAGAGGCGCCCCTGCTAAGGGTGTAGATCGGTGAAAGCCGGTGCGAGGGTTCAAATCCCTCCTGCTCCGCCATGTAGTTGATTATTAATAATCTATTTTGGTTTTAAAAACTGCACAAAATGTGTACACAAAATTATTAGCTGGCCGATTGGAGAAGCGGTTAACTCACAAGCCTTTCACGCTTGCATTCAGGGGTTCGAATCCCCTATCGGTCACCAAGATTACCCAAGTTAGTTTATCGTAGCGCTGCGATAAACTTTTTTGCTTACACAGGAAAAAAGTGAACATAGGAAAGCTAAAAACTTACTAATTCGCAAGAATAATTGAAGTCAAACCAAGAAGCACAATATGTCTTCTCAAAAAAAATCAAAAAATTTCATTTATATTTTTATAAATTTTGATGTTTTGAATAGCAAAGCAAATAGAGACAATATTTTTAAGGATATAATAGTAAAGTAAACAACATTTGCTTCAGTAACGGCAAAAAGAGATTTAAGCAAATCTGGGTATTTAATTTACATTTAAACTATGATAAAATAAAACAAATCATATTTAAACTTTAATAAAGAGATTTGTTTATATAAAAAGAATAGAAGGTTACATTGATTTAGTCGCTTTAAGACTTATTTTTTTAAAAAATAAAGATTCAAAGTTAGTAAATTATATTTTAAGAATTATTACTAGAATAAAAAGGAAATATAACTAATTACTTTATTGAAAAATAAATTTTTTGATAAATGTAAAATACATTTATAAAGAGATAGGAGCTGAAAGAATAATTTAATAAAGGTTAGTAATATTGTTCATAAAATAATAAATAATAAATATAATTTTACTATAATTTAATTATACGATATAATTATACTTGGGATAAAGTGGGGGTTATTAAATTGGAGACATAAGATGAAAAATAAAGTAATAGCAATAAGTATGGTACTGGCTTTAATTTTTTCCTTGATTGTTGGAGTGAAGGTTTTTGCTAGACAAGAAAAGGATATTTCTACTAAATTAAGGCCATGGCAAAGTTACGCTTATACACGTGTTGGGGATCAAAAAGACAGTAGTAAGCAATATTTTGATGTTATTGCGAAAAGTAGTACCGCATTAAACTTTAGTGCATATGCATGCATTGATAAAAAAGTGTGGTGGGGATGGGATAGAGCAAGTCATTTTGCTTATTTAAATTCTTTTGATGAAGAGATACGCGAGGAGTTTGGCCGTAGATCTGTAGGTAAGGGAACTGCGTTGCAATTTGCAATTCAGAATGGAAACAGTGAGAATAACGAATACGATGTTAGGGTTATTGTAATAACTTACTAAATCTTAGTCCTCCTTTATTCTGCTGTAAAGAAAGGAATATATTAATATGATAAAATCACCTATAATCGAAGTTATCGGTATCACAAAAAAATTTAAGAACGATACAATTATAAAGAATCTAAGTTTTGCATTTTATAGTGGAAAAATTTATGGTCTTGTAGGTAGCAATGGATCGGGTAAAACAGTTTTTATGAAGATTTTATCAGGTTTTCTCAAACCCACTGTTGGAATAGTTAAATACGAAAACCAAAAATTGTACTCTGAAATAGAGTTTCCAAAAAGCATTGGTGTTTTAATTGAAACTCCAGCTATGCTGGACTATTTAAGTGGTTTCGAAAATCTTAAAATGCTCGCAAATATTAACAAGATAATAAACCATGATGAAATCAGTAGACTGATGACGATGTTAGATTTAGATCCTACGAGCAAAAAACCTGTTGAAAAGTATTCTTTAGGAATGAAACAAAAATTAGGGATAATACAAGCAATCATGGAAAACCCTCGTGTTATCATATTAGATGAACCCACCAATTCTTTAGATAAAAAATCCATAAAGTTGCTTATAAACTATCTAAAATCAGTAAAAGAAAAAGGCGCAGTAATTATAATATCTTCTCATCAGCATAATGAGATTGATGTATTATATGATGAAGTCATTCAATTTCCTTATATAGGTGATAATAATGAAGATTGTTAAGGTAACAGCACTCTCAGTTTTTTTAATTGCAATAGTTTTTGTATTAATAATGTCTAACTTAACTAAAAATAGCTTTACTGCGTTTCAATTTCAGAATATCATGGAAAATATACCATATGATTTAGATTTTATAAAGCAAGAAATAGATAATCCACAAGAATTCTTATTATCTTTAGAGGAACAATCAGAGATAGTTTTAGTTGGAGAAGTGGTTGAACTCAAAAAATTTCAAGGCGTATTATTTTATGAAATAAAAATAGAAAATACAGATGAAAGATTTTTGCTATTTAGCAATGGAAATCTATCATATTCTTATGAGTTGGACGTTTATAAATATGATACTAATTATCATTATAAACCACTATTTATTGGTTATAAGTATATCTTTTTTCTCCAAAAATTTACAGATGTATCAGTTTTTACAAATGGCAAAACAATCTATCAATTAAGTGGAATACAATATAACGGTGATAAGTTTAATCGCTATTATTCAGTTTATAATGTATCCGATGAAACTATCATATTAAACGATTACGAAGATGTATCTAGTAGTAATAATACTTCAGATTATGTAAAAGGTTTTACTTTTCAAGAGATACAAATGGTAGATATTTATTACCAAAAAGGTATAGGTATAGATCAAATAGATAATTATATTGAACTTAAACAAAGCATATTAAATAAGTATTGGGCAGGGATAAACAATGATTAAAAACGAACTAATTAAAATAACTAAAAGCTCTTTTTTTGTGATTCTTCTAGCATTTGTTTTTATTTTCTTTTTATTTGGATTTTCTATGAGTTTTAATAATAACTTTGGACTTGATTATTCATTAGTACAATCACTATATAATTCCAGTATTTTAAATAGTAAAAATGGGATCGGTAATTTATTTCTCACAGGATTCAATGTATTAATACCAATAATATGTATGTTCTCATATTCAATTTCAATTAATAGCGAGAAAAATGGATATTATCGTTATGTTCAATTAAGAACAAGCAGAAAAAAATATTTAATGTCTAAAATGATTGCATCTTTCATTGCGACGTTTATTATATTAGGACTGTGTACTATTTTAAATGTCATAGTATTATCTATTGTTTTTCGAAGTAATCCTAATAACGAACTATACTTGGTGATGACCTTTTTAAATAATGCTCCAACAAATTTGCAAATTATGGTTATTCAACACTATTTGCTTTTTTCATTTTTATATTTTATCGTGTCAACATTTTTTATTTCATTATTAAGTTGTTTTTCTGTCTTGTTTATATACTATTTTCCTTTTATCATGTCTTTTGCAATTTATATTGGTGTCCCATTAGGGATTCAAATATTAGTATCATTAAATAAAAGTAGCCCATTGAATAAACTGTTTTTTGATTATAATATATTCTCACTTAATAATCTTTCAGCAACTTTTTTTAAATACATTATTATTGTATTCACTTACTTTATTGTATTCATGCTAATAATCTTGATTAAGAAAAAGAAAAATGAGAATCTTTTATAAAAGATCCCTGGTGTTAACTATTATTTTTTCAGTTATAATGATGGTTATCAATTATTACATATTAAACACACAAATGAAAGAACTTGTAATCCTGGAGTTACAGAATTTTGAAATAGCGCAATATGCTGTTTTTACAGTTTTTGGCGGCCCCATTGATCCTCAACAACTAAATATTGGCCAAATGGCACTTTACATGATTGTACCAATATTTATGTTAGTTAATATTTTTCATTTTTTAACGTACGATATAAACAAAACATCATTGCTTGTTTTAATCCGAAAAAAGAGTGCATTTAAGTTTATTTTAGATGTTGAAAAAAAAATAATAGTACAGGTTACAGGCGTAATTTTAATATACATTGTTATAAATACGGTGCCCATGTTGAAATATGTATCGTTACTAGATTTATTTCCATATTTAAGTGTGGTTTTATTAATATACTTGTTACAATATTTTTGTATGAGCAATATCCTATACTTAATTAGTATGTTGGCTTCAAAATTATATACAATAATTATCTATGTTTTTACTTTAATATTTGAACTTTGCTTTATTTATATAATGGCTGAATCAATGACTGGAAGCCAAATTAAAACAAAATTTTCTTTTTTTAGCAAGTATTTTTTTCATACTAAAGCATTTATTAATTATTATAATATGCCTTTTGATAATTGGCATACAATCACCATCTTCGGAAATGACTTTGTTTTTAATGTTTTTTACTTGATTGGATCAATGTTGGTTTTTGTAGTAATAAGCGTTTTATTGATCAAAACAAAAAAAGCCTCTATTTTTATAGGGCATACAGATTGATTTATGAGATGCTGTTTTAGCGAAAATTGAAACTAACAAGATTTTTAAAATTGCTAAAAATTAAAAAAAATTAATGATTTAACAGAAAAACACATTATTAATAATAAGATTTAAGATATCTGACAAAAAGGTTAATCAAAGTTTTAAAATAAGCTCAGATAGATTCAAGAGCCTGTATCGACCAACAAGAATACCCAAGTTAGTTTATCGTAGAGATGCGGTAAACTTTTTTTTACATAGGAGAAATTGATCACTGAAGTAATAAAAAGAGATTAATATCAATTTTGTAATTTGTTTTATATATTAAAAATGGTAAAATAAAAATATAATATATTTAAACTTTGTTAAGGAGGCTTGTTGAAATGAAAAGATGGATTAGGCTAATTAGTTTAATATTTATTTTAAGTTTTATGTTTGTTTTAGTGGGGTGCATAGTAAGTATTAATCCTAATGATGAAGGAGAGTATATTTATTTTGGATTATATCCACAAACAGTGGTAGATGATGCTAATCTTATAGAAGAGTTAGATAAATTGGTTCAAACAAACTCAAATGGATATTATGTATTTGAAGGAAATGAATATGCGAAACTATCAGCAAATCCATATGGTTCAAGTCCTAAATTTAGTAATGAAGAAACTATTATAAGTGGTAAAACATATTACTTTAAAGTAGAACCAATTAAATGGCGTATCCTTGAAAAAAAAGATGGCACATTAACATTACTTGCAGATATGATATTAGATCAAGAAAAATTCTATATATCAGCAGATAGTAGAACAATAGATGAAACAACAATATATGCAAATAATTATGAGCACTCAATAATAAGAGAGTGGTTAAATAATGACTTTTATAATAAAGCATTTAATAGTGTAGATAAAAGCAATATATTAACAAGTTTTGTAGATAATAGTGCAAGAACAACAACCGATAATACGAATGAGTATGCATGTGATGATACAAATGATAAAGTTTATTTACTAAGCTGTCAAGAAGCGAAATACACTTATTTTAACAATGATGAAAAAAGACAAGCAACAGCAAGTGATTACGCAAGAGCAAGATATGTTTATGCACATGGTGATAATGATACTAGTTCTTGGTGGTTGCGTTCGCCTTATAGCTCCTCCGATTCTTACTACGTGCTCAATGTTGGTAATGAAGGCACTATTCACTATTTCGGTGCCCATTGTGTTAACTTCGGTGTCCGTCCAGCTTTAAGAATTAAGAATGACTAAAACGCAGTCATAACCCCAGGCACTCTATGTTAAAAAGGGCGCCTTGATTTAAATTATAATATAAATCATTAGAAAGGATAAGTATACTCGCTAATTATTATAGTCTATACATTGAGTGTACAAGGTTATTATGAAAAAAAGAATATCACCAAAAAACAATCAATCTAATATGAAAAATGCAAATAAAAATACGTCAGGTGTTAATAGACAATATTCACAAGTGCATGGCAATAGAGGATCTCAAATGAACCCAAATAAAAAAGGGAAATAATAGGAACTAATAAAAAAGCAATAAAAAGAACCATTAGATGAAAAATCTAGTGGCTTTTTTGGGGCTTTAATTGGCGGATTATTATTTATTTAAAAAGTCATTTGTTGTTGACTAAAGCAGCAAAAGCATCAAAAACAATCTTTGATTCAGGAGAATCGGGTTGCAGTTCAGGATGCCACTGAACAGAAAACATTGGTAAATTTTTATGAATAACCATTTCAATTGTTTCATCTTGATGAAAAGCAAGCGGAATTAAATCATCAGCTAGCTTATCGATAGCTTGATGATGATAACTGTTGACATTAATTGTTTTATTAAATTTAAATAAGTCGTGAAAAAGTGTGTTAACTAAATGATTATTAACAACTCTTTTATGGTGCTTGTTTTTTGTTTGTAAGTCTTGATGAAGAGTGCCACCTAAAAACACATTTAAGGCTTGATGACCTCGGCAAATACCCAAAAGAGGTTTTTTATGTTTATAAGCGTGCATGATTACTAATTTATCAAGTTTGTCTAATAACTCTGAAGTGTTAATAGATAAACCTTGGTTTGTTTGGTTATAGTTTGTTGGGTTAATATCAGTGCCTCCCGTGATTAAAAATCCATCACAAAGCATTAAAATAGCTTCGATATTGGGATTGTTTAGAGTTAGCATTACTGTATTAAGGTTTCTTTTGATTAAAGGATCTACATAGTGAGTATTAACAAATTGTTTTTCGGTATTATCAACATTAACTAAGCGTGAGGTGATGCCAATTAGTTTTGTCATAAAAACCCCCTTTTATTTATATTTTAATTATAACATTTATTTATTAGAATTTAATGGTTTTACGCAAACAATTATTATAGAATAAACACATTTGTGGTAAAATAGATTTAATGATGTGCTAGTTTTAAGTAAATTCTAAAACATTCTAAAACAAGCATAATAAAAGATGGTTAAAGGGTTGTTTTTTTTATATTTATTTAATGTATTCATTAAATGGGAGGTGAATTCGGGTATTTATCCGATGAGTTATGAAAGTAGGCTTTATTTATAATCCTGAAAGTGGTTTTGGTAAAATAAATGCATCTGTTAATTGGATTAAAGAGACTTTTATTAATGAAGGTCATGAAATTGAGCTTTTTCAAACTCAAAAAGCTGAAGATGCGATGAATTATGCAATTAAACTGAAAAACTATGATATGTTATTGGTTGCCGGTGGCGATGGGACCCTAAATGAAGTTATTCGTGGTTTGATGAGTGTTTCTAAGCGGCCAGTTATTGGTTATATTCCCACAGGAACAGTTAATGATGTTGGTCATTTGCTTGGTATTTCAAGGAATATAAAAAGAGCTGTTAAACTTATTTTAAAAAATGGAATTATCAAAAGCATTGATGTTTCTAAAATAAATGATCGTTATTTTATTTACGCTGCAGCGACAGGTAAATTTGCAAAAGTTAGTTATGTAACTGAAAGAAAACTGAAAAAAAAGTTTGGCGCTCTTGCATATTTGTTTAGAGGCTCTAAAGATATTTTCAAAGATTATCAAATTCCTGTAAAAGTGACCTATGATGGTGGAAGCTTTATTAATACTTGTGCGCTTGTATTGGTATTAAACGGTTATCGGGTTGGCGGATTTAGATTAGCAAGGATGAAAGCAAAGTTTGATGATGGAATTTTAGAAGCAAGATTTTTTAAAAGAGAACCGGGGATGCTTTTTCGTTTATTTGGATTTTTTATTTCCGGGGGACTTTATAATACGGAAAAAAACAAAACATTTAAAAGTTCTTTTTATGAGATAGAAACAAGCGATCATATTGAGTGGAATACTGATGGTGAATTAGCAACAAAAGGCTCAATTAGAATTGATGTTATACCTAGGGCGATAAAAATGATTGTTCATCCTAAAAAAGAAAAAAGATATTTTATCCATCAAAATTTATAATGAAAAAAATTACTATACTACAAGAGTTAATTAAAAATGCGAATAATATTGTCTTTTTTGGCGGAGCAGGAGTATCAACAGAATCTGGTATTCCTGATTTTCGTGGTGAAAAGGGCTTATCTTATGAAAGCTTAGAACTTTCACCAGAACAAATTATTTCTGGTTCATTTTTCTTTAGCAACCCCAAGGCTTTTTACAAGTTTTATAAAGAAAAAATGATTTATTTAAACGCGAAGCCTAATTCATGTCATATTGGCCTGAAAAAACTTGAAGACAGACAAAAACAGATTACAATTATTACCCAAAACATTGATGGTCTTCATCAGATGGCAGGAAGCTCTAACGTGATTGAACTTCATGGTTCAGTTCATAAAAATTATTGTTTGAATTGTGGTAAGTTTTATAGTATTGAAAAAATATTAAAAAGTGAAGTTCCACTGTGTGATTGTGGGGGGTTAATTAAACCTGCTGTAGTTCTTTACGAAGAAGCCTTATCGCAAACAAATTTAGATAAAAGCATTACAGCAATGAAAAATGCTGATTTGTTAATTGTTGGCGGAACCTCGTTAGTTGTTTATCCAGCAGCATTTTTAATAAATTATTATCCTAAGAATAGGCCGCTTGTTATTATTAATAAAACATTAACAGGCAAAGAAGAGTTGGCAAGTTTAGTTATTAACAAACCAATTGGTTTAGTGTTTTCAAAACTAGATTACATCTCATTTTAACCAAAAATCAATTAAAAGGAAGTAATATTTATGGCAAAAGATACACCATTAAAATTAAGAAGCGCAAATATTTATCAAGTTTTTTTGCGTCAGCATACAAAAACGGGGACATTTTTAAGTTTAATTGAAGATTTAGAACGAATTAAATCGCTAGGGATGGACTTTATTTATTTATTGCCAATTCATCCGATTGGCAAAATAAATCGTAAGGGAAGTATTGGTTCACCGTATTCAGTCAAAGATTACTTTTTAACTAATAGTGATTACGGCTCAAAAGAAGATTTTATTAAACTAATAAATAAAACTCATCAAATGGGAATGAAAGTAATTATTGATATAGTTTTTAATCATACAAGCTTTGATGCAACCCTACTACAAACAAATCCAGAGTGGTATCTTAAAAGAAAAGGAGAACTTTTCCGGAAGGTTGAAGATTGGTCTGATGTGACAGATCTAGATTTTTCTAAATTAGAGCTTTGGGATTATTTGATTGATGTTCTTAAGTATTGGCTAAGTTTACAAGTAGATGGTTTTAGGTTTGATGTAGCATCAGTTATTCCGCTTGATTTTTGGTTAAAAGCGAGAAAAGAACTTAAAAAACTAAATCCTGATGTAGTATTTTTGGGTGAGTCTGTTCATTTGGATTTGGTTAAAAACTTGCGTGACCGTGGTTTTTATTGTGCAAGTGATGCTGAACTTTATGAAGCTTTTGATATTCTTTATGATTACGATATTAACAGCGAGTTTAATGATTATATAATGGGTAAGGATGATTTAGGTTATTGGTTAAAAAGTATAATTAGGCAAGAATCAATTTTTCCTCAAAACTATATTAAACTAAGATATTTAGAAAATCATGATACCAAAAGAATTGCTGCCTTGGTTGAAGATAAAACAAGACTTATTAACTTAACAGCGCTACAATGTTTTTTAAAAGGAACAATAATGATTTATGCTGGTCAAGAATATCGGCAAGAAAAAAGACCAAACTTGTTTGAAATAGATAAAATAGATTTATCACCAAAGGAATCTGAACTTACTAATTTAATTCACCGGATGAGTCATCTGAAAAAAGATTCACTTTTTCAAACTGGTATTTTTAATATTCACATACAACCGCAAGAAGTTGCGGTAATTAGTTATGAAAATGAAACCTCGATTGCTTATGGAATATTTAATGTTGGCAATATTAAGGGGGGCGTAAATATTTTACTTCCTAATGGGGTTTATCAAAATATTTTATATCCAAATCAAGTAAAAGTAGAAAACAAACAAATTGTTTTAAGTGAAAAACCAATTGTTATTTTTTCTATGAAAAACAAAATTTAAACAAAAAAAGCGATGATAATCGCTTTAATAGTTTTAAACAGGCCCAGCAGGATTCGAACCTACGAGTGACGGAGTCAAAGTCCGTTGCCTTACCACTTGGCTATGGGCCTATATTTAATTTTGGGGCGGCTAAAGGGACTTGAACCCTCGAATGCTGGAGCCACAATCCAGTGTGTTAACCGCTTCACCATAGCCGCCATACCC
Organism: uncultured Acholeplasmataceae bacterium; assembly: GCA_964552625.1. Lineage (GTDB taxonomy): Bacteria > Bacillota_I > Bacilli_A > Acholeplasmatales > UBA5453 > UBA5453. The sequence continues at coordinate 26,894 of CAZKGV010000007.1, read as the reverse complement.
CGCAAACTATATTATACATTATTTTTTGTTTATGTAAAGAGGATTTAATTTGGTTTTACGGGTAAAAATGAGTTTTTATTGGAAAAATTAGAGAAGTTTGTTATTATTGTATGTAGTGTTAAGGAGATAGCGATGAAATTATTAGGTAAATTATTATTTGGTTTTTTAGTAATATTGATTGGATTAAACCTTTATAGCTGTTCTAGCGGATATGCTTTTAACAAGTTTATTGCGGATGAAGGCGATAAAGCAATTAAAGAGGATGACTTATCTTTTTTTAAAGGATTGTTTGAAAACTATAAAGATCCTTGGGTAGAACAAGCCATTGCAGTAGAAGATGAGTTTTCATTTAATTTTCATGTTTTTTTAGAAGCAAATGAGCATAAAACATATTTAGTATTTTTAGTTGATGATTTAACAATTGAAAAACAGGCAAGTACTTTAGATATAAAAATTGAAACATCAGACGATGAGATTAAGCAACAGCTAATTCGAGTTGGTAAGGAAAATTGGTATTTACAGTGGTTTGAGTTTAAAAATGTTGATGTATATAGTGTTTTAATAACGCATCCAGCTCCAAGCAAAGATGCTGATCCGGTTGTTTTATATGAACATAAAAAAACTGATGGCCTTTTTATTGATGTTAATGAATTAAATTTTTCTTCACTTGTAAAAGGAGAAAACGTTTTAGGAGCAGTTGTTAAAAAGTTACTTGAGCTTCCGCTGGATAATACTGATGCTGAGCCTGAGTTTTCTGGGAAAACTTATAATGTGAAAGTTGAAGTTGTAACACATTTGGAGTTGGGTGAAAATGAAAAACTTTATTTGGTTGGAAACTTTAATAACTGGGAAACAAATGACACATCTTATGAGTTAAAAAGAGTAAAAGATACATCTCTTTTTGAAGCAGATTTTAATATTTCTACTAAATATGAAACTCTTTGGTATACGATAAAAACGCAAGATGGCAAACTTTTAGTTGATGAAGATGATTCGATTATATATTTATCTAAAAAGTTAATTGATGTAGATAATTTTGAATTAAGTGATTATGGTATAACTACTGTTAGTCCTTATAAATTTGGGAAATATCGTTATATTACTTGGATTTCAATTGCCGTTTATCTTGTTTTAGTGGCTCTTGCCAGTTATTTCTTTTTCTTCCGAAAAAAACGAGCAGGAAAAGCGGTTTATCAAAGACCCACTCAACCGCGTAAAGAACAACCAAAAGCGCAAACTAAGTCAACACAAAACTTAAATTTAAAAGCAATAGAGAAAACTGAACAAAGAGATGCGGTTTATAATAAAGAAGAAGGCATACCGTCTAAAAAAGAAAAATAATAACGATTATTGAAAAACAAACAAGCGTGTGTTATATTAGTAATGCACGTTTTTATAGGGATATGGTGTCAACGGTAGCACAGCGGTCTCCAAAACCGTTAGTTCGGGTTCGAATCCTGATATCCCTGCCATATTGAATGAATAGGTTTGATACAATTGTATCAAGCCTTTTTTATGCAAATACTGCTATAGAGCCGTATTTCCTAGTTGCAACAATAAAATAAGTTCAATTTAATTCATAAAGCTAGAGTTATTTGAGGATTTAAGAAAAAATAATCAACGATTTAACGATTATCAATAATTTACACGATTACCAACAAATTACACTATTACAAAATTAAAAAGTTTGAAATATAGAGAACAAAAGATGGAAATTTATGGAAAATAATCATTGAAAAACATGGAATAGATTATTAGATAGTTCCTTTTGTCGCTAACGTTTTGCGGTCGAATAAATATCTTTCGTTTGGTTTCGCGAACGAATTAATTTCTTTCGTTGCAATTGTAGGTTACGCAATAATTGATGGTGATGGAGTTGAAAATTATCGAAGTTATGAGGATAAGTACGAGGCTTTTAATAATTTTGTTGAAACTAATTTATATCCATATGAATATTTATATGTTGATAGAAAAATTAAAATTCATAAGGATAATAAAATTTTTGAAAGTTTTATATCTTATACGGAAGAAAAAACCGATGTTTATTCTAAAGTAATACTTAAAAATGGCTCTAATATAGATTATGTTAATATCGCTTTAATTATTTATAATAAAGATGTCAATAATTATTATTTAAACTTTGGTTCTAATCATAGTGCTAGCAGTTTTAAAAAATTAAAAGAAGAATTTAAAATTGAATATAACGAAATATTAAAGCGCGAATATAATTTTACTATTGAAATTGAAAAAGCGAATAATATAATAAATTCAATAATATATGAATATGATTTAAATAATAACTTACTAAAAGAAACTGATCTTTCAAACATTGATAATTTTACTTTAAATATAGATACATTGTTTTTTATTATTGTTGAGACTAAAACAAATAGTTATGAACAAAGCTATTTAAGTAAAAAGGTTGTTCAGCATAATGAATTTGATGAGTTATATATGTACGTAACACCAGACTTTGGGATTGGCAGTTTTGCAACACCCAAAACAATTATAATTAATTCTCATATTAAATAAAGAGGCGAGTAATTGTATTAAAATAGTGCACTTAACCCACTTTTTTAGGAAACGGACCTAACAGTATAATGTTGGGTCTTTTTTATAAAATAATTGCAAGTGTGTTGCGTATGTGATACAATATAGTTGGGGTGGAAAATATGAAAAATAGTGTTGTTCATGTAAGGGTAAATGAAGAATTAAAAAACAATGTAGAAGACATTTTAAAGGACTTGGGTCTTTCAATGTCTTATGCGATTAATATGTATTTAAAACAAATAGAGTCTAAAAGAGGAATTCCTTTTGATGTTGTCTTGGAAAGTGAAGAAAAAATCAAAGAAATAGAAATACTTGCCAAGGCTATTAATTTAACTGGCGGGAAAGAAGTCTCAAGCTATGCAAATAAAATAATTAATCTTTACGCAGAAGATGTTATTGATTATGAAACTGCTGTTTTTGCACTTGGAAGGAAAATATAAATGAAAGATCCATATGTATATAAAGATAGCGACGTTTTAATTAATAAAGCAAATCTTAAAGATAAAGATAAGTTAGATGAGTTTGAAAATAGAATGACTAATTTAGCTCTTGTGATGTTATTTAGAAGTGATATTGAAATTAATGATGCTAACGACATTTTTAAGATACATAAAATCTTATTTGAAAATGTATACGAGTGGGCTGGTAAACCAAGGACAATAAATATTTATAAGGGTGAACCAATTTTACAAGGTTTGAGTGTAGAGTATAGTAGTTATCAAACAATTAAAAAAGAACTCAATGAAATAAACAATAAATATATACAAAATAATCTAAACAAATTAAATAAAGAAGATTTTATTTATTTCTTTGTAAGGCTTATATCAGATATATGGAGAGTGCATCCGTTTAGAGAAGGGAACACTAGAACTATATTGGCATTTGCATTTTTATTCTTAAAGCAATATAATTATAAATTTAATTCAGAATTAATTAAAGACAATGCAAAGTATTTTAGAAATGCTTTAGTGATGGCTTCATTAAAAGAGTATGCCGAATATCAGTATTTAGAAAAAATAATAACTGATGCAGTTGACACAAAAGATCTTGTTAAAGTAACATCAAAATATAAAAAGATTAAAGATTATAATGTGGAAGATTATGAATACGTTTATCACAAAATTAAAAAGGCTTTATAGAGCCGTCAATTTGGGGTGCGTAAAAACACCTAAGGGTGTGTAAAAACACTTCAGTGTGTGTAATTGTATTAAAAAAGTTTGCTTTAGTAATAAGAATAGGAGAGTAATTATGTGGATTGGAAAAGTTGTTGAAGTAATAGTTGATAGAAAACTTGGGACCAAACACCCGAGAGCTAAGCATATTCATTATTTTCTTAATTATGGCTATATTGAAAACACAATAGCTCCTGATGGTAGTGAGCAAGATGTATATATAATGGGAATAGATTATCCTTTAGATACTTTTGTTGGTGAGGTTATAGCTACTATTCATAGAAAAGATGACGTTGAAGATAAACTAGTGGTGGCACCAATTGGTAGTGCTTATACTGATGAAGAAATAATTGAAGCCACTAATTTTGTTGAGCAATTCTATGAGATTGAAATCTTAAGAAAATAATAAAAACTTAGTAAAGTTATTAATGGGGATGCGCAATTGTATTAAACTGTTATTTTGATATTTATTAACAAGACCAGAACATTTATTGCTTCAGTCGTGAGATACATCATTTTTTTGTTTTAAACAAAATATGTTAATATAAACATCGCGTTATACGCCTTAACTAATTGATTATTGCCTCTACATACGATATTATATATAAAGGGAGAGGATGTATTTGAGCGCATTAAATTACGGAAGAGGATAGGTCTATTCAATCAAATATCATATCGTTTGGTGTGTTAAATATAGACAAGATGTATTAGTTGGAGACGTTTCTAATGAGTTAAAAGTAATACTAGAGGATATTGCGTATAATAATGATATAAAGATAATTAAAATAAAAATAGATAAAGATTATATTTATATGTTAATTGAATGTAATCCTCAACATCATATTCCTAATTTCATTAAAGCTTTTAAAGGTTCGTCAGCTAAAAGGTTATGTAAAAAACACCCATCTTTAAGAAATAAGCTTTGGAAAACTCATTTGTGGAATCCAAGTTATTTTGTTTCAACGGTTAGTGAACACTTAGAAAGTCAAGTAAAAGAATATCTAAATAATCAACAGAACAGGTGAAAATGGTGTTTGAAGAACAATTAGAGCAAGCTTAATTAATAAGAAAAACTAAAGGGGATGGCTATGATTAAAAATGAACTTGCAAGAAAAGCAGTTATATTTGCTTATAAAACTTATTTAAATAGGTATGATAAAAATAAAATACCAGAGATTTTTCATATTTACAAAATAGCAGAACAAATGAATTCAGTTAATGGTTATTGTGTTAGCCTGTTGGCAAAAGCTGTTTGTGATAATAAAGAGCTTTTAAAGCATTTAAAAAAAGAATTTCCGTTTGAAATTACTGATGCACTTTTTATTTTATTACCTGATGATACTTTATCATATCCTGATTATATTAGAAGAATTAAAACAAATAAAATAGCAGCAGAAGTAAAAAAAGCGCAATTAAAATACGAACTTTCATATAGCAAAAACAATAAAAAAATTCCTTCTTCGCAAAAGGAAAGATATGTGTTTGCTTTAAGGATTTTGGAAAATGAAAATAATTGATTTATCATTAGAGATTACTCACTTAATGCCTAATCATGAAGATGATCCGAAATTATCTTTAACTCAAATAAAAACTATAAAAAAAGATGGATACAATGATTATTATTTAAAAACTAATATGCATACATCCACTCATATTGATGGTATCAATCATATGATTAAGGGAGAAAAAATTAGCGAGCTTGATTTAAGTAATTTCATTGGCGTAGACAGAAAAGTTAATTTAGAAAAATATGAGAATTTAACCGAAGAAATAGTTGTTATTGAGACAAAAGGGAAAACACTTAACGAAGCGATAATCAACGATATTATTAAATATAAAATTAAATATATTGTTACTGATCATTTTACAATTGATGATCCGCCTTACAAGCTTCATAAGAAGCTTTTTTCTCATGGCATTATGATTGTTGAGAATGCGGTTAATTTAGATAAACTTCCTTTTAATAAACTTTTCATGGTTTATGCGATTCCACTTAAAATTAAAGCTGATTCTAGTTTGGTTAGACTTTTTGCGATTGTAAAATAAAGTAAAATTTAGGCCTCTAAAATATATATTATATAGAGGTGAAAAAAGTGAACAAAAAATTTATTATTACTCTTTTTAGTGTTGCAATTTTAGTTTTGTGTTTAGGTTTTAAGGAAGTTAAAGCCAGTTCAAACAATAATGAGCCAGTCAATTTGCTAGATTTAAACAATATAGTTATTTATGACCATTCCTACTTACCAATATCCTGTGCTAACAAAAGAATTGCGACTAAACAAAGCATTAAAGTTAAAGCAGAAACTAGACATACTCTAGTTATTCACAAAGATTTTTATACGGTGCAATCATGGAACGATATACAACAGTACCCGGTTCCAGATGCTGAGATTCATTTTTATGCTGATGCTAATCCAGAAATAGTTAGTGAAGGTGATGTAGAACTAATTCAAACTGAAGACTATTTTTATGGCACCTTTATAACCACATATGAAAACTTAATAATAGCTAGTATTGCAGTTGAAACCCCAAACCTCAGCCCTAGAAGCAATAAAATAATGCTGTTTGAAGGCAGTATTGATCAATTTCATTCTTTTACTGGCTATAAAACAAACTATGAGCCTGGTGAAGGTGTTTTTATTATGGATTACGATAATAGAAAAAGCATTCAAGAGCTTATTGAACTTTTTGCAGCTACTGATGATATAGAAGGCGATATAGATCATAAAATTGTGGTAATAAAAGATGGTTTTACTCCTTATATGCATCTTCTTGGCAGTCATAAATTGACTTTTATGGTATGTGATGAGGCGTGTAATAAGGCTTTTTATAATTTGACTATCAAAGTTGTGGATATAACACCGCCAACGATAACAGGTTATGATTATTATGAAGTAGAAGTTGGTAATAATGATTTAACACTTGATTATATTGAATATAATTTAGAAGTTTATGATAATTACCGATTAAAGCAGCCAAATTGTTTAGAAATTATTGAAGATAATTATACACCTAATAAAAACAGGGCAGGAGAATATGAAGTTATTTTTAAAGCGACTGATTATGCTAATAATTATTCTTATTTTACCGTTACAGTTAAAAATATTGATAATGATGCTCCAATTTTAGAAGGACCAGCTGAATTATACTGTTATACAACAGATCAAATTTTATCTGCTGAGGAAATAAAGGCTTATTTTCAAGCCCATGATGCTGTTGATGGTAATTTAAGTGATTATATTGTAGTAAGTGGAACTTATAATAACATCCCTGGTTCATATGATATTTTGATAGAAGTGGCAGATTTTTCTGGTAATCTTACGACAAAAACTTTAAAAATGCATGTTGTAGATGGGGTTTCGCCAACCTTTTATGCTAATGAATTAGTATTAACTTTTGCGGAAGTTGAAAATATGGATGCTGAAGATATTATTGAATGGCTTTTGGCAAGAATTGACGGCTCTAGTGAGATGGAAATATTATTAAATGAAACAGATTATAAAAGATCTAACAATGAAAAAATGTATATTTATTATGGTTATACATTAGGCGCTAGTCGGATGTATGGAAGAATCACAGTTACACCTAGTAGCTATATTAATAAAACTAGTAGTATTATTGGAATTTGTATGATTGTTTTTAATGCTTTGTTTTTAGTTATTCAGTATAAAAAAAGAAAATATTAAAAAGGTTTAAAGCATAGACAGTGCGGTTTTTATCGCTATAAACAATAAAATTTAGTGATTATACTTTTCTAATAGTATTTAATGTACTATACTATATAGAAGGGTGATATATTGAACAGAAGCATTAAAATGTTAATTGTTTTTATTGGCATGTTTTATTTTTTGAATATTTTAAATACCTATGTTGTTACCACAGAAGTGCTTAATCGTTATATTGTGGTTTTTTCAAGACAGTTTGGTTTTGAAATAAATGCAATCTTAGGAAATATTGCCGCTTTAACAGTGTTTATGTTTATCGGTTTTTTAGTGTTTAAAAGCACTAGAGGACGCCTTTTATATTTAATTATCTTAACGTTTGTGCTAAATTTTGGGATATTTGGTTTAGCTATATTTTCTAAATATTACCAAACAATTTTCTCATTTACTGAGTTGACTTTGTTTAATAATCCTGCTCAAGAATTGGCTGGCAGCATTTTTATAGAATCTTTAAAAGAACTTATTATTTATTATCGAGTGATTGTGTTTGTGCCTTTTTTAAGTCTTTTAACTATTTACTTTTTTACTAAACGTAGTTTTAAAAAAGATAATTTAAGTTTTAAAAACAAAATGCCGCTTTTTAATGGTCTTATTCTAAACGTGACAGTTTTACTTGCAGGCTTTACTTTAAGTATTTTTAGTTTAGGAGCATTTAATATTTCACTTCAAAACAAATGGCCTATTTCAACGGAAAGACAGCTTTATGGGGTTCAATCAGCAGGGTTATATAATTTTTATTTTGGGCAAGCTTTAGGATTTGACTTTCAAGATCAAAACAATGTAGAAATTGACTATCAAATTTATGATCAGTACAACAAAAATAAAGCTAGTTATACTAATGTTTTTGGTGAAACCTATAGCAATATACTAACAAAGCAAGATGCTTATTATGATTTTTTAGATCCATCTTTAGACCAAGAACAACTAAACGGTATTTTTAAGGATAAAAATATTGTTTTATTTCATTTAGAAACATTCAATCATTTTTTACTTGATGAAAATGGTCCTTATTTAGATGAGACTTATTTTAAAACATTTAAGTCGCTTTTAGATGAGTCTTATGTTTTAGATAATTTTTATACTAATGTTGGTTTAGGAAATAGTAGTGATGCTGAGTTTTCCGTATTAACAGGCCTTTATCCAGCAGGAGATACGACACTTTATTGGAATTACAAAAATAACAATTACACCTTTGATGCTTTACCGAAACTTTTTACAGGAAGACATAATATATCGTTTCATGGTGATGTTAAAAGATTTTATAATCGAGATGTTGTTCATGAACAAATGTTTGGTTTTGATAAGTATTATTATTATGATAAAAAAGAATCTTTTTATGAAAATACACAAAATGGTTATTATTTGTTTCCAGAAAACAATCAAACAACAGTCCCTGAGTCACCTTGGTTATGTGATTACCAATTACTAGAATGGCTGAAAGCATTTTATAATCAAAACAAAGACCAAAAACTATTTTATTTTCCCATAACTATTCAGCCACACACCCCTTATAATTATAATCCGCTAAGCGCTGATGAGCTAAGATTTCAAGCAAAAGATATTAATGTCAGTGAAACTACTTTAAGGTTTTTAAATTATGAAAAGTATACTGATGGTTTTTATGAGAAGTTTATTGAAATTTCCAAACAAATGGAAAATACCGTTTATATATTCTATGGTGATCATGGTTCAGGAATTGATCATGAAGATGTTAGTACTATATTAGGTAAAGATAATCCATTAATCACCGATGGAAACGGTAAAATTGATATGCTAAAGTATAATCAAGAAATGATTAAAACAATCGCTTTTATTTATGCGCCAGATGATAATGACACACCAGAAAGTGGCCCTAAAAAAGGACTGCTTACAGGTAGGCAAACACTTGTTCGTTCGCAAGTTGATTTGTACCGAACAATTATTGAACTTTGTAATCTGGAAACTGATAGTTATTATTATGGTGTTAACGCATTAAGTAAAGAACATACTTTCGCAATTGATACTAGAACTTTTACTATTGCCGCAGATGACTATTTTATTATTGGTAAAAAAATGGCAATAGATAAAAAGAAAACTAAATCTAACATACTATTTTATAATCAAAATTATCTAAAAGATCCTTTAGAGTTTTTTGAATATGTGTTTACTTATAAAATGCATGCTGATAGAGCTTTAAATAATAATATATACCATTTACTAAAAAATTAAAAATAGTCATTATTGACAATCACGCAAAAACAAGTTATAATTTTTCTTGCGCGGATATGGCGGAATTGGCAGACGCACTAGACTTAGGATCTAGCGCCTTCGGGTGTGCAGGTTCGACTCCTGTTATCCGCACCAAATTAGAAATTTGTTTGATACAATTTGTGTCAAACTTTTTTTATTTTGAAGATAGGGAATATAACCCTTTATTCCATTTCTACTTATAACTTGACCAACAACATAGAAACCATAAAACTACTCTTTTTTAGAGTTTTTTAATTTTTGGTTATTACAATTTAACGATTACCCTACAATTTAACGATTACTTTTAATTATAAGAAAGCAAATGCGGAACGGCTTATTTACCACCAAATAGGTCGTTTTTTTTGTTACTTACGCACTTTTTACATGAAAAACATACAAAATTCACTAAATCTTGGCAAAACAATAATCTTCATGCCATTAACCATTGAGGAAGTGGTGAAGTTAGCTATTTAAGTTGTTAAAACACATAAAATTAACAAAAATTCAAAATTAACCGGCAAAACAGTACCCTACTTGCCATTAACCATTGAAGAGGTAGTTGGATTATCTGTTTTAGTTACTAAAAATGTGAAAATATAGGAATTTTCTAAAAAAATCGGGAATTTCACTACTTGCTTGCCATTAACCTATGAAAGGAAAAACATTTTATCAAAAAGGAGGAAAGAAAAATGGAAATGGAAAAAGAAGAAGTAAAGAAAAGTAGTGGAGTTGTTTTAATGGATGAGGAGCTAGATGAAGACGGATTTCCAAAAACTATAACATTAACAAAAGAAGTATTGGAAAAACTACCACCATTAGCACCAGAGTTAGTAGAGGGTATTTTAAGGAAGGGACACAAGATGTTGATATCTGGTTCATCTAAGGCCGGTAAGAGCTTTTTGTTAATGCAGTTAGCTATTGCCCTTTCAAAAGGATCTAAATGGTTAGAGTTTGGGTGTATGAAGTCAAAGGTATTGTATGTGAACCTAGAAATTGATAGAGCAAGTTGTATTAATAGGTTTGTTGAAATTTATAAAAGACTTGGTATAAAACCAGAAGAAGATGAATATTTAGCTATTTGGAATTTAAGAGGAAAATCAATGCCACTTGATAAACTAATGCCAATTTTAATCGAAAGAACAAAAAGTGAAAGTATTGATGTCGTTATTATTGATCCTATTTATAAAGTAATAACAGGCGATGAAAATAAAGCAACCGATATGGCAAAGTTTACTAATCTATTCGATAAGCTTTGTTTGGAAACAGGTGTAGCCGTTATTTACTCTCATCACCATTCTAAAGGCGAACAAGGATTTAAAAGAGCAATGGATCGTGCATCTGGTTCCGGAGTGTTCGCAAGAGATCCAGATTCATTACTTGATATCATTGATCTTATTTTAGAAGAAGAGTTTAAACAAGCCTATTTAGACGATCAGAATATGACTGCTTGGCGGCTTGAAAGTAGTTTAAGAGAGTTTAGAAATATTACTCCGGTCAACTTTTGGTTTGATTATCCAATCCATATAGTAGACAAAGAAGGACTACTTACCAAAAACTATGCTTCAGGTGATCCGAGACATAATCTAACCAAAAGTGGAAAAAGAAAACAAACTCCGGAATCTAGAAAGTTAGAATTTGACAATGCTTTTGATATTAATTTAGAAGAAGATGGAACTTGTAGAGTATCTATTTTGGCTGAATATTTAGGTGTAACTGATAAAACGATTAAAAATAGAATCAGCGAATTTAGTGATGAATATGTAAATAATCGTGGTGTTGTATCAAGAAAAAGTAAAGATGGAATATAGGGAAAACATCCGCTTCACTCACTAAAAATTCGGAAAGCGAAAATAGGGATAAATGCCCTTTATTCACAAAAATAAGAAAAGTGGAAAATAAGGCTTATATATATGAAGTTCCTTCCACTGCTGACGCATATCGTTTGTAGGATAAGGGCATCGTAGTAACTGCCCTATCCCAAACAAATGCATCACCAGTCAGTACTGCCTTTTTTCTAAACCAAAAATCCTAAAAACTCTAAAACCGGTTAACTATTACAACAAATTTATAGGGTTTTTCAAAAATTTTAAGTATCATACCCCCCTCATAGACTTTTAGCAACTGGCGATGGGTACCGCATGGGGGGCCTTTAAAAAATGGGAGAGAGAATTTTTGAAAATTTGATTTTATATTTTGAGATTGGTTTAAGGTTAGAAGATAAGTGTTTTAATTATTTGCTAAAAAGGCTCAACGATTTGAAATGACCGTTTTATTAAGTAAATGTGAATGAATACTTGTCTTTAAAAATCAAACAAATCGTTGGGGGGTTATTTAGGATTTATTAAATGTTGCCATTAGTAATTAAAAGGAGGTTTAAATTATGGAAACAATAAAAACAAGAGTTACTGAATTAAAAAAAGAAGGTTATGGTTTTATAAAAATTTCAAACACGCTATCTATTTCAGTTAAAGAGGTTAGAGCTATTTGTAAGAAAATTGATGAAGTGGAACTCTTAAATGGAAACTGTAAGAACTGTAATTCCAAGATTACATCCGTAAAGGGTAAGAAGATAAAACAATTTTGTAGTGATCGTTGTAGATGGGATTATTGGAACAATAAACAAAAAGCAGGAAGATAAAAGAAAGATATTTAAATTGCATCACAGATTGTCTACTTAATAGCGAAAAAGACTTGACTAAGGAAGGCTAATAAGTGATGTATATAGTACCGCAAAAAAGGAAGGAGGAAACTTTATGAATATGGTAATTACCAAAATTGAAGCAATACCATTAATACCTAAAAGAATAAGAGTAGCTGCATATGCTAGAGTATCCTCCGGAAAAGAAGCGATGCTTAATTCACTAGCTACTCAAGTTTCATATTACAAGAGACTAATCCAAAGTAAACATAATTGGGAGTTCGTTGGTGTTTATGCCGATAAAGCAATAACAGGAACTAAAGATTCAAGAGATGAATTCCAAGCTTTGCTTAAAGATGCAAGAGCTGGAAAGATCGATATGATTATTACAAAGTCGATATCTAGGTTTGCAAGAAACACATTAACATTACTTGAAGTAGTTAGAGAATTAAAAGACTTAAATGTTGATGTCTACTTTGAGGAACAAAACATCCATACCAACAGTGGTGAAGGAGAGATGATCCTAACATTTCTAGCAACCTTCGCACAAGAAGAATCAAGAAGTGTATCAGAAAATATGAAATGGCGAATAAGTAAAGATTTTAAGGCTGGTTTAATATGGGGCGGTAATTCATCACTTGGTTATAGGCTTAAAGATAAAAAACTTTATGTTGTAGAAGATGAAGCAGAAACTGTAAGACTAATTTACAAGTTATACTTAGAAGGAAATGCCGATGAACGAATATGCGATATCTTAAATCTTCAAGGAATTAAACCATATAAGACTAAGAAATGGAATCGTTCATCGGTCATTAAAATCCTTACCAATTATAACTATACAGGTGACCTTATCTTACAAAAGACTTATAGAGATAACCATTTAACCAAAACCATGTGCATTAATAATGGTGAGTATAATAAATATCTTGTTTTAAATGCTCATGAAGCGATTATCGATAAAGTTACTTTTAATGATGCTCAAAAGATGAGAAGGTTAAAAACTAAAGATATCAACTTAGATAAAACGAAAAAGACATTATTTAAAGGTTATATCAAATGTGGTAAATGTGGTAAAGCATATACCTATAAAAAGACACCATATAATGTTGTTTGGATGTGTTCCACTTTAAGAACTAAAGGTAAGTGTGTATGCGATGCTAAACAAGTACCAGAGGCTAAAATAATTGAAGCAGCTAACAAATTATTAAATTTAGAAACCTTCGATTTAAAACGCTTTGAAGAAGAAGTTAAACAAATAGTCGTCCTACCAGATAATAAGCTCTTGTTTCAAATCGTTAGTGGTAAGGAACAAATATTAGAGTGGGAATATGAACCAAGAAGTAGTAGTTGGACAGAAAAAATGAAAGATGAAGCAAGAGTCTACTATTTAAAAAGAGGCAAAGGAGGTAACAGTAAATGACAACTAAAGTAACAGTAATACCATCAACAATAGATTCATTAACACAGTTACCTCGTAATAGTAAAGAAAAGATTAAAGTTGCAGCTTATGCTAGAGTATCAACTAACTCAGAAGAACAAAATACAAGTTATGAAGCACAAGTAAACTACTATCAAAACTACATTGAAAATAAATATGAATGGGCCTTTGTTGGCGTTTATGCTGATGAAGGTATTAGTGGAACAAACACCAAAAGAAGAGCAAGCTTTAATCGTATGATTGAAGATGCCTTAGACGGTAAAATTAATCTAATCATTACTAAATCAATCTCAAGATTTGCGAGAAACACTCTTGATACGATTAAGTTTGTAAGAAAGTTAAAAGATAAAGGTGTTGAAGTATTTTTTGAAAAAGAGAACTTATGGACACTTGATTCTAAGAGTGAATTAATCTTAACGATTATGGCTTCTATTGCACAGGAAGAATCAAGATCCATTAGTCAAAATGTTACATGGGGCAAAAGAGTATCATTTCAAAATGGTAAAGTATCTTTTGCCTATAGCAGGTTTTTAGGTTATGAAAAGAAAGACGGTAAAATAGTAATCGTTGAAGAAGAAGCGAAAGTTGTAAGATTAATTTATCGGATGTTTTTAGTTGAAGGTCAAACACCTATAGCAATTAGAAATTATTTAACAGAACAAGGAATTAAAAGTGCAGCTAACGCTACTTGGAGAGCCCATGTTGTTTTATCGATATTAACTAATGAAAAATATAAAGGTGACGCATTACTTCAAAAGAAATATACTGAAAACTTCTTAGAACAAAAAATGGTTAAAAATACTGGCCAAGTTCCACAGTACTATGTGGAAAACAGTCATCCAGCTATTATCGATAAAGATATGTGGGAAATGGTACAAATTGAAATTAAAAGAAGAAGAGAAATGGTTGGTGGCTTTTCATCAGCTAATATATTTGCAGTTAAAATCAAATGTGCAGATTGTGGTGGTTATTACGGTAGAAAGACATGGCATTCAAATTCTAAATATAGAAGATCAATTTATAGATGTAATAAGAAATATGAAGAAGGTAAAGACAAATGTAAAACACCACATCTAAGAGAAGAAGAAATAAAAGAAAAGTTTTTAAATGCTTACAACATTACGATAAAGGATAGAGAACGAGTTAAAAATGATTTAAAGGAAGTTCTAAAACTAATAACAAGCTCTAAAGGCATTGATAAAGAGATTAAAGAAATTGATGCAGAACTAATAACATTAACAGAATCAATTAATAAACTTATTCAAGATAATTCAAAAACTAAAAGTGGTATTGATGAATTTGATAAAAGACTTAAAGAACTAAGAACAAAATATGATAGTTTAAGGGAAAGAAAAGAAGAACTAGCAAATCTTAAAAGAGAAAACTCAGCGAAGTCTTACCGAATAAAAAAGTTTATTGCTAATTTAGAAAAATCAACGGATAAGCTAAAAGATTGGAATAGTGAGCTATGGATGTTAACTGTTGAAAGTGCTACAGTTTATAGGGATAAAAGGATTAAGTTTAAGTTTTATGATGGAATAGTAAACAAGTAAGGAACTCCATGTAAGAATATGTGGAGTTTTTTTATTAACTCTCTATATTTGATAAAAAACAAGAGAAAAAACAAATTATTTATAAAACCTTTATTAATTATAATAAAAATGATAGAATAATGTTAATAATATGTTAGTAAGAGGTTATGATATGAAATATGATCTAACAATTAAAAAATTGAGAGAAAAGATGTTTGTCACACAAGAAGAGTTGGCTAACATTTTACTTGTTTCACCGATTACTGTTAATAGATGGGAAACCGGAAAATTTAAGCCTTCAATAAAAATGAAAAAGAAATTAAACGAATTATTTATCAAATATGGAGTTATTGATCAGATATAAAAAAGTTTAATTGTTGCGTGAGGATTATGTGATATGGACAAAGTATTTTTCCCAAAGTATCAAAACAAAATTGAATATTCGCATGAATTAATGGACTTTTTTAAATTGAATGCAATTAAAATAGAAGACCAATATTTTGATATGGAATTACTGCGCCGACTATCTAAATCAAACATTAAATTGTTCTATAGGTTAAAACTAGAACTTGAATTAAAAGGATTTAATTTCGAGCCAACGAACAGATTTTTTGAATCTAATGTTGATTATGAAAATTACGAATATTTATATACTGAAGATGAATCTAGTTTTTCTCCTTTTGAGTTACAAAAGTTAGGTTTATGGGAAGTTATATCAAATTTAAATATTTACAAAAAAAAGTTTTATAATTATGCTCCTTTGGAAAGATTTGTTGCATATGCTAAATATCAGAGTAACTTTAAAGAATTAATGAATAATTCTAACTTTCAAATTATTAAGTATGAACCTATTTTAGAAGTTATAGAAGAAGCTCCAGAAGAAAATGATGAATATTCTAAGATTGAAGAAATACATATTTCAGACATTTTTATTTCAAAAATAATATTGCAAACCTTATCAATGTTTAGAAAAGTTTCACCTGAATTAAGAATGTTTTTAGTCAATAACGGAATTAAAACGGTAGAAGATCTAGTCCTTAAAATTCCACAGGATCTAAATAAATTCCTTTTAAAATATAATAATCAAAATGACTATACTTTAAATGTACTAACAAGAACTCTAAAAGATTTTTATTTTTATTTATTAAAGGTTAAGGAAAAATATAATTTTGACAATTATATGCTGATAAAGTATTTAACAGATTATAATTTTATGAGGCAGAGTAATGAGCTTGAAGATTTTAATCATGAATTTATTTATTTTGACGAGTTAACATTAAAAAAATATGATACAGAATTTATTAATATTATTGGTATGTATGATGTGGAGACAAACTTGCTTAAAAAGCTTAATTTAGTAAATTTAACAAGATTATTTAATGTAAACCATTATACAAACCTTCAATATTATTGTTCTGATAAGTATCAATTTGAAGACTTTTATTATGATTTTTATTTCCTTTTGGAAAAAATTTATAGTGAGTTATACGAAAAATATCATCAAGATCCAATATATGAAGAAAAGAACTTAAAAGCTTTATATCAACTTCCAAATATGGTGGAATATTTAGATAGTTTAAAACTTGGTTATAATGAAAATACGATTAATATTGTAAGTTATCGTGACAAGGGTATTACTTTACAAGAGGTTGGATCTAAATTTAATGTAACTAGAGAAAGAATAAGACAAATCCAAAAAAAATTTGTTCGAGACAACGAGAATTATATTAAAAATTTAACAAAAAATATAATCTTGAAGTTTAACTTTTTACCTATAGAAATTCTTTATTCTTACCCAGGTATGGTTAGAGCTATTGCTGATTTAAATATGTTAGAATTTGATACTAATGCCGGAGTATTCTTGCATAGAAACTTATTAACGCTAATAAACAATAGTTTAAATGAATGGAATCCAACAAATGGTTTAGAGGAAATTGTAGAAGAAATACTTGAAAAAAGCAAAATAGATTTATCATACTTTATTACAAAGATTGGAAAAGATAAAATAGCAATACCAAATAAAAGCTTAAGAGAAATTGGAGAAGAGTATCTATTAACAAAAGGGTCTACAGGATGGGTTATAAACGAAGACACAGAAGAAATTATTAACTTCTATTCAAAATACAATAAAGAAATAAAAGGGAAAAGAAATATAATCGCATATATTACTGATAACGAAAATGCTATTTTATATAACATAGGAAAATATATTCATCGTGATAATGTAGAAGAAAAACATATAAATGCAATGAAAAATGTAATTGAAAACGTCTCATTTAATGAATATGGCAACAATGCTAAAGATATATTTGATGAAAATAAAAGTTATCTGATTGAAAACGGCATATCAAACTATTATTATTTATACGGTTTAACAAAGGAGTTCTATAAAGCTCAAAAATTAGTATTTACTGGTAGAAGCATGAGAATTGGCCTAGAGGAAACATTGAATCCTACACAAAATATAATTGTAGCGTATCTTAAAGAACACAACAATATTGCAAGCATTAAAACTCTAAAATCAAAGTTAAGTATCGATGATATAACCATTCAACAAACAAGATCAATCTATAAACTCGATGCTAATACAATAGTAACAGATGATTTTTTCTCAATTGAAGAGTCTGAAGAAGAAAGCCTTTTAAATACCATTGATAAGTACATATCTTTACAGGGATATTGCCATACGCAAAATATTATAGATGATTTATATTTTAATACTGAAATAAATTCTTTTTTCAAAAGAAACCGAATAGGGAAAGATCAAAATAGATTAGTGTATTATTTATATTATTACTTTAATGAATTATATTCTTTTTCCGTTCGTAACAAAGTGGTTATACCGTTGGGAATAGAAGTTAAGTCCTATGGCGACTTGATACAAATACATTTTAAAGATAGAACGTTTAGCATGGAAGAACTTAAAGAGAGATTTGATTACTTTGATATGAGAAGTTCAATTACTCAATCTAAAATTATAAACGATAATATAATTAAACTTGATAGAAACAAATATATATTCAAGAATGATTTTGACACAGAGTATATTAATTTATCAGCTTTAGATGATATTATGTCAAAATATTTTTCAAATAAAACCATTGTTTTTTCAAAAGAAATTATTAGAAGATTAAAAGAACATGATTTGCTTGAAGAACTATGGAATAAAGAAGAATTGTTGGCTACTTTGATAACACAATCAGAATTGCCTTGGCAAAAAGTAACCATTAATGTATTTACAAATGCATTTTCTAATAGCGGTGTTATGCTTTATAACAACCAAGGAAAAAATAGAGATATATCAATCAATGAACTCCTTATAAATTTTATTTATGAAAAAAATAAGGGATATTTAACGATCGATGATATAAATCAGATCTTGTTAGATTATGAAATAACAACATCTAAAGTTCCAAATAACATATTGTATGATATATTTTCTGAATATAATGCTGGAGGATTGATAAGGGTGATAAAAAATGAAACTTAGCAAGATAGATCTGCCTTTAAGTATGTCTACTACCATAAATGAACCTTATAATGAAGCTATCATTCCGTTACTAAAAAATTCAAAAACATATAAGCGTGGAGTGGCTTTTTTCACTAGCAGTTGGATTGAGTTAGCAGCTGAGGGATTGATTAGGTTTGTTAATGCAGGTGGAAAAATGAAGTTGTTGACATCTATAGAGTTAGGAGAAGAAGAGTATAAAGCATTAAAATTAGGGGAAGAAGCTAAAAAGAATGAAATATTAAAGAGAGAATTAATATCAAAGGTTGAAGAAACTCTAAATAGCAACAATAAATGGACATTTAATTATTTAAGCTGGTTGATTGCAAGTGAAGTTCTCGAAGTTAGATTTTCCATACATAAAAAAAACAGGAGAAGTATATATCACGATAAAATATCTATATTTAGTGATGGTGAAGAAAAGGTATGTATAAATGGTTCGTTAAATGACTCTATGAATGCTTTAAGCAATCAAGAAACTATCAACATTTTTATTTCTTGGGATAAGAGAGACAGTTTAAGAATAGACGAACTTGAGAAATATTTTGATAACGCTTGGAATGATAAAGTTGATGAGTACAATGTATATAAATTGCCAGAAATATTAATTGAAGAGTTTAAGAAGAAGCAAAATGATTATAATCCCTACATAAAATTAATTAATAAGAATACTAAAACAACAAATGAAAAGCCAAAGTTTGATATTCGTGAATACCAGGAAGAAGCCATAAAAGCTCTTCAATCACATAATTGGAGAGGAGTTCTTAATATGGCAACTGGAACAGGAAAAACTTTGACAAGCTTATTTGCAACAGAAAGATTTCTTGAAAGTAATCCTGATCATGTTGTTTGCATTGTTGTTCCTCAATTACATTTGCTATATCAATGGGAAGATATAATAACTAAGAAATATAATGAGATTGAGATTTTAAAATGTGCTGAAAATAAATCTGAGTGGGGCTCAAAGATATATCGGTACGCTAGAAACAAAATGAAAAAGCAATTATATATACTAACGACATATAAAACATTAATTGATGACACTTTTCAGGATGGCATGATGAAATTTAATGAAAAAGTAATATATATATTCGATGAATGTCATAAACTTGGTTCTAACGAAATTAAACGAAAATTAATAATTAATGATAATTCAAAGAGGATTGGATTATCTGCCACTCCGAATAGATGGTTGGATAAAGATGGCAATGTTTTTATAGAAGATAAAATTGGTGAAGAAGTTTTTGAGTTTTCTTTAGAAAAAGCTATTGGAAAATATCTTACACCATATGAATACTATCCTCATTTCTCTGAATTAAACGATCGAGAATTTTCTGAATTTTTAGATTTAACAAGCAAAATAGGCAAAATTTCATCTTATAGTAATAGAGATGAACAGAGTTCTAATAAAAGTTTAGAAAGTTTACTCAACAAAAGAGCAAGCATATCAAAAGGTGCAGAAAATAAATTTGAAGATTTCTTTAAAGTGTTTGATGGACAAAATGATAAAAGATACACTTTAGTTTATGTTTATGATTTACAAGTTGAAAAAATGGTTCAATTGTTAAAAGAAAGATATTCACTTAATGTACACGGTATAATTGCAACAACGAAAATTAATGATCGAACAAAAATTTTAAACAGTTTTAATGATGGAGAAATAGACATAATTGTTGCGATTCAATGTTTAGATGAAGGTGTTGACATCCCAAATTGTAGGCATGCATATGTTCTTGCTAGTTCTACAAATCCTCGTGAGTTTATACAAAGACGTGGTAGGGTTTTAAGAAAATCTGAAAATAAAGATAAAGGAATAATACATGACTTTGTTACAATTGCACCAGATTCTGACCTTTATGAAAATAATGAAAAAAGTATAGTTATTAAAAGAGAGTTACAAAGAGTTGCTGAGTTTGTTAGATTATCTATGAACAAGAAAGATGAAGAAATAATAAGTTATTTAACAAATATAAAAACATTATCTGATTATGGAGTACATAATCCATGGAATATGAACATTATTGAAAGGGAGGAAGAAACAAATGAGTGATACAAAAACTAATGACACATTTGTTAGGGATATTAAAAATCAAAAATTAAAATCCGATATTACCAATAAATTAAATAAGAAAGAAGCTAAGCTTGCATTATTGATTTTATCCTCAATAGAACGAGAAGGTAAAATAAACCACAAAACAATTCAAGAATTAGCTAACAAAGTGTTTGAGGATGATAAATTATGAGACTACTGACGCTAAAATTGGAAAATTATCGTAGATTTATTGGCAAACATGAAATAGAGTTTGCAAATGATATTGAAAAAAATGTGACAATAATACGAGCTGAAAACGGAGCTGGTAAAACAGGAATTTTAATGGCGCTTTTATTTGGACTTTTTGGCATAGTAAAATATGACCAGTTTCAAATAGATAATGATGATGATGTGATGGTTAGTAGACCTTTATTATCTCTTGGAAAATCTGCAACCGCAAAGGTTGAAATTGAGTTTTTTTCAGACAATTCAAAATATAAAATTGTTAGAGAAGTAACAGCTAATAACTTAAATAATAAAATTTACCAAGATAATGCAAATATTAAAATTAAATTTTATAAAGATGGGCTAGATCAATTTTCAAACAAGGAAGAAATAGATCAATTTATGAACAACTTAATAGGTGAAAATATTAGGAGTTTCTTGTTTTTTGATGGTGTAAGATATATGGATCTATTTAAAAAGCCTACTAGAGAATCAAAAAAAGAACTTAAAAAAATAATAGAGAAAATGCTTAATATAGATGATCTTGATAAAACAACAGAGGGAATAAAATATCTTAAAGCAACTTTAAGTGAAAATACTAATGATACTAAATTAAATACAGATAGAAGAGATCTTTTAAATAAAAAATTAGAATTAGTGGGTAAACGCAATTCAATAGAAGAAACAATAAATGAATTTGAAAGACAAAATGAAGAACATAAAGAAAATTTAGAGATTCATGAAGAGAGACTAAATGAATATTTAGCACATGAAGATAAAATAAAAGAACTAGAAGAACTTAACAAAAATCATGATCGAGTCGATTCCTCTATCAAAATGGCAATAAGCATGATAAAGAGAGATTCCGATAAACTTTTTACCGATAACATATTATTCTCTTTTGGTAATGAGGTTAGAGAAGAGTTAGAAAAACTTGCAATTTCAAACAATCAAACCATATCGCTAGTTGAAAATATACTACAATCAAACAAGTGTATTTGTTGCGATGAACCACTAGATGAAAAAAGAAGAACAAACTTAACTAATCTATTGAGTACTATGAGAAGTGAAGAACATAATGATTCTGGAATGTTGTCTATTAATGCAGAGTTTGTACTGAGAGCGATAAATGACTCTAAAAATTCTGATGACTTCTTTTTAGAACAAACTAGAATTTTAGAAGAAAATATTGAACTGAAAAACTCTATTTATAATGAAATATTAAAATTAAAAGATGAATTTCCTATGGTTGATTTAGAACGTGCTTCTTCAGACTCAAGTGAAGCTAAGTCAAGTTATTCAATGGTCAAAGCAAGAATAGAATTTAATGAAACAGAAATTGAAAAAAGACAAAAAGAATTGGACGAAATTAGTGAAAAAATTAATAAAGTAAATGAAGAGATTGAAGATGTCGATCGACAAATTGCAGCTCTCAATAATGAAAAAGAAAAATTTGAGCTTTATGATAGTACAATAAAGAAATTATTAAAATTAAAAGAAGAATATTTAATTGAAGCACAGCACAATATTTCCGAAAGAGCTAACGAATATTTTATGAAATTATTATCGCAAGATGACAGGGCTTCCATAAGAAGTTTGAAAATAAATAAAGATTATCAAATTGAGGCATATAATAACTTAGAACAAGAAGTATTTGCTGACTTGTCAGCAGGACAAAAATTATTAGCCTCGATGGCTTTTACTATGGGATTAACAGCTGTAGCAGCTAATGCAAAACCAACTACTAACTTCCCACTGGTAATGGATACACCTATGAGTAACTTAGATAAAGCAAATAGAGAGAGGTTAATTAATACAATGCCAGACGCAGTAATTCAATGGATTTTAACACCAATGGATACAGAATTAACATTATCTGAAATTAGTGTATTTGATAAGACTAATAAAGTTGGTAAGATATATTCTTTAGTTAAGAGCGATGAAACTAGCAAGATATTAGAACATCAATCATTATCCGCATACGAGGAGGTATTTTAATGACAAATATAAATTATTCAAATAAATTTTTGGACTCCAGACTTAATAATCTTGTTGATTTGTTTGGAGAAACTTTTAAAATATCGATCAAGGGTGTTTTTGTTTTGTTATTATCTTATGGTCTTAATAACGAAGTAGAATTAGGTACTTTTAAATATCAAACGAGAGGTAAGGAGTTTAGAGCTAGCACAGATCCAATTTATGATACAGCTATTTTTTCTTTAATTTCAACGTATTTAAAAAGAGAAGGCAAAATTAAAGATTTAAGCAAAATTTTGAGTGATGATAACGAGATTGAAATATTGCTTAATAACTTAGTTAATATAGCATCTGCAGCAGGTGTAAGTTTGCTTAATAAAGAATTGAGTAGCTACAAAGGAGTCGTAACAAATCGAGATAAAGAATATTTCATGATTGATGTGCTTAACACTATATTTATACCTTTAGAAGAGAAAGAGTTGTTTTAATGAATGAAAAAATGCTGCCGTTATTAAAATGGGCTGGTGGAAAAAGAAAAATAGCAAGAAAAATAATCGATCTAATTGATCATGATTTACAAGATGGAACATACTTTGAACCATTTTTGGGAGGCGGAGCAGTGCTTTTTGAATTATTGCCTAATAAAGCAGTTTGTTTTGATTACAATCGTGATTTGATTGAATTTTATAATGTGGTTAAATCCAAACCTGAAAAACTTATTCGAGTTTTAGATAAAAAATATAAAAATCAAAATGATCGCGATTTCTATTACGAGACAAGAGAACTCGATCGTGATGAAGAAAACTTTAAACGAATGGGCGATGTCGAAAGAGCAGCTAGATTTATGTATTTGAATAAAACCTGTTATAACGGTCTTTGGAGAGTTAATAGTAATGGATATAATAATGTTCCATTTGGAAGATATGTTAATCCTAAAATTCTTGATGAAGATGGAATACGATTAGCAAGCAGATATTTTAACGAGAACCACATAACATTTTATAATTCTGATTTTTCTGATGTTCTAGAACACGCTAAAAAAGGTGATTTGATTTATTTTGATCCTCCCTATGATGTTGAAGAAAAACAAAGCGAGTTCGTATCATATACAAAAAACGGCTTTAGCAGAGATGACCAAATTAGATTAAAAAATGTTTGTGATGAATTAGTTGAAAGAGGAGCAGTAGTTGCAATAAGTAATTCAAAAACAAAATTTATTCAAGAATTATTTAAGGGCAAAAATTACAAGTACTATACCATAAACGACAATATTAAAGTTAGAAGAGTAATAGCATCTAATGTAAACTCTAGGAAGTTGATCGAAGAAGTATTAATAATTGGGAGATTAAAATGAGAAATAGAACCTTTCCACAAGCAAACAATTTAAATGTTTTAATTGATGTTTTATCATTTCTATATTTAAACAATGGTGCAACTGACAAGGAAGTCTCTGAACATATTGGATATGAATATAGGCAAGGAGCCTATTATACCTCATCTTGTTATTACTTTGATTTGGTTGATGAATCAAATAATTTAACTACTATAGCTAAAAATTTATTTAAGAAAGATATTTTGCAAAAAAATTTATTGTTTGCATATATAATACAAGATCCGATCTTTGGAGATATATTCTCAAATTATATTTTAAAAACTCAAATCGATATTAAAACATATACAGAAAATACAATAAAAAAATATTTTAATTATAGCGATAGCGTAATATCAAGAAGAGCAAGTACAGTTTTGGCTTGGATTAAAGATATATCGGATTTCATATTAAAATCAACAGAATAATATGTGTTTCTAAGGAGGATATATGGAAAAATATTTCATCAATAAAGGGAATAGCTTTTTTGTTTTTGAGAAGAATTGGGAAAATTATCGAAAAGAAAAACTAACAAATGCTGAATTAATAAATATGAAGCAAGAACCAAATCAAGACATTCAGGTGAAAATAAGAACCAATGAACACTTGGGTGATATAAAAAAAACAAAACTTCTATTTAAAGAATTAAACAAGATAAGAAAACTATTAAAAAATAAATATCCAAAGGCACAATTTGCTAAAGGTGGTTACGGAGATGAATTTGAAATTTTTTCAACATCCGTGATATTTAATCTTCCTTATGATTATGTCATCAAGAATAACCACACTTATGGTAGTGATGACGGTAAAGTGGATTCTTTTTATGTTGATAGTGAAAGCAAAATATTATATCTTTGTCAAATTAAGATAGGAGATTTGGATGATCAAGAATTAAAAGAAAAAATGGAAGCTACTCATCATGAGCTTGTAATTGATAATAATAGAGTTAACAAAAGTTTTTATAAAACTATTAATAAAAACTATCAAATAAATGATATAAAAACGTATACTGTAAACTATCTTTTAGTGTCTAGAAAAAAAGTTTCTGGCTTTACACATTATAAAGTGAAAGATATAGTTGAACTATTCATTGAAAAATCGCTTTTACCAGTAGAAACTAGTGGAATTAGGCTAGTGATAAAAAAAACAACAAAGGATGATTTATTAGTAGAGGCTAAAGATAAAAATATGGGATTTTTCTTTTGTGACTCTGACAAATTTGTTAAGGCAGTAAAAGATGTTTTGGGAGATAATTTTGAACCATTATTTTACGAAAATGTTAGAGGAAGATTATCACCTAACAAAGAACTCGCAAATACAATAATAAATGAGCCTGAAAATTTCCAATTATATAATAACGGAATAAGCATTGTATGCAATAATTTTCGTGAAAATAATAGTTATATAACTATAGAACAGCCATCAATAGTTAATGGACAACAAACCTTATACTCGTTGCTTTCATCAGAAAACAGTTTAACAAACGTTTCTATTCCTATATTTTTGAAAAAAAAGAAATCTTTAAAAACAACAAGAAATATTGCCAAATATAATAATACTCAAACGAAAATTAGTGACCTTGATTTAGCATCGTTATCACAAAATATAAAAATTTTGCAAGAAAAAGTATATAAATTTTCAAATGAAAAAAAATATTTTCTTGATATTTACTCTTCAGGAAAAATAAGAGCAAGAGATAATGTTTTATCGCAAATAGATTTAGAAAAAATAGCACTTAAAGATTTTTTGAGGTTGTATTTTACAATAAAGTTTCCAACAAGCATCGGTAAATGGAAAAACTCTTTTACTCTCTCCCTAAGAAAATCCAATTATGAAACAGAAGATTTTGAAATAAAAAAAGTTATGCCGATTATCATAACAATTACAGAGTTTAATAAATATTTAATGAGTTTGAAGAATGATAAAGAAATTTCAAGTAAAACTAGATTATATGACGTGCATTTAATGTACATAATGTATAAATACGAGAATAATATATCAAAATCAATAAAAGTAATAGATGAAGTTATTGAAAATAATAAAGATACCCCTATACCAGATTTGTTCAGAGGCAATAACATTTGGAAAGAAATTAAAAAAGTCGACAATAAGTTATAGAACAATGCCGATTTAAAAGCGAATATACTTGTGTAGAATTTTTAAAAACATAATGATATACTATAGAAGAAGCAGGCATAACGATAGTACAGCTTATGCTGAGCCTATGTTCAATTTGAAGGAGTGGTTCAAGCTTCGTTTAATTTAGATGCTCCAATCTCAAAGGGTTGATGAAAGGAGATATCAATATGAAAAAAGAAAGAAAAGTAGAAAGATTCGACTACTCTAAATACGAATCAAATATGTCATGGGAATCTGAGTTGTTAAAAGAACATGAATTTTGGGGATTTCACATGAAAAAAGGCAGACTTCACATAGATACCAAAAGGTATAAAAAAGCCTGCGAACAAATAGGCATTAAAGATTTTATGCCAGAGGGTTTAT
>CAZKGV010000006.1:0-108585 GCA_964552625.1 uncultured Acholeplasmataceae bacterium | reverse complement strand
CTCTAAATTTATAAGTCGTATTTGTACCGCTTGTTGTTGGTGTTATACCATCTAAAAGATTGTTTCCTTCTTTATCTAATACTTCTAAATCTTCTATACCAACCTCAGTATCCGCAGCACCTCTTTCTACTGTAACCTTATATTCAATACCCTTAGTTCCTGCCTCTGATACTAACCATATCCTATATACATTATCACCAACTGCTAAATTATAGCTTCCGGCTGGCGCTAAACTGTTTATATATTTTGTTGCATAGCTGTCAACCGCGTTAATTGTAAATGTTGCAATATCTTCTGCATAAAGTACTGGTATAATTGCCTCATGGTTTGCATCAAATGTTATTTGATCACCATTAAACTCGATTGATGTAATAACATTGTCATCATTTTTTTGTTCTATCTCAATATTATAATAATGCTTAATAGATGTATCTTCAGCAGTTACTGTGATTGTAAAGATTTTTGTATTACCGGCAATAAGATTTAAGTTTGACCAATTTTCTAATTTGGTTGCTACACTAGATTTTAAATCATACGTAATTGCTGTTAGACTAACTGTTCTATCAACTCTTAGTTCATATGTTGTGGTTGTTCCAGAAACACTTGGGATAATTCCATCTAGTAAGTTGGTTGTTCCTGATAAAACCTTTAAGTTTTCAATGCCCGTTTCTGTATCAGGCAAGTCTCGATAAACTCTAACAGTATAGTTTTCTTTTGTTACACCATCTTGAGCTGTAATTGTAAATTGATAAGTATTATATGTAGTTCCAGTATTAGAAAGTGTCCAAGTAGAAGCCCCATTATGACTTGCTTTAGAGTCTTCAGTGGTAATTGAAATACCGGTAAATGAACTCGTTGCATAAGCGACTGTTGGCAGCGTTAAAACTTCATTCGTAAAAGATGCATAATAATAATCTGTTCCACCAATAGTAATATAATCTAGTTTAGGATTATTATTAGCTCTTTTTACATTAATTGTATATGTTTTGGCTGTTCCATTTTCGGCAAGTACCGTTAATTGGAAATTCTCTGTTGCGCCATCAGAAATGTTTTTTTGAACAGATGATATACCACCTTGAAATGTTTGTCCGTTTGTTCCTAGTATACCTGAAACGGTAACTTCACCAACTATATCGGCATCCACACGATGATTTGTTGTTATTGAAGGGTTGTTTATAACATCTGTGCCTTTTGAAGTTGTAATTCTAATTTCTGTTAGGTTGTTATCTGTTCTTCTGGTCGGTCTATTAATATTAAATGTATAAAGATCACCAACATCCCCAGCACCAGAAGTAGCTTGAACTGTAATTACATTATTACTTCCTTCAGTTAAATTAATAGTGTATGGGAATGTCGTAATAACATTTCCATTTACTCTAATGCTAGCTGAGCTAACTTCAGGTAAAACAGTTATTTTTACCTGCGTTTCTACTGCACCAATTTCTAAATTATATGTTTTAGTGCTGCTATTATAAACATATTGATTATCACTTGCATCAAGAAGTGTTTTATCAAAAAATATATCATCAATATTATTGTTTCTATCTGCAGCTATAACTTTTATTTTATAAGTTGTAGTAGTTCCATCTTCAGCTGTCACTAAAATATCTACCTCTGTTTGGGTTGCACCTAATGGAAACTGAACATAAGGATTATCTAAACCATTATATTTAGCTGTTGATTTTCCATAAGCATCAGGATCAAAGGTGACATTTATCGTAAAGCCTGTAGTCCCTGTAGGAAGATAAACTGGATCATTTCGATAATCAAGTATCGCCTTTTGAAAGCCTACAATAGACTGGTTTTCTACTTTAATGTCTGTTAAATAACTGTTAGAATTTGGCACTTCTCTTGTCAGTCTTAAATTATAAACTGTTGTACCACCATCTTCTGCTTTCATTGTAATAACAATGTCATTATTAGCAGCAGTATTAAAATCTATTTCGAAATAAGTCAGAGTTCCTGTTATTGGAGAACCCCCATTAACCGTATAGGTATATGAAGCAAAATTGCTATATGTTAAATATACCCTTACCTTTTTTATTATTTTTGGTGGAGTGTTGCCGTCTTTATAATCAAAGTGCTTTTCTATCCATGTTGGTGCCTCAACAGGTGAATTGTCAGTAAACAAAGATACTGCTGCATCACTATGTTGTACATCAATTTTTGTAATCGCACTATTACTATCTTTTTTAATAATTTTAAATGTTTGAGTTTTAAGGCTTCCGTCTTGAGCTTCAATTTCAAATGTATACTCATGAGTCGCCCTAGGTAAATCTTGTAAGTTTATTTTTTTGCTTGCTATTTCTGTTTTGTTACTGCCTGTTCCACTATATAATTTCCAAGTCGCTTTATATGAAACATCTGATAAAACAACATCAATTGTATTCACCGCAGTCAGGCTATTCATCGGAACAGTATATTCTCTTTGTCCAGAAGTTGCAGCATAAGTAAAACCCCAAACTGATTGATTAGGTGGCGTGCTACTAGGATTAGTGAAATCTAATCTACTATAATCATTAGCACTAGATTCAGGCCTTTTTACCTCGATATCATAATCATCCGTAGTAGTTCCATCTTCAGCTGTAACTCTTATTTTAACAGTATGCTCTTCACCAAAATCAATGTTGTGAGAAACGCTTCCGCCTGAAGGAACAGGAAAAATATCAAACCAATTATTTCCCCCATCAATTGTATATTCTACTCTTGATATATAAGTTAAAGGATCAAAAGT
This sequence comes from uncultured Acholeplasmataceae bacterium, assembly GCA_964552625.1. Classification (GTDB taxonomy): domain Bacteria; phylum Bacillota_I; class Bacilli_A; order Acholeplasmatales; family UBA5453; genus UBA5453. The sequence goes on along the minus strand of CAZKGV010000006.1, from coordinate 105,851 downwards.
AGCCTGAACAGTATAACTAGTGTCTGTTTGGTTTAGCGTTACTGAATAAGGTTGACTGCTTAAATTTACATTTTTAGTTCCTATTTTTACACTTGATAAATTAGTATCTGTACTTGGATTTCCTCTATTAATATTAACGGTATAATTAACTGTGTTGTTTTCAGTTTTAACCGCAAACTTAAAAGATCTTGTTGTCCAAGAATTATTATTGTTCCAACTGACTTGATACTTTTTGTTGTTTATCTTTGAAACTGACAAATTAGTATCCACATCATCAGTTGACACTGTTCTAGTAGAATACTCTACATAACTCAAATCCAAAATAACCCCTGTGTCCCTATAACCTACATCCACATCAACAGTATTACCACTTTGAGTTACGGTAGCGGTTGTTGTGGATGTTGAAACAATAAAATCTGTGTCTGGAACCTCTACATCCGTAAAGACAATCTTATAAACATTGTCCTGTTCTGCCCCATCTGATACAGTTAACCATATCTGATCACCGCTAACAAATTTCCCCGTTTTTACATTATCAAAAGAATCTCTTTGAGATACTGCAACCGTAGCTGTTGGGCTTGTCTTAGTATAAGACACTAAATTGCTTGCGCTTGTAAATGAATCCTCATAATCAAGTTCATTTGAAATTACATAGTTGTTAACTCCTGAATTAAACGCAGGCGAAAGGGTAAACTCTCCATTTTTACTACTTAAAGAAGACAACGTTGTATCATAACTAGGCGGATTATCACCGGTAAATTTTACTCCATTTAATACATTTACGCCAAATGGAATATAAGTTTGATTGGCTGCATCTAAAGCATTGATGCCAAAGGGATCCATATCTTTTGTTTGACCAACAGAAATGAGACTAATTTCTTGCGTTGCTGTAATATCTGCAATTATTTCTGCTGTGAAGGCATAAAAGAAAACTCCGTTTAGCTGATGTGGAGGAGGAAGAAACTGATTCCCGTTTTGATTATTAAGTTTAATTTCTTTGTTTGTATCTATGTTATTTGGCGTTAAAGAATCAAAAAGTTCATGTATTTGTAAATAATACATTCCCCAATCACTCTTCCATGATGCTTCAGTTAAAGAAATATAATTTTCATCATAACTTAATCCAAATATGAATGCAAAAAAGCCATCCTGTGTAAAAACTCCACTAGTGGATTTAATCCAAACCTCAATTGTTATCTTGTCTCCAACGCTTAAAGTTTGTCCATCGATTTCTGTTTCGTTTGAATAATCGTTATGCTCTCCTTTACCAAACTCTAACCACACATCCCATGAATAATTTGGATTTGCATATATTTTTCTTGTATTAAAAACCATTAAACATACCAATATTGTTAAAACCAAAAATACAAAATTAAATGCTTTTTTTCTCATTTTAAATTCCTCTCATAGTAGTTGTTTGATTTGGATCGTATAACAAATTTATGCCTTTAATGTGACTTTGTAATAACCCATAATCCAAAACATTTATAATATCATTATCATCAATTAACATTGATAACAAAAACTCTTTATCAATCGTTACGTTTCCTTTTATCAAAGATTGCATAATTCCAAAATCTAACACGTTAATAATACCATTTCCGTCAACATCTCCTTTTAAGACAATCCTCACTCTATCTATTACGTTTCCATCTTCATCTAACAGCACTATATGTTGTCCTGTGGCTACAACTTTATCATCTGTTAAATCGTTTCCGTCCTTATCTCTAAACACTAAATTCTCGTTTATGAAATTATCTCTTAAATTTCCTAACGTTTGCCCTAAGAAAACTCCCATTAAATATATTGGATCTTCCTCATCATACTCATCTTCTCTTATTGTTATGTTTTCTAAGACAGTAACATTTGCATAATACATACCTAACATACTCTCTTCTTTTAATTCAATAAATCCGTTATACCTATAAACAGCTGTTAAAATCACTGTTCCAATTGTGCCCGCATTAATCACATCTATTAGCATTTTAATTTCATTTTCATCAAGTAATTCTAAATCCCAACCAACACATAGATGATCTTTTTTCAATGCTGGTTCTAAATTTATTACATCTTCAACAGTGTATTTATCTGGATTATTAAGACTGTTAGTTCCGCCATCAAGTTCATAAATAATATCATATTCAATAACTTGCCAATGGGCATATAGATGCATTGAATTAGCTTTATCATAAATAAATGTGTCACCATTTAAATAATCTATATCATCATCGTTGATATCTTCTTTCCATCCCAAGAATATGTATCCTCGTTTATAAAATGTATTAAGAGGAAGATTAACTTGGGTCTCATAAGCTACTACTATTGAATCCATGATGCCAGAATCATTATCATTGCCGTGAAAATATAGATCATATAAAACTGGTGTAAACTCTGGATAAATATCCATATCTTTAATAATGTAAGAATAATCTTGATCCCATTTAACAAATCGATAGCCAACCTTACTTGGATCCGATATTTTATCTGCCAAACTTGACCCATATGTTGCAAAACGATCTCTTATATCATCTGGCGCATAATGAAATCGTACTGTAAATGTTCTTGGCTGTTCGATAAAGATCGGATATATCTGCATATTTCTTATAACATTGGAATAATCTTGATCCCAATCATCAAAGACATACTCATATATCTCTGTTTTTTGTTTAGTTGGAGTTTGTGCTGGTGCTGATGCACTAGTTCCATGAGGAATTGGTTGTATTTCTAAAATTGTGCCATCACCATCATAAAATATTACCGTATAAATGACTGTTACTGCTTTATATCTTGCATAGTAATCAACATCTTCAACAAGCAGTGCTGCAACTGTTTTATCCCAACCAATAAACTCATAATCAACTCCTGGAATACTTGGTTTTGTTGGGTTTGGTGGTGGAATGATAGTTGATCCGTATCTTGCTTTTACTTGTTTTAAAATTGTTGTATGATCATCGTCATAAAACGTATATGTATATATTCTTACTACTTGTGAATACCTTACTGATACTACTGTGTGATCTGTAATATAGTTAAATGGCTTGTCCCAACCAACAAATACATATTCATATTCATTAGTAGATGGTTTCAGTGGAAATGAACCAAACTCAGGTTCTGTTGCCCCGGTTCCATATTCAACGTCTTGAGCTTTAATCAACACGCCTTCATGATCAACAAATGTAACGGTATAAATTTGTAAGTAGGAATCAAATAGTGGTTCAATTACTATATCAAATTTAACTGACATTGGTTTTCTTTCCCATACTCTAAACACATAATAATGCCTCTTTGTGCTTGTTTTTGTAGGAATTCCTGGTGGTAGATCACCATTACTACCGTATTCAACTTCCTCGCTATAAAAGAAATTACCATCACCATCTAAGAATGTTACTGTGTATTTTCTTATTTCAAAATCATAAACCGGATGAAACTCAATATTTTCTGTTAAATATGTTGGCACTTCTTTGTCCCAACCAATAAAGTGATATATAAACTGTTCCGTGGTTGGTTTTTCTGGTGCTTCTGGTATTTGAATAACCGAACCATGGCCTGTGCTAACTTTTTTGTGAATGTTTCCTTCGTGATCATAGAATATATAAGTATATTCTTGCTTGTTAGCCTCAATAATAAGGCGGACAAGTAGTGGTGATGTTACGTAATTAAATGATCTATCCCATCTATAAGAATACCTAAACTCTTCATTATCTGGTGGCAGGTTTATATTTTCTGGTTCTGTTGCGCTACCGCCGTATATAATATCTTCAGTTTTTAAAATAGTTTCAAACTCATCAACAAACACAACAGTATAATATCTTGGTATCTCTCCAAATACTGCATATATTTGCCTATCTTCTTTAATATTTGTTAAAGGTTTATCCCAACTAATAAACACATACTCATATTGTGCTGTCGGTGTTTTTGTTGGTGTAATACCACTTGGAAATACTGCATCTCCATCATAGTCTACAAACACTGTTTCTAAAACCTGGTTATCACCGTCTATAAATACAACTTCAAATATATTTGGTAATGCTTCATAGGTTGCTTTAAATGTTAGATCTTCTGTTACATAGTTAATATTTGCTTTATATGAGCCAACAACCATAATCCATTTGTCAAACTCATACCGGTAATCTATATCTGCTGGCTTTTGTGGTGCTATGACAAAGTTTACTGGATTTCCATACTCAACAATATCAGTTACGTATTCATTATCATCTTCATCTAAAAACACAATATTATACCATCTATCTACTTGCTCATAATTAGCATTTACCACTAGCGGTGTTTTAATATTATTAAATGGTTTATCCCAGCTGGTTATAGTAATAATATAATCTGCTGTTACCTCAATTGGATCAATATAAGTAATCGGATCATTTGCATCACGATCATATTCTACCCACTGAACATCAAGCTCAACTGAGTTACCGTTTTCATCTTCGCCCATAAACTTAACTTCATAATAACGGTCTACTCTTCTAAATTGTGCCCTAACTTCTAAATCGGAAGTGATGACTGAAAAATCAGTGTCCCAATTACCTTCAAAAATATAATAATCGTTTTCTGTTGGGCTTTTACTTGCCCTTAAAGGCGCCACGGCCGAGTTTCCATATGGCACTTGAGCTACAGTAATTGTTTGTTCGTCACCATCAATAAATGTTACTGCAAACTTTCTTAAATTTTGTTTATATAAAGGATCTATGACTTCATCTTTTTTAACATTTGTATAATTACCATCCCAACCAATAAACTCATATTCATACATATGATCACTTGGCTTTATTGGTGGAATTTCTGGCACATCAGAGTTATGTCCATACTCAACGCTATATGTATAATAAATACCACCAATTGAATCTTTAAATGTAACAGTATAGTATTTATCAACTTCGTTAAACAGTCCTCTAATTGTCTTGTCTTGGTCAATATCATCTAAGTCGCTATCCCAATCATCAAATATCCAAAGCTTATTTGGATTTATGTGAGTCTTAGTTGGTATTACCCCAGGCCTTTGTGCCCCGGCTCCTTTTACTACTTCTTGAACATCAACAACATTATCGTCACCATCTAAAAATGTAACTGTATAATAATTGTTTTCAGCCTCAAAAATAGCCATTATTGTCATATCTTTTAAAATGTTTCTAATTGGTGATGTGACAACTTGGCCATCACATTCCCATTGAACAAAATTATAAACTATTTTTGGTGTGCCTGTTTTTATTGGTGCTGGTAAATTTAGGTTAGCATTATAATTAACCATATGGGTTGTTGTCTCATCACCATTTATAACAACCACTTCAAATTGAACATTTTTCTCAACATAACTTGCAGTTACAACTAAATCTTCTGTAACAACACTTAAATTGCCAGTTATAGGAGAAATGGTCCAACCATTAAACTGCCAGTATTTTGCTGGATTTGTATGTGGTTTTTCTGGCACCTCTGGCGGTGTTGAAAAACTTTGATATAACACTTTTTCAATCTTTAAAGCGATATTTGGATCATAACCAAAATATGTAACTGTATAGTTTTTTCTTACCGCTTCATATTTTGCTGTAATAACCGTATCTTCTGTAATATTTTCTAAAATACCGTCCCAGCCAATAAACCTATACGCATTTCCATCTTCAGCTTCATCCATATCTTTAAGGGGAGTTCCACTAGGCAGGCTTGCATCATGTCCATATAAAACTACTTGCTCGGCAAAAATGCTTCCGTTTCCATCAAGAAATGTTACTGTAAATGGCCTTAATAATTCATCAAAGTGTGAATAAATGTTTGTATTGCCAAGAATCATAAAATAAGAATCTTCCCAGAAACTAAATTGATAAACATGCTGTTCTGTAGGCGCTTTAGTCGGTATTCCTTCTGGTAGTGGTGCCGGCGACATATATTCAACCCAAATTACATCACCAAAAAGATTATTATCACCATCATAAAATGCCACCATATAATATCTATCTACTTCTTCAAACTCTGCTGTTACAACTAAATCACTTATTATGTAGTTAAAACCAGGACTCCAACCATTATGACGATAAGCCTTATCAGCAATCGGGTCTTTTCTTGGAATAACTGAAGGTTCTGTTGCTGAACCCAGATAAACTACACTTTGAATATCGATAACATTACCATTTCCATCAATAAATATTACTTGATAATATCTATCTTGTTCTTCAAACTCCGCTTTAACAGTTAAATTTGTTTTAACGCAATCAAATGATTTGTCCCAACCACTAAACACATAAACAAATGCGGGAGTAGGTGCTTTTTCAGGGATTTCAATTGGCACAAGTGCAGATTTACCGTATTCAACTGTTTGTGTTTCAATTGCTAAATCATTATAGTTAACAAACTCTACTGTATACCATCTAGGCACTGCATTGAAAGTTGCTTTAACATTTAAGTCTTGATCAATAAAATCAAATGTGTTATCCCAACCATCAAACTCATAAGCTGTGCTATCATGGAATGTTTTGGTTGGTATTTGTGTTGGTGCTGTTGCAGAGTTACCATACGCTACGCTTTCTGTTTTCATTAAATCATTATTACCATCATAAAACCTTACTATATAATAGCGCGCGCTTGATTTATATAAAGCTTTTACTGTTAAATCAGTATCAATAAAATCAAATGGCTTGTCCCAACCATTAAATGTAAAGACTAAATCTATGGTCGGTTCTTTTGTCGGTGCCTCAAGTGGAGCAAACGCTTGTGAACCATATTCAATAATGCTATGTTCTAATAACGTATCATCATCATTAACGAAACTAACCGTATACCATCTAGTTTTTTGTTCAAATATTGGCAAAATAGTTTTTGATTCATATATTTCTTCATTAAAATTAAAATCCCAGCCAATAAATTGATACGCATATGTATCAAATGTTTTAATTGGAACTCCTCTTGGTTCTGATACTTTTTTACCATATTCAACTTTAACCATTGTAAAGAAGTTATTATCGCCATCCATAAACGTTATATTGTAATAACGATCCACTTCAGTGTATTTCGCATGAATATTAGTTTCTTGTAAAATCATTGCTGAAAAATCAAAATCCCATTCATCAAAGAAATAAATCTTAGTTAGTGATGGTGCTTTCGTTGGAATAATTTGTGATTCAGGCACCGTTTGACCGTGATCAACAATTTTTGTTTCAACTGTTTTACCATTTCCGTCAATAAAATTAACCTTATATTTTGCGATAACCCAATTAGCAAAAACGGTTATATCTTGTTCATCACCAAACGGGACAATTGATACTCCCTTATTATCTGTATATTTAATTTGATTACCTAAATGATTTTGATAATACCATCCTTCAAGATCAAAACCAAATCTAAAGGGGACATTGAGCTTGTAATGATATCCAGGAAGCACATATGCTGCTGTTTGGATATTTCCTGTTGCCCCATTATTATCATAGGTAATAATATAAAACTCTGTTTGAGTTGAATCAAATGAATTTTGTTTTACACTATCTAAATTAGATCTTGAAAAGACCTTTAACTGTGGATAATTGCTGCCATCTTGATTATAGTTTACGGTAAAGTTTGTAAGCGGTAAATCCATTTGCAGATTGCTTGTACCAATCGCATTTAAACCAGTTATAAACGCTTTATCTAGGCCGTAAACTGTTTGTGAGTTATCTGAGTTTCCAATGGCTCCTGTTGGTTTAACAAAACCACCTGCGTCTGTGTATGCACCTAAGACGCGCGTATCATAATAACTATTAAATACGAAATATGCCTCTAGATAACCCGCAATCGCACCCACATTTTCCTTACCATATATAACTCCGATATTATAAGTGTGTTTAATCTCATTTTCGCCTCTGACGTATCCACTTATACCACCAACATAATTATTCCCTTTTATTGGGCCTCTATTATAGGCATTTTCAATTATTCCTTCATTTATACCAGCAATTCCACCTATATAGTTTTGTCCGTTTATACTTGCCTGGTTATAGACATCATGAATAATTCCTTTATTTATTCCCGCAATTGCCCCTAGATTATGTCTTCCGGTAATACTACCAGAAACCGACATATTATAAATAACTGCATTTTCTAATAACTGCCCAAATATACCTTGATAATCTTTATTGCCAGTAATTGATAACTTAAAATTAGCTCCGTTTCCATCAATGATTCCATCAAAGCCTTTTTCGCTGTCTCCTATTACGACAAATAGATAGTTTTCTTCAGCATCAACAAAATTAAATTCCTCTACTCCATCAACTACCTTAAAATAATTTCTGCTATATGTATTGCCGCTGTTTACTGTATCAGCAAGTGTTAAAATATCATTTTCATCTCTTAACTGAAACGGATCATGAGGCAAACCAGAACCATAAAAAGTTCTTGCTTTAACAGAGTTAAGTGAATCTTGTTTTACCTCATCACTGGCATGTTTGCTAAAATAACCTAACTGCGGATAATATGATGTGTTTTCAAATGATGATAGAAGCGTAAATGAGCTTGGGCTTGCAAAGTTCATCTGTCTTTCTGTTCTACCAATCGCATTTAACCCTACCATTCTACCATGATAAAGTCCTTTAACTGTTGCAGTTTCTACTTTATCAATATCGCCAAATGCTTTTTCTGGTTTAGCAAGTAGTCCTGGGTTAAAATCTTCTAACACATTAATATCATAATAAGAACGACTTACAGTCCCACCAAGCATATGACCAACAATCATCCCAACGCTATCAGTACCACTTACTGTTCCACTAACATAAGTATCAATAATTGTCCCGCTATCAAGTTTACCGACTATACCACCTGAGATCTCTAGGTTTGAGGTTACAGATTTTGAATGATATGCTAGTCTAATTTCAGCTTTGCTGCCGCTTTGATACCCAGCTATTCCACCAGCTATATCTAAAAGACTTGTAATATCGCCATCATTGAAAACCGTATTTATTTTATTTGCATTCTCGCCAGCTATTCCACCAACTAATGTCGTTCCGTTAATGGTTGCACTATTATATGCATTGTAAATATTGCCTCGATTAATTCCTGTTATTCCACCCACATGGGCAACACCTTGGATATCTCCTTTATTATATGAGTTTTCTATCACACCTTCATTTTCACCAACAAGTCCGCCCACATAAGATGCATTTGTTATTATGGTTCCATAGTTAATACTGTTTTTCAAACTCTTACCACTTACACCTAAAATACCACCAACACTATTAGCGCCAGTAGTAACTGTGCTTTTAATTGTGGCGTTGTTCACTATGTTTTCAACTGACCCATAACTTCTTCCAGCTGCTGCACCAACATAACTTTTTCCTACGATGGTCCCGCTTACTGTAAAGTTTTTAACAACGCTGTTTTCATCTAGCGTATGGAAAATTCCCATATAATCATCGTTTGGCCGATTTATATCAACTATAAAGTTGACATTATTACCATCAAAAAACCCATCAAATGACTCCGGATTATTTCCTACTGGAACAAACCCAACATCAGGTATTCTCAAATCAATAGTAATAACACCATCTGCTACTTTAAAATGCTTACCTGTAAAATAATTACCCTTAATTAAGAAATCATGCAAAATCATCATATCATATCCATCATAGATTAAATATGGATCATTTACTGTCCCGCTACCTAATAGCTTTTGAAATGTTATTGATTTTAATGAATCTGCTTTTTTATCGCTGTTTGCATGACTATAAAAATAATAAAACTCTGGATAATAATATGTAAAATCATTACCTTTTCTAGTAAAGTAATCATCGTAGTAAAAATCAAGTTGCTCACCATTATTTCCTACCGCATTAAGACCTGTCATATTAACAAGCGGCATTCCTTTAACCTCGCCAGCATCAGATCTACCAAATATAGCTGAAGTAACTTTCATCGTATTAATTGGAGCATACCTTTTATCGACGTTATCTATATCATAATAAGCATAATCAATTGAGCCCGTGTTCATTGAGGCAACACCAGCACTATAATCTGTTCCAACAATATAACCGCCATGATAAACAAACTCAATATCGCCGCTATTTTTAGCTGCAATACCACCAATAATGCTTGATGTTGTTTGGAGGTTTCCTGTGTTATATGCTGATTTTATTTCACCTTCATTATTACCCGCAATCCCCCCAACATTAGCGGCAGTTGAATTAATATTTCCGTGATTAAAACTATAAGTTATTAATGAGCCCGACTTATTATGTCCAACAATCCCCCCAACATATTGTCCGGTTGTATTAATTTCTGCCATATTATAGCTATATGATATTGTGGAATCTGTTTCACTGTATCCTATAACGCCGCCAGTATAAGTTCCGCTTGATGATATTTCTCCTTTATTATAACTATCGTTTATCTCACCCTTATGATAACCACTAATTCCACCAACAAAACTTGTTCCTTCAATATCAGCAAAATTAGCTACATTATCTAAACTTCCGTGATTATGACCAACAATTCCCCCACTATACATTAACCCCTTAACGCTACCTTTTACGGTTAAATCCTTAATACTTGCGTTATTTTCTGTTCTCCCAAAAAGACCAACATAATTGCTTGCCTTTTCTATATCTACTTCAAAAATAGCCCCATTACCATCAAAAATACCTCTAAACGCATAATTTTGATCTCCTATTGGCATGTAATTTAAGCCATCTATTGTTAAATCAAACTCATTTTCTGCATAAAATACTTTAAAATAAACCCCTGCTGTTTCAACATTTTGTAGCACTAAAGAGCTTAGTGTTTTCATATCGTTTTCGTTAATTATTAAAAATGGGTTTTCCTGACTACCTTCTCCTTGGAAAATTAGTCTTGTAACTGATGCTAGTGAATCATTTCTAATATGATTGTGCGTACTTTGGGAAAATACTTTTAATTGGGGATGATAAGTTTGATAATCATTAGAAGCAATAAACTCAAATATATCATTATCAAAACTTACTCCAACAAGCATCGACCCGCTTAGTTGGGCTGTTGTAACACCTTTGCAATAACTGCTATCTAAAATATTACTGATTGCCCGAACTGGTTTTTTCTCATCTTGAACTGCAATTACTGATAAATCATAATATGCATTGCTTATTACCGCAGTTGCATTTGCATTGCCAAAAAGACCACCTAAATAACTGTTACCACTTACCTGACCGATACTATAACCGTTATTTAGTGTTCCCGCAAACGATCCAACCAATCCACCACTATACGCTCTTGCATAAATGCTTCCGGTATTATATACATTTTCGATTAAACTTCCCGCTGTTGATGCTCCAGTAATACCACCAACATAATAGGTTGTATTAACTCTAACACTTCCAGTGTTATAAGCATTTCTTATTATTCCCTGGTTATACCCTACTATTCCCCCAGCATAATAATCTTGAGCAACAATTTCACCTAAATTATATACATTTTCAATTAAACCTAAGTTTCTGCCGGCAACTCCACCAGCAAACCTTTGCCCTTTAATATAGCTTGTATCACTGATACTTAAATTTTTAACAACCCCATCAACGCCAATATAACCAAATAGTCCTTGATAATAAATGGTTCTATCTAAATCTAAATTAAATATTGTATCAGTACCATCGAAATTACCTAAAAAGCGATACGATTCATTTCCTATTGGTACATACATGCTTTCTAGTTCAGTTAAATCAATATAACTAACCTCATCTGCTACTTTAATATATTTACCTTTAAATGTGTTTTTAGCCGCAACAAGATCACTTAATGCTTGCATATCATCAGCTGTTCTGATAATAAACGGATTATCACTGCTGCCATCACCATCTAAAATAACCTTAGTTACTACTTCTTGTGAGTATTCTTTTGTTGCTATATTTTTATGATTTGCAAAATATAATAGCTGCGGATAAAATGCTTCAAACCCAACTCTAGGCCTAGCCACCCAGTTGTTAGGATCTTCAAATATCACAAACCTTAATGTCGGATAATACATATTAGCAGAAGACAACCCCTTAACGGTTGCTGTGTTAGACTCATTTCCTACCGCTAAACTTGGAGTTTGTCCAATGTCTGGATGATAAAACTGAATAACTTCTTCATTGTAATAGGCATAACTAATATCACCTTGATTAAACCCGACTATTCCGCCAAGATTATTATTAGCAGATGTTTTTGATACTGCATATACATTTTTTATCTCATCATTGTTTTGTCCAGATACTCCACCAACATATGAACTTCCCTTAACTTCTCCAATATAAAAACTATCATGTAGCTGGCCATCATTATAACCAACCAAGCCCCCTACATAATCATTGGCATCAATAATTACACTACTAAACACATCATGAATATAACCATTATTATAACCAGCTATTCCACCTGCATAATTGCTTCCTTTAATCTCTCCTGATGTAGATAGTTGATAAATCTCACTATCATCTCCAGTAACGCCAAAAAGGCCTAAGCTATTAGTACCATTAATATCTAATATAAAGTTTGCGCCAAATCCATTAAATTTACCGTTAAATGGATTAGTTGTTGTCCCTATAGGGGCAAAATTAAGACCACTTAACGTTAAATCAAACTCACTTGCATTTTCTCTTACCTTAATATATACATCAGTAAAATCTTCTCCACCATTGTTAAGCTCAGATAATATTTTCATATCATATTCATTAACAATTATAAATGGACTTTCTTCGGTTCCTTCACCAGCAAAAATAAATGCTTCCGCTGAAGTTAGAGAATCATCTTTTATATGTTGTTTGCTATCTGCAAAGTATTTAAGTTGTGGATAATATGCAACAGATCCAACATTAGAAATATATTTCCACGCCTCATTATCTAACGTTAGGTTTGATATTCCTGTTAAATACGATCTCCCAATTCCTCTTACATCATCTTGATCATAGACATTTCCTACCGCATAAATAGGTCTGTTTCGTGGTGATTTTGTATCTGCATCAATTAGTGAAACATCATAATAACTATTTGTTACTGCACCATTACCAGTAATAAAGCCTACCACTCCACCAAGATTAAGATTACCACTTAACGTTCCAGCACTATAACTGTTATCAAGCAAACTACTATTGTTTGCTCCATTATTCATATGACCAACAATCCCGCCTATATAATTCCCTGTAGCTGTAATATTATTTCTATTATAAACAAATTGTATGGTAGTTTTTTCTCCTGCAAGGCCAACTATTCCGCCAACACTTGTTCCGGCTGTAATAGAACCAAAATTATACGCATGTTTAATTGTTGTGCCCATTGAGTTACCGATAATTCCACCAATATTTGTACTTCCATCAATATCAGCAAAATTATATACACCTTCTATTGTTGAGTTTAGTGCACGACCAACAATACCACCTGTGTAACGTCCTGCACCAATAAATCCGCTTACACTTAAATTCTTAATACTTGCAATCTCAATAAAACCAAAAAGTCCGCGATAATCAACGTTTGCCTTTCCATAATTTAGCTTAAACTCTGTACCATTACCATCAAAATGACCTTTAAATCGATAAGTTGATGTCCCAATTGGGGCAAACCCTAAAGGACCTGCCTCTTCAGTTAAATCAAGAAAATCAATTCCATCTTCTACTTTAAAATATAGCCCCGCCATACTATCTTGAGTAGAAACATCTGACATTAACTTCATATCGTCTCTGTTTCTAATAATAAATGGACTACCCTCTGTTCCCAAACCTGCCTCAAAACGGATTATCCGAACAGATTTTATTGAATTATCTTTAATTGTTTGATCTTGAAGCGTAAAATCTTTTATTTGTAAAAAGTAATTGTATAACCCAGATGTTGGTGTTGCAACCCACTTATCATCATCAAAATTATACTCATCTAGAGCATACATATCTTTTCTTTCTAAACCTATAACGTTATTTGTATTTTGTCCGTTGCCTATGGCAAAACCTGGTTTCATGCTTCCTTGAGGCGGATTAAAATAGGTAATTATTGTTAAATTATAATAAGCATTTTCTATTTCTCCACCACCAGCATTATAACCAACAATTCCGCCTACATTGGATGCTCCACTAACTATGGAACCATTATAAACATCACTTATTTTTCCACTACTATCATTATTCCCAACAATTCCGCCTGCATTATTACCTGAGGCAACTATTTCACCCATGTTATAAGCCATAGTGAGTGTTCCGTTATTATATCCTAAAATTCCGCCAACATTATTTGTTCCAATAATTTTAGCTGTTGAATATACATTTTCTATTAAACCCTTATTATAACCAACTACACTTCCCGTATGTTGTTTACCTTCAACACTACCACTAACAGATAAATTCTTAATTGTAGCCATATCATCTACATAACCAAACAAACCTTGATAATCTTCTTGAGAAACTATATCAAGATTAAAGTTTGCATAATTACCATCAAAGTGTCCCTTAAACGGGTTTGTTAGTGTTCCTATTGGTTTATAATTTATTTCTGATAAATCAAATTCATGTGAAAGGCTTGAAACTTTAAAATATTTGTTTTCAGTGTCAAAATCATTTAAAACCATATTAGAAACATGAACCATATCTTTAGGTGTTATAATTTCAAATGGATATTCCTGTGTTCCATTGCCTGCAAAATGACCGGTCATTACAGATAAACGCGAATGATCTCTTATCACATTTGAAGAGTTATTCCCAAAAACATCTAGTTGAGGATAATAAGAACTGTCAACATCAGATTCGCGATAAAGCCATACACTGCTGTTAAAAATATTGTATAAACCATTTTCAATCATTTCTGAATGACGTAATCCATATTGTAAATCTGTTCCACTACTTCCTATCCCTTTTTCGGGCTTAATATTGCCTGTTTGGGCTTCTGCTACAGATATATCATAATAACTTCTTGTTACTGTAAGCGCTCTGTTTGAAAACCCTACAAGACCTCCAAGGCTTGCTACTGCGGTTCCTATTACTTCACCTGAATTATAAACTTCCAAAAACGCTTGATGGGAGTTGCTTCCTGATGATACTTGCCCAACTATACCTCCTACGTATCCTTTTCCTGTTATCTTACCGCTATTATAACCATAAGAGATATTCCCTCTTCCTATAACACCTGTTATTCCTCCAACTCTACTTGCGGCTGCCGATGCCGTTATAGTCCCTGAATTATAAACATAACTTATATTCCCTGCCGTGCCGCTTGAAATTCCTTGCTGCCCTACTATGCCACCTACATAACCTGTACCATTAACGTTTCCTACATTGTAAATATTACTTATTGTTCCAGAAGAAAAATAACCAACAATTCCACTTGCATATGTAGCACCCGTTATTGTTGCTTTATTATATACATTGGTTAACGTCCCACCATTCATATATCCAATAACGCCACCTGTATTATTCCCGCCCTTTACTGAACCACTTATTGAAAAATTACTAATTGTCGCATTTTGGGTATAGCCAAATAAACCTTGATTAACTGAGGTTGTGTCTATTCCTAAGATAAACTCTACTCCTCTTCCATCAAAATTACCTGAAAATACTTTTCCTGCCAAGCCTATTGGTTTATAATTTAATCCCGCTATTGTCAAATCTAGCTGGCTAACTCCATCAGCTACCACTATATACTTTCCAGATAATGGATTACCATTTGCGACAATATCTGATATCGTTTGCATATCATATGGCTTTCTAATAATATATGGATCAGCCGCACTTCCTGTCCCACTTGAAAATCTACTCGCTGTTACAGAAATAAGCGAACGGTCCTTTATCGCTGTTACAAAAGTTGGATTAAGTGTACTTGCTGGATAATTTTCAAAATACTTAAGTTGTGGGTAATAAAGTAGTAAATCATCATTAGTCTTTGTTATCCATATGCTTGAAGTAAAACCTGTCTCACTCAAACTAATCCCTGTCATATGCTCAGTAACTAAACCTTTTACACTGTCTGTGTTTGGCTTATTCCCAAGTGCCCTTGATGGCTTTACCGTACCTGTTTCTGGCGCAAATATATTCATCATTGTTATATCATAATAACTCTTATTGCTACTTCCAGTCTCTGTTCCTATTACACCACCAACATTTGCTGTACCACTAATCTCAGCTTCTACATAACTTTCTTCTAAACTACCACTACTACTACCTGCAATTCCTCCAACTCCATCTGTTCCTTTTATCTTGCCTCGGTAGTATACATACTTTATATCTCCACCAACATTGGCTCCTACTATTCCACCAACGTTAGCCTTACCTTCTATACTTGCAGTTGAATATATTGTTTCAATATCGCTTCCGCTATATCCTACAACACTTCCAACATTATTATCTCCCTTAACTGTACCACTTACACTTAACTGCTTTATACTTCCTCCTGTTGCATAACCAAATAAACCTTGATAGTCTCCCCCATCAAGATTAAGTTCAAATAATGCTCCGTTTCCATTAAAATGTCCTTTAAATGGACTTGCGCTGGTTCCTATTGGATTCCAATTGCTCTTTAAATCAAAATTATGTCTGCTATTTGCTAGTGTTAAATCTCTTACCTTAAAATATAGTCCTGTTACACTATTTCCACCATTTACTACACTCGATAAACGCTGCATGTCCTTTTCATGGCGAATCACATATGGATTATCTTCTGTCCCAAAACCACCAAACGCTTTAACCCTGACTGAATCTAGTGACTTGTTCTTTGTATATGCATCTTGACTTTCTTCAAATATCCTTAACTGCGGATAATATGTATCTATTCCCCCATTTGCTGATTTTCTTACCCAAACGCTTGCTGTGAAACCTGATATCGCTTCTATTCCTTCCATTTGATCACGATATAATCCATATTGTAAAGCTGTTCCACTACTTCCTATCCCTTGTACCGGCTTGATTGCGCTTGTTTGGGCTTCTGCTACAGATATATCATAATAACTTCTTGTTACTGTAAGCGCTCTGTTTGAAAACCCTACAAGACCTCCAAGGCTTGCTACTGCGGTTCCTATTACTTCACCTGAATTATAAACTTCCAAAAACGCTTGATGGGAGTTGCTTCCTGATGATACTTGCCCAACTATACCTCCTACGTATCCTTTTCCTGTTATCTTACCGCTATTATAACCATAAGAGATATTCCCTCTTCCTATAACACCTGTTATTCCTCCAACTCTACTTGCGGCTGCCGATGCCGTTATAGTCCCTGAATTATAAACATAACTTATATTCCCTGCCGTGCCGCTTGAAATTCCTTGCTGCCCTACTATGCCACCTACATAACCTGTACCATTAACGTTTCCTACATTGTAAATATTACTTATTGTTCCAGAAGAAAAATAACCAACAATTCCACTTGCATATGTAGCACCCGTTATTGTTGCTTTATTATATACATTGGTTAACGTCCCACCATTCATATATCCAATAACGCCACCTGTATTATTCCCGCCCTTTACTGAACCACTTATTGAAAAATTACTAATTGTCGCATTTTGGGTATAGCCAAATAAACCTTGATTAACTGAGGTTGTGTCTATTCCTAATATGAATTCGACTTCTCTTCCATCAAAGTTGCCTTTAAATGGATATGTGGCATTGCCTATCGAAGAAAAACCGCTACTTAGGTTAAAGTAATTACTAGCATTGCCGTCTATATCAAAATACTTTCCAGCAAAACCATTATTACTTGCAACCAACACAGCAGCGGCTAAAGTTATCATATCTTGTTCATTTTTTATTATATGGGGATCACTAGATGTTCCGGGTTCTGACAAAAAAGGAACACTTGGATCAGCATAAAATATTGGCCTTTGATAGGTGTTGTTTTCACTAACGCCGTAATCATCAATATTAAAGTCTTTCTTGCTAAACGAAAATCCTACCAAAAGTAGGATAAACATTGAAATTAAAAAGATTGATTTTATCGCATTTGAAATAAATCTTTTCATCTTAATACCTTCTAACAAACTTTTTTCCAGTCCATTAAAGCATATCGTAATTAGTTTGTCTTTCCTTGTAAGCGTTTTCTAATATTATTATACCACTAAAGGTGGTACAATCAAACCCTTTTTTGTATAGACATGTTAATTTTTATACTTTACTTTCTAAATATCTTTAGTTATTTACTAGATATTCGAATTTATTTCTTTAAAAAAAACTTGTTTTTAATGCCTATTAAAATGCTTTTAATAGCCTATTTATAGCCTTTCCCTGTTTTTCTTTTAATCGCTTAAAAAAACATAAAACAAAACAAGTCTTTCTAAGCCTTTTCCTCACTTAAAAAAACAACACAATAAAAAAATGTGTTGTTTACATTGCAAAACAAATTAATTAATCTACTTTTAGTACATAACCTAAAACCATATTTTCTCTTTTTAGTACCGTTTTAAATCCTTTATCTAAATGAGTTTTCTTTTTTAGTTGAGCATTATTATAATTAATTGCGTCACCTATTTTAATCCACTTTGGAATTAAGAGATCTTTAGCCTCCCTTTTTACAAATGAAGGCTGACCAATACTGTCAATTTGACAAAGGTAGTAAAAAGATTTTTGTTGATATATATTTTCTTTTTTACTTAAACCAAATCTAATCTCAACGGTATAACCAATTTCTTGAATTATTTTGACTTTCCTAACTCCTAGTTCTTCTTTTAATTCTCTAACTAAAGCTTGTTGATAGTTCTCGTTTTCTTTTATACCGCCACCAGGAGTTGTATAATCATCATACTTTTTTGAATAAAGCAGTAAAACCTTATCTTGATTTATGATGATTGCTCTAGCTGTAGTTCTTGTTTTTAAATTATTGGTTTGAACAATGCCTTCTTCAATAATTGTTTGACCAATTTTTTTCATTTTTAAAACAATCTTAAAATATCATTGAAAGTCACGTATAACATCAATAACATCATCAAAATAAAGAAGATATTAATAATAATGTTTTCCACTTTTCTTGATATTTTCTTGCGCGTAATTGCTTCATAAGAAATAAAGACTATTCTTCCCCCATCAAGCACTGGAATAGGTAATAAATTTAAGATTCCCACGTTAACACTTAAAAAGGCAGTAAACCAAAACAGAGCTAAAATGCCTTGTTTACGAACCTGCCCAATAACATTAAATATACCAACAGGACCACTTAAATCATTTAGACCTATTTGTTTAGATCCGCCCATTAAAAGACCAAGAACGGAAAGAACTTGTGTAAAAGATGTCCAAGTTTCTTTAAAAGGATTAACCAAAGAATAGAAAAAATCATATTTCATTTGCGAAGTAATCCCAATTGAGATAAACATTCTATTGACTGCTTGACTATTTAAAACTTTATTTTCCCAAACATGAATAAACTCTGTTTTAACCTCGCCTTCGCGAAGAAAAGTTACTCTCAGTTGATCACCATCTAAACTGGTTGTATGTTTTACTAAATCATTCCAACTATTAACTTCATAGCTTTGGCCATCGTATTCGATTTTGGTAATAATATCATTTGGTTTTAATTTATCAACTGACTTACCAAAAACACTGCCAATTTTTGCTCCGTCTTGTCCTACCATAATCTCTTCTTTAGAAAAATTAGCAATTCCTATTTGATTAAACTCAATAGCTAGATTAATCAAAACTTGTTCTTCTAAACCGGTTTGTTTTCTCTTAACTGTAATTAAAACATCGCTATAAGAATCAAGCGAAGCAATTGCCTGTTTTATCGATGCATTATCAGTAATCTCTTTATCGCCAATCATTAAAATCTCATCACCGGCGCTAAGGTTTGCATAACTTGCCGGATAATACTCAAGTACTCCGCCGATTATGTTATTATCTTGGGGTTTACCAGAAAACGATGCAATCACAAAAAACAGCAGTATTGCCAAAATAAAATTCATCAAAGGCCCCGCAAAAAGCGTTAAAAACTTTGCCCAATAAGACTTAGATTCAAAACAGCGATCATAAGGAGCAATTTGCATTTGTTTTTTCTCACTAAGCTGATAAACCGCATCTTTTAAAATCTCATATCTTTTAACTTCGTTATCAACTAAACCTTCTAGATAAAGACCGGTTTGCTCTTGATCATAAATCTCAAAATCAGTCACAAGCATTTTAACTTCAGATTTTATCCTCTCATCAAGAATAATCTCTTTTACCTTGCCAGCAGAAAAATTAAGCCCGATAAGCATATCTTTTTTTATCATTTCAGTCGCCATTTGCTCCCCGGCCATTGAAACAAATCCACCAATTGGGATTGCTCTAATTGAAAAATTTGTTTCCTTGTTCTTCTTTTGATATAAAACTGGTCCCATACCAATGGCATACTCAAAACATAAAATCTTTGCCCTTTTTGCAAAGATTAAATGACCAAGTTCGTGAATAGCCACAATCGCTCCCAATATAATAACAAATACTAATAAATTAATAACAAAATCCATATTTTTCAAATACCTTTCTTTTAATCACCAAATCTGTTGCAACAATTTCACCTATTGTTGGTTTTTTAATATTATCTTTAAACTCACTTACTGCTTGTGCTACAATTTTAGTTATTTCCAAAAAAGAAATCTTTTCCCTTTTAAACAGTTCAACAGCTGCTTCATTAGCTGCATTATAAACTACTGGATAAAGTCCTTTTTTTCTTCCAACTTCATATGCAAGTTTGAATAAGGGATATCTTTTATCATCAATAGCCGCAAAACTTAATTTTAAATTAGCCAAATCAAGCGGGGTTATCTCACACTTATTATGATGCGGAAACATCAAGGCATACTGAATTGGCATTATCATATCAGGGCTAGCCAAAACTGCTTTAACCGACCTATCTTTAAATGTAACAAACCCATGAACAATTGATTCTTTATGCATTATTGCATGAATGTTGTCATAACTCAGCTTGAAAAGATGATGCGCCTCAATAATTTCTAACCCCTTATTAACCATTGTGGCTGAGTCGATTGTAACTTTAAATCCCATTTGCCAGTTAGGGTGTTTAAGAGCATCTTCTTTTTTAACATTTTCTAATTCTTTTAATGTTTTATCTCTAAATGCCCCTCCACTAGCAGTAATTGTAATACTTTCTACATCAAGCATATCCTCGCCAATTAAAGCACTAAAGATGGCGCTATGTTCTGAGTCGATTGGAATTAGTTTAACACCTTTTTTCTCAACTAAATCAGTGATAATCTCACCTGCCATAACAAGCGATTCTTTATTAGCAAGCGCAATATCTTTGCCTGATTTTATTGCCTTAATTGTTGGCATTAAACCCGATGAACCACTAAGGCCATTTACTAAAAGTCCAAAAATAGGATATCCAGCAAGTTCAAGCAAACCTTTATCACCATAAACAAACTTAATCTTGGGAAACAGTTTTTCATAATTTAAGGTTTTATCCCTTAGGCAAACAATCAAAGGATTTAGCTCTTTGATTATTTTAATATGCTTATCTTGATGAGAAAAGCCAAGCGAAATACCAATAACTTTAAACTTTTCTTTATATTTAGTAATTACTTCAATGCTTTTTAAGCCAATCGTGCCTGTGGCTCCTAAGATATAAACATTTTTCATAGTGGAAACAATAATTTAACAACTGTAAAAAATAAAACCAAAAATATTCCGGTAAACATTGCCGAATCAAAGCGGTCTATTACCCCGCCATGACCTGGAAAAATACTACCAAAATCTTTTATATCATAAGTTCTTTTAAACTTTGAGGCTACTATATCACCAATCTGACTAACGATTGTTGCTAAAAAGGTTAAAGGTACAACAATAAAGGCTTGATTAAGTCTTGTATGCGCACCAATTTTTGAAATATTAGTAAAAATTGTTGTTAGGCCGTCTGGGTTAACTGATGCCGGATAAATATCAAAAAACAAAGCAAACAAACTAGCTATTATTGTCGCCAAAACACTCCCAGCAATAGCCCCTTCATAACTTTTTTTCGGACTTAGGTAAGGTGCCATTTTATGCTTACCATATTTTATCCCAAAAAAGTAAGCAAACATATCCGTTAACATCGTAATTAAAAACAGATAAATAATAAAGCGGACTCCCATCATTCTTAAAATCATAATAGAAGCAAAGCTAACTCCCACATAAACTGTGGTTGTAATCGCGTGACCAAGGGTAACAAAAGTATTATTTTTAGCGAACACGATTGCTGTTAAAAGCACAAAACTAATCATTAAAATAACCACATTCAGACCAAGATCAAACATATATTTATCATATCTTGGCAAAACAATTTGATTGGATGTAAAAACAACCGCCATATATAAAAAAACTGTCATTGCCACTGTTAAAATAATTAAAAAAGGCGCAATTTTTTCTCTTTTGTTATACATTAAAAGCATCTCTAAAGCACCAAGGCCAACAAGCAAAACCATTAAAACATATAAAACTGGAAATAACTCATTGATTATAAAAATTGGAATTAAAATCGCTACTAATATAATACCTGTAATTATTCTTTGCCTCATGAGTCTAATCTCCCGTATGTTCTTTTTCTTTTTTGATATTCTTTGATTGCTTTAAAAAGCTCTTTTTCCCTAAATGCTGGCCAATGCTTTTTCGTAAAATAAAGTTCAGCATAAGAAGCCTGATAAAGCAAAAAATTAGATAATCTTTTTTCACCTGATGTTCTAATTAAAAAATCAATTGGCGTTTTAACATATAAATAAGGCATAATATCTTCTTCTTGAAATGATGTTTTATTATCTTTTATCATCGCTTTAATCGCTTGATTTAATTCTTCATAAGATCCATAATCAAAAGCTAGTTGCAAAGTTAAACCTTTATTATCCTTAGTCTTTTTGTAAAACTTTTCAAATAGCTTTTTAAGCTCAGGCGAAAACTTAGTTGTTCTTCCGACTTGTTTAATTACTATATTACGCTCACTTGCAGCAATTTTATCTTTATTTTTATTATAAAGTTCAAAAGGAAGTTGCATTAAATAGTCAACTTCTTTTTGTGGTCTTTGCCAGTTTTCTGTCGAAAAAGCATATAAAGTTAAATATTTAATCCCTAAATCATTACAAATTTGAGCAATCCTAAATATATTATTTGCTCCCGCTTGATGACCAAAAACTCTTGGCAATCCTCGTTTTTTCGCCCATCTACCATTACCATCTAAAATAATTGCTAAATGCTTAGGAATTCCTTTTTTCTTTAATTTCGCAATTTTCATATCTTGCCTTCTTAATCATTTAATGCACTTATTGTATTATACTAAAAAAATGTTTGTTTGTAAAAGAAAAAAAGATGCTAGCCCTTTAAAGCTATCACCTTTTAACAAAACTAAAATACACTTTACTATTAATTATTAAAACCAAACAATTTTGTTTTCAAGTAAAACCATGATAATATCAATTACCCACAATACTGGCGCTCCAACAATTGCTAAAACAATTCTTCCTAGTTTACCTAAAAAATCTTTACTCGCAAAACTAGCGAAAATCCGGTATAAAATTGCTGGAATAGCAAAGAATACCAAAATAAACTTCACAAGTTTAGATGTTTTATTCATCCATTTTACATACTTTTTCATTATCTTAACATCTCCATTTCTTTTCTTTTAGTATAACATATACAAAACAACTATAACAATAATTAGCTTATTACAAAGCCTAATTTGACAAAACAAAAACTTCAAGCGATAATTACTATAACGAAAATATTAAAAAGGGCAAATTATGAAAAACTTAACCGAACAACAAATAGATCTAAAACTAAATATTACCACAACCGGTACTAGAAGTTCTTCCCATAAACAACACTATGCATATGAGCCAACCCCTTACAATGATCTTTTTTTACTTTTTAAAAAGATTAAGTTAAAGTCATCAGACTACTTTGTTGATTTTGGTTCTGGAAAAGGAAGAGTTTGTTTTCTTGTTAACTATCTTTTTTCTTCTTCTGTTAAAGGTATTGAAGCTAACGCTCATACTTACGGTGATGCTTTGGCTAACCTAAAAAATTATCAAACTAAAGCTAAAACCAATGATAAAATTGCTTTTCATCTAGGTTTAGCAGAAAAACATATTATTGCTGCCCAAGATAATATCTTTTTCTTTTTTAACCCTTTTACAGTGCAAATATTTAAAAAAGTTATTACCAATATTATTTCCTCTGTTAAAGAAAACCCCCGAAAAA
This sequence comes from uncultured Acholeplasmataceae bacterium, assembly GCA_964552625.1. Lineage (GTDB taxonomy): Bacteria > Bacillota_I > Bacilli_A > Acholeplasmatales > UBA5453 > UBA5453. Next base: position 81,765 of record CAZKGV010000006.1, on the reverse strand, counting down.
TCACAATAATTCTTGCATATCCAATAATTGAATACGTAAGTTATATTATTGATCATACAAACTTAATTGTAAAAGATTATATTGAAGGAACAAAAAATGATCACAAGTTCAACAAATTCTTAATTTTGTCCAACTAAGAAATATAAATTACAATTAAGCTTTATTTAAAAAGCATATACCCATTAAAAAAAGACTGCAAAAACAGTCTTTTTTAATCTAAATTAACAAGATTTCATCAATTTTCTTCTTTGCAGCTTGACTCATTTTATCAGTATGTTTATCAGTCAGCTTTTGCACTTCTTCTAAGTAAATAAACTCAGTATCTTCGGCAAGTTCTAATTTTTTAATTTCATCATTGCCTTCTCTTCTAACATTTCTAACAGCTACTTTGCCAAGCTCAGAAAGCCTTTCAACTTCTTTAGCTAAAACTTTTCTTCGCTCTTCTGTTAAAGCTGGCAAAATAAGTCTAATACCTACACCATCATTTTGTGGTGTAAGACCAATAGATGATGTGCCAACCGCATACTCAACCTTTTTTAAAATCGACTTATCAAAAGGCTTAATATAAAGCTGATTTCCTTCTGGAACACTAATGGTAGCAATTTGTTTAATTGGTGTATCAACACCATAATACTCAACCATAATTGAATCCAGTAAGGCTGGATTTGCCCTTCCTGTACGAATAGAGGCAAACTCTGCTTCGGTTGCAATTATACATTTTTCCATCTTCTCTTCAATCTCTAAAAGTAATAAATCAACTTGTTCCATTTTTCCTCCCTCACTTCACAGTAGTACCAATTTTTTCTCCTATTGCAGCTTTTTTCAAGCAACCTTTTTTTTGCATATTAAATACAATTATTTCAATATTGTTATCCCGACAAAGCGAAGCTGCAGTTGAATCCATAATTTCTAAACCTTGTTCTAAAACAAACCGGTGCGTTAATTCATTATACATGATTGCATCTTGATGTTTTTTCGGATCCTTATCATAAACTCCATCAACACCATTTTTCCCCATTAAAATAACTTCCGCATTTAACTCAGCCGCTCTTAAAGCTGCTGCTGTATCGGTTGAGAAAAATGGCGAACCGGTGCCACCTACAAAAATCATTACTGTTTTTAAACCTAAATGTTTATCTGCTTTTCTTCTAATATACCTTTCGCACACTTGATTAACTTCAATTGCACTAGCAACACGAACAGGAACATCAATTTTTTCCAATGCATCTTGAAAAGCAAGCCCATTCATTATTGTTGCAAGCATTCCCATATAATCTGCTTGCGCTCTATCCATTCCTAGTGCTTCTTGACTCTTTCCGCGCCAAAAATTGCCACCACCCATTACTATTCCAACTTCAACGCCCAAATCATGAACATTTTTAATCTCTTTTGCAAACTTCATAACTGTAGTAGAATCAATTCCAAATTCCGTGTCGCCTTTTAAAGCTTCTCCACTAATTTTAATAATGACGCGTTTATACATTGTTTTTCTCCTTTTTAGCCCTTTATTTGCGCGCTAACTTCAGTGGCAAAATCATCTTGCCGTTTTTCTATCCCTTCGCCTACTTCTAATCTAGCAAAAGAAACAATGTTTGCTTGTTCTTGTTTTAAATACTGCGTAACTGTAATACTTGGATCTTTTACATACGCTTGATTAATCAAACAAATTTCCCTAAGTTGCTTATTAAGTCTTCCTTCAACCATTTTTTCAATTATATTTTCTGGTTTTGGCTTAGCTTCATTTTTATTTTCTAAAAGTGCTTGATTAAGTAAAATTTGTCTTTCAGATGCGATAAATTCTGGTTTGATTTCAGCTTGAGTTAAATAAATTGGTCTTTGAGCTGCCACATGAAGTGCTAAATTATGAGCAACTTCCTTTGAGCCTTCAACAACTACAGCAGAGACAATTTTTCCTCCCATATGTTTATAAAAACCTAATGTTTGACCCGCCTCTAATTGAACTTTTTCAAACCTTCTTAAACTAATCTTTTCACCAATTGTTGCTGTAGCAGTAATTAGTGTTTCCGCAATTGTTTTACCTTCATGCACAACACTTAATGCTTCATCTAAAGTATTAGGGTTATTGTTAATTAAAGCTTCTCCTATAAAATTAAGTAAATTAGCAAACCTTTCATTTTTAGCAACAAAATCTGTTTCGCTATTTACTTCATAAATATAGGTTATATCGCCTTTACTAACCCCACTACAAAGACCTTCAGCTGCAATTCTTGATTCTTTTTTGGCTGCTTGAGCCATTCCTTTTTCTCTTAAATAAATAATGGCCTTTTTAATATCGCCTTTTGTTTCGACAAGCGCCTTTTTACAATCAAGCATCCCAGCACCTGTTATATCTCTTAACTCTTTTACTTGTTTTGCAGTAATTACCATAAACCAAATTCCTCCTTTTTCTATTATATATTATTTAATTTGTTTATTCAATTTAATAAGACCACAAAAAAGGGATGTCTAACACCCCTTAAATGTAACTATTTTAACGCCTCTATCAGCTCAGCTTTTTTCATTGAACTATATCCAGGAATGTTTTTTTCTTTAGCGAGTTTTCGCAATTCTACTACTTTTAAACTTTCCAAATCAATTGCTTGTTTTTCTTGTTTTGCTGGTAAATCTTCTTTTTTAGGTTCTTCTAAATCTTTTTTAACTACCTCAGGTTTAACCGCCTTTTCTTTTACTTCAGGCTTGTCTTCTTTTACTGCAGCTTTTTCATCCGTTTTAACTTTAGGTTTAACTACCTTTTCTTTTTCTTCAACCTTTTTTACTTCTTTAACTTCAGGTTTAACTGCCTTTTCTTTTTCCTTAACCTTTTTTACTTCTTTAACCTCAGGCTGTTTTATCTCTACAGTTTTAGGTTTTTCTTCTTTTGCTACAACTTTTTCTTCTTTTTTGACTTCAGGTTTAACTGCTTTTTCATCGCCTTTAACTTCATCTTCAGGACTTTGATAACTAGTCATTGGCTTAGAGCCTTTAGAATCTTCTGAAGTATCCAAATCAACCTCATCATCATCTTCATATTTTTCAACAATTCCGCCTTGGGCTTCAATAATCGCGTTACCAAGAATATGAGTAATTAATTTAACCGCTCTAATCGCGTCATCGTTTGCTGGAATTACATAATCAACATCATCAGGGTCACAATTAGTATCAACAATACCAAAAACTGGTATTCCTAAAATTCTTGCTTCTCTGATTGCGTTAATTTCTTTTTTTGGATCAACAATATAAAGAGCTTCAGGTAATTTTTGCATATTTTTAATTCCACTTAAAAATTTTTCTAAACGATCTCTTTCTTTAATAAGACCAACAACTTCTTTTTTAGGTAGGTTAGCAAAAGTACCATTTTCTTCCATCTCATAAAGATCTTTTAATCTTTTAATTCTTCTTCTGATTGTGTTGAAATTAGTAAGTGTTCCTCCCAACCAACGCTGATTAACATAAAACTGACCCGTGCGAGTTGCTTCTTCAAAAACAGCTTCTTGAGCTTGTTTTTTTGTACCAACAAAAAGCACACTTCCACCATCGGCTACAATTGAAAATAATGCTTGATAAGCTCTTTCAATTTCTTCAGCCGTCTTTTTTAAATCGATGATATAAATACCATTACGTGCAGTGTAAATGTATTTAGCCATCTTTGGATCCCATCTTTTAGTCGTATGACCGAAATGAACCCCTGCTTCTAATAATTGTTTCATTGAAACTACTGACATTTTATTTCCTCCGTTTGTTTTTCCTCTGTTTAACATACATCTTTAATCCACCATTTCTGGCACTGGGAAAAAGACTGTTTAAACATGTATATTTTTATGCCTTTATAACTATAACATAGTTTTAGTGGTTTTGCAACCAAAAAAACACCTAAAACTCCTTCTTATTAATCGCTTGAACCAAAGCCGCCTACTCGTTTTTTATCGCCTTGTTGATCATCGGCCGTTTTAAAATATTTAATGAATATTGCCTGAGCAATTCTTTCCCCTTTTTCAATTTTGACTGGCTTGTTTTTAAAGTTTAAAACTGGCATCATAATATGACCTTCATTAACATCGTTGTTAAAGTAATCAGCATCAATAACACCAACATTATTTGCCAAAGTTAATCCTTTTTTTATCCCCAAACTGCTTCTAGGAAAAACAAGAAGCACTTCATCACTTGGAATTTGAACCTTTAATCCGGTTTTAACCATAATAATCTCTTTCGGATTAATAATTAAATCTTCAAGGGCTGCTAGATCATAACCTGCAGAAAAGGTTGTTTGCCTTTCTGGTAATTTAACACCTTGATTTTCATATTTTTTCAAAATATAGAACTTTCGCATCACAATTATTCCTTTCTTTTAGCTCGAGGATGAGCTTTGTTATAGATTTGTTTAATTTTCTCATCACTTACATGAGTATAGATTTGGGTAGTCTTTAAATGTTCATGACCTAAAAGTTCTTGAACAACTCGTAAAGATGCTCCATGATTTAGTAAACTTGTCGCAAAACTATGTCTAAGCATATGAGGACTAACTTTTAAATATTCACCTGCATCTTTAAATAGTTTGTTTAATATCACTCTTAACCCCCGTGGAGTTAATGGTGTTCCTTTATAATTTATCAACAAGTTATCAGTTAAGCTCCCATCGCCTTTTGAAAGTAGTTTTGGTCTGTTATAAGTAATATAATAACGCAATTCGCTAATTAAACTATCATGCAAAATTCCAATTCGTTGTTTGGCGCCTTTGCCTTTTATTTTTATTCTTTTTTCTAATAAATCAATATCATATAAACTTATATTACAAATCTCACTAGCTCTAAGACCTAAACTATATAATAAATCAAAAATCAAATAATTTCTTTGACCTAAAGCACTTCTTTTATCGATTGTTTTATAAACTAATTGTATTTCTTTTTCTGTTAGTATTTGCGGAAGTTTTTTTTCCTGTTTAGGTCCTTTTATAAGCGCTGTTGGATTAAAACTTATAATATTTTCATTTTTTAAATATTTATAAAAAGTTTTCAAAGCAGAAAGTTTTCGGGTAATGCTTTTAGGCAAAAAACCTTTATTACTTAAGTAATTAATATAATAACCAAAAATTCTTTCTCTTTCAACAACAAAAGAATCACCAAAACCCTCATTAATAACAAAATTTCTAAAATCATCAATATCATTAATGTAGGCTAAAACGGTATTTGAAGAATACCCTTTTTCATAAACTAAAAAATCCTTAAAATTAGCTAAAATTACTTCATCTTTCATTTTACACCTTCAAGATAATAAGCAAGTGCTTTTTTACTTCTTGCTCGATATGCCTTTTTTCTTTCACTTTTTTTAACATTTTCTAAACTTTCCAACAAGCCAAAATTTGCATTCATTGGATTGAATTTATGATTTGCAGCAGCAATATAATAAGCAAGTGAACCAATAATTGTTTCTTTGGGAAATGGTTTAGGCTTGCGGTTATTCAAATACTCAAACATATGATAAGCGCAAGCAAGTCCACTAGATGCACTTTCAATATAACCTTCAACTCCTGAGATTTGTCCTGCAATAAAAATTGCTGGATATTTTTTTGTTTGATAAAACTCATTTAAAATATTTGGTGAATTAAGATAGGTATTTTTATGCATTACTCCATATCTTAAAATCTCCGCATTTTCTAAACCTGGAATCATTTGAATTATTCTTTTTTGTTCACCAAATTTTAAATTGGTTTGAAAACCAACAAGATTATACATGCTCTTTGATGCATCGTCTTGTCTTAGCTGAACAACTGCAAAAGATCTTTTCCCTTCTTTTTCTAATCCCACAGGTTTTAAAGGGCCAAATCTAAGTGTGTCAAAACCTCTTTTAGCCATCACTTCAATTGGTAAGCATCCTTCAAAAACACCTACTTCAAAAGTTCTTAATGGCTGTGTTTCTGCATTAATAAGCGCTTGATAAAACTCTTCATATTCTTGTTTGGAAAAAGGGCAATTCAAGTAAGCTGCCTTTCCTTTATCATAGCGGCTTTTTAAATAACAAATTTCTTTGTTTATTGAACTAGCTAAAATTATTGGCGCCACTGCATCATAGAAATTTAATTCAACAGCACCAAAGTGGTTAATCAACTCCTGTTTAAGTGCCAAAGACGTAAGTGGCCCGCTAGCGATAATCGTTGGCACAAAAGGATCAATTGTTTTTACTTCTTTATTAACAACGGTAATATTTTTATGATTTTTAATGATGTTAGTTATTATTTCCGCAAAACTAGTTCTATCAACAGCTAAGCTAGAACCAGCTTCCACCTCTGTTTGATAAGCAACATCCATTACTAACGATTTTAACATCACCATCTCATTTTTTAAAAGACCAATAGCGTTATTTGGGTCCTTACTGCGAAAAGAATTAGAACAAACAAGTTCCGCAAAAAGCCCACTTTGATGAGCTTCTGTCATTTTTTTAGGTCGCATTTCATATAGTTTTACTTTAACACCTTTACTTGCTAAATAAAAGGCCGCTTCTACTCCTGCAAGCCCAGCACCAATTACTTTGACTTCCATTATTACTCCTTAAGACAAATATTTTTCTTTACCGCTTTCCCACAAAAAGACTTTCATTTCAAATGATTATCCTAAGCGTTAAGTAGTTCACTACTATTATATACTAACTCAAGTGTAAGCAAAAAAATAGTAAATTTGAAAAACAAATAATAACAATATAAAAAACCAAAATAGAATAATTTGTTTTGTTTTCTGTTTTGGATTTAATCGTTTATTAAACTTTTAAAACCGATATTTTTTCAATAACGGCTCTGTTCTTTCATAAATAATATTTGTTAAAATAGCAATTATTGACCCAAAGATAGGAATTAAAGATATTCTGATCCAAAAAAGAGAAAATGCTGCCTTTTTTGAAAAATGAAACCAAATAGCAAAAGTATTAAACAGGCTTGCGGATAAATAAGTTATTAGAATAACAAAAAGCCACTTTGCACCTTTGGGTTTTTTAGTAAGAAGTGCGGGAATTACTGACCAAGCAAGACTTGAGAAAATAAATCCGGGTAAATAACCTAAAAATAAACCAGAAACAGTATCGGCCACAGCTCCCACAACAAGCCCATAAACCGGGCCTAAAAATATACCCGATAAAATTAAAGGAATGCTATAAAACGGAAAACCAAAAAAATCGGTTTTAAGCCATAAATCAAAAACCAACTTTAAAACTACAGAAAATGCTGCTAACGCAGCACCGATGGTTGTTTTTACAATTAGATTAACAGAACCTGTCATCGTTACCCCCATATTTAAAAAAGTAGTTACCATGTTTGGTTCTTACTATTATAACACAAGAAAAACAAAATAAATCATTGTTTGTCTACAGAGATAAGATTTAATTCTTTTGCTGTTTGAAAAATAATCTTAACAGCCTTTTTAAGCTGCCTTTTACTATGCAATGCCGTTGGCATTAATCTTATTCTTCCGGTGTTAACTGGGACAGTTGGAAATACAATCGCTGAAACAAAAACTCCTCGTTCAAGTAACTGTTTAGAAAACAAAATAGTTTTCGCTTCATTGCCAATCATAATTGGTGTAATTGGTGTTTGACTACTCCCTAAATTAAAACCTTTTTCTTGTAATAACTTTTTAAAATAATTCGCATTTGCCCATAGTTTTTCTGTGTATTTTACACTTTGTTCCAACATTGAAAAAGCTTCAATAATTGCGCTTGCAGCACTAGGCATTAAGGAAGTGGAAAAAAGCTGTGGTCGACCTCTGTTAAGCAAGTATTCTTTAGCTTCAGTACTACATGCCACATAACCACCAACAACACCAATGGCTTTTGATAAAGTGCCCATTACAAAATCAATTTGACCATTTAATTTAAAATGATCAACAGTCCCTCTACCGTTTTCTCCTAAAACTCCGCTGCCATGAGCATCATCAACATAAGTTAAACAATTATATTTCTTAGCAAGCTTAACGATACTAACTAAATCAGCCAAATCGCCATCCATTGAAAAAACACCGTCAGTTACAATTAAAACTTCTTTGTATTGTGATCTTTTTTCTTTTAATATTTTTTCTAGATCTTTCATATTGTTGTGCTTATAAATTTGTTTATCCGCTTTTGAAAGCCGAACGCCATCGATAATTGAAGCATGATTAAGCTCATCTGATAAAATTAAATCCCCTTTATCGGTAATCGCTTGAATTACTCCTAAATTGCACATATATCCGCTTTGAAAAACTAGTGCTGCTTCTTCTTTTTTAAAAAGAGCTATTTTTTGTTCTAATTCTTCGTGAATGCGCATATTACCAACAATAGTTCTAACCGCGCCAGAACCAACACCATATTTTTTTAATCCCTTTTGGGCCGCTTTAGCTAGTCTTTTATGATTGGCAAACCCTAAATAGTTATTCGATGATAAATTTATTGTTTTTTTTCCATTTAATGTTATTACTGCCTCACAAGGCGAATCACTAACCGGAGGCAATTTAAAAATGTTTTTATCTTTTAATTCTTTTAGCTTTTCATTTATTCCCATTTTGTTTCACCTTTAAAACAACCTTACCACAAGTTTTACTTTTCATAATCTTAAAAGCCTCATCCATTTGCGCAAAATCAAGAACATGAGTTACAATTTTATCTAATCTTAATTTTTTAGAATGTAGTAAAGCATCAATTTGTTCCCAGTTTTCATACATTTTTCTTCCGGTAACACCATAAATAGTAATCCCTTTAAAAATTACTTCATTAAAATCAACGATTACCTTTTCATCAAATATTCCCAGTAAAGAAATGGCTCCGCCTTTTTTAGTGTAATTAATCGCTGCCTGTAAAGCATTTTTATTGCCTGAAAACTCACAAGCTACATCAACACCACGATTGTTTGTTTCTTGCAAAACTCTTTTAATAACATCCTCATTAAGCGCATCAATAACAACATCGGCCCCAAGTTCTTTAGCCAGCTTAATTCTTTCTTTAACTGTTTCAATTGCAATAATTTTTCTCGCTCCAACAGCTTTTAAAACATCAATTGCCATTAAACCAATTGGCCCGCAACCAACAACCGCAACATCTTTTAAATGGGTGGGAAAATGAAGTGCTGTATGAACTGCATTTCCCAAAGGCTCTAAAACTGATAAATAAAGGGGATTAAGATTGCTTGTATCAACAAACAAATTATCCTCTGGCATTTTAATGTATTCTGCAAATGCTCCATCAACATCAACACCAATGATTTTTGTGTTCTCACATACATGGGCCATCCCTTTGCGGCAAAAATCGCACTTACCACAAACAATATGTGTCTCACTAGCAACAATATCGCCTATTTTAACTCTTGATACATCTTTTCCTATTTTAATCACTTTCCCAGAAAACTCATGCCCAATTACTAAAGGCGGCTTAATTCGTTTTTGGGCCCACTCATCCCACTGATAAATATGAACATCAGTTCCACACAAAGAAACAGATAATACTTCAATTAATACTTCATCAGCTTTCAAATTATCATCAATTTCTTTAACTACAAACTTAAATCCGGGTCCATATTCTTGCTTTATATATGCCCTCATCTTTTTCATTTATTTTTCTCCCTTCGCCTAATTTTATTATACAATAAAAAGGCTTTTAAAAACACTTTAAAAATTATTTTATTTTTACTTTTTTGACAACTTTTTTAAAGAGCATCCCATTTAATTGGGGCAATATTTCTTTCAATCAAACCTTTATTTGCCTTAATAAAAACATTCGATCCTTTAAAACTGCGATAATAAGAAAGCGGTGATGGATGTGAACTTTTAATTATTAAGTGATTTTTATTAGTTATTTTTGGAATATAACTTTGCGCATAACTACCAAGTAGAATATAGACTACAAAGTCTTTTTGTTGCAGCAATTTTATAATCTCATCAGTAAAGGTTTGCCACCCAAAATCCTTATGAGATAGCGGCTTGTTTTGAGAAACCGTAAAAATCGCATTAAGCAATAAAACACCTTGCTTTGCCCAATTTGTTAAATCGCCATGATTTGGCATTTCAATATTATATTCATCTTTGATTTCTTGATAGATGTTTTTCAAACTTGGAGGGATTGTTGTATCTTTAGGAACACTAAAACAAAGCCCCATCGCTTGATTTGGATTGTGATAAGGATCTTGACCAATCATAACTACCTTAACATCTTTTAACTCAGTTAACTCTAGTGCTTTAAACCAATCTTGTTTAGGCGGATAAATTATATTTGTTTTTGCTTCTTTTTCTATTTTTTTAAGTATTTGCTGAAAATATAGTTTTTCTTTTTCAGTTTCTAATAAATCATTAAAAGTAAAATCATAGCGCATTAAATAATCATCCATAAAAAAGCCTTTACCAATATCAGTTTTAACTGATTTTATATCTTTAAATCCAAGTTTTTTATAAAACATATAGGCATTGCTGTTTTTTTTGTTTACCCTTAACACTATTGGCCTTTTACACTTTTTAAGAAGCGAAAATACTTTTTTACCATAACCTTTATTCCGGTACTCACTTTTTAAATAAAACTTAGAAAAATGCAGTTGTTCTTCCAAATCAAAACTAATAAAACCAATCGCTTCATTATCATTTTTGATTAAATAATAATAAGTTCCTGATTCAATTTGCTTTTTAATACTTTTTTCCGACAAAAACTTATCAAGCATATAATCGATTTGAACAAAAGATAATATATCTTGATAAACTTCCGGCCATATGTGTTTTGCAAGCATGCTAACTAGTTTTATTTGTTTTTCATCTTTTACTCTACTTAACATAATCTTTTACCATTTTAATTATATAATACTATTTTCTTTAAAAGAGAAAAAAAGCCACATTTGTGGCCTTAATATCTATTTAAATCAAAACAACGTTGCTAAATATTTAAGCGTTCTAATCAGCTGAGCTGTATAAGACATTTCATTGTCATACCAACCCATTACTTTAACTAGTTGTTTGCCATCAGCATCTAAAACTTGCGTTGTGTTAGCATCAAATATTGAACCCTTTGCCCCAACAACATCACTTGATACAATTGGTTCTTCGGTATACTCTAATGTTGGATTAGCATGTTTTTTAAATGCTTTGTTAATTTCTTCGACTGTTACCTTTTTTCTAAGTTCAACAGTTAAATCAACAATTGAACCTGTCAAAATTGGTACTCTAAGCGCTGTGCCATCAAGCTTCCCATTTAAATGAGTAAGTACTTTTCCAACAGCATTAGCTGCTCCAGTAGTTGATGGAACAATTGAAACTGCAGCTGATCTACCGCGTCTGCTTTTATAACCCTTTTTATGTGGTTGATCCATTAGTGACTGATCCGCTGTATAAGCATGAACAGTTGTCATAATTCCCTTTTCAACACCAAACTCATCATCTAGTACTTTTACCATTGGAGCTAAACAGTTTGTTGTACAGCTTGCTGCTGAAACTATTTTTTCGCTTCCATCTAAGATTTGATGATTTACACCATAAACAACCATCTTAATATCTTTACCCTTACCAGGAGCACTTAAAACTACTCTTTTAGCTCCCGCTTGGATATGCTTAGAAGCTCCTGCTTCATCTAAAAACATCCCTGTACATTCTAATACCAATTCAACTCCTAATTCTTTCCATGGTAATAGCGCTGGATCTCTTTGAGCGAAAATAAGTGATGTTTTACCATCAACAATTAGTTTTTCATCTTCTACTCTAATATCACGTTCAAATCTTCCTTGTGCTGAGTCATATTTTAAAAGATATGCAAGCTCCTCAGCGTTTGATAAATCATTGAGCGCAACAACTTCAAAAGCATCATCATCATGCATTAGACGATATGCTAAACGGCCTATTCGACCAAAACCATTAATTGCCACTTTAATAGCCATGTGAAAACCCTCCTTTAATTTTTTGTTTTTCCATCAATATTGTATCATTTTATTGAAAAAATACAAGTAAATAAATCGCCTAAACAACATTTTTACTAATGTAAACGGTTTATATTTTCATAATAAATTTTTCGCGTAAACGTTTAATATAATTATGATTATTATTTTTTAAAAACTTGACTTTTTTACTAGCTATTTTTATAACTACTTCACTAACATTTTCTCCTCTTTCAATTAAATGATCAAAAGTAATGTCAATTTGTTTATTGTTTGGTTTAATTATAATCTTTTTATCACTAGAAAGAACGACTGGCCCAATCATATTAGTATCCAAAGTTTGAAAGGGCGCAATAAAAGAGATTTGCATCGCTTTTATATTATTATCGATAATTGCTCCACCTAAACTCTTATTATAAGCAGTAGACCCAGATGGAGTTGCTACACAAATGCCTGAGGCTTTATAATTCATTAAAAGCTCACCATTAACTTCAATTTTGCCAGTAAAAAGTCGATGTTGATCAAATAATGTAACCTCATTTAATGCATAATTTGTTTTCCCATTGTAGGTGCATTTTAATAAAAAATACGATAGATATGCTCTTTTTTTCGCTAATAAATCTTTAATAAGCATTAATTGATTTGGTAAAAACTCTGTATAAAAACCCAAGCTTCCTGTATGAATGGCGACAATTAAAACATCTTCGATAATTAAATTATACTTATGAATTGCATCAAGTACTGTCCCATCGCCACCAATTGAAAAAACAACTTCCGGATTTTTTTCATCCAAAGTTCCGTTAATTAGTGTTAAAAGCTCATTTTTGATTTGTTTTGATTGTTTGTTTTCTTTACACACAAAACTATAGCGCATAACCTATACCTCATTTTAAATATAACATATTTTCCAAAATTATGATAAAATATAGGTATAAAATGGAGGTTTTTTGATGAATACAAATATTGAAATTGAATTTAAATGTCCAATTAGCAAAGACGAATACGAATCTTTAATCAAACTTTTTGATTTGGAAAACAATATTTATAAACAAACCAATTTCTATTTTGATACTGAAGATAGGTATTTTCTCAAACAAAAAACAACCTTAAGAATTCGTCTTAAACATCCAAATAGATATAAAGTTACTTTAAAAACAAGTTCGAAAGAAGGAGCTTTAGAACAACATGTCTTTTTGTCGCCAGAAAAGGCTTTAATGATGATTGATCAAGGTTTTAACACCTTTGATTTCTTTGAAATTGATCAAAATGTAACCCTTTTTGGCAAACTAGATAACTACCGAGTTTCTACTCCTTATAAAAGTGGTGAACTTTTTTTAGATAAGGTTGAATACTTTGACTTAGTCGACTATGAAATAGAGTATGAAGTGGACAACTATGAAACAGGAAAAAAAGATTTTGAGCGCTTTTTATCTGAAAACAAAATTACAAGAAAACCTTCCCAAAGAAAATCAGAAAGAATTTATAATTATATTCAAAAAAACCCTGTCAAAAAATAAAATACTGTTATTACATACTAAAACTGCCTTTTAGATAAAATTAGTCAAGGCAGTTTTTTTGATGCTTTTCTATTTTACACAAAAAAAGGACTGTTTAGTCCATAAGATGTTTTTCTTATTTTTTAACAGTCGCTTTTTGTTCTTCTTCAGCACGAATCTCATCGAAATATTTTTTAAGTTGCGTTTGATAATCACAAACACCGCCAAGAGGATTATCCTTACACATCACATAATCTCTTAATCTCTTGGGGACGAAAACTCTAATTTCTTCATCGTTATAACCTACTTGCATTTTTTCGTCTTCAATAATAATTGGACGTTTTAGGATGCTTGGGTTTTCTAAAATGAAGTTTTTAAGTTCATTAACCGTCATTGAATTAGGCTCAAGCGATTGTTCTTTAAATATTTTCGAACGCGTTGAAATAATATCTTCAAAACCATTTTCTGCGTTTTTTAACATAAAAGATATATCCTCTAACGTAATTTTATGAGAAAACAAGTTTTTTTCCTCATACGGTATTTTGTGTTCCTCAAGCCACTTTTTAGCTTTTCGACAAGATGAACAACTTGGGGTTGTATAAATCCTGATCATGTCTACGCCTCCTTTGCTGGCGACAGATTTTATTCTGCAGCATTTTTAGCTTTCAATAGATTATACATAATTTTTTCTTAAATTACAATCAAAGTTTCTTATTGATTTTTTTTTAATTTAATTTAGCACACATTTAATACCATTATTTAAAAAATAATAATTTACATGATTGTTAAAAAAACGAAGTTTTGTTATAATACATACAATTTGAAAGGGTGATTTGATGAGCAAATGGAATTTAGACTATTTTTACACAGACGTTGAAACATTTAAACAAGATTTAGTAGACTTTAATCAAGAAATTGAGGCTTTTAGTTCTTTTCAAGGTAAACTGCATAATTTAGAAACCTTTAAAAAATATTTGGTTTTTGAAGAAGAAATGATGAAAAAATTATTTAAGCTATATGCTTTTTCTCATCTTTCTAGTGACCTTAATTTAAAAGATGTTGAAAAACAATCAAGATTATCACAAGTTCATTTTTCGATGAATAAATTAAGAGGTCTTACGGCTTATATTTCTCCTGAGTTAATTAGCATTGGCGAAGAAAAAATATTTTCATTTATTGCCAGTGACAAATCTTTAAAACAATATAAATTTCCTATGCAAAAACTATTTAAACAACAAAAGCATGTTTTAAATGATAAAGAAGAAAAACTCCTTGCAAACTTTAGTAGCATCTCACAAGTTACAGGCCAGCTTTATACCGCTTTATCACTAACCGATAGAGTTAATGAAAAAGTTGTGCTTTCTGATAATAAGGAGATTGTAGTTAATACTTCTAATTGGACATCACTTATTGCCGCTTGTAAAACTTCTTTAGACCGAAAACTAGTATTTGAGGCGGCTTTTAAGCGCTATAAAGAAAACAAAGATGCTTTTGCTAGTGCTTATAATTTAGTGCTTCAAAATATGGCTTCTTACTATAAGTCACGCAACTATCAAAGTGCTTTAGAATCAAGACTTTTCGGTAATGATATTCCAGTTGAAGTTTTTCTTGCTTTAAAAGATGCCGTCTATGAAAATACTGACTTAGTTAAACGATACATTAACTTAAGAAAAAAATACTTATCTTTAGATAATTATCATACCTATGACCGTTTTTTAACACTAGCTAAGGAAAACTTAGTTTATGAGTATGAAGATGCTAAAAAGATCTTTTTTGCTGCTTTAGAAGGTTTTGATGAAGAATTTGTCAAAAACCAAAAAAGAGCCCTTGAAGATGGCTTTGTTGATGTAGAACCCAAAGATGGAAAGCGCACTGGCGCATATTCAAGTGGTGTTTATGGTTATCATCCATACATTTTATTAAACCATGATAAAACTTTAAATGATCTTTTTACACTTGTTCATGAAGCTGGTCATAGTGCTCATACAATTTTTTCTCATGAAAACCAACCACTTTCTCTTGCTAGTTATACAATCTTTGTCGCTGAGATTGCTTCAACTTTTAATGAACGTGTTTTAGCTGATTACCTA
This sequence comes from uncultured Acholeplasmataceae bacterium, assembly GCA_964552625.1. Lineage (GTDB taxonomy): Bacteria > Bacillota_I > Bacilli_A > Acholeplasmatales > UBA5453 > UBA5453. Next base: position 66,322 of record CAZKGV010000006.1, on the reverse strand, counting down.
CTGAAAAATGCTCAAACAAAGGCAGAAAAAATTACCATTATTGAAAAAGAAATCGATGGTATTATGGCAACTTTTTACCGGCAAACTCTTTTTGCTCATTACGAATATGAGGCTAATAAATTAGTTGAAAAAAACATACCGCTAAATGCGAAAACCTTAAGCCAAATTATGATTGATTTATATAAACATTATTATGATATTGACATTACCAAAGAAGATGGCAAAGAATATGTTTGGGCTTATATTCCCCACCTTTTTAGAACACCTTTTTATGTTTATCAGTATGCTTCTAGTTATAGTGCTTCTCTTAAAATCTATGAAGATGTTAAAAAAGGCAAAAAAGGCGCAATGGAAAAATATATTAAACTACTAAAAGCAGGTGGTTCTGATTACCCAGTTAACCAAGCAAAAGATGCCGGAGCTGACTTAACTGATAAAAACACTTTTATTGCTGTAGTCAGAAGATTCAAACAGTTAATTGACCAACTTGAAGCGATTCTACAAACAGATTGACTTTTAAATCATTAAACGTTAAAATAAATTGTGCATTGAGATAAAAATAGTAATAATCGAAATTTGTTTTAAAGAGACTAAGGGCTGGTGTGATCCTTGGAAATAAAGGATTATGAATGGGTTTATTGAGCACGCTTGATAAAGTGCTAGCAACCGCTAGAACTAAGGTGGCACCGCGGTAATTCGTCCTTAGATTAGTCTAAGGACTTTTTTATCTAAAAAAGGAGGATTTTTATGAGACTAGTTTCTGGCGTCCAGCCAACTGGCAAACTTACATTAGGTAATTATTTAGGCGCGATTAAACAATTTGTTAAACTGCAAAACGAGCTTAAAAACACTGAGTTTCTTTTTTTTATTGCTGATTTGCATAGTATAACTGTCCCCTACGATAAACTAGAATTAAAAAGAAACGTTAAAGCGCTGGCTGCATTATATGTAGCATGTGGACTTGATCCTGAAAAAGTACACATATTTATTCAAAGCGAAATCCCTGAACACAGTCAACTTGCCTATATTATGGAAACAACCGCCTATGTAGTTGAACTTGAAAGAATGACCCAATATAAAGATAAATCAAGAAAGCAGAAAACAGGGATAAAAGGCGCACTCTTGACTTATCCCGCTTTAATGGCTGCTGATATTTTGTTATATGATGCCAATATTGTCCCTATCGGAGATGATCAAAAACAACATCTAGAACTAACTCGCTTGCTTGCCGAAAGATTTAATTCTATCTATGGAAATACTTTTATTGTTCCAGAAGGGTTTTTCCCCAAGCAGGGAGCAAGAGTTATGAGTTTAACTGATCCGTCTAAAAAGATGAGTAAAAGTGATGAAAACCCAAAATCAGCAATTTACTTGCTTGATAATATTAACGTTTCTAAAAATAAAATTAAAAGTGCGGTTACAGACTCAGACTCTACCATCAAATATGATAAAATCAATAAACCTGGCATTTCTAATTTACTAGAGATTTATTCTTCTATTACAAATAAATCAATTAAAGATTTAGAAAAAGAATATGCGAATTCTAATTATCGCACTTTCAAAGAAAACTTAGCTTACGAAGTTGGCCTACTCTTAGAAAATATTCAAAACAACTACAACCAACTAATGGAACAAAAAACTATTGATAAAATCCTTGATGACGGAAAAGCTTATGTTTCTCTAATTGCCAAAAGAAAAATAGCCCAAGTCTATAAAAAGATGGGCTTAAAAAGATAATCATTAAACATTAAAAAAAGGGACTAAAACTCCCTTTTTATTTTCTGAAAACCTCTAATTTTTCATAAGGAAAATAAGACTCACCATCATATTGAACATGTTGCGGTTGATTGGCTTCAATGATAATATGTTTACCTTTGAAAAATTTAACCCAACCAAATAAAAGCCGGTGCAATCCTAGATAAATCGATGGGAACACAAGAAAAAGTAAAAATCGCGGCACTTTTTTAATAATTACTACTTCTAAAATATCATCAAGTCTTTTTGATTTCGGTGATATTTTCATCCCACCACCAAAATATGCACCATTACAAACTACACTAAACCAAACTTTTTTATGATGCTTTGTAACACCATCAATTGTGATTTTAATGTCATGTTGTTTAGATTCTTTAAACGCTCTTAGGGCGCTTTTAAAATAATTGCCTTCGGTTTTTCCTTTAATTGAGCCGTTTACCAATGAACAAACATAAGCATCAATACCCATGCCAACACTATTTAAAAAATATTTTTTATAACCATTTTCCAGTAAGTTATAGGGAATATTTTTAATATAGTCATTAATTTTTATTAATGGTTTTCTACTTTTAATACTTCTGACAAAATCATTGCCTGTACCAGCTTTTCTAGCAACAAAAATCTCCTGCTTAACATCAAATTTCGCTAAAGTATTTACTAAATAATGAAGCGTTCCATCTCCACCAACAATAACGAGTTTATCATCAATGTGAAGTTCTGCTAAAAAAGCTTTCACATCTTTTATTTCTAAAATTGAGCCAATTTCAACTTCATGATTGTCTTTTAAAAGCATTTTTTTTATTTTATTAATTATTATCTCTGTTTTACCGCGCTTACTCTTTGGATTATATAAAATAATATATTTCATCAGTTCACCTACTCAAATACAATTATACTAAATCTTTTTTTACCGCGCTTTAATACGCAGTATTTTTTATGATAAGTATCGTCTTTAGTAATAACATAAGCAGTATCAGTTACCTTTTTTTCATTTAAAGTAATAGCTCCACTTTCCACAAACGTTCTCGCTTCGCGATTAGATTTGGAAAGACCTGTTTGCGTTAAAGCATTAAGGATACCAATACTAACATCAACCTTTATTACCTCTAAACCTTTTTGAACCATTAAAAACTCATTTTCGGTTAAGTTTTCAAACTGACCACTAAACAAAGAATCAGTAACATTTATCGCTTCATTTAAGGCTTTTTGACCATGAACAAGATTGGTAACTTCCTGGGCTAGTCTTTTTTGCGCAATTCTTTTTTCTGGCGTTAATTTATTTTCTTCTAATAGATTTTGGATTTCTTCTTTTTCTAAAAGCGTCAACATCTTTAAAAATGATCCAATGTCTTCGTCACTAGTATTTAAAAAGAATTGATAAAACTCATAAGGAGATGTTAATTTAGAATCTAACCAAACAGCACCAGTCTCGCTTTTGCCAAATTTAGTTCCATCACTTTTTAATAAAAGCGGTGATGCCATACCAACTGCTTGATGATTAGTCCCAAAGTTTTTTCTAATTAAATCAAGGCCTGAGGTAATATTTCCCCACTGGTCTGAACCACCAAATTGAATTTTTACGTCCATACTTTGATACAAATGATTCCAGTCGATTGCTTGAATAATCATATAAGAAAACTCAGTAAAAGAAATCCCTGTTTCAAGACGGGCTTGAACAGTTTCTTTGGCAAGCATGTAATTAATACTAAAGTTTTTGCCATAATCTCTTAAAAAGGCAATTAAATCGATTTGTTTTAACCAGTCATAGTTATTCACATAAATTGCCTTGGGTAAAAACCATCTAATTTGCTTTTTGATTTTCTTTGAATTAATTAAAGATGTTTCTAAACTTAAAAGTTTTCTTTCGCCAACCTGTCTTGGATCACCAATTAAACCAGTTCCTCCGCCAATTACAACCACAGGCGTATGACCGTGTTTTTCTAAAAACATAATCCGAATAATTTGAACTAAATGGCCAACAGTAAGCGATTCTCCTGTCGGATCAAAGCCAACATAAAACTTAACCTTTTGGTTATCAAGTAAATCTTTAGCCTTTTCTTCGTTGCTAACGTCTTTAATAAAACCACGCCACTTTAAATTGTTGTATAAACTCATCTTTTATATTACCTCACTTTAAAAAGCCCCTTAGAAAAATCTAAGGGAAAACTAATTTGGTGTCACCTTTTAAAATAACACTTATTGTTAAGATCAATCTTTGAGACAATTTATTTAGTTTCATCTGCTTTTATATCTCTTTCAAAAATCTTTTGAAACTTGTTTTATTCGTAAATTAAACTTTATAATGACTTTCTTCTAACAATATGATGATTTAAAACAATTTTAACTTCATCAATTGCTTCTTTGTTCATCAGTTTCGTCAAAAGCCTCATTGCTACTGCTCCAATATCATAAACTGGAACATCAATAGAGGTTAATGGTGGGCTAGATAGGGTTGCATATTTGGTGTTTTGAAAACCAGCAACAGCTACATCTTCGGGAACTTTTTTACCAGTTTCTCTAGCAAAGTTCATAAATGAAACAGCAATTGAATCTCTAACGCCGATTGCACCATCAAATTTTTTATCTAAAAAGAAAGTGTCAAAGTGTTTTCGGTTAACCGCTGTATCACCGCTGGTTCTAAAAACCTTTGGCTCTAAACCCGCTTCTTCCATCGCTTTAGTATAACCACGTTCTTTGTTTTCATTGACATTATAATTTCTAACTGTCGAAAGAATGTAAATATCCTTTTTTCCTGCTTCAATCATTGTTTTTGTCATCTCATAACTGGATTTTTCATAATCAATAGTAATACTAGGAACAGAAGGATCTTCAAACAAAACATTAGCCAACACAACAGGCACTTCATTAAACTCACAAATACTAATTAGCTTTTTAATTAAATTATGTTCCAACTCATCATTTAACAATAAAAGCCCATCTACTTGCTCAGCCATAATGTTTCTAAATAGTTCATCATAATCAATGTTTTCTGGGGCAGTAAAAAGTTTAATTGCATATTTGTATTTAATCGCAATATCACTTATTCCACCAAACATTTCTGCAACTGATGCTCTTGTTACATCGCTCACTAAAACACCTACAGTAGTAGTTCTTCTACTAGCAAGACCTCTTGCTATGGCATTAGGACGATACCCTAACTCTTCAATAACCTTTAAAACTCGCATTCGTGTTTCTTCTTTTACTTTCTCAGGATTATTTAAAACTCTTGAGACAGTTGCCAAGGAAACTCCGGCTGCAAGGGCAACATTATATATTGTTATTTTGCTCATAATTCCACCTCCACCGCCATCTTTTAGTATAACATAACTTGAAAAGGCTTTCAATTGTCTAATGAAAAATTTTCATAAAAATGAAAACATTCTCATATTTACCCATTTTATCCGAAAAAAAACACCCAATAAAGAGTGTTTTTATACCGTTCTTTTTTCTTTAATTCTAGAAGCTTTGGATGATAATGTTCTAATGTAGTGAAGCTTAGCTCTTCTTACACGACCAACTCTAATTACTTCTAATGAATCAATAATTGGGGAATGAACAGGAAATGTTCTTTCAACGCCAACCCCATAACTTATCTTACGAACTGTAAAGGTCTCAGAAATGCCGCCACCTTGTTTTTTTATCACCAGTCCTTCAAATAACTGGATTCTTTCGCGGCTACCTTCAATAATTTTCACAAATACTTTAACAGTATCCCCTGCTTTAAACTGAGGAACTTGTTTTAAGTATGGTTTCGTAATCTCTGCAATTAGCGCTTGACCTTTTTGTCTAGCCATCAAATCAACTCCTTATTTTATGCGTTCATAATGGTTTTTTTAGCGGAACGCCCTTATCTGTTTAAAGTAAAACAGCCTTGTTATTATAACATACATAATTTAGTGTTTCAAGCCCTTTAAGTTTTTCATTTTTATTTTTACCTAATCTTTGTTTTTCTCTTGTTTGATTTTTTTTAACATTTCTTTATCTTCTGGGCTCAATTTAATTTTTTCTAACAGTTCTGGTCTTTTTTCAAATGTTTCCTTTAATGCCATATATCGACGCCATTTTCTAATTTTTTCATGATGACCAGAGATAAGTACTTCCGGAACTTTAAAACCAGCAAATTCTTGCGGTTTTGTATACTGAGGATATTCTAATATGTTATCTATAAAACTTTCATCTATATGTGACTCGTCACTAATAACACCAGGAACCAATCTAACTATTGAATCTAGTAACACTAAAGCTGGAAGCTCTCCGCCTGTTAAAATATAATCTCCAATACTAATTTTTTCATCAACAAACTCACTTACTCGCTGATCAATACCTTCATAATGACCACAAAGAATAATAACGTGCTCTAGTTTTGCCAAGCTTTTAGCGTGCTCTTGAGTTAATAATTTCCCCTTTGGTGATACCATAATTACTTTAGTGTTTTCCTGTTTGCGTTCCTTTATTACTCGATAAAATGGCGGAAACATCAAAAGCATACCCGCTCCACCACCATAAACGGTATCATCAACTTGATTATGTTTAAGATCGCTATAATCTCTTAAATTAAGAACGTTAACTGCAATTTTTTGATCAGCGATTGCTCTTTTTATAATCGACTCAGAAATATAGGATTTAATAATACTGGGAAATATAGTTACTACATCTATTCTCATATAAGACCCTCAATTTCATTAACAATAATGTTTTTATTAACTTTGATAATAAACTTATCATTAAAAGGAATCAAGGCTTCTTTTTCTTCCTTTTTTACTCTAATAATATGGCCTTGAGGAACCCGCATTATCTCACTTACTACACCAATAAACTTTTGGTTTTGATTATAAACACTTTTACCAATAATATCTTGATAATGATACTCATTTTCTTTTAAAGGCGGTTTTTCATTTGTGTAAAGATAAAGCCCTTTTAAGTGCGTAACAGCCGAAATACTATCTAAACCATGAAAAGAAACAATTAAACCTTTATTGCTCTTTTTAATTGTTTTAATAATAAGTTCTTTTTCTAAATTATCTTTAATAAAAACCTTTGCCTCAGGAAAAAATCGGTCAAAATCAGTTAATGACTTAATAACCACTTCCCCTTTTAAACCATGAAAACTTACAATTCTACCTATTTCATAAAGCATTTTAATCACCATTTTTCTTTCATAATAACATATAAAACTACTATTAATTAAGAAAACTTCTTTAACTGCTTACCAACAAAAAGAAAAATACACCTTCTGGTGTACTTTTAAAATGACGCAATATCAATTTTAATGTGCTTCCCTTCTTTAGAAGCGCCTGCATATACGATGGTGCGAATTGCTGAAGCAATCCTTCCACCCTTTCCAATAACCCGTCCTAAATCTTCCTCATTTACTAGCACCTGAATTGCTAGTTCTCCCAACTCATCAGAAAGCGTCTTTACCAACACATCTTCAGGATGAAGCACCAATGGCACAACCATGTTTTTAATTAAATTTTCAAAATTAATTGCCATGTTACTCACTCCTTTTTTAAATCTTATTTAATATCGTGTTTTTTAAATAAACTCTTTACTGTATCAGTAGGTTTTGCACCATTATTAAGCCACTTTAGTGCTTTTTCTTTATCGATTTTTACTGTTGCCGGATCAGTAAGCGGATCATAAGTACCAATTATTTCTAAGAACTTTCCATCTCTAGGTGCTCTAACATCAGCAGCAACTATTCGATAAAAAGGACGCTTTTTTGATCCAAAACGCTGCAATCTAAGTTTAACCATTTCTTCACTCCTTGCTTTTTTCCTGCTTCCTATTATACATTATTTTCAACAACTGTCAAGCCTTTTCGCTTAACACTTATAAAGAAGCATTAAAACTTGGCTGATTGAGTAAACTTGGCTCGAAAGAGCGAACTCCTTTTAATTTGCGTAATTCATTTTTAATTCTTCTTTCGTCTTTCTTATCAAGATAAACAGTTAAATACTTTGCCCTTTGCGAAATATAATAAATATCAAGACCAACAATTTGTTTTATTCTTTTTAAATCTTTTTTCTGTCGGTAATATATTAAATAACACTCTTTTTTTATATCCATAACAATTCTCCTTGTTAAACATTTTATAACCACTTAATCACTTTTATAATTATGATAAAGCCAATTATTATAATCGTTACTTTAATAATACCTTATCTATTTTACTTAGTCAAAAACAAACAACATTATGATATAATTATTTTGGTGATTACAAATGATTTTAATGAAAGACATTATCCGGGAAGGACATCCCAATTTAACTAAAAAATCAACTGATATTCCCATTCCTGTTAAAAAAGAAGATAAAGCCTTAGGACTTAAGCTTTTAAAGTTTTGTGTCGTATCACAAAATCAAAGCCTAAATGAAAACTACAACCTTAGACCTGGAGTGGGTATTTCTGCTGTTCAAATAAACGTTTTAAAGCGAATTTTTGCAATTCATTTAAAGGATTTAGATGGCACCTTTTTATCAATGATTGTTGTTAACCCTAAAATTACCAGTCGTTCAAAAGAACAAATTTATTTAAATGGTGGCGAAGGTTGTCTTTCTGTTGATAGAGAAACAACAGGCCTAACTCCAAGAGCTAAATGGATAAAGTTTAGAGCTTGGATCTACCAACCAAAAACTGATTCCTTTGTTTTAAAACAAATGACTTTAAAAGACTACCCAGCAATTGTTTTCCAACATGAATACGATCATCTTGATGGCATTTTATATATAGATAAGCTATTTTTAGAACTGCCACAAGCAAAACCTTTAATTGAAGAAAAAGAAGAAAGCGCCGAATAAGGCGCTAATTTTTTTTATAATGATTTAGAAATCTTAATTGAGATGAAAGTAAAGAAACATAATCCATTTTATCCTCTTCTTTAAGTCGAAGTTGTTCATCCATTTCAAGATGAGCTTGCCTTAATTTCTTTTTTCTAAAAAATGGAAATCTAAATCTTCTTTTATGAGCCTTTTCTCTTCTTTCAATATACTCTTCTAAATTAGAATCATAAAATATTTGTCCTTTAAATTTATCTTTTTCTAATTTATCAAGAATATCAAGAATTAACGCTTTTCCATATCCCAAAAGGGCCGGCACTTTATCTACATTAACATCATAAAGCATAACAACTTCAAGCCGCTTTTTCAAAAGACGATAAAATGTAGTTATTGACCTATGTTTTTCATAACAAAGTCCAGGGTTAAAAGAAAACGATACATCTTTAATTTCTTTAATTAAATACGCATGATATGCACTGTTTATCTCATAATTAGGATGAAATATTAATTTAATTTTTTCTTTTTTCGCTTCTTCTAAAAGTGATTTTATTACTTTTTGTAGTTGCGTTTTTTCTTTAGCCAGATCATTAGTTAAAGGCATATTAATAACAACATTTCGGCAACCAAACTCCTTACAAATAGAAGCAATCTTTAAAATTTCAACTGGCTGATATATATCGTGAGTAACATTAATATCTAATAAACTTATTTTAATTTTATTTTTCTTAAAACTACTAGCTATTTGTTTTATTTGTTCATCATTATAGTCATAAATATTTATATCATCAATATTTCGAAGCGGCAATCTATTTACTGAAAGCCTTTTAGCTCCTTCAACTATTGCTTTTACACTTTTTAAATAATCTAAATATAAACTAATCACAACTTTTCACCCCCTAATTCATACATTAAAATTGAGCCCGCCACAGCAACATTTAAAGATTCAATATCTTTTGTTTTAACTGAAACAAACTCATTAGCTAATCTTTTTATTTCATCTTTAATCCCAAAACCTTCACTACCCAATATTAAAACAATTTTTTCAGCTTTAATATAATTTTTTAATAGATTTTCACCATGGGGAAAACTTGCAAGAATATAATAACCTTTTTCTTTCAAATTTATAATTTCTTCTTTTAAATTGGCGCTTTTGATATTACTATAAAAAAGCGAGCCTTGGGTTGCCCTAATTACTTTTTCATTATAAAAATCAACACTATCTAAACTACTTATAATTGTTTTAAAACCAAAACCAATCGCACTTCTAATAAGTGTCCCCATATTCCCCGGATCTTGAATCCCATCCAACAACAATATCTTATTTGAATAATCCTTAAATTTAGGTTTTTTTACAATTGCCAAAGTATCAGGAAAACTAACAATAGAAGTAAGCTCTTTAATTAAAGATTCTTCTATCAAAATACCTTCTTTTAAAGGATTTGAAGTATAAATTTGCGTAATAAATCCACATTTTTTTGCTTCTTCAATTAAATGGTCACCAAAAACTAAAAACTCATCTTCTAATAAACGATATTTTTTTTGTTGTAATTTAAATAACTTTTTAATTTTGGGGTTTTGTCTAGATTTTATCATTTTTATTTCCTAAAGCTTCTTTAACTGTTAAACCCATTTTCGTTAAATCAAGCTCAAAACTAGGCGTAACATTAATTGTAATTATGTTTAAAACAGCATCTTCAAGTAAGTTTTCGATATCTTTTAAAAACGACTCAAAAAACATGGCTTTATGTATTGTTGGCATTGTTGATGGATTTTTTGGCAAATATACCGTACAACAATCAGCAAATGGCCTAATTGATATATCAAATGTCTTAATCTTTTTAGCAATATCAATGATTTCTTGTTTATCATATGTTAGTAGTGGCCTTAACACTAAAATATCGGTTAGATCTTCAATAGTTTTCATACTATGAAGTGTTTGACTAGCTACTTGACCAATCGACTCACCAGTCAAAAGAGCTAAAGCGTTGTTATTTATTGCCACCTTTTGAGCAATTTTAAACATCATTCTTCTCATTATTGTAATAACATAAGACTCTGGTACACGAGTCATGATTTCTTGATGAATTTGCGCAAAAGAAACCAAATGTATTTTAAATACGTGTTTAGGAGTATATAAAGCAAGCTTTTTACCAATATCAACTATTTTTTGCACACTTTCAATTGAAGTTAAAGGCGTAGATTCAAAATGAATTCCTTCTGCTAATACTCCTTGTTTCATCGCTAAAAAACCAGCAACAGGAGAATCAATTCCCCCCGATAATAACAATAATGCCTTTCCTTGTATACCAGTAGGATATCCCCCTAAACCCTTAACCGAATCTAAGTAAAGATAAGCTTTTTCTTCTCTTATTTCAATATAAAGTGTTTTTTGGGGATTACGAACATCAACAGTAACGCGACTTTTAATACCTGATAATATTTTAGGCGCAACCATTTTCGTAAACTCAGGCGATGGATAAGGAAATCTTTTATCCGCTCTTTTTGTTTCAATTTTAAAAGTAGTATCGCCATCTATTGTTTCATTTACTAGATCAATAGCTGTTTTAACGATATCATCAACGGTCTTTAAAGCCGTTTTTACAAAACTGAAAAAAGATATTCCGCTAACATAAAGTAATCTTTGCTTAATAAGATCAGTTTCAACATCACCTAACAATAAATATACTCTATCATGCTTTTTTTCCAATTTAACATCTAAATCGTTAGTGTTTTGTTCTATTAAATTAATTGTTTTTTGAATAAAAACTTGTCTGTTTTTCCCCTTTAACATTAAATCGCCAAATCTAATCATTACTTGGTCATATTTCATATTATCACCGATTCTATTTTATCATATTTTTTTTTAAAATATGTTATATTATTATTATGAGGTATTATTATGAACAAACTTCTTAAACAGGCAGAAGAACTTTTAAAAGATTCAAAGAAAAATATTAGTTTATTATCCAATATAGCGGCTTTTATTTACCAATTTGTTGAAGATATTAACTGGGTTGGATTTTATCTTTTTATCGACGATAAACTTTATCTAGGACCTTTTCAAGGCAAAATTGCTTGTAATACAATAAATCTTGATGAAGGCGTTTGTGGATATGCTTTTTCACAACAAAAAACAATCAATGTAGCTAATGTAGATGAGTTTAAAGGTCATATTGCATGCGATCCAGAGACACAAAGTGAACTAGTTATTCCACTTACAAAAAATAAAATTAAAATTGGCGTTTTAGATGTCGATTCAAAAACACTTGACCGTTTTGACAAGACAACTATCCTGTTTTTAGAAAATATTGCTAACATAATTATTAAATACTATCAACTCTAAGTTATCTTCATTTTTTTTTGAATAACTGAAAAGTTGACATCTATAAATTAAATGATATAATAAATTGGTCAAGTAAAAAGCAGACAATCGTTTGTTTATATCTAATCCCTACCCAAAGGGGTGCTAGTAACCTAATTCTGCTTTAGGGGAAAACAACTAGGTGATTACATAAATTGATTGATTGTATTTTTACAACCAAAATAAAAAGGAGGTAAAAATAATGAGTCGTTACACAGGACCATCTTGGAAAATTTCTCGCCGTTTAAACTATTCAATTAGTGAAACAGGCAAAGAACTTAGAAAGCGCCCTTATGCGCCCGGACAACACGGACAAAGACGCTCTAAGCTAAGCGACTACGGACAACAGCTTCAAGAAAAACAGAAACTAAGATATACTTATGGCGTTTCAGAAAAGCAATTCCATAAAACTTTCTTAGAGGCCAACAAAATGGCTGGTGTGCATGGTGAAAACTTTATTAAATTACTTGAATCTAGGCTTGATAATGTTGTTTACCGTTTAGGCTTTGCCGCAACCAGAGCACAAGCTAGACAGCTTGTTAATCATGGACATGTTCGTGTAGATGAGAAAAAAGTCGATATTCCCTCATACCGTTTAGTCCCTGGCCAAAAAGTTAGCTTAAAACAACGTTCTAAAGATCTTAAGGTTGTTAATGCCGCTTTAGAAGCTATTGTGATGAGAAAAGAATTTGTTTCTTATGATGAAGCAAACAAAATCGGAACTTTCTTAAGATATCCCGAAAGAAATGAAGTTCTTCCGGAAATAAAAGAAAATTTAATTGTTGAATTCTACAACAGATAAAAAAAGCACCAAACGGTGCTTTTTAAATACAATAATGACATCAATGCATAAATAAATAATGATTATTTTTAATAATTACATATTTTGTTGGTTATTTTCAGCCACTTTTACTAACTGGAGAAAGCTTGCTGCATCAAGGGATGCTCCACCTACTAGGGCTCCATCAATATTTTCCTTGTTTAAAAGTGCTTCGATATTTTTAGGGTTAACTGATCCACCATAAAGAATTCTAACCCTAGACGCTACTTCAGCATCATATATTTGTTTAATTACTTCTCTAATATATTTGATTGTTTCTTCAGCTTGTTCTGGAGTAGCTGTTTTTCCAGTGCCAATGGCCCAAATCGGTTCATAAGCAACAATGATATTTTTCATTTCATTTGCTTTAATACCCTTAAGTGCCTTTTCAATTTGGTTTTTAACCCATGGATTAGTTAATTGTTCTTCCCTTGTTTCTAAAGACTCACCCACACACAAAATAGGCGTAAGCTCATGTGTTTTAGCTGCATGGAGCTTTTTATTTACACTCTCATCAGTCTCATTAAACATTTCTCTTCTTTCACTATGGCCAATAAGCACATAGCTAATACCAGTTGTCTCAAGTAATTTTGGGGATGTTTCACCTGTAAAAGCGCCAAAATCTTCATAGTGCATATTTTGAGCGCCAATTTTTAAATTATCTCCTTGTCGCTTTACCATACATCTTAATAAAATATCATTTGCAAAAATAACTGTCTCAACAACCTCTGGAGATGGTACTTCTTGATTTATTGAATAAATAAACTGTAAAGCCTCATCTCTTACTTTATACATTTTCCAATTTCCAGCGATAACTGGAGTTCTTCCTTTTTTCATATTATTCCTTCTTTACTTTCCTAAGATTAATTCAATATCTTTTATTGCTTCACTAGCTTGCTTACCAGTAGCGATTATCTTAACGTTTTCGCCGCTTGGAATAGCAAGACTCATTAACCCTAGAATTGATTTAAGATCGACTACTTTATTTTTATAGTGAAGTTCAAAGTCAACCGTGTACTTTGTTGCAGTTTGAACTAGTTTCACCGCTAGTGAAGCATGTAGCCCTTCTGTGCTTTTTAAGGTTATTTCTTTTCTCATATCCTTCCTCCTAAAACATTGGTGGCGTAGAAATCCACAACACCTTTGTATTTTTTTCACTTAAATTAGTTAAATAATGCTCTTTATTAGCTTTATAATAAAAGGATTGCCCTTTTTTTACCAAGTGTTTGGTTTTATTTAAAACAAGTGTTACTTCGCCTTCTAAACAATATCCAAATTCTTCGCCAGTATGCGGATCATCGATTGTTGAACTTCCTCCTGGTTGAATTTCGATAATAATTGGCTCCATTTCATATTTTAATGCACTTGGAACAATCCACCGAATAATATGCTTTAATTCTTCGTTTTCTTGTTCAAAAAAGTCAAGCTCTTGATGAACAATTTGCTCATTATTAAGTGTGGCAAAAAACTCGCCTGCATTAGTTCCTAATACTTCTAAAACAGAAAAAAATGTTTCCATTGAAGGACTAGAGATATTTCTTTCAATTTGCGAAATATAGCCTTTAGTCAATTCTAGTCTGTTAGCTAACTCTTGTTGTGTAAGCCCATTTTCAAGTCTTAATTGTTTAATTTTATTTCCTATATCCATCATTTTTCTAAGATGCATTCAATCCCCGGTAGTTTTTTACCTTCTAAATACTCTAAGGATGCACCGCCTCCTGTCGAAATATGAGAAAAATCATCTTTATAACCAAAGTTTATTGCCGCCGAAGCTGAATCACCGCCGCCAACAATTGTAATAGCGTCTTTTTTAGCCTTTAATATTTCACAAACACCAATAGTTCCTGCTCGATAGTTTTCCATCTCAAAGACGCCCATTGGACCATTCCAAACAATAGTTTTAGCATCTTTTAGCACTTCTTCAAACATTGAAAGTGTTTTAGGTCCAACATCCAGGCTCATTTCATTATTCTTAAGTTCAGATATTGGCCCCACATGAGTAGGTGCTTTATCTTTAAACTCATCAGTAAAACGAAAATCAATTGGTAAAATTATTTTATCTTTGCCTTTTTCGAGCAAATCTTTAGCCAATTCTATTTTATCTTTTTCACAAAGCGATGAACCAATGTTATATCCTAAAGCGGCTAAAAAAGTATAAGCCATACCGCCACCAATAATTACTTTATCAGCCAAATTCAGTAAATTAGAAATAACAGTTATTTTATCAGAAACTTTAGCTCCTCCTAAAATTGCTATCAATGGCCTTTTTGGGTTATTAACCGCATTTCCAATAAAATTAATTTCTTTTTCTAGCAAAAATCCCGCATAACAATTACCTAAATTAGTTGCAATACCAACGTTTGAAGCATGGGCTCTATGAGCTGTTCCAAATGCATCATTTACAAAAACCTCACCTAAACTTGCCCAATAACGACCTAGTTCAGGGTTATTTTTTGATTCTTTGTTGCCCTCTAAATCTTCAAATCTTGTATTTTCAAACATTAATATTTCGCCATCTTTTAAATTGTCTATTGCATCTTCTAATTGCTTGCCACGAGTTTGTGGTACAAAAGCAACCTCTTTATTCAACAACTCGCTAAGTCTAATGCTTACTGGCTTTAATGTGTTTTTTTCTTTATCTAAAACTGATTTTACTCTCCCTAGGTGAGAAAAAACAATTGCTTTTCCTCCTTGGCTAATGACATACTCAATAGTCGGTAAAGCTTGAACAATCCGATTATCATCAGTAATAACGCCATCTTGCATTGGCACATTGAAATCAACTCGAATTAATACTTTTTTCCCTTTTAATAGAATGTCTTTAACTGTTAATTTAGACATTTTGCTTCCCCCTTAATCTTAAATTCTCGATTCGCACATATCATTATATCATTATAGCGGCCTTATTTCTATAAAATATCTTATGAAAATGTATACATTCTCTACTTTTGAAAAGTTTCCCATTTTTTTAATAAAAACATTATCTTAAAAAAGGTTTTCACCTACTTTAAGTAAACAAAAATAAGCATCCGTTTTTTGGGCTTTTTCAATAACCTTTTTAAAAACAGCATACCTTATATCAATTGCTAATTCGACCAAATTATTAAAAAGAACTAAAGTTTTCAAACCCTTTCCTTTATAATTAAACACCTGATAATAATTAATCCAAATATTTTCATATCTTTTCGGTGATAAAATGGGCATTAAAAGTATTTTTCTGGTTATATACACTGGAATTTTTGTACTAATTTTTAGTTTTTCTTTTGTAAGCCTTATTCTTGACTCATAAGAAAAAAGCTTTTGTTCACAAAGCATCTTAACAACCTTAAGTGGTGTTTTTATGGTTGTTTTTACCTCTTTAGTAAAAGCCACAATTGTTTTATTCCCTTCATTTTTTATATAAAGTATTGCATTTGCCATAATCTAATTTAAAACCTCTTTCTTATAATAGTTTTTAGCAACAAAAACAATAAACAAAGAAAAAAAGACATTAAAATGTCTTTTTATCTCCAAAAATATTTTCTTATCAACCAATTTTGATTATAACTTTTAATTATTTTTCAGCTGGTGGCTCTTTCTTTTCTTCTTTTAAAACCTTTTTTGGTGCTTCTTTAACTGGCTTTTTTTCTTCTTCAATATTATAATCATAAATTAAACGAAGTTCTGATTCCGGATCAAAGAAATGAGCTTTATTCATATCAAGAGCAAGTTTAAGTTCATCACCAATTCTAATATCTGCTCTAGCATCAACACTTGCACAAACACTAAAACCATTAATATCTGTATAAATGTTAGTTTCAGCTCCCAAAAGTTCAGCAACATCCACAACTACTTTAACAATTGATTCTGGATAAGTTTTAAATACGATTGGATCATCATAAATATCTTCAGGTCTTATCCCCATAACAATTGGTTTATTGACAAATTTATTTTGTCTAACAATAGCCATTTTATCTTCAGTCACCTTAATCTTATAATCCCCAGAAACAAAATAACCGGCAGGATCAACAACACCTTCAACAAAGTTCATTGGTGGTGTCCCAATAAAACCACCAACAAAAATATTTGTCGGATTATCATATATTTCTTTAGGTGCTCCAACTTGTTGGATATACCCATCTTTCATAACAACAATTCTTGTCGCCATTGTCATCGCTTCAATTTGGTCATGCGTAACATAGATTGTTGTAGTATTAAGACGATTATGGAGTTTAATTAACTCCCCTCTCATTTGAACTCTTAACTTTGCGTCTAGGTTTGATAAAGGCTCATCCATTAAAAACACTTTCGCATCTCTTACAATCGCTCTTCCTAAAGCAACTCTTTGTCTTTGACCACCAGATAAAGCCTTTGGTTTTCGGTCAAGATAAGGAAGTAAACCTAATATTTCAGCCGCTTCTCTAACCTTTTTTTCAATTTCCGCTTTTGGCATTTTTCTAATTTTAAGCCCAAATGCCATATTATCATATACGCTCATATGCGGATATAGTGCGTATGATTGGAACACCATCGCAATATTTCTGTCTTTTGGTGCCACATCATTAACTAGCATATCATCAATATAAAGATCACCTGCTGTAATTTCTTCTAAGCCTGCTACCATTCTTAAAGTAGTTGATTTCCCACAGCCAGAAGGTCCAACCAAAACAACAAATTCTCTGTCTTTAATATCTAGATTAAAGTCAAAGACTGCTTGTACACCATTTGGATAAACTTTATCCATTGCTTTTAATTTTAACGTTGCCACTATAACACATCCTTTTTTTTATATCATTAATGTGATTATAATCAATTCCCCTAAAAAAAGAAATGTGCACAATGCACACTTTTTTTCAGTAATCCTTTAAAAATAGGTAAATAAATGCTGCGTCTTTGAAATTCCTCACATCATAGCCTGTAATATTATAAAACTTCTCTAGTCTTTTTTCTAAACTATTTCTATGAAGATTCGCTTCTTTGGCTGCCTTGGTTTTATTTTGATTTTTCTCTAAATAGATTTTAATTGATCTTAAAAACTCTTTATCATAAAAAAGCCCTTTAAATAATTGTTTTTGCACATTTTCATTTGTTAGCTTATAAAATTGCTGATAAAAAAGTGTTTTATCATTATTATACGTTTTAATAAATAAAGATTTAGTTTTATTTTTTTCAAGACTATCAAGTAAAAAACTTTTACTGTTAAATAAAACTGATTCATATAATCTTAAATCAGAATAAAAATCGCTATTTGTTGTTAAAATAAAACTTTCCCATGAAATATCGTTTTTCATTTGATCGATACCAATCAATAAATCATTTTCAAAACGAATTTGGGGTTTATTCATTACTTCACTAAGAAGTTCAAATAACGTATCTTTTTCATAAAGACTAAGCTTTTCTATTCCCTTTATTATAATATAGTAACCATACACAAACCATCACCGCTTTTATTATAACGCATTTTACTATATAAAACTATGTTATAATTTATTATATGAGGAGTGATTTAATGAACATACCAACCTTTTTAAAAAAAGGAGATATCATTGCTTTGGTAGCACCTTCTTTTGGCGCAAATATAGAACCTTATAAAACAAGGCTGGAAAAAGCGATTGTTTTTTTAGAGAAAAAAGGATATAAAATAAAAGTTTTCGGCAACATTTTTGGTTATAAAAATGGCGCTTCCGATACAAAAGAAAAACGAGCCAAAGCATTTATGGATGCCTATTTAGATAGTTCTATTAGTGCTTTATGGAGCGTTAGTGGTGGAGAATGGATGATGGAAATACTTCCGCTTTTAGATTTAGAAAAATTAAAAAAGGCTAAACCAAAACTTTTTATTGGTTATTCTGATAATACAAACCTAACTTTTCTCTTAACAACCCTTTTTAACACCATCAGCGTATATGCACCTTGTCTTACCACCTTTGGTAGAGCCCCTCTTGATCCTTTTTTAAAAAACACTTTAAAAATTATATCTGGAGATTTAATAACTCAAACTCCATCAGAATATCACCAGCCAGATGAATTGCCGGAAAAAGACCCAACTGCGCCATATACTTTAACAGTTAAAACTAAATGGATTAATCTTTTTTCTTCTTTTTTCAATACCACTGGCCGGCTTATTGGGGGTTGTTTAGATGTTTTAATAGGTCTTGTTGGCACTAAATATGATAATGTTAAATCATTTATAAATAACTATGAAAACGATGGTTTTATTTGGTTTATTGAAGCTGCTGAAATGGATATATTTTCCTATAAAAGAGCGCTTTGGCAATTAAAAGAAGCTGGCTGGTTTAAGGGTGTTAAAGGCTTTTTAATTGGTAGGTCTAATTCTGTTAAAGATCAACTAGATCTTAATATATATGATGTAACCAAAGATATCCTCAGCGATTTAAATGCTTTTATCATTATGGATATGGATATCGGACATACTCCACCAATGATTACTCTTTTAACTGGTTCGCTTGTTACTGTTAAGGCTGAAAAAAACTCTTATCAAATAATTCAAAATATATAATAAAAACTACGATTAATTTCGTAGTTTTTTTTATCCAATTGAACCTTCCATCTCCAGTTTAATCAGCTGATTTAATTCAATCGCATATTCCATTGGTAACTCTTTGGCAAATGGTTCGATAAATCCCATCACAATCATCTCGGTTGCCTCTTCTTGAGTTAAGCCTCGACTCATTAAATAAAACAATTGGTCTTCGCTGATTTTAGAAACGGTTGCTTCATGTTCTAAAAAACCTTCAGCATTTTTAATCACATTTATCGGAATTGTATCGCTAAATGACTTATCATCTAAGATAATCGTGTCACATTCAACATGCGCTTTTGCTCCTTTAGCTTTTTTCCCAAAGTCAACCTTACCGCGGTAATTAACTTTACCGCCGCCACGGGAAATCGATTTAGATATAATATTAGAAGTTGTATTAGGCGCAACATGAATCATTTTTGCACCCGCATCTTGATGTTGATTTTCTCCTGCAAAAGCAATCGAAATGGTTGTTCCTTTTGCCCTTTCACCAAGTAAAAAACAGGCCGGATATTTCATATTAATACTTGAACCCATATTACCATCAATCCATTCCATATGGCCGTTTTCATAAACAAAAGCCCTCTTTGTTACTAAATTAATAATATTATTGGACCAGTTTTGGATTGTTGTATAACGACAATAAGCATCTTTGTGAACAATTATTTCCACGATTGCAGCGTGTAAAGAGTCTTTACTAAAAATTGGCGCAGTACAACCTTCAACATAAGTAAGACTAGCACCTTCATCAACAATGATTAAAGTTCTTTCAAACTGTCCCATTCTTTCAGTGTTAATCCGAAAATATGATTGTAACGGTTTAGTAAGTTTAACGCCTTTAGGAACATAGATAAATGATCCGCCACTCCATACTGCACTATTTAAAGCCGCATATTTGTTGTCGCTGTAAGGAACTACAGTGGAAAAATATTTTTTAAAAAGCTCAGGATGTTCTTTTAGCGCAGTATCAGTGTCTGTAAAAACAACCCCAAGTTTATCTAACTCTTCTAAGGTGGAGCTATAAACAACCTCGCTTTCAAACTGAGTTGATACACCGGCTAAAAACTTTCTTTCCGCTTCTGGAATACCCAGTTTTTCAAACGTATTTTTAATTTCCACAGGAACATCATCCCAACTATTTTCCACTTTATCAGTAGATCTTATAAAATAAGTAATTGCGTCAAAATCGATTCCTGATAGATCCGGTCCCCAAGAAGGATTTTTTGCCTTTAAGAATTGCTTATAACTTTTCAAACGAAAATCAAGCATCCATTTAGGTTCATTTTTATGCAAAGAAATCTCTTTGATAATCTCTTTGCTTAGCCCTATACCAGTTTTAAACACCGGAGTTGTTTTAGTTTTAAATCCGTATTTATAATCACCAATAATTTTTTGAATTTTCTTTTTGCTTTTATCCATTACTTTAATTCCATTTCATTAATAATTTGTTCAAAGGCTTTCCAAGCCAGTGTTGCACACTTAATTCTTGCCGGGAAATTACTAACTCCTTGATAAGCGAGAACCTCAGGCGAAAGCAGGTTTTTTTCATAGGGTTTATTCATTAATAAATTATAAAATGCATTTGTAATTTTTTTTGCTTCAGCAACTGTTTTATCAATTAAAATCTCACTCATCACTGAAGCACTTGATAAACAAATAGAACAACCAAATCCAATTTGTCTAATATCTTTAATTGTTTTATCTAAAACATAAACTTGCACTGTTATATCATCACCGCATGATGGATTATAAAGACGAGTTTTTTGATATTTATCATCTTCTTTTAAACCTAAATTGCGGGGGTTTTTATAGTGATCCATAATAATTTGTCTATATAAATAATCTAAGTTCATTTCTAATCTCCTAAAATTTCTTAAAGAAATCTCTTGCCTCTAATAGCGTCTTAATAAACAAATCAATATCTTGATAAGTATTATAGATGTAAAGAGAAATTCTTAAAGTTGCAGCTTGATTTAGCCATTTTACTATTAAATGGGCACAATGCCTACCCGCTCTGATACAAATGTTATTTTTATCAAAGATTGTCGCAACATCATGCGGATGAACATTATCAATATTAAAGGTAATAATGCCTGTATCACTTTTAGGATTATAAATAGTAATACCTTCTATTTTATTTAACTTATTAATCGTGTAATTATATAAATCATTAATATGAGCTTTAATGTTGTTATAGCCTAGTTCATTAATAAAATCAATTGCACTTCCCAAACCAATCGCTCCAGCAATAATTGGCGTTCCTGCTTCATATTTATGGGGACCGGTTTTATAAATAACATTATCTTTTTCAACCAAATCCGCCATTTCTCCCCCAAATTCTATCGGATCAAAACCACTGCATAAGTCTTTTTTAATATATAAAACACCAATTCCAGTTGGTCCCATCATTTTATGACCCGAAAATGCAAGAAAATCACAACCTAAATCTTTAACATCAACCAAAAAATGAGCAGGTGCTTGCGCAGCATCAATGATTGTGGTTGCCCCAACCTCTTTAGCGAGTTTAACTATTTCTTTAATTGGTTGAATTCTCCCCATTACATTAGAAACATAAGTAAGTGCTACTATTTTAGTTTTTTTTGTTAATACTTTTTTAAAGTTTTCAACTGTAATATTACCATTTTCATCTAGTTCAACAAATCTTAGCTTAGCTTTTGTCTTTTTACTAACATTAAACCATGGCAAAAATGATGAATGATGTTCTAACTCAGATGTAATAATCTCATCTTCCTTAGTTAATTTTTTTAAATAGTTTAACGCAACCATATTAAGCGCACTAGTAGTTCCTCTTGTAAAAATAACTTCTTCAGGACTAGCATTAATAAACCTAGCCACCTTTTCTCTTGCATTTTCATAAAGGGCTGTAGCTTCAAAAGAAAGTCCATAAACGCCTCTGTGAATATTAACCCCAAACTTTTGATAATAATTATCAAGAGCATCAACAACTCTTTTAGGCTTTAAGCTAGAAGCTGTTGTATCTAGATAAACAAGTTTAGGGTTAAACGCAAAAATTGGAAAGTTTTTCTTTATTTCTTTAATGTTTAAAGTCATAATCGGTCACCCACTAAACTAACAAATTTATTTTTTAATTTTTCATCACTAATTTCATCTACTAATGGCTTTAAGAGCCCATTTATCAATAGCTTCTGGGCGTCTTTTTTAGGGATACCACGACTCATTAAATAATATATAGCATGCTCTTCAAGCTTACCAACAGTTGCCCCATGACCAGCTTTAATATCGTGTTCATCAATTAACAAAATCGGATTTACTTCAATTGTGGCATCATCTGAAGTGGTAATTCCTTTTAAGTTTTGATAAGTCTCTGATTTACTCATCGTTTGTAAAATCTTTTCAATCCCATTTAATCTTACTACACCATTATCGCTAGCAATCGCTATATTATGCATTAATCCAGTTGTATAAGGTGCTTCGTGAATTATTTTTACATCTAGGTTTTGTTTATTATTAAGAGCCGATATTACTACCGCTCTTAAAAAAACACTAGCGCCACTACCAGTAAGTTTTGTAGTCATTTTTGCGTTTAATATATTGCTTAAAAACCCACCCATCAACTCAAGAGTTGCATCTTTTTTTACCTCAAAATCATGATTTAAATAACCATCATCACTTCCAAGCTCAGAGATAAGCAAATATTTAACAGTTGCGTTTTCTTCTACTAACAATCTAAGATTATAATTACATTTGCTATTATCATTTTTACTTAACTGTAAGATAATTTTTGCATTGCTGTGCTTTTTTGCTTCAATAACTAAAGTCTCGTTATTATCGTCTTCTAAAGATATAATCAATGGCTCAGAATAATCACTTTTCTCATTTATGGTAAGCCGAGGGTAAGTATATGTCATTTGTTTTGGTAACTGGCCAATTAAAACTTGATTTTTTATTATAACTTTTGCCATTTACTCCTCCAGAAAGTCGATACCCAATTCATCTTTTAACCATCCATAACCATCTTTATCAATTTTTTCAATCAGCTCTTCTTTACCTGTTAAAACTATTTTCCCATCAATCATTATATGTACAAAGG
This sequence comes from uncultured Acholeplasmataceae bacterium, assembly GCA_964552625.1. Taxonomy (GTDB): domain Bacteria; phylum Bacillota_I; class Bacilli_A; order Acholeplasmatales; family UBA5453; genus UBA5453. The sequence continues at coordinate 43,016 of CAZKGV010000006.1, read as the reverse complement.
TCGGTTTAATATAATCAAGTACCCTTTGATAATGAGTAATAAGTAGGCAACCAAAGTCCTCTGATACCATATCATTAATATTTTTTCCCACTATCTTAAGGGCATCAATATCAAGACCTGAATCGATTTCATCTAAAATAGCTATTTTAGGTTTAAGCATTTTCAACTGTAAAATTTCATTACGCTTTTTTTCTCCGCCAGAAAACCCTTCATTTAAATATCGATGAGCTAAATCTTTATTCATCTTAAGACTTTCAATCTCATTTTCATATTTTGTAATAAACTCATATATTGGCATATTTTTACCATCATTTAAAGCTCTAATTGCTGCTCGCATAAAATCACTATTAGTTATGCCACTGACTTCTGCTGGATATTGCATAGCTAAAAAAAGACCAGCCTTTGCTCTTTGATCTACACTCATACTTAAAATGTCTTTCCCATCAAGTGTTACAGAACCGTTTGTAATAGTATACTGAGGATTTCCCATTATTGCACTAGCAAGTGTGCTTTTTCCAGTTCCGTTAGGCCCCATAATAGCATGCACTTCACCGCTTCTAATTTTTAAATTAACGCCTGTTAAAATTCTTTTATCTTCTACAGACACACTTAAATTATCAATAATTAATTCACTCACTTAGTTGTCCTCCTTAATTGACCATTATTATTATATAACATTTATAGCTTGTTTTCTAATAATATCCCTTTATCTTTGACATCTAAAACAACACTATTTTTTTTCAACTCTAGGAAATCGTTTACATCTTACAAAGAAAACACTTTCATGATTAAATATTCATTTTTATTGTATAATTAATGTAGTTAAATGATTTTCCTTTTTATATATTAATCATTTAATCAAATATCGTATTTTTCTCCCAAAAATACATTTACGGATTCACCACCATTAGTTTAAGTTTAACCGCCATCCTAAAACTTTTACTATAAACGGTGATTCGCAAACAATCCCAGTTAATGGGTTTATATAAAACATCTTCGTTGATGTTTTTTTTTATTTTACAAAGAAAAAACTCCGGCTTTTAATACCGGAGTTTATTTTAATTAAAAATTTATTCTTTAGGTGCAAATTTTGCAGTAATCGTACCTTCTGATGCTTTTTGAAATAATTCGCCATTAATATATTGATTACCCAATGCATCAAACCAACCAAGGAAAGTATAATCTTCAAATAAATCAGTATAATCAGGAAAATTAATAATTGAATCAAACTGAATAATTTGAATTGGCGGTTTTGGCAACTGCACCCCTGGAATTTCAGACTTAAATGTTATTTTAATTCCTCTTGCTTTCCATTTAGCATATAAAATTATGCTACCTGATAAATTTATAGTACTAAATAATCCTGTTTGTCCTTCCATAACTTCTTCTGGTGGCAGTAAAAACCACCCAACGAATTCATACCCTATTCTATTAGGTTGAGGAAAATAAACTGTAACATCCTCTAAATACGAATCGGGAATAACTGCAGTTGGCGGAAAAGTGCCGCCATATAGTTCAAAAGTTATTGTGAATTCTCCTTGGATCCAAATGGCAAACAAAGTCATACTTTTTGTTACAACATCGTTTTCAAAATCCCATTCATTTTCACCGTATTGGTCTGTTGCCCATTTAATAAACTCAAATCCATCTCTTGACGGTTCTTCTGGCTTTTCGATTTTAGAATTAGGTTCAACGTCGTGGATTGGTTGAATACTATTATCGTTTCTAAAGGTAAAAAACACAACTTGATAAGTGTTGGTAATAATCTTTTTATCACCACAAGAAGATACGAATAAAAGAGAAAAAACCATCACGATAAATATTACTATTTTTTTCATATTATCACCCTTTTAGCTCCTCAGTATATTTTTTAACTTCCTCTGAATTAGCATAAATAAAATGATTAGGCTTAATTTCAACAGTTTCTGGTCTTGACTCATGATAATTGTGCATTCTTGGATCATAATTAGTTCTTACTCTTTGCTTTTCAAAAATCGGATCTGGTTGCGGTACAGCAGATAACAACGCTTTAGTATACGGATGAAGTGGATGAGCAAAAAGTTCATCTGATGATGCCATTTCTACTATTTTCCCATAATACATAACAGCAATCCGATCACAAAAATACTTAACAACCGATAAATCGTGAGCAATAAACAAAATTGTTAATCCTAGCTTTTCTTTTAACTCATTTAAAAGATTAATTACTTGTGCTTGAATTGACACATCCAGTGCTGAGACAGGCTCATCGGCAATAATCAGTTCAGGTTCACAAATTAGCGCTCTTGCAACTCCAATTCTTTGTCTTTGACCACCACTAAACTCGTGCGGATAACGATATAAATAATCTTGCGATAATCCAACTAAATCAAGCTGTTCTCGCACTTTCTTTTCAATATATTTTTTGTCTTTAACACCTCTAACGATTAAACCTTCCGACACAATTTCTCTAACTGTCATTCTAGGGTTTAAAGACTCAATTGGATCTTGGAAAATCATCTGAATCTTGTGAAGTGTGTCTTCAACATTTTTATACTTATTAATTTCTTTAAGCCTTGCTATTTCCTTTTTTTCTTTAACTATATAGTTTTTAAAATTTTCTTTAAGTTGAGCTAGTTTTTCTTTCTCAGAAGCATATTCTTTTGGCCTAAATATAATTTTAAACCATAATCCTATTAAATTAAAATAATATTTAAACCTAAGTGAAACAAGCTTTCCTTTGCGCCCAAAATAAACCTTATTATATTTGGCTCTATTTTTAGTTTGAGAAAAGAATAAACGAATTCTACTAAACTTATTTAAAAACCTAGCTAAATAACCATTAGATGTTTTTTTCTTGCTCATTTGATTATAAAAATCTAAATGATTCTTATAAAGCTCTTTTTTATAATCTTTTTTTAAGTTCTTTATATCAGCTCTTGTTTGCTTTTTAATTTTCTTTTTCTCAGCAGATGCTTCTTTTTTATCAACAACAATCTTATCTTTATTGCTTTTCTCAGCAAGCAACATTTTTTTTAATTCTTCTTTATTAGCAATATAGTTTGCTTTTAATTCTTTAATCTCGATGTTTTGTTGTTCTTTAGTAATCGCAGCACTTTCTTTTAAGCCTAATTTTTTTGATTTATAATTTGCCTTTAAAAACTTTAGGCGATACTTAATAACTCTAAAAAGATTTTCATCTGTTTTTTGTTTATGCTTTAAAAGTTCAGAAAGACCAAAAAAAGCGATATCTTCTTTTTTCAGTGTGTGACGATACTTCATCTGAAAGAGTTGCTCTTTAAAATCTTTATATTCTTTATATGTTTTTTTATTGAACTCTTTTTTATTCTCTTTTGCTTCTTTTATCGAATTTTCCAGAGCTTGTCTATTTTTAAAATAGTTATTTTTAAGCTCATGCTTTTCCCTTAAATATGGCTTAAATTCGATTTTATTAAACTTATAATCCCATCTTGCTTTTCTAATGTTTTGTCTATTTGTTTCATGGCCCGCGCCAATGATAATTGTTTCTTTTTTGTCGCCTTCTCCGGTCGTAAACTCAACAATTCCATCAGTCGCGTTATAAAGTCTAATAATTGTTCTTCCGGTTGTTGTTTTACCACACCCGGACTCACCAACCAAACCAAAAACTTCACCTTTATAAATATCAAAGGAAATATCATCAACAGCTGGAACAATAATTCTTTTAGAACCAGTACCAACTCTAAAGTATTTTCGGAGATTTTGTACACTTAGTACTTTATAATCTTTATCAATCAACATCAAAACCTCCTTTTTTCCTCAATTTTTTAATTACCGGCGGAAGCTTAACCTTAGGTGCATACTCATGAAGCAACCACGTTGCTGCATAATGGGTATCAGATATTTTAAACATTGGTGGCTGCTCAATAAAATCAATATCAAGAGCATATCTGTTTCTTGGTGCAAAGGCATCTCCTACCGGTGGTTTAATCATATTTGGAGGGGTTCCAGAAATCGTAATCAGTCTTTCTTTTCTTACAGCTAAGTCTGGCATTGATTGAAGCAAAGCCCATGTATATGGATGATGAGAATTATAAAATATTTCATGAGCAGTTCCGTATTCAACAATTTTTCCTGCATACATAACCGCAACTCTATCACTAATACTTGCAACAACACCTAAGTCATGAGTAATAAAAATTACCGAAAGATTTCTTTCTTTTTTAATACTATTAATTAAATCAATTATCTGTGCCTGAATAGTTACATCCAGTGCAGTTGTTGGTTCATCACAAATTAATATTTCTGCATTATTCGCTAGCGCGATGGCAATTACTATTCTTTGTCTCATTCCGCCAGAAAACTGATAAGGGTAGTTATGATATCTTTTTTCTGGAAAAGGTATTCCAACCTCACGCATTAAGTCTATCGCCTTTTCTTTTACCTTGTTTTTAGGCATTTTCATCTTAATGACTAATGATTCTTCAATTTGTTTTCCAATTTTTACAATTGGATTTAAACTAGACATTGGGTCTTGGAAAACCATTGAGATTTTTGAACCTCTTATCTCATGATAAAGTTCTTCTGGCATTTGCGCTAAATCTTTGCCGGCATATAGAATTTGGCCACCTTCATAAATAGCATTACCTGCTAGTAGTCCCATTATGGCCCTAGATGTAACACTTTTACCGCTTCCAGATTCACCAACTATCGCAAACGTTTCACCTTTATATAAATCAAAACTAACGCCTCTAACTGCATTTAAAATTCCAAATTGAGTTTTAAAAGATATCGCTAAATCTTTTACTTCTAATATTTTTTCTTTCATTATTCAACACCCCTTAACGAAGGATTAAACGCATCTCTTAACCCATTGCCTAAAAGGTTAAAACTAAGCATTAAAACAGAAATTAAAATTGCAGGAAACATTAATAAATGAATATGATTAATCATATAATCTTGTCCAGTTGATAACATTTCTCCCATACTTATTGTATCTTTATACTTAATGATTCCTAGATAAGAATAAGTTGCTTCTCCAAACATAAAAGAAGGTATAGAAAGCGAAAAAGCAGTCACCATCAGACCAATACCATTTGGTAAAATATGCTTAAACATAATTCTGCTATCTTTTGCGCCTAAGGTTCTTGCCGCTAAAACATACTCTCTTGTTTTAAACCGGTAAAACTGCATCCGAGTTCGCCCATAAGAGCCAATCCAGCCCGTGGCAATAAAGGCCATTAAAATAACAAATATCGAAGATCCATATTTAACAATAACTATTGTCAAAAGGGCAATAAAGGGCAGTGCCGCCAAAACATCAATAATTCGGTCAAATAAAATATCTAACCAACCACCGTAATAACCAATAAAGGCACCAATTATTGTCCCAATGACCAGGTTAACCACTGAAACTGCAGTAGCAAGTAAAATCGATACTCTTAACGCTTTCCATAGTTCTGTAAAGGTGTCTTTTCCTTTATCACCTGTTCCAAACCAAAAATAAGTGTCTTCAGGCGTTTGGTTTAAAACATTTTTAAAAGTATCTACTCCTACGATATAAATACTACCTAATTCACTTTTTGTAATATCAAAAACTCTAATAATGGCATTTCTTTCCAATGCCTTTTCATATTCTTTTTCAGTTAAATTCCTCTTTACAGGTAAACCATTTTCTGAATAATAAGAATTAACATAATTTACATATTTATAATAATCTACCTTAACTTTTGTCTTTTTTCTATCTGAGCCTGTGTTTTCCTTGATCACTTTTAACACAATCCCCTCAGGCAAACTATCAATAAACTCAGAACCAGTTTCTATCACTTTTGTACCATCAAAAATTCCAAGTTTTTCAATTAACGGTATTTTAGGTGTTAAAAACCTAAGACGTAACTCGTCAGAAGCTACTATTTTATCCGTTTTTTTCATATAAGGCCCAACAAAAGTAAAAAACAAAATAATACAAATAATCACAAAAGCGACAACTGACGCTTTATTTTTCTTAAAACGATTAACAGCATCTTGATAATAACCAACTCTTTTAGTTGAAAGTTCAACATCATTGATTCCTTTTTCTTCCAAGTCTGTAAAGACAAATTTGGATTTATCTAAACTTTTATGCATTTTGTTTTCCACTCCCTACTCTAATTCTCGGGTCTAATAAGCTATACGATAAATCCGCTAAAATACCTGCCAATAAGCCAATAAAGGTATAAAAGACAACATTAATCATTAAAAGCGGATAATCTTTTTCATTAAGTGATTCTAAATAAATTCTTCCAACTCCCGGAACCCTAAAGATTTGTTCAATAATTATACTTCCAGAAATTAATCCTAAAAACTCCATAAATACTGCTGGCGCAAAAGGAACCATTGCATTTTTTAATGCATGTCTAAATGTGGCTTGCCTTCTACTAAGTCCTTTTGATCTAGCAAGCAGCATATAATCAGAAGTTAGCTGCTCGGTAAGCTCTGCTCTAACACTTCTTGTCCAGCCAGCGATTGAAGCGATAGTCATAACAAATATAGGCATAATATAAGACTTAATTCCAAACCAAAAATCGAGTTTAAACTCTTCTGCCGTGGCCACATACCTATTTGGTAATATTCTCCACACATAAACAAGTAAATACTGCATCAACATCCCCATAACAAATGTCGGAATCGAAATTAATATTATCACTCCCGTGGATATTGCATGGTCAGTAAATTTGTTTTTTCTCATCACAGCAACAATCCCTAAACTTATTCCAATTGGTACAGACAAAAACAAAGGAACAAGATTTAGCCTTATCGTTGTTGGTATTCTTTTAAACAATATTTTTGAAACATCTCTTCCTCTTTTATGAGAAAATCCAAAATTTTGATTTTGAATAATATTCATTATCCAACTGCCAAACTGTTCAAGTGGCGTTTTATTGTATCCTTCTTGTTCAACAATTACTGCCCACGCTTCTTCACTCATAGTAAGTGGTCTAATTGGAAAATCAGGAACAGATTTAACAATAATGAATACTAAAAATATAATAATACAGAAAGTAATTAGCGCAAGACCAAGTCTTTTTAAAGTATATTTAATCACTAGAAAACTTTCTCCTTTCTATCCATAAGACAATAAACAACTCCTATGGCTACATAAGAGTTGTTTATATATTCATTATGTTGTTTTAATAATCTATTTAACTGTTATTCAGCTGGTAGTAGACTAGCAAAATCTGGATCTGTTTTTAAGAAACGATATTTTTGTCCACCCCATCCGAAATAAAGACAATAATTTGCCCAATCAACTTGAAGATCATTGTAAACTGTAGATGACGCTGTTGCAGTTAAAGGAATAACTGGCATTAGTTCTAGAATAGCCATTTCAACTGCTTGAATTGCCACAAAGTTAACATCTGCTTTTCCTTCAAATTTACCATCAGAAGCAATTGTCGCATCAGTGTAGTAATAAAATTGAAGAATTGTGCCTTTCCAAACATCATCATCATCAAGTTCGTCTAAGAAATCTTCATACCAATCTTTTTCATCATCAGTATCGATTTTAGGTCTTACTATAGCAGCAAATTCGCTAAAGTCAACTTCAAGTGCTAAGCTTGGAATACCAAACCCAGGCTCCAATGCATATGAACCACCTGCAAGATTACCATAGATGTAGAGTAAGAACCAGACACCTGGTAATGCAGTTGCTCCACCCCAACCATTCCATGTTATATCATAGTTATGAGCATCATGAGCAGCATCATATGGATCTTTTGTTAATTCTGTTAATGTGATTTCAAGTCTCTTTGGTTCGCCTTCTTTATTAAAGATTTGCTCATAAGCACTCTTAATATAAGCTGCCATTAGTTCATAATACGTACTGCCTTTACGTGAAACAAGTTCAAGTTTAACCACACCGCTGTTTCCAGCTGCAACCCATCTAGCATATGCTGCATCAAATAATTCTACAGCGTATTCAGGTAAGTAACCATTGGTTTCAGGTGAATAATCTTTAATTGCTTCCGCGTGATATCTAGTAACGTTATATGGTGTTAAATCATCTAATGAAGAAACGTGCATATCAGATAAGTGTCCTAAAGTAGGTACGTCTGGAGCCGCAGCTTGCATACAGAAATCTTCTCGATCAATTCCATAGAAAAATGCCATTCTAAAGTCATGATCAGCAACAATTGAAGGAACTTCTTTTTCATCACCACGAGCATTGTTATTAAATGACAAGCCCATTGTAAACTGATCTGGTTGAGATAAAATTGATTCATCATTAATATATTTTGCAAAGAAGTTAGCTGATAATCCAAAAGCATTAATTTCGCCATCAGCAAACATTTGTTCTCTAACAGGCTCTTGAGCAACTACTTGCATTTCAATTGCTTTATACATTACTGTATCTTTACCGAAATAATCATAGTTTTTGTTAAATACCCACTTAGCATCTTCAGACCACTCTTTTAAAACATATGGTCCATAAGAAACAAATGGATATTCTGGCGTTGCATAAGAATACTTACCAGGAGTCTCAGATGCTGATGCTTCATAAGCAACTTTATTAATTAAAGTAACCATGTCGACAAAATCAACTGCAGCTTTTAAACTTTTTTCTACTTCACAAGTTATTTTAAATGTATACTCATCAATCTTTTCATATCCGACTTCATCCCAGTCAACTTCTCCATCAAAATATGCTTTTGAGTTTAAAACTTCTAAATAAGTATCCTCATATACGTGGAATCCTCTTGAGTTTTGTTGAACTGGATCTAGGTATTGTTTTAGAGTATATTCATAAACGTCTGCATTGATTGGATCACCATTTTCAAACTTTAGATCTTCTCTCATTTTATAAGTCCAACTAATGCTAAGGATTTCTTTAGCTAAATCAATATCTAGGTAACCATTTTCATCTTCATAGCTTACACCATCAGCGTCAACTGGCCAAGCAGCAGCCATTCGCATAATTAACTTAGGCTCAAGTGCAGCAGTCAAGTAAGGACCACCTTCACCATTTTTATCGACAAATTTAGAAAAATCACCTTCAAAATCTGCCATGCCTGCAGCAATTGCTTTATCCCAATCTACTTCTTCAGAATAAAAGTTTGCTGACAAATAACCAAATAGCGAACCTTGGAAATTATCCGTATAAGTTAACGGGTTGTAATGAGCTGTATCAACAGCAATTGCTGTTTTATAAGTTTCACCAGGTGAATAAGCAACAGCTTTAGAGTTTACAGGTTCCCAATATGCATAAAATTTAACATCATCATCAACTTGATAATTAGCAAAATCAACGGGATCTTTGTCTCTCCATGTGCCACCATAAGTTGTTCTAAACCAACCCATAAATCGATATCCTTCTTTTGCTGGGTTTGCTGGTTCATTTTCTAATCCAACTTTCGCACCGGTAAAGACATTTACAGAAGCAACCGCTCCTCCACCTCTACTATCAAAAGATACTGTGGATTTGTCCCCTTCACGCCAAACTGCATATAGTGTTATATCATCCTCAATAGGTGTCTCAGCAAAATTAAATTCTTTGCTTAAATCACCTTTTACTGTGCTCCATACTTGAAATTCATGGAAGTCTTTTGCTGGATCAGCTGGCTTTTCTGCTTTTTTACCTTTGACAACTTCTTGTACTGCAGGTACAGGTGCGCCGCCGTCAGCATCAAATGTTACTTTATATTTTGTTGCTTTACAAGCTGAAAGTAACAAAATAGAAAATGTTAACAAAACTGTTAATATTCTTTTCAAAACAAAACACCTCTTCTTTCTTAATATTTGTATTAGTTTAACACACAATGTTAATTGTGTCAACAGATTATTAGTCTTTTGTCACAATACTATCATATAAAACCGGTTTCAAAGACTCATTTTATTCCTAATTATAATGAATTAAAAATAAAACAATTAAAACCACTACCAAAAACAAGCAATAAATGAACGAAACTTTTATTATTTGTCTTGAAACTTTTTTTCTACTTTGGATATAATCAAAATATTTTACCCGCTCTCTTCTAAAAATAATTCTCATCAAAGAATTAAAACCGTGAGAAATAGAACTAAACAGTCCTTCATTATAAATATAGGCTAACCAGCCAAAACTTAGCGATAAAGCTAAAGATAAAGTCACTGCACCAATAATTTGTTTGACTAAATCACCTCCGATGACAAACACGAATAACAAAATAAGCAATATAGTAACCAAAAACAAAGAAGCTAAAACAGTAATCGTTTCTTTCTTTTTTTGTCTTTGTTTTACAAATTCACTATTATCATCATAATTGTGCATTTTTACTCCTTTAAATTATAACTTTAATTAAAGTTACTAACGCTGTTTAAAAAGTTTTCTAAACCAGTGTAAACTTCAACTCCGTTTTCAATGTCATTAAATGCTTCTTCTAAAATATCAAGCAACAAATTGGTATTAAATATCTTCTCAATTGAAAGTATATAATCCGGTTGAATACCACTTTCATTGTTAAAATATTCATAAGGATTATCTTCTGTTCCCTCACCAGTTCGGTACCCACCTAAACTATTACTACTCATAATAAATGCAGAGCCATTTGGCAATAAAATTGGTGTAATTGAAGCAGCTCCTCCACCAGATTTAGTTCCAATGATTGGTCCTAAATTATTTTCTTTAAATATTGTAACAAGTGAGTTTGCAGCACTAAATGAAACACCAGAAGCTAACAATGCCCAATTTAGGTGATTGTATTTAGGGACACCATCAACCATTACAAAACTAGTTGAAGCACTCTTTGTACCAGGATTAATGCTGGTTGTTGAAAATGGTTCATCAGTAATAAACCCAACAACACGATATAAAGCTCCAATATTGCCGCCTGTGTTATATGAAATATCTAAAACAACATTTTCAATTGTTGGTTTTTCTTTTAAGGCTTGCTCAAAAACTATTTCTAGATAAACAGCACTGTCTTGTTTAACTAAATCATATTGCCCTGTTTTTAATAGTTTTGTATCCTCTTCGCTTTCTAATTCATAGCTTTGATCAACAACGCTAATGGTTAAAAGCTCTGTTTCTTCAAAATACATTACATATAAAGTATATGTCTTCTCATCCACTTGTTTTTCAAAGTAATTATCTAAAGGATCAACTCTAACAAAATCATCTAACAGCAACGCTTCTATATAATCTTCAATATAATTAGCAGCAGTATTTTTAATTAATACATTCAAGATTTTATTGTCATTTGTGCCAGAATTAATAAAGAAAAATTTGTTGCCGCTTAATATTTCTGGAATAACTTCCGCTTCTAATATCTTTAAAACGATCTCTGAGTCATAAGAAGCTGTCTCTTCAATATCTAAGGTTCTAAAACCATCTAAAGTGATTACCAAATTATAATCATCTAAAAACCAATAATTTGGCTGATTATCAAAGTTGCCAAATTTAGCTTTAATAGAGCTTTGCATTGGAAAAACATTCTCGTTGTACCATGCTTTAACATTCCGGCCAAAATCATCAACATAAGTTATTTTGGGGGGTTTAAAAGAAAGTCTATTGTAGTAAGAGGATAACGCAAAACTACTATGCAGTTCATCTAAGCCAAGATTTATCAACTTGAAAACCCCTGCATCAAATTTATTAGCCTCAAGAGTCAATAAATCATCTGCATATTTATCTATTACACTATAATATGTTTCAATGTCAGCATCTTCTTTTAAACCATAGAAATGATCAAAATAAAATGCGAGCATGTTATAAGTATTTAAAAACATATCAATTTCCATTTTTGTCCCGTTTTTACTGCTAGTTTTGATGATGTCATATTCATCATCATCTTCATCAGGTAAAAAATAAACACCATAAAGCTCATCGCCATTGTAATAAACATTATAATAACTTGAACCAGCAAAAAGTTGATTAGCCAAAGAATATGGCAGCAAAACTTCTCCTTCATAAGAAATAAGATTTAAATTATATTCAGTTAAACTTAAAACCAGACCTTCACCATCAATATAACTTGCATTTTCATTGTTATAGTCATATTTAATATGGCGGCCATAATTTGTTTCTGTTTGCTTTACATAGGCTTGATAAAAACCAGGATCTTCAGTAGTTATAGTATTTTCATTAGCATCTAAAATACACTGCAAATGAAATAAAATATCTTGACTTTCACTATAATAATCATAAGAAATAGTTGTTATGCCTTCAGTAGAATAATCAAATTCAAACTCAACCTCTGAGTCAATAAATCCTTCTAATAAATCAAAAAAATCTTTAACCTTAACATAAGGAACACTGCCATTTTCAGCAAAAAATAATTCAATTTCTGAATCTGAAACTTTGTATTCTGTTGTTAAATTGGTAAACGAAACAACTTTTGACTCTGTTAAAACAACCTCTTCATATTTCGGTAGATCTATAACAAAATCATAATCTATTTTTTCTTGTCTTAAGGTAAATGTAGCTGTAAGAGTTGCTGTTTCTGCTTCATCGTTATATCTAGGTGGGATAACCATTTTTCCCGCTATACTTACATAAGGAGAATTAGTTTTCCATCTAATTATACTTCTGTTTTCCCCAATTGCTGGTAGTTTAAGAGTATAAGGATCAACAACCAATTCAGCCTCAACAATATCAATATCCAGTAAAATCTTATCCCTGTCAGTTAATACAATTTCATCAGGCTCCCAAAGCGCACTTAAGGTAATATCACCAGTTATTGGCGTAGTTAAAAACTCAAACGGTGTGTTTTCATCTTCTAAATACCAATAAAGAAAACTATGTCCTTCATATTCGGGTGTTGTAGGTTCAGCAACAAAGTTGTCTTTTTCAACCTCTACACTGAAAGTAGGCTCTTCATTTTTACTATCAAAAACAACCATATATTTTGGTTTTTCACCAGGCAAATGAGAATTACCATTTTCCTGACAGGCACCAAGTCCTAACATTAAAAAAACAAATAATAATAATTTCAATACTTTTTTCATTTTACTTCTCTCCAAATCTATTGATAATAAAGAGATATTACCATTTTTTCTTCAATTTGTAAATGTTGCAACCACACTTTGTAAAGATATTATACAACAAAAACATAGGTTTTTTTCCTTTTTATAAATAGCAAACTCAATAATGTTTGTTTGTTTTAATTGTTTTTCCTAAATTATTTTTTGAATACATTATTCAATTGTTAAAGATTTATTAGATTAACAAGCAGTTTTTCAAACCTTATTTAAGAAAAAAGACTGCTTGATGTTTAAAGTGTTCCCTTAATCAAGAACATTTGTTAAAAACATCTTTACAGTCTTTTATTTATAAAAATTTAATGTTTATTATTAAATTTCGTAATCCGAATAATCCATTTGCTTTAATCTTTGATAATAATTAAAGCGATTTTTCGCATCTTTTAAGTTCGCATTAAGCAATTCTTTAGCCTTATCAGGATTAATCCTTGATAATTGCGCATAACGTGATTCACTCAGCAAATAATCTTCGTATTTATCCCAAACTGGTGTGCGTGAGTCGATTTGTAGCGGATTTTTTCCTTCTTGTAAAAGTCTTGGATCATATCTAAATGTTGGCCAATAGCCACACTCAGTTGCCAATTTTGCTTGACTTTGAGAGTTTGTTAAGCCACCTTTAATCCCATGTTCAATACAAGGCGAATACGCTAAAATTAATGATGGCCCGTTATAGCTTTCAGCTTCTTTTAATGCTCTTATTACTTGCGCTGGTGAAGCACCGTGAGAAATTTGAGCAACATAAACATGACCATAACTCATTGCTAGTGCTGCTAAATCTTTTTTCTTTGTCGGTTTTCCTGCTGCCGTAAACTTAGCAATTGATCCTTGCGGAGCCGCCTTACTTGATTGACCACCAGTATTTGAATAAACCTCAGTATCAAGAACCAAAATATTCACATCTTCATTGTTGGCAATTACATGATCAATACCACCATAACCAATATCGTATGCCCAGCCATCGCCACCGAAAATCCACTGACTAATCTTAACAAAGTAATCTTTAAGACCTAATAGCTCTTTAGCATAATATTCATCAACTTTTTCTAATTCTTTTACTAACTTTGGTGCAAGCTCAATTGTTTTTGCGCCATCGTTTCTATTTTCTAACCACTCTAAAGCTAAAGGTTTTAGTGTTTCTGGCATTAAGTCTAAATGATCAGCCAGAATTGTTTGAATTCTATCTCTTGCAGTTTCATAAGCAATTCTCATACCAAATCCAAACTCGGCATTATCCTCAAATAATGAATTTGCCCAAGCCGGTCCTCTACCACTTTCTAGGGTTGTATAAGGTGTAGTTGGAAACGAACCACCATAAATTGATGTACAGCCAGTTGCGTTAGCAATAACAATTCGATCGCCAAAAAGTTGTGTAACTGCTTTAATATAAGGTGTTTCTCCACAACCAGCACAGGCACCACTAAACTCAAACAGTGGTTTATTGAAGTTAACGTTTTTAACATTATTATCGCCAATGTTTTTATAACTTACTTCATTAAAGAAATAATCAGCCGTTTCTTGTGAACCTTTAGCAAGCTCACCGCCAATTGGAACCATTTTTAAAGCTTTCCCTGGCGCTGGACAAACATCAACACAAACAGCACATTCTGTACAATCTAGGCTTGAAACTTGGATGCTGTATTTATAATGATTAATATCTTTTCCTCTTGCCCCAACAAACTTAGCGCCTTCAGGAGCGTTAGCAACTTCGCTTTCATCAGCTAAAAATGCCCTGATAACTGCATGAGGACATGCAAACACACATAAGTTACATTGAATACATTTTTCACTATCCCATTCAGGAACAAAATTTGCTATTCCTCGTTTTTCATAGGCTGCGGTTCCTTGTTCCATATGTGCATCTTCATAACCTAAAAACGCACTAACTGGAAGTAAGTCACCATCTAAACGATTAACAACATCAGCTACTTTAGCAACAAAATCTGTTTTATTATTTAAAACTTCAACTTCTTCGTCTTTTAAGAAGCGCCACTGTTTTTTAACCGGTACTTCAATTAAGTGATTACCACCAGCATCAATAGCATCATAATTTAGTTTAATAATTGCTTCGCCACTTCTTGCATAAGAAACGCGCGCATATTCTTTCATTAAACTAACAGCTCTACTATAAGGCATTAATTGTTCATTTAATTTAAAGAATGCACTTTGCATTATCGTATTAATTCTTCTACCAAGACCAATTTCATAAGCTAAATCAACCGCATTAATAATATAGAATTTAACATCGTTTTCAGCCAATTGACGCTTAACTTTGTTTGGTAAAAAGGCTTCAATATTTTCTAAGGTTGTTTGCGTGTTAAGTAAAAACCTTCCGCCCTTACGAATACCTTTTAAGAGATTAAATTTTGTTAAATAACCATCATTTGAACAACTAACAAAATGCGGATTATTCACAAGATAAGTTGACTTAATTTCATGGGGTGAAAACCGAACATGCATTCTTGTGGTTCCCCCAGCTTTTTTAGAATCATAGGAAGCATAAGCTTGAGAATAAAGTTTTGTGTTATCACCAATAATCTTAACAATATTTTTAGTAGCTCCCACTGTTCCATCACTACCAAGACCATAAAACAAAATTTCTGTAGTTTCAACATCTGTTACATCAATTTCTTCGCTCATATCCAAAGAAGTATGACTAACATCATCAACAATACCAACAGTAAAATGATTTTTTTGTTCTTGACTTAAGTTTTTATAAACCGCATTAATCATTCTTGGAGTTGTATCTTTAGAGGAAAGCCCATAAATACCACCAATGATTAAAGGTTGTTTTTCTTCTTCATAATAAATTGATTTAACATCTAAATAAAGAGGCTCGCCTGTACTACCTGGTTCGATAGTTCTATCTAAAACAGAAATCCTTTTGACTGTTTTTGGCATTGCTTCAAGGAAATACTTTTTTGAAAATGGTCGGTACAAATGAACACTTAAAATTCCTACCTTTTTCCCGTTTCTATTTAAATAATCAATTGTCTCTTTTGCTGTCTCAACAACTGAACCCATCGCAACAATTACATCAGTTGCTTCTTTATCGCCATAATAAACAAAAGGCGCATAATATCTACCAGTTTCTTTTGAGATTTCTTTCATATAATCAGCAACAATATCAGGAACATTTTCATAATATGATGCTTGTAGCATTCTAGTTTGAAAATAAACATCATCATTTTGAGCTGTACCTCTTGTTTTAGGTCTGCCTGGATTAAGTGAATTGTCGCGAAACTCTTGCACGGCTTTTCTATCTAAAAGACGATCAAAAACCTCATAATCAATTACTTCAATCGTATTAACTTCATGTGATGTTCTAAATCCATCAAAAAAATGCAAAAAAGGAATTCTTGATTTAATTGCTGCTAAATGAGCAATTCCTGATAAATCCATTACTTCTTGAACCGAATTACTTGCCAGTAAAGCAAATCCGGTTTGCCTTGCGGCCATCACATCTTGATGATCACCAAAAATCGAAAGTGCTTGGGAAGCAATACTTCTTGCAGCAACATGAATTACTCCAGGAAGCAACTGACCAGCAATTTTATACATATTAGGTAGTTTTAACAACAAACCTTGACTAGCAGTAAATGTTGTGGTTAACTGTCCTGCTTGCAGTGAACCGTGCACCATACCCGCAGCCCCAGCTTCTGATTGCATTTCAACAACTTTAACAGGCATCCCAAATAAGTTTTTCATCCCTTGGCTTGCCCATGCATCTACATGTTGGGGAATCGGTGAAGATGGTGTAATTGGATAAATCCCAGCAACTTCAGTAAAAGCATACGAGGCATACGCGCAAGCTTCTGTTCCGTCCATGGATTTAATATTTTTTTTCTTTTCAACCATCGAAAAAACCTCCTTAATATTATGTTGTTTTTAAAAGATTTTATACCACAGTTGATTATACTTGATTAACAAGTAAAATGCAACCGCGTTTAAAGACATTTAAAACGCTTTCTTGCGATTAAAAGTGTTAGTTATATTTTCTTTAAATAATTATTGCCTTTACCTAAATTATTTTACCAACAAAAACACAATGAAATTTTTGTTTAATTTACAATTTTACCTGCTAAAGCTTCTTTGGCTGCTTCTTGTTTTAATTCTTGATATGTTTGTGTTCCAGTGTAAGAAGAAAATCCTGTTTTAAACGATACATCAATATTTTCAACTTTCAAGGAAACTCTTAAATGTTTCATTAATTCATTAATCATTAAAGGATGAATATTAATTAAAAGAATTATAATTCCTTGATCATAGCTCATCGGATCAATTTTAAACAATTTATTTAAGACTTTACTAAACATTAAAAGTGTTTTTGTCTCATACTCCTTGTCAAAAGAAACAAAAAGCAAACCGACCGCTTTTAGTTTACCTAAATTATAATCCTTGGTAATTTTTTCAAATGACTTTTGAAAATGCTCTTGTTTTAAAACACCATATCTTGGATCTTTCTTTTTTTCATTTTGTTTATCAATAATCGCAAATGTTAAGAGCATAAAAAGCATTAAAGAAGCAAACCCAAAAGAAACAAAAGCCGGATTTTGTTCTTTTAATACTAATAAAATTATCCCAATAACCGTAAATACACCAAATGAAATTATAATTCCTCTTTTTTTCATGTTTCCACCTTAATATCCTTTTTAAAAAACAATAACCTTAAACTATTTAACACCACTAATACGGTTGATGTTTCATGAGAGATAACTCCTAAAGTTATATGAATTTGACCAAATAAATTAGTAAACAATAATAAAGTAATGACCAACAATGAAAACACAATATTTTGCCAAATTATCCGATTAGTTTTTCTACTTAAATCAATAACCTTTTTAACACTCATTAACTTATTATTGATAAACACAATATCAGCAACTTCTAAACTTATATCAGTCGCCGAACCCATCGCAACCCCGATATCACTTTCCAGCAAAGCAGGTGCATCATTAATTCCATCGCCAATCATCATAACTACATCATTTTCTTTCAGCCTTTTTACTTCTTTAACTTTATCAATTGGATAACATTCACCCTTAAAAGAATCGATGCCCAATTTTTTTGTAATGGTTTCTGTAACATTTTTTTGATCACCAGAAAGTAGATGAGTTTTTATATTCATTTTTTTTAAGGTTGCAATAGTTAACTTAGCATCTTCTCTTATTTCATCACTTAATTTAATAAAGCCAACCATATAACCGTTTTTAATCACTTTCATTGTTGAATATCCAGCCAAAGCTGCAGCCTTTAAGTTTTCCTCACAAAGCATACACATATTACCATCAAATCGACCAATCTCATAAACATCTTCACCAATTGTCGCCACAATTCCTCTGCCTGCAATCTCAGTACTTGTTACCATAAAAGAACTAACATCTTTAAAATGATTGACTACAGCTTTGGAAATTGGATGATTCGAATTTTTTTGAATTGATACAACCGTTTCTAAAAATGTTTTTTCATCAATATCATAAATATGATAACCAACTACTTCTAATGCACCTTTTGTGACTGTGCCCGTTTTATCAAAAACAACCCTTTTTGTTTTCCTTAAATCTTCTAAAGGTTTTCCACCCTTGATTAAAATACCATCTTTAGCACTTCTAGATAAACTTGCTAAAATTGCTGGGGTAATTGATGCCACCAAGGCACAAGGAGAAGCTACCACAAGAATAATTATTCCTTTATAAATAGCTGTTTTATTATCCCATACATGAAAAGCGGGCAAAACAAACATAACCACAAACGCTAAAGCTAAAACACCATAAACATACCATTTTTCAAACTTTTCAATAAAAGACTCTTTTTTTGTTGTTTGCTTTTGGGCATCCTTAACAAAATCAACAATCTTTTGAGCAACTGTTTCTTTAGCATTTTTTTTCACCTGAATTAAAACGGTACTATTCATAACCATTGTTCCCGCATAAACAAAACTACCTACATTTTTGTTTACCGGCATAAATTCACCGGTTATCATTTTTTCATCAACAGTCGTAAAACCTTCAACAATTATTCCATCGACTGGTATTTGCTCGCCAACTTTAACTTTAATCACTTGATCGATTAAAAGATTTTCTACTGGCGTCATAATTTCTTTATCATCAATAACCAAAGTAGTCACGCTTGGTGTAAGTGAAAGTAGATTAGATAACTCCTTTTTACTTTTAAGGATTGCTAACTCTTCTAATATTCCTGCTAATGCAAAAATAAAAATTAAAACTGCCCCTTCTTGATAATCGCCAATCATAAAAGCGCCTATCGCAGCAAGAATCATTAAAAGTTCGACATTAAAAGATCTTTTTTCAAAACTTTCTTTAATCCCTTCAATTAAGGAAAAAAAACCGCCAAAGAAAAATGCTAAAGCAAACAAAACAAGTGCTAAAGTTGCTAAATCAGTTTTACTTTTAATAATAAAACCACTAATCAATAAAATTAAAGAGATAACTAAAAACAGTATTTGAATTTTTACTTTTTTCATAATTCCTCCCAAACATAACAATCTAAACAAACAATACTTTTAACCTAAACAGTTTATTCTAATTCAAAAGCGCCTGTATAAAGCTGATAGTATTTTCCTTGATTATCGATTAAAACATCATGACTACCACGTTCAATAATCTCACCTTGTTCTAAGACAATAATTGCATTAGAATTTTGAATCGTTGATAACCTATGAGCAATAACAAACACCGTTCTGCCTTTCATCAACTTATCCATTCCATCTTGGATTAGTTTTTCTGTATGTGTATCCACCGAAGAAGTAGCTTCATCTAAAATTAAAACTGGCGGATTAGCCACCACTGCGCGCGCAATTGATAATAACTGTCTTTGGCCTTGTGATAGATTTTCACCATTATTAGTTAAAATTGTCTCATAGCCTTCTGGCAATTTTAAAATAAACTCATGAGCATTGGCACTTTTTGCTGCCTTTATTATATCTTGATCGGTTGCCAAAAGATTTCCATAACGAATATTTTCTTTAACTGAAGTTGTAAATAAATTAGTGTCTTGTAAAACAACCGCAAGGGCATTTCTTAAATCACTTTTTTTAATGTCTTTAATGTTAATCCCATCAAAAGTAATCTCGCCTTCATTAATATCATAAAAACGGTTAATCAAATTCGCAATTGTTGTTTTACCTGCACCAGTTGCTCCAACAAAGGCAATTTTTTGTCCTGGTTTAGCATAAAGAGAAACATTTTTAAGAACAGGCTTTTCATTATAACCAAAAGTTACATCTTTAAACCGAACATCACCACAAAGTTTTATTAAAAAACCATTTTCAGGATTCTTCCAAGCCCACATACCACTAAACTCATCACTTTCTACAAGAGATCCATCTTTATATGTTGCATAAGTTAACCTATGAGCTCCTTGATCTATTTCAACATCTTGTTCAGTCAATCTAAATATTCTGTCTGCTCCAGCTGAAGCTAGGCCAACAAAATTCATTTGATTAGATATTTGATTAATCGGACCAGTAAAACTTCTAGTTAAAACTAAAAAGAAAATCAACTGAGGCGTAAACAGCCAATTTATTGTAATTAAATAAACACCAACTACCGCAACAATCACATAAGCTAAATATCCCATATTAATTGTAAAAGGAATTAAAATACCTATTCTTTTCCCTGCCTTTTCTGATTGTTTAAATAAATTATGGTTTAAAACTTCAAAATCAGCAAGTGCCTTTTGTTCATGACGAAAAACTTTGATTACTTTTTGCCCTTCAATCATTTCTTCAATAAAGCCATTAACTTTTCCTAAAGCTTCTTGCTGTCCTTTAAATAACCTTCTTGTTGTTGAGGTAATCTTTTTAGCAACAAACAGTAACAAACTCACCATAACAAGCATAATTAATGTTAGTACATAAGAAACAATAAACATAGCAGTTAAATATCCTAAAAGCGAAAATATTGACACAAAAAGTTGCGGCATGCTTTGAGAAATCATTTGTCTTGTTGCATCAACATCATTAGTAAAAAGGCTCATCAGTTCTCCATGTTGATGAGTATCAAAATACTTAAGTGGTAGTTTTGTCATATGAGTAAACATCATCTCTCTAAGTCTTAATAAAGATTCTTGTCCTACTTTAATCATAACTCGCAGATGTGTATAGGTAATAATTATATTTGCCAATTGCAGACTAGCCATAATTAATGTTTGTTTAATCACACCACTAAAATCAGTACTTGAGTGTTCAATCATCAATAAAGCTTCTTTGACAATATTTTGAATAATCGATGTTGCACTAATATTAAGGGCAATTGCTACCATCATCGCAGAAACAACATAAATAACTCGCCATTTATGTTCTTTCATTACAAATTTTGTTAATCGTAAAAGTGTTCCTTTTCGGGGTTTTGCATAAGCCCCTTTAACACTACCCCTTCGCATCATAATCGTTTGTTCCCTTCTTTTGCGCATCATAAACGCTTTGATAAATTTGGTTTTCTTGATAAAGTTTCTCGTGATCGCCTATCGCATTAATGCCTTCATCATCTAAAATAATTATCATATTAGCATCTTCAATTGAAGAAATTCTTTGTGAAACTACAATTTTGGTCATCTCTGGATTTTCATGTTTAAGAGTTGTTCTTATTAATGAATCTGTTTTTGTATCAACTGCACTTGTCGAATCATCTAAGATAAGAACTTTAGGTTCTGAAATTAAAGCTCTTGCGATACAAAGCCTTTGTCTTTGGCCTCCAGAAACATTTACTCCACCTTGTTCTATCCATGAATCTAAACCGTTTTTCCAAGTTTTAACAAACTCATAAGCTTGCGCTTTTTTAAGAGCTGTAATTATTTGTTGGTCAGTTGCATCTTCTTTCCCGTATTTGATGTTGTCTCTTAAAGTTCCCGAAAACAAAACATTTTTCTGCAAAACAATCATTACTGCTTCTCTAATTTTATTAAGCTTATAATCCCTAACATCCACACCACCGACCAAAACCTTTCCTTTGTTTACATCGTATAGGCGCGGGATTAATTGGACTAGTGAAGTTTTGCCTGTTCCAGTAGCACCAAAAATACCAACAAACGAACCAGATGGAATATTTAAGTTTATATTATTTAAAACCATTTTTGTCTCTGTCTGTGAGTAATTAAAAGAAACATTTTCAAAAACAATTGAACCATCCTTAATCTCACTTTTTGGATCTTCTATTTCAAATAGTGTTGTTTTTTCATCTAAAACTTCCGAAATTCTTTTAACAGCCGCTTTTGAGATAACTAAAAACAAAAACACATGCGATAACATCATCAAACTAAAAAGTATTTGCATAACATAAGTAATAATATTAGCAAACTGACCTTCTGTAAAACCATGATAAACCATATTGTAAGAACCAAACCACCCAATAAGCGCAAAACTTAATCCCACTGAAAAAGACATTATTGGATTATTGAAAATAACCCACTTTTCAGCCTTAATTGCATTATCAGCAACATCATAAACAGCATGATTGAATCTCTTAATCTCATAATCTTCACGAACATATGATTTAATGGTTCTAATTCCACTTAAATCCTCTTGAATTACTAAGTTTAAGTTATCAATCTTTTGAAACATTTGCCTAAAATATTTATGAGCTCCTCTCATTACAATAAAAAGGCCAAATCCTAGTAAAGGCACTACCCCGACAAAAATAAGCCCCATTTTACCCGCTACTAAAAATGAGCTGATTATCGAAAACAGCAACAATCCTGGCGCCCGAAAGGCAATTCTTATTCCCATTTGAAAAGAGTTTTGAATCATAGAAACATCAAGGGTCATTCTTGTAATTAAACTGGAAGTGGAAAACTTATCAATATTTTCAAAAGAAAATGTTTGAATATTTTCATATTGAGCTTTTCTTAAATTCTTCCCAAATTCAGTTGATACACTTGCAGTAAACCTAGATGCTAAAATCCCAAAAAATAAGGCTATTATCGCTAAGGAAGCCATAATAATACCGTATATGTAAATATTGTTTGTTTCACCTATTTTAATACTATCAATTAATTTCCCAATAAAAACAGGAATTAACACTTCCGCTATTACTTCAAAAATTACAAAAACAGGAATTAGCAATGTCTTAACTTTTCTAGTTTTTATATATTTTAATAACTTAAGCATTGGAATCCTCCTTTTTATCAATAATAAGTTCAAAGATATCTAAACTTTGAACTAAGTTTTTATAATCTTGTTTCGAAACTTTTTCTTTAAACTCTTTTTCAATTGCATCAAGAATTTTAAAGGTTTGAGCTACTATTTTAAGTCCTTCTTCAGTTAACTCTAATTTTTTCATTCTTTTATCTTCTTTTAAAACTGTTCTTTTAATCAACTTTAAATTAAGCAATTTTTTGACTATCTCAGTTGCCGAGGAACTTCTAATTGAAAAAAATGTTTCAATATCTTTTTGAAACACATCATTATTTTTACTATGACGATAAATAAAATTTAAAACCCGCGATTGTCCACCTGAGATACCAAAAGCTTGGTGTTTTTTGTCAATAGTCCTTCGAAGTTTATTACTTAAAGCAAACAAATACTGGCTTATTCTTTCCCTTTTCATTAAAGATCCCCCCCTAAATTTACCTAGATACCTAACTATTTTAACACAAACATTTCCGTTTTGAAAGTCAAATGTTAATTAATTTGAAAACTTCTAAATAAAGAAAAAAAGACGCTTGAAAATAAGCATCTTTTTAATCATTGTTTAGCGGTAAAATATTTTCTAGTCTTATAAGATAAACATTAATGTTGCAATACCAAAGTATGTCGCTAAAGCAAAAAAATCATTAATCGTTGAGATAATTGGACCTGATGCAGCTGCAGGATCTATTTTCCGTTTTTCTAAAAAAACAGGAATAAAAACCCCAAAACATGCGGAAATAAACATACCCCCACTTAATGATGTGCCAATAACAAAGGAAACATCAATTGGATTATGGGAACCAATCTTTATTAAGCTTAGTACACCATAAGATATTAAAAATCCAGCAATCCCAACTAATATACTATTAATAAAGCCAATGCCTACTTCTTTTAACACATGTCTTTTAGTTTCCTTTTTATCTTCTAAAAGTGATTCATTAAGTTTTAAAATTGTCACCGCAATTGATTGTGTACCAATATTACCAGCCATTCCTAAAATCATTGGCTGAAACAAAACAAGTGCTAAAACTTGCTCAATTGTCGCTTGGAAAACCGTAAGAGTTGCCGCTATTACTAAATTAAGAACAACAGAAGCCAGCAACCAAGGAAGCCTTTGCATCGCTCTTTTTCCCGCACTTGATGCCTCATCATAATCCCCAACCGCTACTAACTTTTCAATATTTTCTTCGTGAACTTGAGCAATTTGTTTAAAAATATCATCACCCATCACAACTCCAACTAAAAAATTGTTTTCATCGATAATGGCCATAACATTTTTATCATAATCACGAAAATGCTGATAACCCTTATTAAGAGAATCTGTTAGGCTAAGTGTTTCTTTAGTTTTGGTAATAATGTCTTCTAAGCTATCACCTTTTCTAGCAATAATTAAATCTTTTAGCGAAACTGTGCCATAAAACTTAGCTTTTTCATCAACAACAAAAATATCATCGATATAGACATTATCTTTAGCATTCTTAAGTACTTTTGCGGTTGCTTCTTGAATGCTATTTGTATTCTTTATTACAATAAATTCAGAAGTCATTAAAGATGCCACTAATGTTTCATCATAACTTAAAAGCTGTTTTAGTTTTTCTAATTTTTCTGGCCCTAGAAGTGTATAAATATAGGTTTGAAAAGTTGGGTCAAAAGAATAAACAAAATTTTTCAGTTCATTCATCTCAAAAGCATTTAAGAATTGCTTTTTCTCTTTTTCTTTTAAAAAGTTAAAATAATACTTACCAAAAGAACTGGGTAATTGCTTAAATACCTCAATTACCTTACCTATAGGAAGGATACTTATTACTCGCATTTGAACATCAACTGTAGCCCCTTCAATTAGTTTGGCTATGTCAACTGGATGTTTTTTAGATATTTGTTTTTTTAGTTGAACATCGTTAAGTAAAATATATTTATCCATCTTAAAATACCCCCATAATCAAACTGGCTAAACCAAAATAAATAAATACACTTGCAATATCAATTAAAGTTGTAATAAAAGGACCTGAGGCTACTGCTGGATCGATTTTTATTTTATCTAGAAATATTGGAATTAAAAGACCAAAAAAAGGACCGCTAAAAATAGTTAAAGTCAAAGATAAACCGACAACAATACTTATATTAAAAGGAGCGTTTGTTTTAATACTTAAAGCTAATAAATAAGCAATAATTGCTGCTGAAATACCAAGTAACAAACCATTAATCATTCCTGCTATAATCTCTTTTGCACCATTTTTTAATGCGCCTTTTTTATCTTTAGTTAAAATTCTTAAAGTAACTGCAAGCGTTTGCGTAGCAACATCACCACCAGCATCTAAAATAAGTGGCTGAAATATTGCCAGAATTGTAACTGTTGCAATTACTTCTTCAAATCTTGTTGTTAAAAAAGCAATCGGAATTGAGAGTATTAAAAGAAGCAAAAGCCAAGGAAGCCTTTTAACAGCTGAAGCAAGAAAGCCTTTTGTGGTTGTATCAGGCAAGGCAGAAAGCATTTCATAATCCAGGATAGTTTCTTCATGATAAACATCAAGCGCATCATCAAGTGTCAGTAAACCCACAAGCTCGTGCTGGTTATTTAATACCGGAACCTCATAAAGCCCATATTCTTTAATTTTATGGACACTTTTTTGAATCAAATCAGTATCAAAAACAAACGGATATGAATCCATAATATCAATAATTTCTATTTCATCATTAGCTTTAATTAATTTCTTAAGTTCAATTGCACCAACATATTTATTGTCCTTATTATAAACAAATAAATTAGTAATGCTATCAACTTCACCAGCTTCTTTTATAACGATTTTTGTTGCTTCTTTTTTACTAAAAGATTCTTGAAAACCAATATACGAAGTTGTCATAAATGAGCCTGTTTGATCTTCTTCATATGTTAAAATCTTTTGAATTTTTTCTTTTTGAAAAACGTCTTCTAAGATTTTTTCTTGATTCCTTAAGTAAACCATAATATCAGCTGCATCATCAACTTCTAAGTTCTCAATAACAGATTTTTGTACTTCGATATTCAGTTTGTTAATTACATTAGCTGCAACATCAGGTTCTAAATAAGCAACAACATCAGCTAAGTTTTCGCTTGTTAATCTGGCATAAAAATCATCTTGTTGTTCTTCTTTTAAACTTTCAACGTATAAAACAACATCATGAGGATGCATCTTTTCAATTTCTTGATTAAATTTTATTTTGCTTTTTATATGCAACAAATCTTTCATTTCTCATCCTCCTTATTTCCATTAATGATTATAACACTATATTTGAGTAAATAACTCCTTTTTTAAACAAAAACAAAAAAAGATTAACATTCTTATTAACACAAAATATTAATCTTTCTTCTCTTAAACTAAATTATCAAACACAAATTCTTTAAACAACCACCACTTAATAAACATTATTTAAACATTTTAGTGACTATTTATCTCGGTTTAACTTTTTTTCTTCTAATACAATCTTATAAAGTTCTTCCACCGCAAAATGAACTTTTGTCACCAAATAATCTTTTTCTTTAGAAAACATGTAAAATGTATCTTTATTAGTACTAAAACTAATACCATGACCACGCCCAAAATAATTGTATTCAACATGAACGCCATAATTTTCCAAAGGAGTCTTTACAAACTCAAACGACTCACCCATGCCACTTCCTGTTACTTTAAAACCTTCTAAACTATGAATTAGTTTTCCTTTTCCTATTTGGTAAAAGCCTTTACTGCTTGGTAGCATATTAACATCAACTTCATGCTCAAAATAATACGTTTTATTAATAATTTCCTTTTTTACTTCTTCTCTTTCCCAATTATACCAATCAGGAATATGAGTAAAAATATCTTTACCGTCTTGGGCTTTTAGGCTTCCGTATTCATCCATGACCCAAAGTTTCTGACAAGCTTCACACTTAATCTCATTTTTACTAGTGCTCATCATTGCTTCAGTTTTACAACTGGGACACTTATAAAGCATAGCTTCTAGCCCCTCTGCACGAAATGACTCACTAATTTTAACTTTATTTTCTTTTTGCCAAGCATAATCATCATACAAAAAAGCTTCATTAATACGCTTGTTTATCTCAGCAACCGAAAGGCTTGTAGTTTCTTCTTTGGTAATTAAATGAGTCATTTTAGCTGCAGTTTTAACTTTCCGTTTTTTTAAATTCCACACCGGCTGTGCCAAATGATTCCCTTGCGTGATTAAACTTACAACAGGCACCTTTAAGTGCTTGACTAATTTAGCCAAACTATCAGGGAGAGTTGTTGTTGCTCCAACATGTGAATATCTTGCTTCAGAATAAATCATACAGATGTGTTTAAGATTAAAAACACTTCGTTTGATTTGCTTAATCAGACCGGGATCAGTAATAAACTTTCTTTTTGGAAAACAGCCTACTTCTCTCATAATCCACTCTCTATTGATAAAACCATCCACCGCAACAATGTAGGTCGCTCTCCGGGGAAAAATTGCTTTAGTAGCAACTTTAAAATCATAAAATGAGTTATGATTACATAACAATATATATGGTTCCTTTTTTAAAGACTTCATATTGTGTTTGGTTATTTTAACTCTTCTTTTAAAAGTTTCCGGAAGGGCTAAAAGCCAAATAATTGGCAACAAAAACAGCCTTTGTTTTTTCACAGGTTTAGCAATATTAAAGCGCTTCATATTACTGACAACACTATAAGGTTTTTCAACCACACGTTTTATTTTCATTTTTTTCCCTCATTATTTAAAGTTTAAACCTGTTAACATTTTACCATAATAATATATATATCAATAAAAAAACCATAATATTTGGATTTTACTTAAAAACATTTTAATTAAGCGAATTTATATTTAACTATTTTTGCTTCTGTTAACTTTTTTACATATAATAAGCTTGGGTGAATATAATATGAGAGTTTTTATCGGTATTGCATTAAGCAATCAAACAAAAGAAGCTTTATATGGTCTACAAAGAAAATGGTTAGAAAATGCAATAAAGAAAAATCCAACAAATTTTGCTAATTTTCATCTGACAATCAAATTTATTGGCGAGCTAACACTAAACCAAATAGAAACGCTGTTTTGGTCTTTAAAAAATGAACTAAGTCATTTTAAGAATTTTAATATGCAGATAGCCGATGTTGGTGCTTTTTTCAAAGGTGATAAACAAATTATTTGGGCTGGCATAACCGAAGGTAAAAACAAATTAAACAATCTGGCTAAACTAGTAAATAAAGCGATATTAAATGCTGAAATAAAGGTTAATAAACAAAAGTTTAGCCCTCACATAACCTTAGCAAGAGAAGTTATATTTAATCAAAAAACCAATACCTTACCGCTAATAAGTATTACTGAACATGTTACAAAACTTACTATTTTCCGCAGTCAAAGAATCGGTGGTAGTTTAGTTTATTCTTCTTTGTATGAAATAGATTTATTGTAATATGTCTTATATCTAACAAGCTTTTTACAAAAAAGTGTTGACTATTATGCCAACACTTTTATTATATTTAAACTAATTTAAAATGCTTCTGAGACAGTTTTTCCTTGCATATGAAGAAATAAATAATCCGGCCCACCAGCTTTTGAGTCTGTTCCGCTCATATTAAAGCCACCAAATGGTTGATATCCAACAATCGCGCCTGTACATTTACGGTTAAAATAAAGATTGCCAACATGAAACTCTTTTCTCGCTTTTTCTAAGTTCATCCGGTTATTAGAAATAACAGCTCCAGTTAGCCCGTATTCGGTATTATTTGCCACCTTTAAAGCTTCATCAAAATCACTAACTTTACATACCGCTAAGACTGGCCCAAAGATTTCTTCTTGCATCAGTCTTGCATCAGGTTTAAGATCAACATAAATTGTTGGTTCAATAAAATAGCCTGTTTTAGCATCTGCTTTACCACCAAAAATTAACCTACCTTCTTTTTTACCTACATCAATATAAGAAGTAATTTTGTTAAATGCGTTAATATCGTTAACTGGTCCAACAAAAGTCTCGGGGTCTTCTGGATTCCCGACCTTTAAAGTTTTAACAATTTCTAACATTTTCTCAACTACTTGATCATAAACATCACTATGAATAACAGCCCTTGAACAAGCACTACATTTTTGACCACTAAAGCCAAATGCTGATTTAACGATTGAATCAGCAGCTAAATCTAGGTCTGCTTCTTTATCAACAATAATCGTATCTTTTCCGCCCATTTCAGCAATTACTCGTTTTAACCATAATTGTCCAGGGTGGACTTTTGCAGCTCTTTCATAGATTTGTACACCAACCGCTTTTGAACCAGTAAAAGAGATAAATCTAACTTTTGGATGATTAACTAAATAATCACCAATTTCTCTTCCACTTCCAGGAATAAAATTAATAACTCCTTTTGGAAGTCCCGCTTCTTCTAGCACTTCAACAAACTTATAAGCAATTACTTGCGTAGTAGAAGCTGGTTTTAATAAAACTGTATTTCCACTTACAATCGCAGCACTTGACATTCCCGCCAAAATTGCTAAAGGAAAATTCCAAGGAGTAATAATCGCTCCCACACCAAGGGGAATATATTTATATTCATTTCTTTCAATATGTCTTCTTGATAATATTTTTTGATCAATTTTTTCTAACTCAAGTATTTGTCTACCATAATACTCTAAAAAATCAATTGCCTCAGCAACATCTGCATCTGCCTCAGCCCACGGTTTGCCCGCTTCCAGTGTCAGTAATGCAGAAAACTCAAATTTGCGTTTCCGGATTATACTTGCCGCTTTAAAAAGAACATCAGCTCTAATTTCTGGTTTAACAAAACGCCAATCTTCAAAGGCATTTAATGCCGCATTTAAAGCTAGGTCTGCCTGCTCAATTGAAGCTTGTGAGATTGTGCCAATAATTTCTTTGTGGTTAGCTGGGTTAAGTGAGGCCATTTTTTTGTTTGTTTCAATTCTTTTCCCATCAATAACCAACTTATAGTCTTTGCCTAAATAACTGCGAACCTTTTTAAGACCTTCTAAATAAGCTTGTTTATTCTTTTCTAAACTTAAGTCACTGAAAGGTTCCATTTGATAATCGTAGATTGCCATATTTTTCTCTCCTTTTATACTACTGATTTTTCAATAACAAATTCAGTTTTATTTTTAAAACGATCAATTGATAACTCAGCCATATCAAATGATGTTTTTTCACCCATAATAATTTCACTTAATAAAATACCAACAACAGGGGCTAACATAAACCCGTGCCCGCTAAAACCACATGCCATATAAAAACCTTCCAGATTTTCTGTCCCACCTAAGATAGGTTGGCGATCAGGGCTCATATTATATGATCCTCCCCACTGTCTAATTACCCGAAGATTTCCCACTGCTGGCAATATATCAACAACTGTTTTTGACATTTGATCTAAAAACTGCCAAGTTGACTCAATATCATGATTATGCTCTACATCTGGATTATTTCTTCCCATAATAAATGAACCGTGGGGAACTTGCTGACAATAAATGTTTTTAGAAAAGCTCATCACCATTGGGCCTTGAATCTTTTCAATTGGTTCAGTTACTAAAATTTCGTGATTTTCTGAATAAACCGGTATTTCAACACCAGCAAGCATGCCAACCTCATGCGCATATCCGCCTGCGGCATTAACAACCTTGTTTGTATGGTATGTATTTTTAGTAGTAATAACTTTTTCAATTTTTTTACCCTTAGTAACTATATCAACAACTTCTTCAAAAAATGAAAACTTCACTCCAAGCCTTTTTGCAGCTAAATAATACGCCTCGGTCATTTTAAATGGATTTAGATGACCATCGGTTTGACAAAATGTCGCACTTAAAAATGCATCTTTATTTAAATGTGGCACTATTTTTAAAGCCTCTTCTTTAGTTAACTGTTTTGAGGGAATGCCTAATTTGTTTTGTAGTTTAACATTTTTACTAAATTGATCATGCTCTTGCTTGGTTGTTGCAAGAATTAAATAACCTTCTTGTTTAAACTCTAAATCACCATCATAATCTAAAATATCTTTGGCCTTTTGGAAAAACTCAATACTTCTTTTTGCTAAAAGACAATTAGTTTTTGTCCCCCACTGCTGACGTATGCCTGCACCACACCTACCTGTAGCGCCATTGGTAAAATAACCTTTATCAACTACATGAATACCTTTAAAACCTTTAATTGCCAAATTATAAGCGATACTAACACCGCTAATACCCGCACCGATAATTAAAATGTTTGTTTTCATTTTTTTACTTCCTTTGCAATACTTTTTAAAGGTACACCCATAATCATTGGTCTAGTTTTATGTACTTTTACTTCTTCAACCTTCTTACCTAAATACTTAGCAATTTCCCTTTGAATTAAATGACCACAAGTATTTGCTTGGCATGGTCCCATGCCAACCCGGAGCAGCCGCTTCATATCTTCAAAAGTAGTATAACCTTGATCTAGAAAATCATGAATTTGCTGTAAAGAAATATCTTCACAACGACAGATAATAACATTCTTTTTATTCATCTTTTTTCTCCTTAATTGTAATAAATTGATGGATATACTCAACGGGAATAGAAACTGTTATTATTGCTGTATGGTCTTGTTTTTTTGTTAATAACACCTTTTCAATTTTCGCATCACAAATAATATTTCCTTTTCTATCTACTCCTTGCCAAATTTGATCCTTAACTGGCGTTGGCCTAAACTCATAAGGAATACTAAATATAGCTTTTTCTTTCTTTATTTGAACTAAAATAATTGCCAGTCCTGGACAGGCCTGAACACAAAGGCCACAGCCAATACATTTATCTACATCCAAAACCGGTTGACTGTTAATATTATCACCAATATAAATAGCACCAACAGGGCAGCTTGTTTCACAAGGATTACAAGGAATGTCCTCGTAGCATTCTATTACCGCTTTTGCTTTAACAAGCGCTTTGTTATTAGGGAATCGGGATAAGACTTGCTTTAATGTTGGAATTCCTGTTTGATTAAGCATGATCAAGCTCCCTTCTAAGTTTTTCTAGACCAACTTTAGTTTTAATCCCAAATGGTCCGTCTCTTAATAAATTAAGCTGTGATTGATAAAGATTTACCAAACCTTCATAACTAGGATGTTTTTTCTTTAAACTTTCAGTTACATATAAACCAGTTAAATACCCTTCCATCATTGCTGATGAAGCTTCCTCAATTCCAAGAGCATCACCACAAACAAAAATATTTTTAATCGTTGTTTCATATTTATCATTAACTACCGGGACAAAACCTCCCAATTCATTAATATATTTTGTCTTAGCATTAACCATTGATAATAATTGATGCATTGGTGATAAGCCAACAGAAATACATAAAGCATCTAGCTTCATAAATTCGCTTGTTCCTTCAATTTCTTGCCAATTTTGATCAAGTTTTATTAGTTCAACTTGCTCAATTTTATTTATTCCAATTGCTCTTTTGATTGTTGTTGAGGTTAAAATTGGCACTCCTAAACGGCGCAATTTTGATGCATGAACTTTATAACCACCAATATTTTCAGCCGCCTCAATAACTGCCTTTACCCTGACTCCTGCTTGCAGCAGTTGATAAGAAACAATTAAACCAATATTACCACTACCAACCATCACAATTTCTTTCCCAGGGATAATGCCATAAAGATTCATCAATGTTTGAACCGCACCAGCACCATATATCCCTGGCAAATCATTATTCTCAAAAGCTAAAAACTTTTCACATGCTCCAGTGGCAACAATAACCGCTTTTGCTTTATAGCGAACATATAGATCTTCTTCTAGTGTCGTTACAACATAATCAGAATAAAGACCAACTACTGTTGTGTTTGTTTTAACTTCTACATTAGATAAACTAGAAATATCTGCTATTAACTTTTTAGCAATATCAAATCCCCGCATTTTTGCGTATTGATTTTTTGAACCAAAGAACTTGTGGGTTTGCTTAACTAGTTGGCCCCCTAAATCAAAACTTCTTTCCACAAGCAAAACATCAACACCAGCCTCACCAGCAATTTTAGCCGCACATAACCCTGAAGGCCCGCCACCAATAATAATTAAATCTTTTTCAATCATAATTTAATTACCCCCTTGTTGGTTTGTCTTTCTACTTTCATGTTTTCCTTTAATAAAGTAATACATGTTCTAACATTTGGCTTTCCATCAACAACCATATTACAAGATGCACAATGACCAATTGCACAGTAAAAACCTCTAGGTCTTTTTCTTTTAATACTTGAACTTAAAGTTAAAACACCTAAATTATGAAGTGCTGAGGCAACTGTGTCTCCCTCATAACCAATCACTTTTTTCCCCTCAAAAAAGAAAACCACTTCTTTTCTCTTCGGAAAAGTTAAAACTGGATGATCTGTTATTCTCATATTCTTATCCTTTTCTCTTCATATTCATATCTATTGTAACACGAACAGCAACGATAAAAAAAGCCTTATTTAAAACGCTCACATATTTTTTTTCTTATTAACTTTTTATTTGAAAATTATATCTTATTCTTTTTTTGATAATACTGAAAATGTAGTTTTTTAACTTGCTCAGCTAACAATTTAGCTGGCCCAACAACAATAGTGTTTTTTATTACCTTGTTTATTGGTAGTGGCCTTACGTTACTTGGCTTAACATCAAACTCTTTAAGCCATTTTATTAGTTGCTTTGAACTTGCTGCATAAACAATCTTCCCTAAATTTGCCCAGCCATGTGCAGCAGCACACATTGGACAGTGTTCACCTGAAGTATAAACGGTTGCAGATTTTCTTTCTTCTAATGATAAATTATTCATTGCCCACTTAGCAATTTCAAATTCTGGATGTCTTGTATGGTCCCCATCTTTTACTCTATTGCGGTCTTTAAATAAAACTTTTCCCTCTTTTGAGACTAAAACAGACCCAAAAGGTTGATCACCACTATTTAACGCTTCTTTTGCTAAATTAATCGCTTCTTTTAAATACTTTATATCTTTATCTGTTAACTTATGCATCTTTTTTCCTCCAAAATTAATATTTTTGTTTGTAAAAATCAATTTTACTTGGTTTTCTTTTAATGCTATTATACATTTTGAAAACCAATATTTCCACGAACTTAATGATTTTGATTTTTCATAGCCTAAAGGCATATTGTTTTTTAAAACACCTAACATAAACTATAATTGAATTTGGAAAGGATGATATTATATGGGATTTTTTAAAAAAATTAAACAAAAAATTGGCGGTGCGATTGAAAAATCAGCAGTCAAGCACATGAGTCAAGAAGAAAAAGAAAAATACGAAAAAGAAAGAAAAGAAAGTTTCAAACCTCAAGAAAAACTAGCAACAATTGAAGCAAAATACAGCAAAGATGAATTAAAAGATTTAGAAGCGCTACTTACAAGAATTGGGGCAATCGATGATCACAAGGTTTGGATTTCTGGTTTTTTAAAGCTAAGAGATAACCTTAACACAAGAACAGCAAATCTTTTCAGCGGCAAAAAAAACATGAAGTTTCTAACTCATAACAACGGCATATTTTACATGCTAGGGTTTGATAAAGATGTAATAAAATCGATTAAAGTATTTAAACAAGAAAATGTTATCAAAGTTAGAAATGAAAAAATATTTCGACTTGAACTCAACTTAAATACAAACATCAGACTAGATATCACTGACAATAAAAAAATGGCAGGCGCTTTAGCTGCTTTGTTGCTAAATAAATAACAACCACTTCTTCTTAATACAGTTAAGTATTAAAAAAACACAGACACTATCAATTGTTTCTGTGTTTTTTTATCTGTTTCTAATTCAACTTAAAATCTCATCATTACTATGTACTTATTTTACAAATTAATTAAAATAATATAATCATCTTTTTCAATAATAAAAGGTATTTTAGTCAAATCACCATAAAACAACTGTAGTTTATCATTTTTTACAAATCCTATTGGCATAGATATTTTATTATTAGAGTAGTAAAAAGAAACAATAAATTCTTTAATTGAAGAAAAACTTAATTTATCTTCAAAAACAAATATATCACAAGCCTTTTTAATAAAAATCTGCGCTTTGTCTTTATGTTCATCTTCTTCTAATGTTATAGTTAATAAATCTTCATAAAAAGGGGCTGTTTTAGGATAAAGAGCTAGTTTTGAAAGAAGTAATGAAATAATTTTGTTGGATATAATTGTATTTTTAATATTGAAGTTTGAAATAATTGTATAGTTTTTAGGATCAAACAATTCAACGATTAAATTTGTTTGTTTATTTGTAAGATTAGATTCTATAAATATCAATGTATCTATAACATTAGCGTCTAAGGCATCCATTTCTTGATTTTCATCACTTAATAACAATATCGTAGATTCTTTTTTATTATTGTTTATCGTTGTTAATAAATTGCTTATTTCCTCACTATCTACATGTTGAGCACTAAATTTATTTTGATAAATCTTTTTATATTCTTGAAAAGCTTCTAAGATAAAATCTAATTTGTTATTTTGACCGACAATATAAACATCTAAGTTTTTATCTTCTTTAAACGGTTTTAATTTTAATCTTTTTATCTCGCCTGTAAAAGAAGCTTTAACATTAAGGTTTTTATCACACTCTGCTAACACAAAAACTCCCTTTTTGTCTTCTCCAAGTGGTGTTAGGTAGGGATGACTTTTTAAAGCTTCTTCAAAACTTGTGTTCTTTAAATAATAAACCTCAGCATCCTGAAATGAAAAAAGTGATAAATATAGTTCTTCCATTTTAGAATCAATAACAGTTTGCGCAATTATTTGACCTAAACGCATATCAAAACAAATAGGTAAGACTACTCTGTTTTTAAGTGAATCGACTATTTTATTAAGCACATTAACTTTTTCTATTGAATCGTGATCTTTAATTTCTGCAACAAAAGGTACATCTAAAGATATATCATATTCTGAGAGCGCTAAAATTATTTTTATTACTGAAAGATCACTTTTCTTTAAAGACATACCATTGTTTTTTTCTTCATTCATAATAATTATTGCCCTGGCATTATCAATTGATATATCTTTTAAATCACTTTCAAGTAATGGATCTCCTTTTTTTACTAATATCATTAAATCTTTAATATCTTTTTTTGAAACATCTAAATCAGAGATAACGTTTTGAATTTGTCTTTCAGCATATGTTTTATCTATATCTGCTAAAAGAACTAACGTAATTTTTTGATCTTCGATATATAATAGATCAGCAATAAGTTCTGGAACTTTATTATTCCAATTTAAAATTACAATATGATCTTGTAAGTGTAGTTTCCCAGAAGATGTTTGTTTTTTCTCAATATAAGTTTTTATTTGATTGGTAGTTAAAGCAATTATAATCCCAGAGAATAACACCATTCCAACCACCAAAACAAAAACAGCAAGTAATAATAACTTAGGATTTTCAATAACCAAAACTGAGTTAGGAAGAATTAACCACTTTATTGATCCATTAGCAAAAGCATCAAAAAAGTTTTTAAAACCATCATCAATATTTAAGGCGATGACTGCTGCTAATACCAAAATAACAAGATTAATGAAAATCATTAAAGATATAATAAAAAACAAAGGCTTTTTATATGTTTTTACACTAATAGTGCTTTTTGCTTTCCTTAGTTTAGCTAAAAGTTTTTTAAACAATATCATCACTCTTTTCTTATTTTCAAATATTACATATGATACATAAATAACCTAACATATACCATCTTGATTATATTATATACGATACTTATTTATTTTTATAATATATTTAAGAAAACTTGATTGTTATCACATGAAAAACATAAATGATAAATCTAACTCATATTGTTTAAACGTTGCAGGTTTTTGTGGTTTTACCACACCGCTTAAGACCTTTAATTACAACACAGCCATTTGTTAACATTGATTCTTTAATATTATTTTCAATTATTCTGTTTAAATATGCTTTTTTTCTTTTAGAAGAGCGACCTCTTTAACAATATAACACATCACAACCGATGTTTTGTCATTGTTTGAGTGGACTAATTGATTTTTGTTCAGCTCAGCTATAGACAAAATAATTTGGACATATTCTTATTCTAAACTCGTCTTTTTAGTTTTCGCTTTTCCTTTCCGTTTTCATCCTGCCTTATCTGCAATTTATAGCCAAAAAGGTCTAATACAAATTGTATCAAACCTATTTATTTAACTTGGGTTGAATACTCTATTTTAATACAATTGCGCACCCCTAAATTTTGTCTTTGTTAAGCCATATTTGAATTTTCATCCTTATAATCACTTATAAAGGTTTTGTTATTTTGATATCCTTAACATTGGAACAACAGATGTAGTTTTACTTATTGCATTAATTCTATCGCCAATATGACCATTATTGTAAGTTCCTCTTATAGAATAATTTTCCCAGCTATTAGGTGAACGTAACCACATTTTTCCATAACCATAAAAATCTTCAGAATAGCTAAAGTTTGCCCCTGTAACTCTTGCATAATCTGTTACATAAATTTGTCTGTTTGGATCATGCGCCGTATAGTCTTCATCAAATCCATAATCTGATTTAGTTAATTCTTTATAGCTTGGCAAATAAATTTTATCTACAGTATTATTACAAGCATATGAATTAGACCCACCAGTGGATGATGCACTATTGTCTACTGTTGTATTTAATATTATATTTGCTTGAGGAGCAAAAAAAGCTAGATTTAAAAATTCATTATTAAGCCAATCCCTAATATCACTATGTTCATAGTTATTAGCATAAATCGTTTTTCCGCCAATTTCTCTTGGAGAATTTGATTCATAAAACTGTTTTGCTTCCAATGCTATTGTTGAAAATATAAAATACTCTGTATCTGAAACTGAAAGGATTCTCCACTTAATAGGTTCAACTCTAAATTGATAAGTTATAGTTTCATATATTATTTCTCCATTACTAAACACAGAGTGGGGTGTAAATGCTTTACCCTTTTTTGATGCATAATAAAAACCATCACTACCTAAAGCATATCCTCTTAAGTCCGTTACTTCTGAATTGATGGTAACACTTGGATCTTTTATGGTTTGCGGATATTCACCAAATAATATAAACTCACCAAATGGATCGGCCTCGTTAAACTCATTTACTTGTAAATATAGATTCCAAACAGCATTAATTTCTAAATCAGTTTTTATATTATCAAGGGATTTATCAAACGTTAGAATATAGCCTTCCTTTTTATAAACAGGCGCTACTACTGTTTCATCATATTCAACTTGTACAACTTCATTACCAGCTAAAAGAGTTCCACCGTTTCCATTAAATGTAACAGTAAATTGATCTTTTATCCAAATGGCAGTAACTACTAAATCTGAGGTGACCTCATAGAAGTTAACATCCCACTGACATGTGTGATGTTCTTTTAAATATAGTGGTGCTATTGCACTTTCTTTATAAGTTACCTCTTGAACTTCATCACCACTTATTAAATCTCCACCATTTCCATCAAATATAACAATAAATTTCTTAATTGTCCAAATACCATTTATTTCTAAATTGTTTGTAACACTATTAAATTCCTTGTCCCAAGATAAAGTATAGCCTTCTTTTTCATAGATTGGTGCTATTGCACTTCCTTCATAAGACACCTCTTGGACCTCATCACCACTTATTAAAATGCCATCATCTACATTAAATGTAACAATAAATTTCTTTATTTCCCAAACAGCATAGATTGTCGTATCACCTTGAATAATTATTTCATTTAAAGGCGTTGATGTTTTAGCAAATTCATCTAAAGACCATCCCAAAAAAATATAACCATTATCTTCAGGCGTCCAATCTAGTCCAATAGGATTTTTTCCTTCAATGACTTCTTCTTTAATAGGCTCTGGCTGAAACACACCATTTAAGTCGTATGACACAGTATAAGTTATTTGTGTAATTGGTTCCCATTTAGCATAAAGGGTTGTGTTTTTAGTTATTGTTTGATTTGTGTATTTTATTGTTAATGAAAGATCCATATACCATCCCATAAACATATAATTATCTTTGGTTGGTACATCTGTAAGATTTAAAACACTATTTTCTTCTACACTAAGTGGGGGAAACAACCCGGTACCGCCATTTAAATCAAATGTTATAATAACATCGTTTGTCAATTGAACAGCAGCTATGGTGATCGTTTTTTCTTTATAAAAATCACCGATTGTTAACCGAATAACAACCGTATAAACTTCATTAGCTTCTACTGTAAATGAATTACCCGTTACAATTAAAACTTCATCTTTAGTATTTGTAACAGTAAATGAGACAACTGCACCATGTTTTTTAATTAGATTACTAACATCTTCAATACTATACTCAATACTATAAGTCCCTTCTGGTATATCAACACGGTCAATAGCTTCAATCTCAATCTCATCAAAATTAATATTTTGATTTTTACATCCCATTAATAAAAAAAGAAAAATCAACATTAAAACCAAAAAGATTGTTCTTCTCACAAAAATACCCTCCTTTATTTGTTTTTCTTATTTAAGGCAAATCATCAGTATATTTTTATTTTATATTATGTTATATATTAGTGTCAATAAATAATTTACTTATTGATAATTTTATGCAGAAATAGAAAAAATAGCATGGTTATAAAGTATAAATAAAAAAGGCTCCCTTCTTTAGAATGTGGGTATATATTATACCTTTTTTCCAAAAAATAGAAGCCAATGCAATATTTCAATGTGGTAGCATAACTAAATTAACACAACTACGCACCCTTATGAAATTTTACGCACCCCTTAGGTGTTTTCTTTATAATTTGAATTAACGGCTTAGTTGTGCCATCATATTTTGAGATAATCCTTTGCATTGTGGATGGTATATTCAATAAAGTTACGATAATATTCTTATGCATTTTCTTTAATTACTAATAAATTAGCTTTATCACAATTTAATTAATACAATATAAAGTTCTGTCATTTGGTTAAATCATCTGCGATATCCAAATCATACATTAACTTAAACATTTTGTGGTTTTCCAACGGATTACAATTCAACTCTATTTAGGTATATTTTAAAATTTGTTATTAAAACTTCACTAATTGGCTTTTGATTAAAATTCCATGGTAATCTAAGGAATAACTTTCAGACATTTTCTTATATA
Source organism: uncultured Acholeplasmataceae bacterium (assembly GCA_964552625.1). Lineage (GTDB taxonomy): Bacteria > Bacillota_I > Bacilli_A > Acholeplasmatales > UBA5453 > UBA5453. The sequence continues at coordinate 2,824 of CAZKGV010000006.1, read as the reverse complement.
TTAATCCTGCTACAGTATAATATAGTGGCATCTTAGAACTTATAAGGTTATAAGTAGTACTACTTGCAGAAGCAATATTACCATATTTATGAATAGCATCATCATCAATTTTTCCTACTACTTCAATTATAAATTTTTCACTGGGTTGTGTGTAATAATTAGTAGAGAAATTTATATTAGGTCTATATCCGTTTCCTTCAATTGAAACAGTAGCCTTTGTCTTAATATCTAGACTAATACTTTTTATGTTTTTAACTGTCTTTCTATAAAACTTCGGTGTTTCTTCAAACCATTTTTTACATTGATTGTAAAACTTTTCGTCAAAAGAATATTGACTATGAATCAAATATACTCTCATTTCCTTTTTTGGCTCAAAGTTCCAGGGTCTACAAACTGTTTTTATATTTCTTTTAATTAATTCCTTAATAGCAGAATAATATATTGAATATTCCGTCGTTAGTATAGATAAGTTATTTTTTATGTTTTCATCAGAAATATCATCTATAAAATTTGTATCTTCAAAAATTTGTGGAGGACAAAATGTTGTAGCTAATTCTAAAAAATCTATTCCATTATACGAAATAAAACTATTAATTCTATTAATTAATATGCTTTTCAAATTAGCCTCTTGTTGATATAGACTTTTATTTGAATTCAAAATATACATCATATACTTCATAATTTTTTTAAATAAAAACTCTAATTCATCAACATCAACATCGTCTTTGCGAAATGTCTTACTATAAGTTTCTGAAGACAATGTTTTATATTTAGAACCCATTTTGTCCAAAAAAGCAAAAGAAATCTCAGATAAAATAAAATCTGGCATATATCTTACATAGTTAGAACTTCTATTGAAAAAATGTTTTAGTATTCTAGAAAGAACATGTTTAACGTATTTCATAGGTGTCATATCACCTGTTCCATCATAAAAAACGTCTGAGTATTCTTCTTTATCTTGGAAGTCTTCAATTTCATGTCTTTTATCCCCTCTTAAGATAAAAAAAGCTCCATAATTATTGGATGATGTTATTACTGATTCTTTCTCGTTGTTTGATTTAAAAATTAACTTTTTTTCTTCTGTAGAAGTTACAATACCAACCCTATGTAAATTTGGTATTAATGTTTCTACAAGTAGGGGAATTGAAAATAATGTGTCGTTTAGATAATTAATGGCTTCTTGAAGTGCGGCTACTTCAATTTTACTTTTTTTCACTATAAACCTTTTGTATTTATCGCTTATAATATTTAATTCTTTTTCAAAAAGTTCTATATCAAAAGTATTATCATTACTAAAATCAATAACGATGTTTTTCTTTTTATCAAACTCTATACTTAATAAATAATCCATATGTATATGTCTGTAATAAATCTCCTCTGTTTTTAAGTCCACAACAAATAAAAACGTAGGATCAATTGTTATTTTTTCAAGAACATAGTTCATTATTTTGGTATCAACACTAAGTTTATTGTTTGTTAGTTCGGAAGTTGTTTTTATTTGAGCATTGAATCTTTTTATTGGTGTTCGATTCTTTTTTGATAGTTCAAAAAAACCATCAGTATTTGGTGTTTTATCATTAGCTGAAAAAAAACATTTTATAGTTCGATTTTGTTCTAATTTTCTTTTTAAAATTGACACACCATCTGATTCAACAAATGATGTAGTATAATGTTTTCCTAAATTTACCATTTCTATCATTTCCCATTCTCTTTTTCCATATAAAAACGCTATAACTTATAATAAAATTATAGCATTTTTACAGCATAATCTCAACAATGTATCATAAGTATTTTAAACATATTTTGACAGTATATCAATTAATGATACACATAGTTTGTTGGATTACGAAAAAACAAATCTTATTTTCTTCTTAAACAATTATAAAATTTAAACCTTATACTTTTATTTCTATATACTTTGCCACTTTCAACCATCAACATCCAAATGTTATCATTCCAATCTTTCAACTTTTTATCTGGTTTTTCAATATTATCTAAAAACATTTTAATCCGATATGATTTTGCTTGGTTTTCACTTTTGGCATTAGCAAGTTCATCTCTTTGTTGCTTTAAATCGTTATACCTATCTTTTAACTCTTTAAGTCTTTTATCATATTCATTAACTCCACTATTAGACTTTGAATTCTCTTGGATCAGTTTATTTATTAGTTCGGTGATTGTTAGTAACTCTACATTTAATTCTGTGATTTCTTTTTCTATTGTCTTTGTGTCTGTTAATAGTTTAATAACGTCTTTTAAATCACTTCCAATTCGTTTCTTATCTTTCATTGTTAAATTGTATGCGTTTAAAAATTTTGTTTGTATTTGCTCTTTTGTTAAGGTTATAATTGGTGGTAATCCACCTTCATCAAACTCTTCATCTTTAAAATAATCATATTTAATTTTATTTTTCATTTTTCTTTCCTCCTTCTTATTGTGAAACATATATCCCCTCATAGGTTAATGGCAAACAACGATTCGTTTTGCCGGAATTTTATTAATTTCTTTAGAAAAAAGTATAAACAAAAAAACGACCATTTTTTTCAGGGTCGTTTTTTGTATTTAATAAAAAGCCTAGTATTCCATCATAAGCAATTATACCATAAATCGTACACTTTGTTGTATAACCAATGGGCCACAAATTAACTTTATTTTCAATTTTTATCGTCCCTTTTAAGGCTTCTATGTTGATATAGATAGTTCAATAATTGTAAACAACTATACTCGTTTGTTAAATAGGCGGCCGTGCACACATATTATTGGATCATCAAAAAAATATAACTAAACTATATTAAACATAATTTTCAAAGAAACGAATAATCTT
>CAZKGV010000005.1:0-112380 GCA_964552625.1 uncultured Acholeplasmataceae bacterium | reverse complement strand
AGAGTATTAGATTTAACATTAGAAGAGTTTTATGTACTTGAAAATAAGTATATTGAAAGTGTTGAGTTAGCTAATGAAAAAAGAATTTATTGATTTTGATTCATTAGTTATTAAATATCTTAGTTCTCTAGACTTAAAGGATCAAACAATTAATGAATATGAAAAGATATTAAAAGATTTTATTAAGTATATAAAAGTAAGATTTATTTTATTGCCAGAAAAAAGAGACATCTTAGACTATAAAGAATATATTAGTAAAACTGTTAGATCTGCAAGTATTCAAAAAAGGATTGTTGTAATACGTGGGTTCTTTAGATTTCTTGATAGTGAAGAAATCTATAAAGATATTACTAAAGGAGTGAAAGGAGCAAAAATAGAACCAACTTTTAAAAGAAGAGCCTTTAGTCTAGAAGAACTAAGAAGACTAGCTAAACTATCAGAATCAAAAGCTGATAGTTTAATTGGTCTAAGAAATCACGCTTTAATATTATTAATGATGACAACAGGCCTTAGAACTATTGAAGTTGAAAGAGCTAATATTAGTGATATTTCAAGTATTAAGGGTAATAACCTTTTGTACATCCAAGGAAAAGGAATGGATGATAAGGATAACTATGTAAAGTTATCAGACGAAGTTTATAAGTATTTGCTTAAATACCTTGGAGAGAGAAATGATGAATTTGAACCACTGTTTCTAACTCATCCAAGAAACATTAAAAACACAAGACTTAGAACAAGAAGTATTAGAGGTATAGTAAAAGAGTATTTAAGACAAATCGATATTGATGATAAAAGATATACGGCTCATAGTCTAAGACATAGTGTAGCAACTAACTTAATTAGACATGGGAACTTATCAATTGAAGAAGCAAGACAAATACTTAGACATAAAGATATTAAAACTACTGAAATATATAGTCATGCAGTTAAGAGATTAGAAAATGATGGTGAATTAATAATGAGTGATTTATTACTAAAAGAAGGAGAGGATAATTAATGAAAGTATATAACTTAAATGAATTGATGAAGATACTACAAGTATCTAGACCAACTTTAATTAAGTATATTAGAGAAAAGAAAATAAAAGCTTTTAAAGTTGGTCAGCAATATAGAATTACTGAAGAAGCTTTAAGAGAATACATTGAAAGAACAAGAGCGTAATTAATATGGTAAGACACCGAAAATACGGATTAGATTTTTATTATAAGCCAACAGATGAATTTGCTGAACTAAAAATAAGAAGACTAAATGGTAGATATAAATACTTAGGTTATGCAGTCTATAATGCATTATTAACATTTATATATCAAAATGGTCAATTTTATAAGTTTGAAAATATTAATGATTTAAGTTTTATTATCTCTGAACAAATTGGAAGTGAAGAGGAAGAAACAATAGAAGTAATTGAATATATTATTGAACTGGGTATATTTGATCAAAAGTTATTTAAAGAAGGCTATGTTACAAATCTATATATTCAAGAAAACTACCTACACGCAACAAGTAGAAGAATAGTAAGACTATTAGATGAAGCACTACTAATTCCTAAAGAAAACCTTAAAAATCTTACACTAGTTAACCTTAATGGCGTTAGCGTATACGTTAATGACACAAGCGTATACGCTAATAGTGATAATGATAACGCTAAACAACATAGTAATAGTCATAGTCAAAGTAATAGTCATATTGATGATAAATCAATGATAAAGGACTTTAGCCTCGATGAGGCATCAGTCCCCTTTAAAATCCATTATTATTTAAAAATATTATTAAAACATGAAATTATTAATGTTACTGATCCAATAGCTAATGAATTAAATGATTACTTTAATGATATTGATAATATTTATCATAATGATGATTTAACTAATGCAGTAAGATATACAGCATCTTATATTAAAAAGACTGGATGGATTGATAGTAGTAAACATTCAATCGTTAATAAAAAAGATTATCTTATTAGAACTATTGAAGCTAATACTATTAAAAACCAAAGAGAAAGAGATGGTAGTAGGAAAAGAGAATATGATAGACATTTAGAAGAATATGAGAAGAAACATGGTAAAACACTTAATTTTTTTTAAACTTCCATTAATGCATCGATAATGTGTGTTATAGGAATTGTCAGCTGGAGAATGGATTTAAACAGGCTTTGAGTAAATATCGAATAGTTTGAACTTTTTTTCTAGTAATTTGATAGCAGTTGCACTATATCAATTTAATCACTTACGGGTTATCATAAATCTACAATTACTAGTAAGTGAGGGGTAAGTAACTTACCACCCTAATGGAGTTGATTAAATTGAGTAAAAGATTAGATACTGTTGAAAGATGGGAAAAGACCGGATTATTAAAGGAAAAGTTAGAGTTAGTTGAAAGACTAGCTGCTAAAAACGTCCCACAAAGAGAAATAGCTAAACAATTAGGTATTAGTGAGAAAACATTACAGAAGATGAAAAATCGCCACGTAGAGTTTGCTAGAGCATTCTCTACCGGCCATATTACATTAAAAGAAGATTTACTTAATGTTATTTATAAAAAGGCTATGGGCTTCTTTGAAGAAGATGTCCAAACATTTATAGAAACTACTAATAATAAAACAAAGAGAAAAGTAGTTAAAAATAAAAAATACTATCCACCAGATTTAAATAGTGCTAAGTATTTACTAATTATTAGATTTGGTAGAGAGTTTCATGATAAGAAGCATGAACTAGAACTAATGGAAAAAAGAATTGAAGATAAAGACACTGAGTGGCATAAAATGTAGATCCCCCCATCACTTAATATAATGACCCCTCGGGGTACCGTAGGGGGGGCATTTAAAAAACACGAGGTAGTTTTTTTGAAAAACTTAGTTTTAGTTTTGAGAATTATAATCGAAGGAGAAAATTTATGGAAGTATTAGTAAAAGAAAAAGTTGATGAAGTATTAAATGTGTTAGATGAGTTTGTTTATGTATTAAACACTGAAGAGTTTTTAAAAGTGTATGATATATTAGTTCCAACATTAATGATTGCAACAGGAGAGATAACTAGAACGCTTGATATTATTAATAAAGAACTAGAACCACGTGCTAAAGAACAAGATACTATTTATACATACTTTATGCATATAAAGAAAGACATACAAGATAAAATAATAAATGATATGATCAAAGATATTGAAAAGATGGAGTTTATAAAACTAAAACCAACAAAAGATATAATAATAACTTATATTGCTAGTGAGTTTCATATTACTATGGACGCAGTTGATCAGAAGTTAGAAATAGAATATCTTCTATTCTTTACATCATTTATAGTTTTATTTTTTAAATCGATATTTAAACATTCATTTTATGACTTTGAATTAGAAGAAAAATGTATTGAAGGACCATTTTCATTTAAAAGAATAGAACTTACTAAAAAAGAAATAGAATTATTTATATTTTTAGTTAATAGACATAAATCACTTGTTAATTAAATACATAAAGATAAGTTAAAATAAACTTGCTAATAAGCTTTGTTTATTTTAATATACACATGAAAGAAGAGGTGCTTAAAAATGAACAAAGCAAAGTTTGTTAGAAAGGCTTTAATTACTGAATTAATACCTAACGATACATTTATAATAGAAAAGGTTATAAACCTAAATGAAAGCCAATTTAAAGTGTTTAGCGATAGGCTATTAGATGATTATCAGTTCATTAAAGAAAACATTGATTTAATGTATGTTGATAAAGATAACCTTTGGCATGTTATTATGGTTACTACTGATTCAATTGATTATGGAATACTAATTAATAGTGAAGGCAGTAGTTATGCAAAGTATAGTGGTTATGTAAAGAAGAAGGATATTGTTTAATTTAAAAACTGAAGTATTCACAATAATATTGATAAAATAAAAAACACTTTTAAAGTAAGATAGTTAAATTGCAACAACTGATTATTTTAGAGGTGTTTTCTTTTGTATGTGATCGAATTTATAATATAGAATAGAATACATTAACAGATTACTTATTATGATGATTACAGATAAAGACTGCTATTTTAAATATTATAAACACTGTAATAAGGAAAACAGCTATATAGTATGACTGCTATCAATAATTAACAAATGTTATTTATATGATTCTATATTGACATTTATAACTAGTAAGAGCTTATTACAAAATTGACAATACCACTAATCAATAATATCTAGATTATCAAATTAAGATAAAATTAATTGTTTAATTATGTTATCTGATGAATTTCCACCCGAAAAAGCCGATAAAAAAGTGATATAATAGATATAAATAATGGGGGGTATTAAAAGTGATAGATAAAACAAATATTGTATCGGACAGTGACTTCAGTTTTATAATAGAGAAATTAAATGAAAACTTTAAAATAGATAAGGAGTTTAATACTGTAATTTTTGGACCAAATGGGATTGGTAAAACGTCGTTGTACAAGTATTCACAAAAAAATACTAGTGATAAATCAATGTATCTTGATTACTTAGAAAACAAAGAAACATTTATCAAGAATAAAAGAACAATTGTAATAAATCCTTTTTATGGTGATATTGAAAATTTAACAAAAGAGGTTGTTGCAAAAAAAGAAGCTATGAGTGTTACAAATAAAATTAAGAGCAATTTTAATATAAGAAATGCGAGACAAGCTAAAGAAATACATGAACAAGTAGGAGAGTATTATCAAAAAGATGATATTGTTGGGTTGACAATAACTGCAAATCAAATAGATAATATAAACAACCAAGTTATAAATATCAACCCTGCCATTTTAGTAATGAATCACGCAAAATTTAAGGAATTAAATGATGTTAATGAAGAGCTCCAAAAATATGATGATTCAGTTTTGTTCAGATCACTCAAACTGATTGATAAACTATTACAAGAAGATTCAGAAAAGTGTCCGGTTTGTGATGCAGATAATAGAAGAATTAAAGAGATTGTTACCAACAAGATAACAAGTTTACAAACTAGGAAAAGTGAATTAATAAACGAAATCATCCAAAACAATGCAACAATTGATATTAATGAAACATTATTAACCTCATATCAATCAGCAGCAGAAGCGTTACCAGATAATTTAATAGGAGATTACTCTGTTTGTTTTGGCGATAAAGATAGACTAAATGAATTGAATACGATTGTGGAAGAAAGAAATGTAATTCTAGAAGAAATCACAGGATTAACAAATAGACAAGAGGCTTTATATAACTTGATTAAAAATGAAGAAGATTTGTTTAAAGATGAGTTGAATAGATTTTTAGAAATACCTATTAATGATATAAATTTTGATGCTGAAAAAAAAGAGGTCACAATTAAACTTGCAAGAAACATTGAAACATATAGTACTGGAGAAATAAACTATTTATCATTTTTGATTAGAATTTATGAATTTATTAGTAGTGATAATGAATATTTAATTTTAGATGATCCTATATCAAGTCTTGATTTAGTAAATCATTATAGAATGACTTACGAGTTGGTTAAGAGAGCTAGTGAAGATAAAAAAATTATAATATTAACACATTCAGTAGAACTTTTGAATACTATTAACTCACAACATAGAGGTCATTTTAAATTTTATTATTTAGAACAGTATAACGATGAGTTGCATATAGATGAGATTATAAACTATGACGACAACATAATAACTCTTTCTAATATTCAAAATAATGTCGATGACTCTAAATTAATAGAAGCAATCATAAAAAGAGAAGAAGATTATAGTAGAGAAGAGAACAAAATATTTCATTTTAATAATTTTGAAAATGTGGATAATTATCCTGAGTTAACAAATTTAAATTTTATTGAATTTATAGATAACTTTAATGACATTAATAAAAGTGATGATTTCTTGGAAAACTCATTTTTAAAAATAAAAACAATAGTAGCATTAAGAGTTTGGTTAGAACATGAGATGTGGGCTGGATTAAATGACGATCATAAAGTTGATTATCTAGCGTTAGATACACTAGGAGAAAGAATAGGTTATTATACACGAATAAATTCATTACCTAATCTCAGGACTAAACTTATGAAGTCTAAAGTTATGTTAAACCAAGGAAGTCATTATCAAAGTCAAATTATGCCATTTGCTTATGCTATTCATATAAGTTTAGACGATTTAAAATATGAAGTAGAAAGAATAAAGAATATCTTTAGTTGATAATAACGTATTAATATACATAAATATAGGAGGAATATAGAAATGGAATTAACGTTTAATGTTATAAATGATTGGAACAAATTGAGAGAAGGATTTAATTTGAAGTTTAATGATGGATGGAATGATTATGGTTACTATACTTCGTTTAATTTGATATATATGAATAATAAAGACCGAATTGACTTTGGTCAATTAAAGATTGCTGCTATAGATAGTGACGAATTTAAAAGAACCTACCATATAATGCCAGAGTTATTTCACCAGTTAAGTCCTCGATTCTTTTCAGTAGGAAATAGCAAAGAATATTATGAAAAAATTAAAAACTTTATGGATAGTGAAATTCTTGAAGGTGATGGCATTCATATTTTAGAGCTATTAAATGACGTTTCGTATAATAATGATTTGTATGATAAAAACAAAGACTTAAAGGTTTTCAAAGATTCTTTATTGTTAAACATTTATCCAAAAGATATATTAAACACTTTTAGAAATATAATATTTAATAATAATAATGAATTAGACTAAATAGATACTGAGACAATCACAATATTGCTATAAAATGTTATTATCTAAAGATGTTATTAATAGAAAATAAGAAGTTAAAACACTCTCATTTTTGAACTGATACTTGTCAAGTAGACAGGTTAAATATTATAAAAATTAGATAGCCAGATTCCTATATTCCATAGGAGTTTGGCTTTTTAATTTGCTTTGCAGTCTCATATTATTGTAAAACTCAATATAATCGTTAACTGCTTTTTCTATCTCAATTGTATTATTAAACATATTAATGTAAAACATTTTTGTTTTTATTATTCCCCAAAGATTTTCAATAGGTCCATTATCTATACACTTACCAACTCTAGACATACTTTGAGTCATACCTTGCTCTTCTAACATTTTTTTAAATTGAATACTTGTATATTGATAACCTCTATCACTATGAAATAATGGAGTTGCATTTGGATTTAGTTTTAAAGCTTTCTTAAATGTTTTATATAATTGTGCATTATTTGGAGTAGTACTTAATGTATAAGCTACTACTGAATTATCGAATAAATCCATAATTGCACATAGATATAATTTCCTACCATTAGTTGCTTTAAATTCAGTAACGTCACTTAACCATATTTCATTAGGTTTTGATGCACTAAAATTTCTGTCTAAAATATTTTCAGCTATATAGTCTGGAGTTGATTTTATATAACCAGGTTTCTTACGTCTAATTATGGATTTTATCCCATAAGACTTCATTAAACGGTATATATAATTAATTGAATATGTTTCATCGTTATATCTGTTTAAATTCATTTTTATTCGTCTATAACCATAAGTTTTATTAGACATTAAATAACATTCGATTATTTCATTTAAAACACGTTCATTTTTTATCTCATATTCTGGCTTAACCCTTTTTAACCATTTGTAGTAAGAAGATCTTGCTACACCGACTATTTCGCATAACCATGTAATATCGTATCTATCTTTAAAGTAATTTATAGTTTTATACGACGCTTCATTTCTAACTCTCGTAAGTGGATTTCTTCCTCCAATTCTCGTTTTTTTTTGAGAACCATTTCAGCTGCTTTACTGAGTTCTAATTCACGTTTTAATCTAGCATTTTCTCGTCTTAATAATTCTATCTCTGATAACTCGTTATCTTGTTTCTTTACTCCTCTATTATCTACTAAACCATCAACACCTAATTTTTGATATTTTTTATACCAAGTATAGACTTGTTGGTAGCTAACTTTAAAATGAGAAGAAGTCTTATTATAGTCAATATCATTATCAATTAAATATCCTATTATCTCTACTCTTTCATCTAATGTTGTTTTTCTGCCTTTCATAGTAACACCGCCTGATCCACCATATGTGGTTTTGTTACTCTTATTATAACCTAAAACCCAACGGGCAATTAGAGAATAATTGTTAATACCGTATTTAATAGCTAATTCACGATAACTACCTTCCCCATTGTTATAAGATTCGATTACTTTCTCTTTAAATTCTTTTGTATATGTTTGATGTTTAGTTTGCATTTTAAGTGACTCAGGACCATGATTTTTATATTTAAAATACATTAGTTTAAACCCTGATTCACTAATTCCAAACTCATCAGATATTGATTGTTGACTTCCATAGCCTTGATCGTATAACTCACATGCTTTGATTTTCTCTTCAAAGCTTAATCTTTTTATTTTGCTCATAAATAAAATACCTCCAAAGTATTAAGTTAAATGTTTTATTATTTAACTTGTCTACTTTAGAGGTATCATATCATTTTATGAAAGTGTTTTTTTGTTTATATATTTATATAAAAGTATGATATAATATAATTGTTCGATAACAAAACAATCGGAGGGAACAATGGAAAAAACATACTTTATGCCTACTTCTAAATATAAGAAGTACTTATTATTAGAAGTTATAAGTAAAAATGATAATTTAACTCAAAGAGATATAGCAGCTTTAGTTGGTATATCTTTATCTATGGTTCATCAATATTTAAATGATTATGAAGAAGATGGATATATAAAAAAAGAGTATATTAGTAAAAGAGTTGTTAAGTACTCTTTAACTAATAAAGGCATTGAGTATATGAGAGTTTTAAATATAGGTTATTTATCTGAAGCTCAAAGCCTTTATAATAAAGCTAAAGAAGATATATACATCTTCTTAAATAGAATAATCGATAAAGGATATAAAGATATCATTTTATATGGAGCAGGAGAAGTAGCTGAAATTATACTTCAAACTATTAATAGTGATAAGACTATTCCTCTTAATGTAATATCATTAATAGATGATGATATTAATAAACAAGGAACTTATCTTATTAATACTAATATTAATAGTATTGATTATATTAATGAGGTTAAACATGATTGTGTCATGATTAGTAGTTATACTAACCACGATGTAATAATGAATAAATTACTAGAAAGAGATTATGATATAGAAAGAATAGAGTATTTCTTTAAATAGAGGTTATTAGATGATATATAAGATATTTAAAAGATTTATGGACTTTTTGTTATCATTTGTAGGACTTATTGTATTAATACCAATATTTCTTATATTAATGATATTAATTAAAATAGATAGTAGAGGACCAATCTTTTTTAAACAAAAAAGAGTTGGTAAAAACAAAAAGTTATTTAATATTTATAAATTTAGAACAATGCGTATCGATACACCTAAAGATACACCAACCCATATGTTGGAAAATCCAGATCAGTGGATTACTAAAATGGGTAAGTTCTTAAGAAAAACTAGTTTAGATGAATTACCACAAATATTTAACATATTAAAAGGACAAATGTCTATTGTTGGTCCAAGACCAGCTTTATGGAATCAAGATGACTTGATTCTAGAAAGAGATAAATACAAAGCAAACAATATTTATCCAGGCCTTACGGGTTATGCTCAAATTAAAGGAAGAGATGAACTACCAATTGATAAGAAAGCAGAACTGGATGGCTATTATGTTAAACATATGGGACTCATGCTAGATATTAAAGTATTCTTTGGAACAATATTTAGTGTCTTTAAAAGTGATGGTGTTGTTGAAGGTGGAACTGGAACACTAGAAAAAGAGAAAAGAGAAGAGTAGGTGTTTTAATAATGAAAAAAATACTTATAACAGGTGCCAACAGTTATGTTGGTACTAATGTAGAAAAATGGTTATTAGAAGATGAGGGTAAATATGAGATAGATACTCTTGATATGAGAGAAGATAACTGGGTTGATCATGATTTTAGTAAATATGATGTTGTATATCATGTTGCCGGTATTGCTCATGTATCTAGTAAAAAGAAGTTAGCACCGCTTTACTTTAAAGTAAATAGAGACTTAGCTATTAATACAGCATTAAAAGCTAAAGAAGAAGGTGTAAAACAATTTATCTTTATGAGTAGTATGATTATATATGGTAAAGATAATAGAGTTGGAGTCTTTAAACATGTTGATAAAGAAAAATATGCACCAATTAATGCATATGGACAAAGTAAACTAGAAGCTGACCTTAAGATACAAGAATTAAATGATGAAACATTTAAGACTGTTGTTATTAGAACACCAGTAGTTTATGGACCAGGAGCAAAAGGAAATTTTCCAAGACTCCAAAAATTAGCTTTAAAGTTACCTATAATTCCTAACATTAAGAATCAAAGAAGTATGATTTATATTGATAACTTATCTAATTACATTAAAGATGTGATAGATAATGATAAAAATGGAGTATTTTATCCACAAAATGAAGATTATATGAGTACATATGAAATTATGAAAGTAACTAGAGAAGCAAATGGTAAGAAAGTTAGATCTACTAAATTGTTCAATTGGTTGATAAAACTGCTTTCATTTGTAATTCCAACAGTAAATAAAGTATACGGTAATAAAACATATGAACTAGAGAAGAATTATAAGGTATTAATAACAAATGAAGAAAGTATAGAAAAGTCTTATGAGTAAAAAGAAAATATTGGTAATTTCACAATATTATTATCCAGAGAATTTTAGAATAAACGACATTTGTGAAGAATGGGTAAAAAAAGGTCATGACGTCACTGTAATTACTGGAATACCAAATTATCCGGTAGGGAAGTTTTATAAAGGATATGGATATTTTAGAAAAAGAAAAGAAGTCATAAATGGAGTTAAAGTAAAAAGATTATTTATAACTCCAAGGAGGAAAAATAAAGTTTCCTTAATATTAAATTATTACTCGTTCGTAATATCTGGATGGTTTTGGAAACTATTCACGAGAATAAAAGCAGACTTAGTATTCATATTTGAAGTCTCACCCATGACACAAGCATTACCAGGAATTTGGTATGGTAAAAAGAAAAACATTCCAGTCTATTTATATGTTCAAGATTTGTGGCCCGAAAACTTACAAATAGTTGGTGGTATTAATAATAAACGAGTTTTAAATCATTTTACAAAAATGACAATGAAAATATATGAAAACAGCACTAAAATATTAACAACTTCTAATAGTTTTAAGGAATCTATTGAAAATAGAGGGATTAATCCAGATAAAGTTGTTTATTGGCCACAATATGCAGAAGACTTCTATACTCCAATTAAGAATAACTATGTAAGAAAAGAAGATACTTTAAATATAATATTTACTGGAAATATAGGTACAGCTCAAGGGTTAGAAATATTACCAGAAGTTGCACTATTACTAAAGGATAACAATGTTGAAAACATTAAGTTTAAAATTGTTGGTGATGGTAGATATAGAAAAGATTTAGAAGAAAAAATTAACAAATATAATGTAGAAGAGTACTTTAATTTTACTGGAATGAAAGATCCGATTGAAATACCCAATTTATTGGCACATTCTGATGTTTCTTTTGTTTCATTTAGTGATAATGAGTTGTTTAAAATGACTATACCGGCTAAGTTACAATCATATATGGCCTGTGGAATGCCTATATTAGGTGTTGCTCTAGGCGAGACAAAAAATATCGTTGAAGAAAGTAATTCTGGGTTGGTTTCAAATCCTGGTAATATAAATGATTTTTATATGAATATCATAAAGTTAAAAAACATGAAAAATAGTGAATTATTGAAGTTGTCAGAAAATTCATTAATGTATTATAAAAATAATTTTTCAAAAGATAAACTATTAAATGAATTTGAAAAGATAATAAGTGAGGTTAAATAATGTTTAAAGATAAAATATTATTAGTTACTGGGGGAACAGGTTCCTTTGGCAACGCAGTTGTAGAAAGATTTTTAGAGTCAGATATTAAAGAAATTAGAATATTGTCTCGTGATGAAAAGAAACAAGAAGATATGAGAAAATATTATAACAATGATAAACTAAAATTCTATATTGGTGATGTTAGAGACTATCATTCTATAGAAGGTGCGTTTATTGGTGTTGATTATGTGTTTCATGCTGCAGCTTTAAAACAAGTTCCTTCATGTGAGTTTTATCCAATGGAAGCTGTTAAGACTAATATTAACGGTAGTGATAATGTCATTAGTGCTTGCGTTAAAAATGGAGTTAAAAAAGCAATATTTTTATCAACGGACAAAGCAGCATATCCAATTAATGCAATGGGTATGAGTAAAGCAATGATGGAAAAAAATGTAGGTGCTAGAAGTAGACAGTTAAGAGATACAGATACTGTTCTATGTTTAACACGTTATGGTAATGTAATGGCGTCACGTGGTTCAGTAATACCGCTATTCTTAGATCAAATAGAAAATAATAGACCAATTACTATTACTAATCCAGATATGACAAGGTTTATGATGACTTTAGAAGATGCTGTTGATTTAGTTCTTTATGCATTTGAACATGGTGAACAAGGAGACTTATTTGTTCAAAAAGCACCAGCAGCAACAATCGATACATTAGCTAAGGCAGTTTTAGAGTTAAAAAACTCTAAATCAGAACCAGTATATATTGGTATGCGTCATGGTGAAAAAATGTATGAAGTTTTAGTAACACAAGAAGAAATGATGAAAGCTATAGATTTAGGAGACTTTTATAAAATACCATCAGACAATAGAAACTTAAACTATGATAAGTTTTTTACTAAAGGTAGTGAAGAATTAGTAGAAGTAGAATCATATCATTCACATAACACAGCAAGGCTAGACATTGAAGGAATGAAAAAGCTTCTAAAAAAATTAGATTTATTTAATTAAAGGATAAATTATGAAAATATTAGTAACTGGAGCTAAAGGCTTCATTGGTAAAAACTTAATAACAACTCTAAAATTTAAAGGATACACAGATATATATGAATATGATTTAAATTCTACTTTAGAAGAATTAGACAAATATTGTAAAGATGCTGAATTTGTTTATCACTTAGCTGGTGTTAATAGACCAAAAGATGATAATGAATTTAAAGAAGGCAATTTCGGGTTTACTTCAGTTTTATTAGATATGTTAAAAAAACATAATAATAAAGCTAGAATAATGATTTCCTCATCTATTCAAGCTGAATTAGATAATCCTTATGGGATAAGTAAAAAGATGGGTGAAGACTTAATATTTAATTATGCTAAAGAAGTAAATACAAAAGCATATGTTTATAGGTTTCCAAATGTATTTGGAAAGTGGTCAAGACCAAATTATAATAGTGTTGTAGCAACTTTCGCTAATAACATAGCAAACAATCTACCAATAACTATCAATAATCCTGAATCACCATTAGAATTAGTTTATATCGATGATTTAATAAATGAGTTAATTAACGCATTAGAAAATAATGCAAACATTATTGAAAATTATGCATATGTTAATCCTGTATATAAAACTACGGTAGGGAAACTTGCTGATACGTTTAATAGTTTTAAAGATTCAAGAAATAATTTAAGTATACCAAACATGAGTGATGAACTAACAAAAAAACTATATTCAATGTATTTAACTTATTTACCTGAAGATGATTTTAGTTATTTTCTTAAAATGAATGTAGATGATAGAGGTTCTTTTACTGAAATTATAAGAACGGTTGATAGAGGACAAGTATCAGTTAATATATCTAAACCTGGAATAACTAAAGGCAATCACTGGCATCATTCTAAAAACGAAAAGTTTTTAGTAGTAAGTGGTAAAGGTGTTATTAGATTTAGAAAGTTAGATGAAGAAAAGATAATAGAATATTATGTAAGTGGAGAAGAACTAGAAGTAGTAGATATACCACCAGGATATACTCATAACATTGAAAACTTAGGTGATGATGATATGGTAACTATTATGTGGGTAAATGAACCATTTGATAAAGATAATCCTGATACATATTATGAAGAGGTGTAATTAATGAAAAAATTAAAAGTAATGACTGTAGTAGGAACTAGACCAGAGATAATTAGACTATCAGCAGTAATTAACAAATTAAATGACACAGAGTCCATAGACCATATTTTAGTTCATACTGGACAAAACTATGACTATGAATTAAATGAAGTTTTCTTTGAAGACTTTAATTTATCTAAACCTGATTATTTTCTTAATGCAGCAACAGGTACTGCAGTAGAAACAATCGGCAATATTTTAATAGAAATAGATAAAGTATTAGATAAAGAAAAGCCTGATGCATTTTTAGTATTAGGCGATACTAATAGTTGTTTAACAGCTATTGCAGCAAAAAGAAAAAAGATACCTATTTTCCATATGGAAGCAGGAAACAGATGTTTTGATCAAAGAGTACCAGAAGAAACAAATAGACGTATTGTTGATCATATAGCAGACATTAATCTACCATATAGTGATATAGCTAGAGAATACCTACTTAGAGAAGGGTTACCTGCATCTAGAATAATTAAAACAGGTAGTCCAATGTTTGAAGTATTAAATAGTAGATTAACTGAAATCAACAATTCTGATGTTTTGGAAAAGTTAGCTTTAGAAAAAGACAAGTACTTTGTAGTATCTGCCCATAGAGAAGAAAATGTTGACAGTGATAATTTATTAGATTTAGCAGAAACATTAAATGCTATAGCTGATATTTATAAAATGCCAATTATTATATCAACACATCCTAGAACTAGAAAACAAATAGAACTAAGAGGAATTGAATTACATCCTTTAATTCAAACATTAAAACCATTAGGATTTATTGATTATAATAAACTACAAAAGGATTCATTTGTAGTATTAAGTGATTCTGGTACAATTAGTGAGGAATCTTCAATTTTAAAATTTAAAGCTTTAAATATTAGAGAAGCACATGAAAGACCTGAAGCGATGGAAGAGGCAGCTGTAATGATGGTGGGGCTTAAAAAAGAGCGTATATTACAAGCATTAAAAATAGTTGAAAAGCAAACGTTAGATACAGTTAGATATGTAGAAGACTACAAGATGCCTAATGTATCTGAAAAAGTTGTTAGAATTATTATTAGTTATGTAGATTATGTTAATAGGAACGTTTGGAGGATTATTTAATGGATAAAAGAAAATATCAAATGTGCTCTGTTACAGTGATGGACACAACTGACTCCAAAATAACTTTTAACGAAAAAGGAGAAAGTGATTATGTAACAAACTTCAGGGAAAATATTCTTCCGAGCTGGAATTATGGATTGAATAAAGAAGAAGAGTTAGATAATCTAGTAAAAAAAATAAAAAAAGATGGTAGAAATAAAAAATATGATTGCATAATAGGAATAAGTGGTGGAGTTGATAGTTCATATTTATTATATTATGCAGTAACTAAACTAAAACTTAGACCTTTGGTATATTCAGTAGACACAGGATGGAATACAGAAACTGCTAATAATAATATAAGAAAATTAGTTGAAAAACTTGGCTTAGAAATTATTGTAGATAAGGTGAATACTAAAGAAATGTATGACTTACAATTATCTTTTTTTAAAGCTCAAGTACCATATCAAGATTTACCACAAGATCATGTTATATTTGCTGGTCTTTATAATACTGCAGTCAAACATAAAATTAAGCATGTTCTTACAGGTGGTAACTATTCAGCTGAATGTGCAAGAGAACCAAATGAATGGGTGTATATGAATGACTTGAAATTTATTAAAGATGTTCATAAAAAACATGGAACAATAAAGTTGAAAACATTACCAATGACAAGTATGTTCAAATATAGGTTATATTATAGATATTTTAAAGGTATGAAAGTACATAGACCGCTAGATATGATACCGTATATACAAGAAGATGTTGTTAATGAGTTAAAAGAGGTTTTTAATTGGGAACCATATGCTAACAAACATTATGAAAGCATACTAACTAGATTTTATGAAGGTTATTGGCTTTATGAAAAGTTTGGATACGATAAAAGAAAAGCATATTATTCTAGTTTAATATTAACTGGACAAATGAAGAGAAGAGAAGCTTTAGAAAAGTTAAAGCAAAGACCTTATCCATTAGAGGATGCTATGGAAGATTTAGAAAAAATTTGTAAAAATTTGAATATTAAGAAAGAACATTTTTTCAATCTTATGAAGATGAGTAACAATACATATGAAGACTATAAAAACAGCTACTGGAAAATTAATTTAGCTATTAAAATAGCCAAATTTATAGGAATAGAAAAAAGACAATTTAGATAGATGCAGTTAAGGTGTTTATTTAGGAAGGAAAATATAGATTAAATGAAGGTATTGGTTGTAGACAACGTATTGCTATACAAAGACGAAAACGGAACATATTATTCACCGAGTATTTATGATGATAATTTTTTCAAAAGATTTACTGATGTTTATAGTGAAACTTATTTTTGTGCTAAGGTTAATAAGAGCTATAACTTTGACAAAAATAAGTTTATCAAAATCGAAAGTAAAAAAATTACAATCGTTGAGTTACCGTGGTATAGAGGAATTAAAGGTTTTTTTAAAAATTATTATAAAATGAAGAGTATTATTAAGAAGCAAATGAATAAAGTTGACTTAGCAATTCTTAGAGTTATTCAATTAGAATCAATTGTAGCTTTTCAAGTGTCAAACAACATTCCTTTTTTAATTGAAATAGTAAATAATCCTAAAGAGAACTTTAAAGGTATAAAAAAAATAGTCACTACTTTTTATATTAAGAAAATGATAAAAAAGTCGATTGGAGTTAGTTATATTACAAGAAGTGTTTTACAAGATTTATATCCAGCAAAAAATAAAATTACTGCATCTTATTTAACTAATGATATTGATGAAGAACTTTTATTTTCTCCAAAAACTTTTTCTAAAATAGAATATCCGTTTAAACTAGTACATGTTTCAAATAATATTGAAGATAATTCAAAAGGGCATATGACAGTTCTTAAAACAATAAAGTTCCTTAATGATAAAGGATATGATGTTAGTTGTACTTTTATAGGAGATGGAAGTAAAGTTGACTTTTTTCGTAATATGGCAGAAGATTTTGGCATTATAGATAAAATTGTATTTTCAGGTAGAATAAGTGATAAGAAAGATATGATATTTGAATTGCGAAAACACGATTTGTTTATATTTCCTTCATACTCGGAAGGGCTAGGAAGGGTTAATTTAGAAGCACAACTAAGTGGATTACCAATTTTGTCTTCCCGAGTGGGGGGGATTATTGAATTGTTAAATTCTGATTATTTATTTGAACCGAATGATTACGTGAGTTATTCCGAAAAAATTATTAATTTAATTAATAATCCTGATAAATTGGAACAAATGAGTTTAGAAAATCATTACAATGTAAAAAAATATTTAGGAAAAGAAAATTATTTAAAAAGAGAAAATTTTTACAAAAAAATAAATAAAAAGGTAAAAGGAGATAAAAATGAATTTATATGAGAAAATTTTAAAAAGAGAAGAATCTATTTCACTAGTAGGATTAGGTTATGTAGGACTTCCTATCGCAATTGCTTTTGCAAAAAAAGTAAATGTTATAGGATTTGACGTTAATAAAGATAAAGTTGATCTTTATAAACGAGGATTCGATCCAACAAATGAAGTTGGTGATCAGGAAATTAAAGATACGACTATTCAATTTACATCTGATCCTAATGATTTAAGAAAAGCAAAGTTTCACATAGTAGCAGTACCAACGCCAGTGGATGATAACCAAACACCAAACCTTAGTATAGTTAAAGCTGCTACTAAAACTGTGGCTGAAAACATGTCAAAAGGAAGCTACGTTTTATTTGAATCAACAGTTTACCCAGGTGTTACAGAGGATATATGTATTCCAATATTAGAAAAATATTCCGGAATGAAAATAAATAAAGATTTTAAGGTGGGGTTTTCTCCAGAACGAATTAATCCAGGAGATAAAGTAAACAGACTTGAAACAATAGTTAAGATAGTTTCAGGTTCAGATAAAGAGTCTCTTGATATTATCTCGAAAGTTTATGAAATTGTTATAGAAGCTGGTGTTTATGAGGCTGCAAGTATAAAAGTAGCAGAAGCAGCAAAGGTTATTGAAAATGCACAGAGAGACGTTAATATAGCTTTTATGAATGAAATTTCTATCATATTTAACAAGCTAGGAATAGACACTCATGAAGTACTGAAAGCAGCAGGTACTAAATGGAATTTTTTACCTTTTACTCCAGGCCTTGTAGGGGGACATTGTATAGGGGTAGATCCCTATTATTTAACTTATAAAGCAAAGCATGAAGGATATCATCCAGAAATAATGCTAGCTAGTCGTAAATTAAATGATAGTATGGGGATATATGTAGCAGACAATATTATTAAACATATGATTAAGGCTAATTTAAATGTCAAAGATTCTAAAATTGGGATATTTGGATTTACTTTTAAAGAAAATACTCCTGATATTAGAAATACTCGAATAATAGATATTTATAATGAACTAAAAGAATATGGAATTAGTCCTTTAATACATGATCCTGTTGCTGATAAAAGAGAACTTAAAGAAGAATATAAGATGACTTTGAATAATTATGAAGAAATGAAAAACTTAGATGTTATTATATTTGCTATTAACCATAAAAAGTTTAAGAGCATATCAAATAAAGATATTGAAAAAATGTTTAATACTAATAATAGCAACGATAAAAGGGTTTTAATAGATATCAAAGGAATTCTAGATAGGAAATATTTCGAAAACAAAGGTTATAGAATATTTAGGTTATAAACTTATCTATATTTAAAAAATGATTAAGGAAGTGTTGGATAATGAATGAGAAATTAAAAGAAAAAAGAAAAAATAATTTGATGTTTTTTTCTATAATAGCAATTATGGTAATGTTTTCTATAATGACTATACCTCAAAATATGAAATATTTTATATTTGTTGGTAAAATTTATGAAGGATTTCCTCTTTCTAGCAAAATGGATTTTAATCACTATTATTATATGTACAATATCTCTGGAATTGTTGCTTTGACATC
The DNA here is from genome assembly GCA_964552625.1 of uncultured Acholeplasmataceae bacterium. Classification (GTDB taxonomy): domain Bacteria; phylum Bacillota_I; class Bacilli_A; order Acholeplasmatales; family UBA5453; genus UBA5453. The sequence continues at coordinate 93,389 of CAZKGV010000005.1, read as the reverse complement.
ACTTATAATGTTAGCTATAAGCTTATTTAAAAGTAAATTCTTTAAACACAAAGTCAAGAACAATAGTCAACTATTTTATCTTTTCATGATTTTCCTTTATTTAATAATTCAAGGCTTTAATATTTTATTTTATGAGGGAGTATCGAATTCAAGAGCTTTTATTAACTTCTTTTATTTGTTGAGTTTCTTTTTTGTTATCAATTTAACAGTAGAGAAAAGAAGACTTTTAGATGAAAAAATTAGTAATATAATAATTTATTTTGGTTTGTTAAATAGTATAATTACAATTATTCAGTTTGTTTTTTTAATGAATAATTATAATTATGATTTAGAAAATAGTCTTAGACTTTACAGGCCACCAGCATTTTTTCCAGATGCTATTTTATCAGGTATATTTTTAACTTTTTCACTATGGCTTACTTTGAACAATAATTCGTTCTCAAAGTTCAAACGTTTTTTAATAATTGGATCTATAAGTGTTGCAGGTTTTGTTAATGGTTCTAGGTCCTTTTTAATATTGTTTTTATTAGCATTTTTAATGTATGGTTTTTTTAATTATAAAACTAAAAAAAATAAAGCTGTATTATTAATTACATTATTCGTTTTAATATTGTTTTTAGTTACCCCCACAGATGAATTTTTTGTTGATCAATCTAGATCAAATAAGATTCTAACATCAATTAATCTTTTTAAAAATAGTCCTCTAATTGGAAATGGAACACAGATGTTTAGTGCTACTGAAATTAGCTCTGGTTTAAAGGGAACTAACCCACATAACTTTTTATTACAACTTTTGGTTGAAACTGGTTTAATTGGAGCGTTGCCTTTTATATTTTTAATTACGTTATCCTTAATTAAAGCATATAGAGTAAAAAACTTTAAACATTTAGGGATTTTAGTTTTGTTTATAACAGGTTCGATGATAATTGGAATAGGAGGATCAGTCCAAATTATGTTTGTTTTCTTTGTGTATCTGGGGCTTATTTATAGTGAAAACAACAAAGGCATCAGCAAGAATATTTGTTTAGGAGAAAACGATTAAAATGTTTAAAAAAATAATTAATTATTATAAAAGACACTTCAAAATATATTTGCCGTTATATTATGTTTCGCGGTCAAAAGAATTTAAAAAAACATATAAGTTTTTAAAAAAAATTGAAAATTGGGACTATGAAGAAACAAAGGAATGGCAACTTAAACAAATTTCTAATATAGTTGATTATGCTTTTGAAAATGTGCCGTTTTATACAAAGTTATATTCAAGAATAGGTTATAAATTAGGTGATATTAAAACATTTCAAGATATTAATAAATTGCCAATGATTTCAAAAGATGACGTCAAAAACAATTATGAAGACTTTATTTCTAAAGATATCAAAAATATCCCACATCAAGTTTCTTATACAGGTGGCTCTACCGATAAGCCAATGAAGTTTTTAGTTGATAAAAAAATAAATTCAAGAGAAGAAGCTTATTATTACTATTATTGGGAAAAAATGGGTTATAAAATAGGTGACAAACGTATTATTTTCAGAGGTCATAAAGTTGCTGACTTAAAAAAGAAAAAGTTTTATGTCAGAGATAATCTTAGAAATACATTATACTTTGATTCTGATTATTTAACATCAACTCAATATTTCAAGTATTATGATAATCAAATAAAAAAATTCAAACCAAAAGTCATTTCTGGATACCCTTCATCAATATATACATTGGCAAACAACTACAGGAACCTCAATTTACCCCCCCCACAAGTGAAAATGGTTATTTTAGCTTCTGAAAATGTTTATGAGGATCAGATTGCATTAATAAAAAAGACGTTTAATCCAGAAAAAGTTATTTATCAATATGGTCATTCAGAGCAAGTGTTAATTGCTTTTAAATATAAAGATAGAAAAGAATTAGGTTTCCCACCTACATATGGATATTTAGAAATGATAGAAGAAAAATCTAATGATATATATGAATTAGTAGGAACAAGTTTTTCTAAATCAATGCCTTTCATTAGATATAAAACAAATGATTTTGCTTCTGCAAGCAATTATAAATCTGATGATTTTATGAAAAATTATAAATCTGTATCAAAAATAGAAGGACGTCTACAAGAGTTTATATATACAAAGGATAAGAGGTTAATTTCATTGGTTAGTATTGCTGGAGCTCACTTGCCGGAATATACTTTCATAAAAGACATGCAATATGAACAGTTTGAACCAGGGAAATTACAATTAAATGTTGTCTTCAGTGATGATTATTCTGAATCTAATAAATTATATAATGATTTAATTGAGTCTTTAGAAAAATTGTTTGATCATAGTTTAGATGTTTCAATTAAAAAAGTTAAAAAAATCAACAGAACTGTTTCGAATAAAAAAATCATGCTAATTCAACACATAAAATAATTATGAAAAGGAGTCCTAATATTTATTTAGGGATATATGAAAATTTATATGATATTGTATGGAAATTTAATAACTGATGCTAGGGTACAAAGATCGGCTAATGCTTTAGGTAAAATAGGGAACTTAACAATATTATCTTTAGGAAACCAAAAAATAGAAAGCGATAAATTTAACCATCAGTTAATAAAAGTGCCAGAACAGACTAAATTCAAATATTTTTATTTTGTTAGAAAAGTTTTAAAAATAATAAAAAACAATAAACCAGATATGATTTATGGTCATGATTATTATAGCGCCTATGTTTTAAATAAAACAAGAAAGAAATACAAAAACATTAAAATTGTTTATGATGCACATGAAATAATAATACCAGAGAACCATAAATCCAATTTTAGGGAAAAACTATTTTATCATTTTGAAAATAAAGTTATAAAACACACAAATCTTAATATAGTTGCTAGTAAAGAGCGGTCTTTAATAATGAAAGAACATTATAATTTAAAAGAAGAACCTATTGTAGTTAATAATATTTCTAAATTGCCACCAAGCAAAATAACCACGGTATCAGATGAATTAAGAAGCTTTATTTCAAATCACCCAAAGTTAATTGTTTATTCGGGGGCAATATATAAGCAAAGAGGAATTGATAAAATTATAAAATCTGTTGGAGAGTTAGGCAGTGAATATGGATTAATTATTGTTGGAAATGGTCCTTACTTATCTTATTTAAAAAAATATTCAACATCTTACAATAATATATTTTTTCATGAGAGCGTACCATATACAAGTTTATCAAGTATTATAAAATATTGTCATATTGGTTATATACATTATCCGAATGATAATTTAAACAATAAATATTGTGCACCAAATAAAACATACGAATATGCGAGTGTTGGTTTACCAATGATATCAAATGAAAATCTAACAATTAAACATTTATTTGAAAAATTTCAAATTGGTATTTCAAGTAATAATTTTAAAGACACTATTTTAAAAATATTTTCCAATTATGATTTTTATAAAAACAAAGTTTATGAATTTGATAAAATATCCTCTTGGGAGAAAGAAGAAAAAGAACTAATAGATGCCATTGTTGATTGTTGTTATAAGTAAATTGTTATTCTTTAATGGCTCAAAAATGACTTGTAGGGAGTAAAAATGATAAAAAGACTGTTTCTAACATTTAAAGAAGATAGATATAGACGTAAACTTTTTAGGAGAAAACTTCTAAAAAAGTTAAAACTAAATTTCTTAACAGACATAACTAAGGGCTATAATAAAAATCATAAAAATTTTAAATATAATAGTATTATGGATTTACATAAATTGGATTTTAACAAATCAGATTTGGAAAATCTTGAAATCTTCTTTAATATGTATGAAGAAAATAAATTTAATATTTTAGGTAGTGGATGGACGAAGTTCGATTATTCTGAAGCCCCAAAAGGATTTGAGGGTTATTTTTATGATTGCTCAAAATTAAATTTGACTGAAACATTAAGCTGGCACATTGATATAAAGTCTGGTTACGTTTTTGATAGTTTTTTAAAATCTTCTGAAATTAGGAAAAATATTCCTGTCGGCGTCGATATTAAAGTTCCGTGGGAATTATCAAGGATGTATCATTTGCCCCAAATAGCTTTATACGGTTTTTTTAATATAACAAATAGACAAAAGGTTATTACTATATTTATAGAACACATTACAAATTTTATGGATAACAATATAATTGGCTTTGGGGTTAATTATTCAAATCCAATGGAAATAGCAATTAGAAATATAAATTTACTTATAGCTTTTGACATAATTAATCAAATTGATTCAGAACAAATTTTAACAGAAACATTTAAACATAAAGTAATAAATAGAATTTTGAATGAAGGTCAATATATAATGGACAATTTGGAACTAGATTTAATTAATAATATCAATGGGAATCATTATTTAGCGAATTTATGCGGTATATTATTTATAAGTTCATATATATCAACGTCTAGTAGTCAAAAATGGTTTAATTTTGCAGAAAAAGAAGTATATAAAGAAATTAAAAAACAATTTTTAAAAGATGGTTCGTCTTTTGAGTGTTCTACATACTATCATAGATTATCAATGGAATTAATGATGTATTGTTTAATATTGATAAATAATAAATCGGGTGAGTTTTTAACAGAACATTCTGATATATTTAATAAAATATATGATTTTTTAATATTAGTGAGAAAAGATAACGGAACAATGATACAGGTTGGTGATAATGATAGTGGAAGAGTAATAAAACCAATCATTAGAACCATAGAGTCATATGTAAATAAAAATGATAAACTTGAAGAAAACGACTTACTTATTGATAATGTTCTTGTTATGGCAACTGCATTATTTAATGAACCAATAGCAATGCATCAAAGTAAATATAAATTAGAATACTCATTTATTAAATCACTAAAGAAATTTCCTGTTATTAATAAAAAAGAATCAAATCTCTTTGCATTTGAAATTATTGAACAAGATATTAATTTAAATGATTTTCATTTTAAAAATACTATTGAAATTGAAAGTTGCTTTGAAAAACCTAAATTAAGAATATCGAAAGATTTTGGAATTGCAGTCTTTGAATCGTCCGGAAACAAATTATTTGTTAGAATACATTATAATACAAAAGATAAATTATTAGCTCATGCTCATGATGATGTCTTGCATTTTGAAATTTTCCATCATGGAGAAACGTTGTTTTTTGATCCAGGAAGTTATACGTATACACCAATTATAGAACTGAGAAACTTATATAGGGGACGTTCTTATCACAATGTTCCTCATTATGGAGATGAAGTATTTGAGTATCCTTCCCCTTTTAAAGTTGAAACAAAATTTCAAGGTGAGATTATAAAAGCTAGTGATAATGAATTGGGAGTTCTATTTGAGTATAAAGATGTTCGACATTATAGACATTTCAACATTCAAAACAATAAAATAATTATTAATGATTATGGAAATAAAAAGTTTAATATTTCAGTTAATAATATATATGAATCCATAGGATATGGAAAAAAACAAAAAAATAGATTAAAGGAGAAAATTGATGATTAATGTAATAGGTTTAGGATATATAGGGCTTCCAACCGCTCTAATGTTAGCTTCAAAAGATGTAGAGGTTGTGGGTACAGATTATAACGAGGAGCTTATTGAAACTTTAAAAAGAGGGGAGTTAACGTTTGAAGAAAAAGGTATGAGAGAATTATTTGATGTTGCATTAGAAAACAACATCAAATTTAGTACTAAATATGTGAAAACAAACATTTATATTGTTGCAGTACCAACGCCGTATGATAGTGACACAAAAAAAATAGACTCTTCTTATATTAACTCAGCAATTGAAGAAATTCTAAAAGTTTCAAATAAGGGAGCAATGGTTGTAATTGAGTCTACTGTATCACCAGGAACTGTTGACCGACATATAAGACCGTTTATTGAAGAAAAAGGTTTTATAATAGGAGAAGATATTCATCTTGTTCATGCTCCTGAAAGAATAATTCCAGGAAACATGGTTTATGAATTAGAGCATAACTCAAGAACAATAGGTGCTGATGATTTAGAAGTTGCTGAACAAGTTAAAAAAGTTTATGAAAGTTTTTGTAAAGGTGAAGTAGTATTAACTGATATAAGGACAGCAGAAATGACTAAAGTTGTTGAAAATACATATAGAGATATAAATATTGCTTTTGCAAATGAACTAGCTCAAATTTGTAGGGCAGACAATATGGATGTTCACGAAATTATTAGAATTTCTAACAAACACCCAAGAGTTAATGTTTTAACTCCTGGACCAGGAGTAGGTGGACATTGTATCTCAGTTGATCCATGGTTTTTAGTTGGAGATTATCCTATGCTTACTGATTTAATTTTACAAGCAAGAAAAATCAATGATGGAATGCCAAGGTTTGTTTTAAAACGAATTAGAGAAATTATGGATTTACAAGGTGTTAAAGACGCATCAAGAGTTGGATTGTATGGATTATCTTATAAAGAAGATGTAGATGACACAAGAGAGTCTCCCACTTTACAATTATTAGATATTATGAGAGAAAATCTAGCAACACCATTAAAAACATTTGATCCACACATTAAAAACAGTATTGTTGATAATCAATATCATAATTTCGACGAGTTTTTGAATGATATTGATATGATTGTAATAATGGTTGCACATAATCATATAAAAGATAAATTAGAATTAATTAAAGACAAAGTTATTTATGATACAAAAAACGCAATCAACTTAAAAGGAGTACATAAACTATGAAAAAGGTAATGTTAGTTTTTGGCACAAGACCAGAAGCTATTAAAATGTGTCCTCTTGTAAATGAATTAAAATCAAGAGAGAATATTCAAACAGTTGTCTGTGTAACAGGTCAGCATCGAGAGATGTTAGATGTCGTTTTAGATACTTTTAATGTTGTCCCAGATTATGACCTGTCAATCATGAAAAAAAACCAAACACTTTTTGATGTAACAACAAATATTTTAAATAGTATAAAAGAAGTGTTGGAAAAAGAAGAACCAGATATTGTATTAGTTCACGGAGATACTTCAACTACTTTCGTTACAGCACTAGCTGCATTTTACTTACAAATACCAGTCGGTCATGTTGAAGCTGGTCTTAGAACTTATGATATTTATTCACCATATCCAGAGGAGTTTAATAGACAAGCCGTTAGCATTATCTCTAAATATAACTTTGCACCAACTGAATTAGCGAAAGAACAATTAATTAAAGAAGGAAAAAATCCGAATACCATATTTGTAACAGGGAACACAGTTATTGATGCTTTAAAAACTACGGTTCAAGAAAATTATACTCATCCAATGTTAGAATGGGCTAAAGACAGTAGATTAATTCTAATAACAGCTCACAGAAGAGAAAACTTAGGCCAACCAATGGTTAATATGTTTAATGCTATTAAAAGAGTTATGGATGAGTTTGAAGATGTTAAGGCAATTTATCCGATACATATGAATCCTAAAGTAAGAGAAATAGCTAACAGCATTTTAAAAGATAATGATCGTATTAAAATTATTGAACCTTTAGATGTAGTAGATTTTCACAATTTTATGAATGCAGCACATTTAATCATTACTGATAGTGGTGGAATTCAAGAAGAAGCTCCTTCTTTGGGTAAGCCTGTTCTAGTAATGAGAGATACAACAGAAAGACCTGAAGGAATTAAAGCTGGTACATTGAAGTTAGTTGGAACAAATGAAGATATTATATATGAATCTTTTAAAGGATTATTAGATAACCAAAAGGAGTATAACAAGATGGCGAAAGCTAACAACCCTTATGGTGATGGGTTTTCAAGTGAAAGAATTACAAATATTATTATAGAAAACAAACTGTAAAGTAACAATCACAATTGTTGTTTTATGAGATAAGGATTTTTAAAATGAGAACAAAAAGAGCTATAATGAATAATTTAACTGCAGGTTTATTACACTTAACGATTTTGTTGTTTAGTCTAATAATACCTAGATTGATGATTGGAACTTATGGTTCACAATTAAATGGATTAGTTTCTTCAACAAAACAAATGGTTTCATATTTACACTATTTGGAACTAGGTATATCGTCTGCTTTAGTTTTCACATTGTTTCAACCTTTAGCAAACAATAATTACAATGAAATAAATCCCTTTGTTACAAGGGGAGTAAGGGAATATAATAAAATCAGCTTAATATATTTTATAGGTGTTGTTTTTCTATCATTAATATATCCGATATTATTAATTGAGAAGCTAGATTATATTTATATTTTCTCAATTGTTTTTATTATTGGTGTTTATGGAGCAATTGATTTCTTTACTTTTACTAAACATAAAATTTTAATAATGGCTGACCAAAAAGGATATGTTCTTGATGGCATTACGATAATTACGACTATATTTCAAAACATAACTTCTATTATTTTGATGTTACTTAATAAATCAATATTGTGGGTAGTTTTTGTCCCCGTAATATTTTTACCTATTAGAAGTGTTTTTCTTAAGATATATATAAAGAAAAAATATCCATTGGTTGATTATAATGTAAAACCATCTGACGTTAAATTAGAATCTAGAAAAGATGCTTTTTTAAGTGGTATTTCTAATAGCTTGAGTGTTTCCTTGCCAATAATAATGGTTTCCTTTTTGATTTCTTTAGAAATGGCTAGTGTTTTTTCCATTTATAGTATGGTTTTTATGGGGCTTGCGGCAATAATATCGGTTTTCAGAAGCGGTATGGGAGCAGTATTTGGTAACGTATATGCAAAAAAAGAGATGGAAACTTTTAAAAATAGTAAAGACCATTTTGAGTTTTTGCTATTTATAATAATAACAATTTTATATTCAGTCGCCTTATCGCTGATAACCCCATTTATAAAAGTATATATGGCTGATGTTGCGGATATAAACTATATATATCCAGTTATAGGAATTTTGTTTACAATATGGAGTATAGCTCATAACTCAAAAATACCTGGAGAAATAATCATTGATTCGACAGGAAAATGGAGTGAAGCAAGAAAGACATATATTGTTCAAATCCTGCTACTTGTTGCAGGTATACTATTTTTCCAATATTTCTTTGGTATAAACGGTTTTTTAATAGGCATGATTATAGCGTCGTTATATAAAGGAATATCTATAATGCACATAGTGAATTCTAAAATTATGCATGAGAGCAGTAAAAAGTCATCATTAAGATTCTTTAGAATGTTTTTTGTGGTTTTTTTGGTAAACACACCTTTCTTATTTAATTTAATTAATATAGAAGTTGTAAATTTCTTAGAGTGGGTGATTAGTGCAATATTAGTTTTTATTTGGGCAGTGTTTGTTACTATGATTGTGAATATCATTTTCGATTTTAAAACCATAAAAAGATTATTTAATAGATATATTAAGGGAATCTTTAATAGGAAAAAATAGTTTATTGTAAATTATTACTAAATGGTATAGTTTGTTATAGACAGTGAAGTGATTGTATACACCATACATAGGTGTCATACACACAAGTATGATATACCACACACATAAACTATATAAGTATATATAAGCACTAATCAACAAAAATAGTTATCAAAATATATTAACTATATGAATTATGTTGAATAAAGCTAAATTGAGTTAAATATGCTTATATGAAAACGCAATAAAAAACAGCGTTTGCTTATACTTTAGTAATATGTATATATTATTATGTAGTGTAAACGAGGAAAACAATTATAAAAGCAAGAATAACCATTCCACCCAAAACAAATAGTTTATATAAATACTAAATGTTGGATGTGAAATGGTTATTTTTTTAATTGAATTCTTAAGTTAAATGTGAGTTTTAAACGGAATTATTTAGTTATGAAGGTTAAAAATTAAATCCGCATATATCAACTACTGGCAGAGAAAAACAAAGTGCTTTTGCCTCTTTATCAAGACCGTGATCATCAAGTATTGCTTGCATGATTGCGCTTTTGTCTTCTTTTTTTGTGACAATCATTAAAAGTTCTTTTTCCGGTTGAATTGTAAGACCAAAAAACTTAATAGTTTCTTCGTCTACTGTGCCTCTACCATGAATAACTGTACCGCCTCTGGCACCAGCTTTTTTTGCTGATTTCATAATTTGTTCACTAAACCCGTGATTGCTGATAGTAATTATTAGTTCGTAGTTAAAGGTTGTCATTTTGTTTCCTCCCCGGTTCTAAATAGTTTAAGGGCGTGTTTGCTAATGCCATCAATTGGAACTGTAAAAGCAACCGCTCCTTGATTTTTAATAAAGTCATATGCTCCTAACCTAGCCAATATATCGCTTGTTTTCTTACTTTCAATTACAGTTAGGATTACCTCTTTTTCAGTTTCTTTTAAACCTAGATAAGATAAAATCCCTGAATCCGCAGTTCCTTTGCCATAAAATGACATATGATGATCTATATTTTCTTCTTTTAAGGTTTTCCGGACTTTTCTTGTTAGATTACGGTCACATATTACAAACAATAGTTTCATGTTTATACCTCGCTTTTGATATTTATAACTTCATCTTTACCAACAACTTTGGTTGCTTTTTTCTGCTTAATCTTAAAGATGAGTCCCACTATTTGAATAGTTATTAGTGGTGCTAAAGCAACAAATGCGACTAACCCAAAAGCATTAGATAGTAGTTTGTCGGTATTGTTTGGATAAATTAAACTAGTAGCCCCAAGCGCAAAGGGGACTAAAAAAGTAGAAGTAAGTGCCCCGCTTACTGCTCCGCCTGAATCAAAGGCGATACCAGTAAATAGTTTTGGCACAATAAATGATAAAAAAATCGCAATTATATAACCAGGTAGAATAAAATACCAAATATTAATATCATAAACAATTCTCACCATTGCAAGACCTACAGCAATACTTACGCCAATACTCATTGCCATAATCATAATTTTTCTGTTTATCTGGCCGTCGGTAACCTCTCTTACTTGCCCAACTAGAACAACAACAGAGGGCTCAGCTGCCACAATCACAAACCCAAAGATTATTCCAAATATAATTAAAAGCCACTTCGCATCAAAGCCGGCAATCACACTACCTAAATAATTACCGATATTCATAAAACCAACACTAGCACCAAGTAAGAAGGTAACCAGTCCTATATAAGTCATTAAAAAACCAATTAAAACTCTAATTGCCTTTTCTTTGGAAAACTTAAAGGCAAAGGGTTGAAAAATAAAGAAAAAGGCAATAAAAGGTAAAATTGCGATTCCCATATCCTTTAAATACATCACTAAGTATTCAAGAAATCCTAAACTGGCTTCTGGATCAGTCGTGCCTGCTGGGGCATTTTTAAATAAAAGCCCTAAAATTAAAACTGCCATAATCGGGCCAATAGAAGCAACCCCTACCATGCCAAATGATTCATTGTTTTTATCTTTAGCGGTCCCATATGATAAAACCCCAAGTCCTAATGAGATAATAAAAGGAACAGCCATCGGGCCTGTTGTAACTCCACCTGAATCGAAGGCAACCGGAATAAAGTTGCTTGCCCCAAAGCTTTGGGCACTTAAAGCGAGAATAAAAAGAATTGAAAACAAAATCAGAAGTAAAATATTAAGTCTAAAATTAAGAACAAGCCTCAGTAGTGCAATAACTAAAAATAGAGCCACCCCAAGCGAGATCGCAAAGATTAAGACATATTCGTTTTGATAAGCTGAAAACTGTTTACCTAAAACCCAAACAGAGGGTTCAGAAACAGTGATTAAAAGCCCGATAATCCCCCCAACAACCGCAAGGAGTACGATGCTTCTTTTTTTAGTAATATAAGAGCCAATTTCTCTTGATATTTCAGTCATTGATTGAAAGGCACCAATATTAAAGATAACTAGTCCAATCATCAGTAAAACTGAACCAGTTAAAAACATTAAGATATCAGCAAGTTTATTATCGTTTTTAATAAACAATAAAACTACCACAACAACGATCGTTAGTGGTAAGACTGCGATTGCGGCTTCTTTAATTTTTTCTTTTAATAGTTTATTCAATCATTTTTCTCCAGCTTTTCATGTTATCTATTTTAACACGATTTATTTAATAAATAAAGAAATAACAAAATTATTTACTAAATTAGGAAAAAAGTTTGAAAATAAGCGTTTTATTTGTTTTCATAAATTATGGCTGTTTTAAAGTTAATGAAAAATGAAACCACTTAAAATTTAAGTAGATGGATAATCTTGCTGGCAAGCGATTTATTTAATAATAGTTTTACCTCTATTTTGTTATTTCTTCCATAAATATGACAAAAAGTGTTGAATTTACAGCAAAATGTCGAAAATTTATAACCTTATTTAGGTTATCCATGTTATAATTTAGACGAAACTACTGTTTCAATGATTATAAATAAGAAAAAGTATACTTTTAAGATTTGTTTGTTTTGTTAGATATAAGTATACTTTAATGTTTTGGAGTTAATCTATGGAAACCGAACAAATATTAGAAGTTTTATCTAAACTTGTTTCCGATTTTGCGATAATTTACGCATCTGTTTTTCTTTATGCAATAATTCGTTATGAAAAAGCCAACTGGACCAAAAGAGTAGTTGCTGGACTGATAATTGGGCTGTTAGCTGTTTTAATTATGGCTAATCCTTGGATACTACAAGATGGGATTCATCTTGATGGAAGAAGTGTACTACTTTCAATTAGTGGCGTTTTCTTTGGGCTTGTTCCAACAGCAATTGCGGCTGCAATTGCAGTGGTTTTCCGGATTATTATCGGGGGGACCGGGCTTGCTCCTGGAATAATTATGATTTTTTTATCAAGTGGGCTTGGACTTTTATTACGCCTTTTTAAAGATAGGCTTCCCAAAATAAATTATTTTGTTGATTATTTTTTATACGGCCTTATCGTTCACGGAATCACGCTTTTAACCTTTTTAGTTCTCCCTTTTCCAGAGACATTTGTCCTGGTTAAGATTCTCTACATTCCTTTTTTAACCGTCTTACCGGTTGTAACGATGATTGTTGGGGTTATTATTGAGCATTTAAAAGAAGAATCTCAACAACAAGATAAAATCTATAGCCAGCAGCTTTTACTACAAGCAAGTATCGACTCAATTGAGAAAATGGAGTTTTTTGCAGTTGATACAAAATATAATTACTTAGCAATTAATGATTTTCATGTTGAACAGATGAAGCGTTTTTATCAAAAAGATATTAAACTTGGTGATAATTACCTATCCTATTTAACAAACGCAGATATTAAACAAAGAGTTAAAAAGTGGATAGATAGAGCTCTTTTAGATGAGCATTTATCAAAGGTTTTTGAAATCGAAGATAATCCCGGGAAATTCTTAGAAGAGCATTATACACCAATTAAAGATAAAAAGGGTGTTGTAATAGGGGTTTCGGTTCGTTCGCTTGATTATACAAAAAGATATCAAAAAGAACAAAAAATCTTTTGGATGTCTTATTATGACGGTTTAACAAACCTTTATAATAAAAGAAGTTTTGAAGAGCGTTTAGTTGAATTTGATCAGCAAAAAAACTTACCATTATCAGTGATTTATATTGATGTTAATGGTCTTAAGATTACCAACGATGCGCTTGGTCATGATGTTGGTGATGAGCTTTTGATTTTAGTTTCTAAAGAGTTAGTAAAACAGTTAGGTTTTGATAGTTTTGTTGCCCGTACTGGTGGTGATGAGTTTACAATAATATTGCCAAAAACAACCAAAGAAGAAGCTGAAGAAATAATTAAACAAGTCAGAACTAAATTTCAAAATACGCGGTTTCATCATGTGACAATTTCTGTTTCAATGGGACTTGCGACAAAGAAGAAAGACGAAGATATTTATGAAGTGATTAAAGAAGCAGAAACTAATATGTATGCTAATAAGTTAATTGAAGCAGTTGTTCATGGTGGCCGGATGATTAAAACTTTTCAAAGAGTTTTATATCAAAAATTTCCTGAGCAAGAAATGCATGCGAAAAGGGTTTCTGAGTTAAGTGTGAAAATAGGGAAAAAATTAGGTCTTGATGAACTAGGATTAAAGCGGCTTGAGACGGCTGCGCTTTTACATGATGTTGGTAAAATATCAATTATTGATTCTGTGTTAACAAAAACAGGAAAGCTAACTGAAGAAGATAAAAAAGCATTAAGAAAACATCCGGAAATTGGTTACCGGATTATGGCAACTATACCAGAGTATTCCACTTACGCTGATTATGTATTATCTCATCATGAGCATTATGATGGCTCTGGTTATCCAAGGGGGATAAAAGGCGATGAAATACCTCTGGGTGCTAAGATTATATCTTTGGCTAATGTTTATGATTCAATGACTAACAAACGCCCTCATAAAACACAAACTGTTCATCAGTTTGCAGTTAGTGAAATTAAATCAAGAAGTAATACTCAGTTTGATCCAGTTGTTGTTAAGGCTTTTCTTGATCTATTTGAAAATTAGAAAAATAATAAATTAATTATAATGACTAAAATCTCAACTTAAAAGGTTTGAGATTTTTTTCATGCTTTTATCATTTGGAATTTAGCTTTTTTAGTAATTAAAGCGTTGACAAAAATAAATAAAACCATTATAATGATAATATAGTAAAGTTACAAATGCATTTATAAAGTTTCAAAAGGAGAAAGATATGAAGAAAACACTTAGCTTAATGGTCCTTTTAATGAGTTTGTTCTTATTTGGATGTAAACAAAGACCAGATAATGAATTTGTAATTGCAACTTGGGCAGCAGGAACTGAATTAGTTGAGTTTAGTCAAATAGTTCGTCAGGTAAATGAAGAAGCAGATGGTAAGTTTGTGGTTAAAACACTTAGTATTCCTTCGGATTATTATATCAAGTTATCAACCCAAATAGCCTCTAAAAAAGGACCTGATCTTTTTTGGCTAACCCAGGAATTAGTTTCTAAATATGCAAAGATGGGAACCGTTGTCGATTTAACAGAATACATTAATGCAAGTGAGAACTTAGCAATTGATGACTTTTATGAAGGGGTTATTAATTCGGTACGCTACGATAATAAATATTGGGGCATACCTTGGATTGCTAATCCTTTTATGGTTTATTATAACAAAACAATGTTTGAAGCCTTAGATATAGAGGCACCTTCACCAACATCAGATTGGACATGGGAAGAGTTTATTGATATTGGAATCCAGCTTTCAAACAGCCAGTATCGAGGAAAAAAGATATATGGGACAATTATTGAGGGTCATCCTAATATTGAAACATTTATTTGGAGTGGTGGTGGCGATATAATCGCTAGTGATGGCATAACTGTTTTACTAGACTCTGAAGCATCTATTGCTGGAATTGGTAATTTAGTTAGAATGCTTCGTGAAGGTGTTACCCCAAAGTTTAGTCAAATATCATATGCCCGAAATGTTTGGTTTGAGCGGCAAGATATTGGGATGTTTATTGGTGGTATTCAAGATGACTTTGAAAGAAAAGTAACTTTAATGGCTGAAGAAGATAAATTTGAAATCGGTTATGCACCGATGCCAGTTAGTGGCGATGGGAATTCTTATTCTTTTGACTGGACAGCCTCAACTATGATCTCCAGTCAAGTTAAGAACAAAGATTTAGCATATGAGGCTTTAGAAGCCCTAACCTTAAAGTTTTTTCAGTGGAAAATTGCGCCTCCGATTAAAGGAAGAGTTGATGAGATAGTTAGTATTTATCCAACTAAACAAAATGCAAAAGCGACGATGGAAGTTGTTTTAAATAACGCAAGGTCAGCTAACTATGTTCCTGAGTGGGGCGAGATAAATGATCAATTTTTATGGAAAGGAATATATTTACCGCTTTTGCAAAATCATGATCTTGATTATGAAGCGTTAGTAAGAAGTAAAGCGCAAGGCATGCGCGATTATTTAGATAGAGAAAGAGCTAAATAGTGAAAAAAGAACGAGTTGGGTTTTATTTTGTCCTGCCATGGTTAATCGGGTTTGTGCTTTTTACTGCTATTCCAATTTTAGCGGCAGTCTATATTAGCTTAACTGATTGGGATATTGTGGGAACCCAGATTAATTTTATTGGGATAAAAAATTATATTGACCTATTTAATTCTAAATATTTTTACCAAAGCTTGTGGATTACCGTCAGATATGCAATTTTAGCTATTCCTCTGACGATTGCGACATCTTTTACAATTTCAGTTCTTTTAAGCAAGGGACTGAAAATGACGCCACTTTACCGGGTTATTTATTATATGCCAGCAATCGTATCAGGCGTAGCAGTTTCAATTGTGTTTCGCTGGATATTAGATCCTAATTATGGTCTGATTAACGGAATTTTAAAATTCTTTAAGATTACTGGTCCTAACTGGCTATATGATCCAAATTGGGTATTACCATCTTATTTGATTATGGCAGTTTGGGGAGCTGGTGGCGGGATTTTAACTTATATTGCCGCACTTAAAGATATTCCCAAAGAGCTTTATGAATCAGCGGAAATTGATGGAGCTAATAATATCCAAAAAACAAGACATATTACCTTCCCCTTAATGACACCAATAATTTTTTATAATTTAATTATGGGAATTATTAGTGCTTTTAGGAAGTTTACTGATGCTTATATCCTAGGTGGAGCTGGTGGTCAGGGGGAGTTTTATATGGTTTATTTATATAACCAAGCATTCTCTCAATATAAAATGGGATATGCTACCGCCCTTGCTTGGGTTTTGTTTGTCATTATTATGGTACTTACTTTAGTTGTTAATGTTACTAAAAAGTATTGGGTACATACGGAGTAGGTGATATTATGGCAAAAACTTTAAGCATTAATAAAAAGCATCAAATAAAGTCAAGAATCAAAACCGGACTTATGCATTTTTTCTTAATTTTAGGATCTGTTTTAATGTTACTACCGTTTTTCTGGATGATTACAACAAGTCTGCAAACAGAACTTGAAATAATGAATCCGAAGATGGTTTTGTTTCCCAGTTCGCTTTATTTTAATAACTTTAAGCGCGCGCTAGAGATAATTCCTCTTTTTAGATATATGGCTAACACAGCATTTTTAGCAATCTTAAAAATGTTTGGGGAAGTATTTATCACAGCAGCGGTCGCTTTTGGGTTTGCCAGGTTTAACTTTAAAGGCAAAAATCTTATTTTTATGATCTTGCTTGGGACAATGATGCTTCCTTATGAAGTAACTATGATTCCAACATTTATTATGTGGTCTTCAATTGGCCTTACTGATAGTTATGTCCCATTATCGCTTCCCGCATATTTTGGGGCAGCATCATTTATTTTTTTCCTAAGAATGTATTTTGAGACACTACCCAAAGACTTAGAAGAATCAGCTTTAATTGATGGGGCAAATTACTTTCAAATATTTACCAAAATATTTATTCCCCTAGCAAAACCAGCCCTAATTACAATCTCACTTTGGGCTTTTATGGGAACATGGAATGATCTTTTGGGTCAGTTAATTTATATTAACTCACCAGATAAATATACAGTTCAGTTAGGTTTAGCATCATTTAACAGTATGAGTGGTGAAATTTTCTGGGGACCACTTATGGCAGCATCGTTTATGGCATTGGTGCCAATTATCGCGCTTTTATTATATGCGCAAAAGTATTTTGTTGAAGGTGTAAAAATGACCGGTATTAAGGGTTAGAAAATAGCAAATAAGAAAAGGAAAGGAAAAGGAGAGAAAAAACATGAAAAAAATCTTTTCGTTTGTGCTAATATTACTTAGCGTACTTATTCTTGGTGGATGTGATAAAACTGAAGAAAGCATCCAAATAGTTAAAGAATTTGACTATCAAGAAATTGCAACTTGGATAGGGATGCAAACTCCCGATGAAGATGATGGTCCTATGGGGACAGTAGAAGCATTTAGCGAGTTAAAATTTGCTCGGATTACAGTGGGCTCAGATGGCTGGGGTGGTGTTCAATCGCCAAAAGTTGAAATTGATTTAAGAAAAGGGACTTATTATTTGGCTATTAGAATTTTTGAAAGTCATGATGGCTTTAAGTGGGGCTCAAAGTTTTGCCCAACTGAACCTTTAGGAGAAAATCATGAATGGGGCTTTTATTTAATTGAAGATAATAATATGAAATGGCAAAAGTATGTGGTTGTCAATCTTAATGAAGCACTTCAGGATGTAGCAGAAGCTTACGGAAATGTATTTGAAGGCGTTTTTTGGGTATATGCTACCGGTGCTGGAGATGCAAACGTTGATGTGATGTCAGTATCATTAATTCTTCAAAAATAACATGAAAAAACTATTGACTTTTATAGTTATGGCGCTAATAACTCTTAGCGCCTTTTCATGTCATAAAAAAGAAACGATAATGGCAAGCAATCAAAAATCAATTGCCCGAATTGAAAAGTTTAAGCAAAATATGCCAAAAGACTATCAAGCAATAAACTATCAAGAAAAAGCCTTAGAATATGATAGGCTGGTCTATGATTTTACCCTTGAGGGAACTTATCTGCCGCTTATTTGGCTGGATAATATTTATCAAACATATGGGATTGCTGCCTATGTAGGAGATCCTCGTCACGGAATTGATGGTTCCCAAGAAGCAGTTACTAATATTGCCTCAGTTTTAAGCGCAAGTCTTTTAGGCGTTGATAAAACAGATCAAAATGGCTACAACTATGTCAGGATGTTAAATGCTTTTTATAGTGAAGATGAATCAATTATTTTAAATAATCCCAGCGGATTATCTCAAAACACTTCCCTTTGGTATTTAATATATCCGGCTATTTTATATGCACAGGTAAGCCTACTTTATGAAGAAGAACAACAAATGCGCATTAATACCTTAAATACGATTGAGTCTTGGTATCAAGCTGCAGTTATTATGTTTGATTCAGAGTATCTATTTGATTATAGTCATTTTAATTTTATTACTATGGAACCCTACAGAAACAATATCTGGCGTGAGCCTGATAGTGCTGTGGGGATTTCGATGTTGATGTATCTTGGTTATCAATTGACTAATGACAATAAATATAAGCAAATGGCAATTGATACCCTAAATTATATTGATAATTCATTTTTTGGCAGTCCAATGTATGAGTTGCTCCTTTTTTACGGACCATATTTAGCAAGTTGTTTTAACGAGCAGTTTGGGACTAGTTTTAAGGTAGAAAAATTTTTTGATAAAATTTTTGATGGTAACTCAATCCCTCGTGGTGGTTGGGGAATGATTACCGGAAGTTATGGGAACTATCCTGTTGACGGACTAATTGGCAGTATCACCGATGGCGGTGGATATGCGTTTTCAATGAATGGTTTTGTTGCGGCATATGCGATAAGTAAGGCAGCTTATTATGTGCCAAATTATGCGGAAGCGATTGGTAAATGGTTGCTGCATTTGGTAGGTAATTCAAGATACTTTTTCCCTGATCAAAGCAATGTAGGTAATCAATCAATTTATCAAACCGCTAATAAAGATAAAGCCTTAGCGTTTAATGAGATTGCTTCAAGCAATATTCCTTATGAAGGAATAAGAAAAGTATTTAATGCTAAGACTCCTTGGTTTGGCGGTGATCCAACTGCTTATGGTTGGGCGGAAACTGATATGTCACTTTATAGTGGAGCCCATGTTGGCTTACTGGCTTCGATAGTAAGTTTTACTGATGTAGAAGGCATTTTAAAAATTGATTTAACAAAAGGCCTTTATGAAAAAGAATATAATAGCTATTTGCTTTATAATCCCCATAATGCCAAAAAGAAAATAACTTACCATGTTGATAATCCGGTTGATTTATATGATAAAGTGCAAAAAATATATTTAGCTAAAGATGTAAGTAACTCTTACAGCCTAACGCTTAACCCTAATCAGGCGGTAGTCGTTGTGGAGCTACCAAAGGGTGAGCAAATAGTTAAAGAAGGAATTTATTATTATATTGATAATCAAATCTTTGATAAAGATTTTGTCAATATTGTTATTGCTAACTTAAAAGCAAATGAGTTTGTAGGAAAAGAGTTTAAGGTTAAAATGGATTATTATCTTAGTAATCCAGATGATGAAATATCTTATTATGAGGTAAGTTTTGAAGGCAAATTAATGCAGTTTGAAACAAACAACTTTACGATAAATGCCACAACAAGTGGCGGCAAACAGTTAATCATAAAAGCGTATTTTGAAAGTGGCCTAACAGATACTTATGAAATACGTATTAGAATAAAGTAGGAGGTAAGTTTGCGTGAAAAGGTTAAAAGAAAACCCTTTGATTACAAAAGATATGATTAAACCCTCATATCCCTTTTTACAAGTTGATGGCGTATTTAATGCTGGAGCAAGCATTTATGATAATAAAATTATTTTGCTTCTCCGGGTAGCAGAAAGCTATATTCAAAAAGATGAAAATAAACTAACTGTTCCTTTTATTGATCAAAAAAGGAAAAAAATAATGCCCATTACTTTTGCTAAAGATGATGCGAGGTTTGATTTTTCTGATTCAAGGGTTGTTAAAGAAGGCAAACAAACTGTTTCTTTAACTTCTTTAAGTCATTTTAGACGAGCTTATAGCCTTGATGGTATCAATTTCACAATTGATGAAAAACCGTGGATAATAGGCGATGATATAACCGAGGCTTGGGGAATAGAAGACCCCCGAATTACAAAAATTGATAATACCTATTACATTTCATATACGGCTGTGTCAAGTTTAGGAATTTTAACAAACCTAATTAAAACAGCTGATTTTTCCTCCTTTGAAAGATTAGGGACAATTTTTGTTGCCGATAATAAAGATGTTGCTATTTTTCCTGAAAAGATTAATGGCAAATACTATGCATATCATCGCCCTGTTCCAACTGATATAGGTACACCTAATATTTGGCTTGCAAGCAGTTTTGACCTTAAGCATTGGGGAGAGCATAAAGTAGTTTTAACTGTCAGTGATGAAGGCAGTAAAAAAGGAAAGCTTGGCGCCGGAGCGCCAGCAATTAAGACTGAATATGGTTGGTTAATGATTTATCATTTTGCTGATCATAACCAACATTATCTTTTAAAAGCTTTTATGGCAGATCTTAATAATCCAGTTAAAATTATTGCCAAAACAGAAAAAAGCCTCTTAAAACCGGATAAAGTATATGAAAAGGAAGGTTTTTTTGGCAATGTTGTCTTTACAAATGGTATTATAGAAAAAGAAGAATATTTTATTATCTATTATGGAGCAGCTGATGATAAAATAGCTGGGGCAACTATTAAGAAAAAAGAATTATACCAAAGAATGGGGCTTTTAAATGAAAAATGATGTGTTTAAACTATTAGAAACTTTCAGGAAAACTAAAAAATACTATGAAATTGGCAAACTAAATTTTAAGGGAGTTAGTGGTTATGATGTATATAATCCCACTGCTCCTTTTAAAGTTAATGATCAAAAAATTATTATTGCCCGGGTTGAAAAAAGAGATGAAGAAAAATCCATGGCGATGTTTTTTAAGGAAAATAAAAAAGATGAGTTTGAGTTATTAAAAGATTATCCATTTTATTTTCTTCAAGATCCGTTTATTACTATTATTGATAAAAACTATGTTTTTGGGGGAACTGAGTTAATTGGTATTGATCAAAAAACTTATCAATACAGGGTAGCTTTTTATAAAGGGAAAAAAATTAATCATCTTAAAAGGTTTTTCACAGGTCCTACTGGAATGAAAGATATTAGATTAATAGAACTTAAAGATAAAAAAGTGGGAGTATTCTCAAGACCACAAGGGGTAATTGGTGGCCGGGGGAAAATTGGTTTTACAGTTATTGATAACCTAAATAAACTCACCAAAGAAGTTATTCTAGAAGCACCGCTTCTTGATTTACTACCCGATGAGAATTGGTGTGGAGTAAATGAGCTACATTTACTAAAAGATGGTAAGATTGGTGTTTTAGCTCATGTAGCAGCTTTTTCTAAAAAAACAATTAGACACTATTATCCAGCAACATTCATCCTTGATCCTCTAACAAAAGCGCACACGCCAATTAAGATTATTGCTGAGCGGAAAGACTTTCTAGATGGTCCTTATAAAAGAAAAGACTTAATTGATGTGCTTTTTAGTGCTGGCTTAATTTTAATGGATGAAAAGGCAAAACTTTATACTGGTGTTTCAGATTGTGAGATTCAGTATGCAGTAATTGATAATCCTTTTTTATAAACCTCATATGAAGACTACAAAGAAAAACTTGAGCCTATTTTTAACATTTTGCTCAATAGTTAACTACATCGCATTTTTATTTATTAGCATAAAAGATGATCTTGATAATTTTGCTATGTTTATGCTATATCTTTCTTTTTTGCTTGCAGTTTTAATATTTCCTTGCTATTATTTCCTAATTTATCGTAAAATAAAAGGAAGAACTGATCCAAAAAGCTTTTTCTTTATCCTTTTAATGATTAATTTACTGGTTAGTTTGTTTGCGATTGGAACAGCAATAATTTTATTAACGAATAAAGGTGGTCTATAATGAAAAATAAAGTAACAATGCGCGATATTGCTAAAGCATTAGGAATATCACCAATGACAGTTTCTAAAGCCTTAAGAAACAGCCCTGATATTTCTGAGCAGATGCGGAAAAAAGTCTTTAAAACCGCTAAAGAGTTAGGTTATACTTATCAAGAAAGAAAAGCCTACAATGTGGTTTGTTTTATGCCGGAGGTATTTATTAATAAATTCGATGGGTTTTATGGTAACTTGTTTTCCAAGTTAAACAAAGAAGCTAAACTTAATAATGTTTCAGTTTCTTTAATTGTTCTTGATGAAAACGATGAAAAACAAAACAAATTCAATGTTGAGTTAGAGCATTATCATGGTGTTATTTTCCTCGGTCAAATCTCAAAAAGTTTTATTCGAGCTGTATTAGAGCATAAAAAGCCAATTATTACTGTTGATTTTCAGTATAGCAGTATTAAAAGTGATAGTGTTGTTTCTAATAATTTTATGGGTAGTTATTACGCAACAGCTTATTTAATTGATCAAGGCCATAAAAATATTACTTTTGTTGGTAACTACCGAGCAACCGCAAGTATAAGAGACCGCTACTTAGGTTTTCTGCGGGCCCTGCTTGAAAATAACTTAGTAATAAATGAGGACTCAGTTATAAAAGACCGCAATGATGAAGGTGTTTTAATTGATTTAGTCCTGCCAAACAAACTACCAACCGCTTTTGTTTGTAATAATGACTATGTCGCAAGACAGGTTATTCAAATGCTAAAACTAAAAAATAAAAAAGTTCCTGAAGATATTAGTGTTATCGGCTTTGATAATACGGTATTTAGTGAGCTTTCACAACCACAAATAACAACTGTAAGAGTGCCAAGAACCACAATGGCAGAAATAGCTGTTAGTCTTTTACTAAGAAGACTTTCCAGACCCCAAGCCAGTTATAAAAACTTGCATGTGGAATGCTATATTGTTAAAAGAGAATCAGTAAAAGAAGTTAATCCAGTAAGCAAATAAAAATAAATAATACTAAGTATTTTAAATGCTTAGATAAACATACGGTTTAAAGTAAGAAGAATATAATCCTAATAGACTTAGTGATTATCTTCTTTTTTTTCTGTCTAACACTTAAAAAAGTGGTATAATATAAAAGGTGATTAAATTGATTTATAACGTTAATGGGATTGGCTTTAAAATTGATTTTGGCAAAGTTATCCCGAAGCTAAATTTAGAAAAATATAAAACCAGCAAAAAAGATTATCAACATCTTTTTAAAATTGATTTTAAAGCTGATATTAAAATTGAACTTTCTTTAGGAAAAGTTAGTCCTTTTATATATAAAGATAAAGGTACTGTTTATAAATATTTTCATTACAAAACTGACATTTTAGCAGTTATTGAACACGATGAAAACTTTAGGAAAATTACTATTACCCTAAATGAAAGATTAGCCCAAGAAAAGTGGGAAATTAGTTATTCATTTTTAAGTATTATGTTTATCGAGGTCGCAATGAGTTATGGGTATTTAGCAATTCATGCGAGTGCGATTAAGTATCAAGATAAAGTGTTTTTACTTTCTGGTCCAAGTGGGGTTGGTAAAAGCACATTAAGAAGCAATCTTTTAAAACTTGATGATAGCTTAGTCATCATAAATGATGATAAGCCTTTGCTTGAGTTTGGAGTTTTTATATCTGTTTTTGGTAGTCCCTTTAGTGGTGAGTATTACTTTGATAGTAATACAAAAGAAAAACTAACCCATATTTTCTTTTTAAAACAAGGCCCAGTTAATAAAAAACACTTGCTAAATGAAGATGAAAAACTTAAACACTTACTGAAAAACATCTACAAACCTAAAGCGGATAATCTTTGGGACACTACCTTATCTAACCTAGAGAAGTTAGCCAAAAAGATTAATATATGTTTAGTAGAAGTTACTGATAATATATCTGCTGCAAGTTTTATGATGAAATTAATGGAGGAGTTATGAAAATAAAAGAAGGATTAATGCTGAAGAAGTTAGGCGATAAGTATATTGTTGTCGCAAAAAGTGATAGTAATATCAACTTAACTAGTTTAATTAGTTTTAATAAAACCGGAAAAGTTTTATTTGAAAGCTTAAAAGAGGAAAGAAGTGTTTCTGATCTTGTTGAGGTGCTTTTTAAAAGATTTGATGTGAGCAAAGAAAAAGCAAAAGAAGATGTAGTTATGTTTATCAACAAACTAAAACAAAACAATCTATTAGAATAAGACCTAATTTGTCAAAAAAGGAAAAAAAATGAGTGAAGTAATTAATTTATGTAATATTGTTAGTAACAAATTTAATAACACTAAAAAAGAAGTTTTAATTAAAGATGAAAAACTTTTTTTAAAACATGCCCTTTATCAAGGCCTAATCGGTATTGTTGCCGATAGTGATATTAAAGATAAGTTATCAAAAGAGGTTTATCATAAACTGATGGGTTTTTTCATGAGCTATGTCGTTACTGATAAAAAACAAACCACCTTAATTAAAGAAATAAAGGCATTGTTGTTAAAAGAAAATATTACCCACGTATTTTTAAAGGGAAGTCATTTGAAAAACCTATACGCAGAAAGTTTTTACCGGGGGATGGGGGATATTGATATTTTAGTTAAAAAAAGCGATTTAGAAAGGGTCAATAAACTATTTAATAATCACAAGATAAAACTAGTATCAAGAAGTTTAGCCCACAATATTTATCTCTCAAAAGAGGAAGTTAATGTTGAGGTTCACGGGGGGATTAATGATCTAGAAAACAAAGCATATAGTCTTTTTTTAAGTAGTATATTTAACTATGTTGATAATAATAAACTAAATTATGAGTATGAACTAGTTTATCTAGTTTATCATTTGGCTAAACATTTAAAGGCTGGAGGGATTGGCCTAAGAAGTGTTCTTGATATAGCTGTTTTTTATAAGTTTTATGAACAAGAGATTAACAGCCAAGTATTAGAGAAATTATTAAAAGAAACAAATCTTTTTGTTTTATTTAATTTATTGTTAATAATCAACAATAATTATTTTGGTTATAACTTTAAAATAAATCTTGAAAATGGTGAAAAACACGAAGATTTGCTTGCCTATATTATTAGTGCAGGTATTCATGGTAGCAGCGGGGTTAACCAAATGGACTCAAGAACAGCAAATAAAGGTAAAGCTCGATTGCTATTTAGTAGGATTTTCCCAAGCTTTAAGGAAATGAAAGGCTTATATCCAAGTTTAAAATATTTATTTATATTGTTGCCGTTTTATTATTTATTTAGAATTATTAAATTATTATTAAATCCGAAAAAGAACCTTAAAAAGCTTAAAGATATTAAAGCAAGTGATAATCAAAAGCTAAAAGAATTATTTGCTGAAATTGGCATTTAAAACTTACATATCTTGACTTTATAAGAAAGTAAATAAACCGCAAAATACTCTTGCAGAAAAAGACGATTTATGTTACATTATATACGTGGTATATACAAGAAAAACAAAGGGGGTAAAAGATGAGAAAAATATATAAGGCATTGGTTTTACTTTTATTTGTTTTTGCAGTTACTGCCTGCAAACCAAAACCAAATCAAAACACCAATGAAAACGGAAATCAAAGCCAGCAAAACGGTAATGACGGTATTGGTATAGATGAGGAAATATTTGATTAGTCAATTAATATAAATGCTAAATAATTAGGAGGATAAAATGAAAGAAAAATATGAAACACCTGAAGTGACTATTGAAGAGTTAGTTTTAGAAGACAGTATCGCTCAAAGTGGCGTGGGTTTACATGAAAACTTCTGGGGTAGTAATGATGGTAACTAAAATAAGAAAAGTTTTTGGAGTTATATTTGTTTTAATTATGCTGTTTGTTTTTGGTCAAGCAAGCCTAAAAGCAAATGGCCAGGAAGTAGACGTTAATATCACCGCAACTATTGATGGTGATAATACTGAAGTTCCCCTTTTAGTAGGGAAAAGAGATTATGGAGCAAATATTGTTCCCAACTTAGATAGTGTAGATGGAACATTTGCTTTTTGGATTGTTAATGGAGTTATTGATGTTAACAGAGAAAAAAATACAAGCTTTAGGGCAATCAATGACTTAAATGCTGTTGCAGTCTTTTATAAAGAAAGTCAAAGTGCAGCAGTTTATATTGATCACAGTGGTATTTTACTAGACTCGTTTTATAATGTAGATGAACCAAACCCGGATGAACCTGATAAGATTGGTTATAACTTTGATGGATGGTTAGAAATATCTGAGCCTGAAGATCATGTTAAAGTTTATAAGGCAACTTACACACTTGATCATGCTGATGTTAAAGTTAATGAGGTTGACACTCGTTATAATAGTGTAGTTAACTTAGAAGGTGATGAGAACAAAGTTTGGGTTAAAGATGGTAAAGTAGTTAGTTATAATAAAGACTACGCTTTTTCAGCTTTAAAAGATACAACAGTGGCACAAAGAGCCCTAGATGAAGGCGAAGTAGCAAAAAGTCTTGTTACGCTTGAACTCTTAGAAGGATACCGTACTGGTCATACTACTTATTTAGCCCAAGTAGAATTACTTGATGGTGAAATAGTAGAATATGGTCTTGAGGTTGATGGCGTATTAAGAAAAGCTGCAGCAATTCATGAACTGACTAATGAATTCTTAATTAGTACAACTAATACATATTCTGCAGTAAGAGCTTATGCTGTAGTTGAGGTTAATGAAGCTTTCGCATATATTTATAGTGATTATGTAAATTATATAACTGACGCTGAAATTATTTATGATTTTAGTGATATAACTGACAAAGGAAAAGAAGTTGATGCCTTAGAGTTAATGGCACTTTTACAAAATGAACATCTAGAAAAAGTATCTGATGTTACAAAAGTTTGGCTTGGAAATCAAAGTGGCAGCACTAATTATTCTGGAGTCGATGGATTGTTAAAAACAGGAACAAGTAATGACGAAGGAAATATTGTTTTTGAATTTAAAGGTAATGTAGTAATAAATACTGTTGTTTTGTATGTTGCTGCTTGGAATGATTCAACAAAAACAATTAAAGTTAATGGTGTTGATATTGCTGATCAGATAAGTACTATGGAATCTAGAGTTGTAATAACTCTTCCTGAAAAAACTAATGTTGTTACTCTCAATACAGCAAAACAAGGATTATTCTTCGGTGTTGAGTTTTATGGTGAAGATGTAGAAATCAAACCAGCATCAACAGTTGATGTTACATTTAATTATAATGATGAAGAACAAACTGATGATTTGGTAAAAACAATATTTAAAAATAGAAAAGTATTTGCACCAGCAAACCCAGTAAGAGAAGATTATGAATTCTTAGGATGGTTTGAAGATTTACAAGACGAATTACCTTTTAATTTTGCTGACAACATTAGTGATGATGTAATATTGTATGCTAAATGGGAGGAACTTAGCACAGATTTAATATTTTTTGCAGAGTTTAATGATTTGCCTTCAATTTCGTATTCTGCCACAGATCATGTTTTCACTAATAATGTAGGGGATGATATGGCTTGGATATTAAAAGAAGTCTATCATAGCAGTGGGCAACCTGATAAGGACATGTTGAGGCTTAAAGGAGCCGAATTAGCTTATATCTATACAGAAAAAGCTATTGAAGAGGTAGGAAGTATTTCATTTGATGCTAAACCTTATAGTTCAGCAAACGATACTGCAGTAATAAAAGTTTACTATTTAGAAATTGGTGAAATAGAATGGATTCAAGTTGGTGATTCAATTATTTTTGAAGATTTAGATTTCAAAAATGTTAGTATTGATATTGAAAAAGAAAATGTAAGAATCAAAATAGAAGTAACTGTAAAAACAGTTAACATTGATAACCTTAAAATTTTCGGTTCACATGAAGCTGAAGTTGAAGATCCAACCTATACAGTCACGTTTAACACAAACGGTGGGACACCTGTTCCTTCTCAACAAACACTAAAAATATTTGATAAAATAACAAAACCTGCTGATCCAGAAAAAACAGATAGCACTTTTTTAGGATGGTTTGAAAAAGCTGATTTTTCAGAAAACGCATGGAACTTTGATACTGATTTGATGCCTAACCACAATATAACGTTATATGCAAGGTTTGAAGCAGGTCAAGTAGAAAGTATAATCTATTCTACTGGATGGGAAGATGTAAATGTTTCTGGCAACCCATCATATTCAAATAATATAATAAATTCTAATGATGTAGAATGGGAGTTATCTCAAGGTGATGTGGTCACCACAGGAACTCCATTAACGGGGTCGAAAAATGCACAATTTAGGATATATAAAGAAAATTCTGGAACAGGCATCTTAAATATGAAAGATGATTTCATTGACAAAGAAATTACTAAGATATCATTTAATGCTTCTATGCCAAATCAAGCTAATGCAGACAAGTACCTAAAAATTTATTATAAACTCTCCACAGGAGGATGGGTTTTATTTAAAACTGTAGCACCTGGAACAAGTAAAACACCTTTTGAAGTTGATTTTAAAGATAGTAGTAATCAACCTATTGAAGGAATAGTTAATGTTAAGATTGAAATATCATATTCTGCTAATGTTACTGCGAATAGAGATATTAAAATTGATGATATAGTAATATATGGGTACAATCAATAATTAATTGAACATGAATAGAAAAAGGACAAGACTTTAGAAGAATTGTCCTTTTTTAATGTGTGATTTTATAGTGTATATTTAATTGATGAAAACGATAATAAGGTGTTTGATGTAACTAGCCAATTGTTTTCCGTAAATTTAATCTAAATACACCAGAGAAGAAAAAAAAGCTGATTTAATAATTTGCAATAATTGATAGTGATTTTACTAAAGTTAATCTTATAGTAGGAAAAGTTAACTATGGTGTAATTATTTCCTTAACTTTGATATAGTTGAAGAAGGATGATAATTTGTCTTTTAGATTGTCACGCGGTTATTAATGTTGGTAGACAAAAAATTATGAAAAACCTAAATTTGTTTAATTCAAGTAATGAGATGTTATGAACTTAAGTAATGGGTGATACCTTTTATTTTGAAGATTCATTTGCTTGTTAAATGTTGTCAAATATGTTATTATTGGCTTATCTTAAAGTATTAATTACTTTAAACTTCGATGATTAAAAAAAAGAGGTATTTTATGAGAAAAACTATATTAAGTGTTTTATCATTGTTTGCTGTTTTATTGATGTTTGTTAACCTTAATGCAAATAGTAAAATTACAGTAAACATATTTGCAAGTTTTACTGATAATACTAATGTTTCACTTCTAGAAAATAGCAGTGTTGAATATGGTTCTACTATATATGTAACAGCTAATGATATAGAAAGTGAAACTTTTGCTTATTGGATTGTGGATGGGATTGTTGATCCAAATAAAGGTGCTTCAACTAGTTTTGTTGCGACAAATAACTTAGAGGCGGTTGCTATTTATCATAGTAGCAATAATTTTGCTGTTAGTTTTGTTGATCATAGTGGTAGTTTAATTGAAACTAAGTATGTAGATGTTGGTGATGATGTAGAAGAACCTGCTAAGTTACCGACTAAATACGGTTATGAGCATAATAATCCTAAGTGGCAACTGGTTTATGGTAGTTCTAGTGATTTTGCTAATATAGATGAAAATAAAGTCTTTAAGCTAAGATATAAAAGGCTTGGAGATTTAGATAAAATATTAATAAATGGTATTGAACATGGTTATAATGATGTAGTTACTTTAACTCCAGAAAATCCTAATTTTAGCTATTGGGAAGAAAATGGTAAAGTGATTAGTTTTAAAGAAAACTATTCTTTTTCTGCATTATATGATAGAAATATCATTGAAGTCAGCAATGATAATATAGAACAAGTTCCTTTAATTACTGTAAGCCATAATCTAAAAATTAGATTAGGTTTTATTAGTAAGGTTGCGCAAGTAGAATTACCAAATGGTTACACCCTTTTAGAACAAGGCTTTTTAGTAAGTGATGTTGAATTAGCGTCTTTAACATTAGATAATGCTATTGTTGTTAAAGCAAGCGCAATTCATCCTTTAACTAATGAGTATTTAACATCAATTAACAATGATTATAATAATATTAGAGCTTATGCTATATATAAAGATACTAACAACAATATTAAGACTATTTATAGCGATTTGGTTGTAACGGGTGAGCTTGAAGAAGGTTTTGAAAATAGAGGTTTAACAAGTAGTTATCTTGATGGAACCTTTGTAGGAAATAGTGGTGTTTTGTTTAAGTATGGTTATGCAAGATATGAAGAAAACTTTCCCATTGATGGTTCAGGACTTATGCTTCATAATGCTAATGCTAGTTATTTAGAAATTACTTTTGTAAATGGACTTAATTTTTTATTTTTTGATTACCGTAAGGCACATACAGCCAGTGCAGCAAGACAATTAGAAATCTATATTAATGGTAATGTTATACATACAACATCTATTTTTGGAAACAGTACTGGTGCAGATGATACAATCCATTCAGTTAGTCTAACTGATTTGGATTATCGTGGTATTACAGTTGTAAAAATTAAAAATGTTGGTTCAACAACAACAAACAGACAAACAGTATTAGATAACATAAAGTGGACTGAATTTGGACCAGATATAGAAAGTGTTCCTTATTATAGTGTTTCTTTTGATACTTTAGGTGGAAATGTTATTGACCCGCTTGTTGTAAAAGAAGGTAAAAAGGTTGATAGTTTGCCAATTCCAACCAAATATGCTCATGAGTTTCTTGGCTGGACATTAGGTGAAGTAGAATATGATTTAGATACTTTAATTTCACAAGATATTACTTTGGTTGCTCTTTGGAAAGAATTAGAAGAAACAGAAGCAATCAAATTAAATAAACAAATAGATTTTGGTGAAGTTGATAAAACTGGTTACGCATTAGGTTATTTAAACTTTGTTAACGGTGATTATACATCTTATAGCCTATATAAAGATAGAGCTCAAATAAATACTAAAGATGGTAAAAATAAGCCATCGCTTGTTATGGCTCCTGTTAAAACAAGTGGAGTAATCCATAATTCTTTTGTTGAGTTTGATTTAACAGAAAAAGAAGACCTAGCTAAAATTGAGTTTTCAATTAGTAGTTGGTCAACAGCTTCTTATAACAGAATCATTAACAAACTAAATAGTATTACTTTATCCCTTGAGAAAAAGGTTGGTAGCAACTGGATTAAGGTTGCTGACATTCATGGTAATACAAACATTATTAGTTATTTACAAGAAGATGATTATGTTTTCGTTGTTTTTGAGGTAACTGATCAAGCTTTATACCGGATTTCATATACCCACAATGATCCAACAACAGGTAATGCTGATCAGGCAATTACTGTTGATTATTTTAATGTTTACATAGAAGAAAAGATGGAAACATCAGCAACTGTAACTTTTAACTATAATTACGAAACAGGTAATTTGGTAGTTACCAAAGAGGTCGGAAATCGATTAACTCCTTATAATCCAGAAAGACTTGCTCACTCTTTTTTAGGATGGTATTACGGTAATGAGCTTTTTGATTATAATAATCAATTAGATGGTGATATTTTGCTGGTTGCTAGATGGGAAAGAACAGATTACAATGTTAGGTTTGACTTAGGATATATCCCTTCTGATATTTCTTTAATGATAGAAGATATTTTAGTGCCAATGAATGGTTTTTTGCCAACAATTGAAGAACCCCAAAGAGATGGCTATGAGTTTAAAGGTTGGTATGAAACAAAGATTTCAGTAGATATCAATGAAGAATTTGATTTTACAAAAACAATTAACGAAGACAAAAGATTAGTAGCAAAGTGGGAAAAAACAGTATCTAATCCTGTTTATCAAAGAGATGATGATCTATTATTGGCTTATTATATTTCGGTTACTGATAAAACTGGTGAAGCTTTATTCCTTGAACTAAATAATCTTTTAAATAACTATACAAAAGTATCATATGGTGATGCTAGGTATATTTTAGATATTGCTGATGTTCATCCTTATGATAGTAATATGGTTTTAACTATTTATGATAGAAATATTGTATCTGGTCCTTGGTCATGGCCTGTATGGGAAAGAGAACATGTTTGGCCTAACAGCAAACTGGGAGTAGATCGGGCTGATAATAACACAACTAATCAAGCAAGTGATCTACATAATCTAAGAGCGATTATTCCAAAAGTTAACCAAAGAAGAAGTAATCTTTACTATGTTAATCCTGTAGAACAATTCTATAGTCCGATTGGTCATATAGTAGTAAATGGGAAAAATTATTATCCTGGTGATGAAGACAAAGGTGATGTTGCAAGAATTCTTCTTTATATGGCTGTTATGTATAAAGATGTTTTAACGCTTACTAATGATGTTAGTTTAATTGAAAATCAAGATCTAAACAACAAACCTGCTGGTGCATATTTAGGGACGTTATCACTTCTTTATGATTGGCATTTAGAAGATCCAGTGGATGATTTTGAAATAAACCGCAACAACGTTATTTATAGTTATCAAGGAAATAGAAACCCTTTTATTGATCATCCGGAACTCTTTTTTGAAATATGGGACTATTTAATGGAAGCAGATGATTTAATGGTTAATAACGAAGGCAGGATTGTTATTGAAATAGATGATTATACAGTGTTTGTTGATTATGAGTTTTTCAGAAGAAAAAGAAATGAGTTTTTAATGTGATGAAGAAAAGTTATTATTTTGTTTTATTGGTTATGTTTTCTTTCATGCTTACTTCTTGTAAGGATGAAAGTGATAATAATTATCTTGATAAAAACATAATAGTTGAAGAACTTAATAGTTATGTTGCTGATGTATTAATTAATGAGCATTTAATAAGTTTTATTGAGGATAACTACAGCAACCTAAATCTAACAGTAGATACATATGATGAGGCAGTAAATGATGCTAAAGAAGCTTTGTTTGCGCTGGAAAAAGAAACTTTAATTAGTTTGTTTAGTTTAGATGAACTCTTTTTAGATGAAATAGACGATATTAACCGTCTATATCCTTATGTGGCAATTAATCATTTGGATTTAACATCTATTATTTATAAATTTAATCTTGATTTGTTAAACGAAAGCTATAAAATAAGCCTAAATGATGATAATCCTTACTATTTATTTAATAGTGAGCTTCTCCCTTTAACAAGTAATTTAGAAATTAAAGAAGACCTATTAAGCAATTTAGTTAAAACAGACAACAAATACTTTCTTTATATTGTCAGTAAAACTTATACATATAAAATTAGTTTAACTGAAGTAAAAGATGATATGCCTTATGTGATAAACCCGAATATCTATAGTGATTTTGTTGAAGATGTTGTGATAATGTTTGAGGCATTAGGGGGAGTTTTAGAGATTAGCGGTGATACTTTTCGTAGTCAAGATTACCAAATAGAAAACGGCAAGTTAATAATTGACAAAACGTTTTTACAAGACCTATTTACTGATGGGAGAAAAGACTTTTATTTTGCGGTAAATATTTCATTGGGAAGCGATATCTATATTGAAATGATTCGGATTATTGCCAAAGATTAAGGTAATTAAAAATATTTTAAATAGGGTTAAAAGATTAAATGGTTGTGAGAATTCATAACCATTTTTCTATTAGAAAAATGGTTTAATCCTAAGTTTATTTACGAATAAAACACTAAGAAAAAGAAGAAGAAAAAAAGTATTGACAACAAAAATATCATGTGATAAAATAAAGGTGAATATAGCATCGATGCCACATATAAAAGGGCAATTAATTGTTCAGTTAAATGACATCGATGTCATAAAGGTTAAAGCTAAGAACCAATGATGTTTAACTTTGATTTTAATTAAAAAGATTAAAGAAAGGAGAATGTTTGTAGGTTTTCAAATAAGATGAAAAAAATGATAAAAGTTGCAAAAAAGATGATCTTATTTATTGTCTTTAGTATGACTTTAATGTTAGTAGGATGTAAGGAAGGTGGCATTAAAGTACATTCAAAGGCTGTAAAAAGTTTTAAAATTGTGGCTCCTTTTACTGGTGATGATTCTTTTAATAAAACGGGTGAGTTCTGGGATGTTGGAGGAACTGATTTGGGTATTCCTATTTATGATGAGGCAAATGGGAAAATGTATTTTGCGTTTGGCGATACTTACTCAGGACCTGATCAACTAGGAAACTGGCGTTCAAATGTGATGGCAGTATCAACTGATTTTGATGCTTCTGATGGGGTTGTTATTGATTCATTTTTAAATAATAATCGCCCAGTGGCTAAAGAGTTTATTACTAGTAGAAAGGTTGATAACCTTGAAATAAGTATAATTCCTACGGGGGGGATTGTAATTGGTGATGCGATGTATGTTCATTATATGTCGGTTCGGTTTTGGGGAGGTGGCCCCGGTGAATGGACAGTTAATTATAATGGCGTTGTTAAATCAGTTGATCAAGGTCTAACCTTTGAGCGACTAGTTGATCTTACTTGGGCAGAGTCGAATAATGAAATTGTTCAAACCGTAACTGGCATGGATGTTGCTGAGTTAGATACTCGGATTGCGCCTAACCTACTCCAAGTTTTTCCGATTAAAGCTGCTGATGGCTATATTTATATTTACGGGATTCCTGGCGGCAGAAGTGGTGGTGCAAAAATGGGGCGCGTTTTAGTTAGTGATTATGAGGATTTTTCAAAGTATGAGTATTTTACAGGCTATGATGCTAATAATAATCCGGTTTTTGTAAAAGGTTCAGCGGGTTTAGCTGCAATCCTAACCAACGATGATTCCTATGTTATTCCACCAAATGTTGCTGAGATTTCAATTATCTATAATAAGTATTTAGAAAAATGGCTAATTATTTATAAGGTTTATGATAAACTGTTATTTCGTACATCGGTTAATCCTTGGGGACTTTGGTCTGAAGCAGAACTTCTAACAACCGTCCAAGATCTTCCGGGTGGCTTTTATGGGGAGTTTATGCATGAGGTTTATACGGAAAAAGACGGGAAAATTGTTTATTTTACCATTAGTCAGTGGAAACCAATTTATAACACAACTTGGATGCGTTTAGAGTTTAAATGATAATTTGTTTTAATTTACTAAAGATTATAAAAGAGCTAAATTAAGCCGCATTGTCTTTTTTACTTTCTTATGATAAAATAGCAAATAATAATAACCAAGAAACGAGACTGATTAATTATGACAATTTATGACATTGCTAAGGCCTTAGGCTATAGCCCTAGCACGGTTGCTAGAGCCTTAAGTTCACGTGGGTATGTTAGTGAAAAAGCAAAAAAAGAAATTCTTGCTTTTGCAAAAAAGCATGGATATCAACCAAATATTTCCGCAAAAACACTGAGAAATAATATGTCAAGAAAAATTCTTTTTTGTATTCCTGATATTTATAATCCCTTTTATTTTCAGATGATTGATGGCGCTAGTAATGTTTTAGAGGATAATTCATATTATACAATTTTATATCATACAAAAAATCAAGTGGAAAAAGAAATAAGTGCGGTTCATTTACTTAATCAAAAATATTGCGATGGCATAATTTTAGTTTCCTTTGATTTTAGTGAGAAAAACATCTCAGAAATTGAAGCGTCCAATAAACCGGTTGTTTTAACAAACCTATATGAGAAAATAGAAAAAGATTCAAACTTTGATTGTGTTTATGTAGATCATGAAAAGGCAATGAAAATCGCGACTAAGCATTTAATTGATGGTGGTGCAAAAAGAATTTTACTCCTTGTCGGTAGTGATAAACTACAAACAAGTAGAGAGCGGCTTTTAGGTTATAAAAAGGGTTTAGAAGAAAGCGGTATATTTTGTGATGAAGCATTAATTAAAGACGGTAAATATACTGTTGAAGGCGGTTATCAAGCTATTAAGGCTGCGATGGAGGAGAACCTAGATTTTAATGGAATCATTACCGCCAATGACTTAATGGGTGTTGGGGTAGTTCAGTATTTAAATGAAAATGGAATTAACTTAACAGATAATTATAAGATGGTTTCCTTTGATAATACTGATTTTGCTCGCTATCATGTTCCTTCGATTACCAGTATTGACCTAAGACAGTATTTAATTGGTAAAAATAGTGCTGAGCTTTTACTGGAACGGATTTTATCAGGAAGGAAAAAAAGTAAAATTGTGCGGATTGAACCAGAAATAATTATCCGTGATTCTAGTAAATAGTTTTAAAAACTTACTACAAAAGAACAGCAAAACAAGGAGTCATATTTAGGTAATTATTGTCAAGAAAAAGCGTTGACATTCAAAAAAACGTATGTTCATATTTACTTGAAAGTAGTATCGATACATAAGAAAAGGGGTTAAGGCTCTTGCGTAAAATGACATCGATGTCACACAATTTAAAGAAATAATAAACTCATAGTTTAAAAAGCGAAAGGAGATTGTTTGCTAGTGTGCAAACAAAACAAATTTATGAAAAAAGTGATGAAGTTATTAATATTTGTAATTGCTGTTAGTATCGCTTTTTTAGTAACTGGATGTAAGGGTGGCGATGACTATCCAGTGGAAAAAGGAGCTACGGTAATTAAAATTTTTACTAGAGATTTTGAGGATTGGAACAATGAGCTGTTTTCTCAAAACGTTAGAGCTTTTAATGAAGACTTAACTGATGGGATTCAGGTGAAAGTTGAATATATTCTTGAGAGTGCCTTCAACGATAAAATGACAGCTGCAAGAGAATCAGGAAATGCCCCTGATATTTATATTGTTGCCTATAATCATATTTATAATGAAATCTCTAAAGGTTACATTGAGGCATTAAACGATTATATCAGCGCTGATAAGATCGCTGATATTGCAGATAATGTCGCTGATTTTGTGACCTTTGATGATCTTTTATATGCATATCCTTATTTTGTTGAACCATCAACAATGCTTTTTTATTCAAAAAGCGCTTTAACCAAAGCGGGGGTTACTCATCCGGAGGTAAGTTGGACTTGGGATGATCTTTTAGATGCAGCAGAACTAATTAAGCCAACTCTATCAGCTGGCCAGTATGCTCTTGGGATGCCTCTTGGTGGCGATGTTGGTTGGGCAACTTGGGGAATGCTTTACAATCAAATGGATGGATTTCCAATTACTGATAATTGGGATGAGTCGCGAGTTAATGATAAAAGGTTTGAGTATATGGAATTTTTAGAGTTTTATAATGATATCTATGAAAATGGTTACTCACCAATTCAATCACTGACAAGTGGCGGTTATGGCGGAATTATTGAAGCTTTATGCGAGGATAAACTTGCAATGACTGTAGCAGGTTCTTGGTCACTTGGGACCATATTAAATGATTATCCTGATAAACTTGCTGATATTGGTTTAATTCCAATGCCAACCAAAGACGGTGATCCAACAAAAGTTACCGCAACAAATGGCGGCTGGGCGTTTGTTATTGATAAAAGAAGTCCCAACAAAGAAAAGGCGGGTCAAGTAATTGAGTGGCTTTTTGCCAATGATGATTTAGAGTTTAGCTCAAATTTATATGAGCTTTCCGGTTTTGCCCGGTTTCCTACAAGGACCAGTGTTGTTAATCATATTAATCAAAAAAATATTAACAATGACTTTTATGAAGTAATTAAACAAGTCTCAAACAACTCGGTAGCAGAACCACTTTATCCGTGGGATATTTCTCTGCAAGTAGCCACCTCACTTTCAAAAATGATTATCGGCATGGGTCCTGGGGAAACTTTAACTCAAATAACTAATGAAGCCCATAACAGCATTAACGATATTATTACTGTACAAAGGCTTCAAGGGACTAATCCAAAAAATAAAGATTAAATATGATTAAAAAAAGAAGTCCTAAAAGCACGACAGCATATTTAATGTTAATTCCTGGTTTTATTTTATTAACGACATTTGTTGTTGTGCCAATAGCGATGGCCATCTACCGAAGCTTTTTTAACTACAATGCGTATAGTGAGTTTCAAGAGTTTGTGGGGTTTCGCAATTATTATTTAGTTTTAAAAGACAAACTTTTTGTAAAATCACTAAAAAACGCGATAGTTTTAACTTTATCAATTACAACCATCGTTGTTGTAGTCAGCTTTTTCATGGCCCAACTGATTCAAAAATTAAATAAAAGGCTTTCTTCAATCGCTCGGACGGTTATTTATATCCCTTTTTTAATCTCGGGACTAGTTACATCAATTATCTTTTTATTTATTACCAATTTTGGTGGGGGATTGGTTAACTCAATTAGAATCAGTCTAAATTTAAAGCCAATCGCTTTTGCAGTTTCTGGCATCTGGCCATATTTGTCGGTGATTATTCCAACAGTATGGGTTAGCTTTGGTTATAATACCTTAGTGTTTTACTCAGGAATGAAAAATATTCCCCAAGAATATTATGAGGCTGCTAAAATTGATGGGGCAAATGCGATTCAAAAAACTTGGCATGTGACAATCCCTAATTTAAAAAACTATTTTGCATTACTTATTATTGGGCTTATTACTGCTAATTTACAGATGTTTGAAATTCCTTTTATGATGACCGGTGGGGGACCGTTAGATAGAACATTATCGCCAGTGCTTTATTTGTTCAACAGCTATCGTGATCCCAACCAAAATACTAGTAAAACAATTGCCGGCGCTATTTTATTGATGATTCCAATTATGCTGATTAATTTGATTGTCTTTAGGGTAGTTAGATCAGAGAAAACTGAGTACAGTTAGGGTATTAATATGCACAAAAGGAAAAAGTTAGTTTATCAAGGGTTACTAATAACTGTATTAATAATAGTTTTATTATTGGTGATGTTTCCAATCATTTGGATGCTACCGGCAGCATTTAAAACAAGAACAGAAATATTTAAAGTTCCCAATACATTTTTACCAAAAAACCCAACCATGGCTAATATTTTAAAAATATTTAGGCCTTCAAGTTATGATAATTGGAATTTTGTTAGTAGTTTTTTTGCCACACT
Source organism: uncultured Acholeplasmataceae bacterium (assembly GCA_964552625.1). Taxonomy (GTDB): domain Bacteria; phylum Bacillota_I; class Bacilli_A; order Acholeplasmatales; family UBA5453; genus UBA5453. The sequence continues at coordinate 54,139 of CAZKGV010000005.1, read as the reverse complement.
GTTTGTTTCAGTCTCTGGTGTTGTTCTTTCCCTTTTTATTAACACCCTAACGGCATATGTCTTTGCCAGATTAGAGTTTAGAGGGAAAAAGGTTTTGTGGATTTACTTTTTGTTTTCAATGTTTGTTCCCGGAATTACAATTTTGATGACCAGTTTTCGGGTAGTCTCAGAGTTGGGAATGTTAGACACACTTTTGGTGCTTATTCTTCCTGGGGTCGCTAATTCTTATCATATTTTCTTTTTCAGGCAGTTTTTCTTAAGTGTCCCCACAGCACTTGAAGAAGCAGCGATTATCGATGGAGCATCAAAATTAAGAATATATTTTAGTATTTTTCTTCCTCTTTCAATCTCACCGATGATTGTCTCGGGAGCAAATGTGTTTATGGGATATTGGAATAGCTTTTTGTGGCCAACACTGACCATTACAGAAAATACTAACATTATGCAAATATCACAGGTCTTAAGAATCCTGCACGATAGATACTCAAGTGATTACGGGATTGTTATCTCAGGAACGATTCTTTCTTTGATTGGACCTTTAATTATGTTTGCAATTGCACAAAGAAAAATTATTTCTGGTGAATTTATGTCAGGAATTAAATAAAATGGAGGATAAAATGAATAAAAACAACGCTTCATCATTATCAAGTATTTTTAGGAAAAAAGAAGCCAAAAGCAAACGAGTTTCTAGCTATGATAAAACTGGCGGAAACGATGATCGGCTTCATGTTAAGCCAAACGAAAGTAGAACATTTGCCAAACTTGATGGAACGGGTATTATTACCCATATTTGGATAACACTACAATCTGATAGTAAAATCCAAGATCCATTTTTACTGCGCAAAGTCTATTTATCATTTTATTGGGATGATGAAGAAGAACCAAGTGTATTAGCGCCAATTGGAGACTTTTTTGGCATGGGACATGCAAAATCCAAAAACTTTGTTTCTGAACCACTGCAAATGAGTCCTGAGGATGGAAAAGGCTTTAATTGTTGGTGGCCAATGCCTTTTAGAAAAGGTGCTAAATTAGTAGTTACTAATGAAACTAATTATGATGTCTTGTTTTACTTTTATGTTAACTATGAGCAAAGAAAACAATTACCTGAGGATACTCTTTATTTTCATGCTTTATGGAATAGAGAATGTCCAACGGAAGGAATTTTGCAAGATTCAGTCAAGAATCAACACGAATGGTGCTTTGGGGGCCAAAACAAAACAGGGGAGGGAAATTATGTAGTTTTGGAAGCAGAAGGAGCAGGTCATTATGTTGGCTGCAATGTTAATATTCATAATTTGAATACTAGCAATTTATGGGATTGGCCTGGTGAGGGGGATGACATGATCTTTATTGATGGCGAAAAAAGTCCGTCAATTCACGGAACTGGCACAGAAGATTATGTAAATATGGCATGGTGTCCGCAACAAGAATATCATGCACCATATCACGGGCTATTACTGGGCGGAAAAGAAAACTGGAAAGGAATGATTTCTTATTATCGGTATCATATTAGAGATCCAATTATGTTTGAAAAAAGCATTAAAGTGACTATCGAACACGGTCATGCCAATCACCGTTCTGATGATTGGTCAACAACAGCTTATTGGTATCAAAGTGAACCGCATAAGAAGTTTCCAAAAATATTGCCGGTAGAAAAAAGGCTGCCGGTAGATGAACACCATTTAATATGGACAAATGAAGTTATGCTTCATAAAATAGAGAGGAAAAAGAAATGAAAAAAGTATTAACGGTTTTACTAATTTTATTTGCCGGATTAGCATTTGGAGTTAATCTTGTGGCAGAAGAGGGTAGTAATGATAACATGGTTGAAGACGGGGGGGTTGAATCGTTTTACATACATGAATCAGGTGATATAACACTACCAAGACTTTTTGGTGAGGATTTTAACCATTTTAGAATGGGTACATTTGGCCCTGATGGCAACTCGCTAGCTATTATTACAAAAGATGGCGATAATGCGTATGCGAAAATGCAATACGATGGCGTATCAGCAGGGAATAACTCGAATTTATGGATTTATACTTTTGATCTTAATCAAGGTGCAGGTGATTATACTGTTAGTTTTGATTTAAAGATTGAAGGCTTTTCAACGGGAGACTTTTTTGGCTTTATTATGCTTGGGGTTAATGGCGCACTTAATGTTCAAAAAGATGTCGCTTACAATCTTGATGCTTATGAAGCACTTCCTGATTCAGCTGAACTTCCTGGTTGGAAGCATGTTAGTTATGTAATTACTCAAACAGCTGAGCAAGCAGAAAACAATGACACACTAACCTTTAATCTTTATAACAAACAAGATGAGTTTATTATTGCAAACTTAGATAATGTTTCTGTGAAAAAGGATAATGTTGAACTTTTAACAGTCAACTCTCAGTATGTAGGTGATTTTGAGTGTTATTATCAAAGTGAAGTTATCTTAGGTACAGAAGAAAAAAATGGCTTTAGTGTTAATGAAACTGACTCAGCAGCGAAAGTTGTTAAAGATGGCGCAAACAATGTTTTAAAGCTTGAATATAGTGGTGATGATAAAAACACAGCTGGCTTTTTTGCCAATATTGGCGAAACAGCTCCTGGAGTTTATCAAATTGAAATGGACATTAAATATCCGAATAATCTTGATACTAACCGAATTGGTTATCGTCTTGTTAGCGATGTTGCAGGCGCAGTTAGTGCTGAAAGAACAATCGCAACCGGTATTGCAAGCTTAAACCAACTTGAAGATAGTGAAACCTTAGCTGGTTATAAGCATTTTGTTGGAACTGTAACAGTAGAAAAATTTGCTGCTAATCATATTGATAAAATCTATGTCTCTTTTAACACCAAAGGTTTAGCAAACAATTATATCTTAATTGATAACCTTAGTGTAAAACTAATTGACCAATGGCAAATTAAAGAAGTACCATCAGTAGATAACTTAGAGTTTACCGATTTAGTTATTGGTGGTGATTTTGAAGATATGGAAGTTGGATATTCTTTTGTTAGTGAACCACAAGAAGATGTCCATTTTTGGGGAACTATGGCTCTTGATTCACCAGGGACCATTGTAACAGTTGATGATACAAAAGCATTAAAACTAAGCTATGATGGCGCAAGACATTTTGCTAGTGCGTTTGTATTTTTAGATCCATTATCTTTTGATAAAGATCACGTTTATGAACTCACGTTTAAATATAAAATCAATGCTGATCCAGCAGTTGGAAAAGCATTCCATGTTTCTTTTGTTGGCCCAACTGGACAAGAAAACTATAAGGTTTATTTAAATTACAATTCAGCAGAAGACAAATTCACTAACGGTGTTAACTCACTTATTTATCCTTATACATTAACTGATGGTGAAAATGGCTGGAAAATATTTACAATGAAGTTTCAATTAAATGATACTTTCATGTCAAATGTTGATAGCTTAAGATTTTTAATCAACACAATGAGCAGCGAAGAAAACTACGTATTTATTGATGATGTTAAGTTTGGTTATTACGCTGAAAGTGAAGCTGTTGATCCAACACCAGATGCACCTGAAGGCGGCCAAGGTTTACCTGTTTGGGCAATTGCAAGTATTGTTGTTGGTAGCATTGTAGTTGTTGCGGGTGGAGCTTTTGTGGTAGTATTCTTAAGAAGGAGAAAAAAGTAAATGACAGTTTTTAAAAGACTGTCTTTAAGCTTAGTTTTTGTCCTTTTAATGTTTGCAACGTTTTCTTGTGAAAAAGATTTAACGGGAGGAAAACCGATGGATAGTGTAAAACTTTACTCAACAACTATTAGAAGTTTAACCGATATGGGGCTTGTTACTGGTGATGACTCTGAAAACAAAACAGGCATAAATTGGAATGTTGGTGGCACTGATTTAGGAATTCCAATTTATGATAAAGCCAATAATAAAATGTATATCGCTTTTGGTGATACATTCTCCGGTAACGATCAAACAGGAAATTGGCGTTCTAATATTATGGCTGTTACTACTGATCTTAATGCTTCAGATGGTATTACAATCGATTCTTTTCTTAATAACGACCGACCAGTTGCTAAACAGTTTATTGATAGTAAAAAAGTTGATAATCTAGAAATAACAACAATTCCAACCGGCGGAATCGTAATTGGGAATGCAATTTATGTTCATTATATGTCAGTTAGAGTTTGGGGTCTTCCCGGTGAGTGGGATATTAACTATAATGGCGTTGTTAAATCAACTGACCAAGGCCTTACTTGGCAAAGAGTAAACAATCTAACTTGGGCAGAATCTAAAATTGAAGCAGTCCAAGTTGCAACAGGAATGGAAGTATCAGAACTAAATAACCGGATAGCTCCTAACTTTTTACAAGTATTTCCGATTAAAGCTGATGATGGGTTTATTTACATTTTTGGAATTCCAGGCGGTAGAAGCGGGGGAGCAAAAATGGGGCGAGTTTTAGAGGAAAAATATGAAGATTTTGCTGAGTATGAATACTTTACTGGTTACAACCAAAACAATGAACCAATATTTGTTAAAGGAAAAGCCGGCTTAGATGCAATCTTAAACAATGATAATGCTTATGTGATTTCTCCAAAAGTTGCTGAGATTTCTGTGATGTATAATAAGTATTTAGGCAAATGGATGGCTCTTTATCAAGTTGGTGATAAATTGATTTACCGGACGGCAGATAATCCTTGGGGTGTTTGGTCAAAGCATGAGATTGTAACAACCTATGCTGAGTTTCCAATTTTATATTGTGGATTTATGCATGAAGTATACTCAGAGCAAAACGGCAAAGTTATTTACTTTTTAATGAGCCAGTGGGCTCCAATTTATAACTCAAGATTAATGCGACTTGAGTTTAACTAGATTTAGTTTAAAATAATTAAAAGGACTGTAAAAAAGGAATTAATTATCCCTTTAAAACAGTCCTTTTTTTTGGGATAATAAAAAACAGCGCTTTAATTAAAAAGAGCACTGTTTTACTTGTTTAAAATACTTATATTTTTTTATTTTTTCAAATTTTTAATAAACTTTTTTACTTCAGCAAGGGTTGGCAAAGAAGGAATTGCCCCTTCTTTTGTGCAAGTGAGCGCCCCACAAGCATTAGCAAGTGCTAAGATATCTTTAATTGCCATTTTCATATCAAGCCCGTAAGCAAGTGCTCCATTAAATGAGTCACCTGCAGCAACTGTATCAAGGGCTACAACTTTTTTAGCAGGGCTGAAAATAGAAATATCTTTATTTACATAAAGTGCTCCTTTATCACCTAAGGTAACAATTACATTTTTTACACCCTTGTTAATAAGAGTTTGGCAAGCGGCCTTGATTTGTTCGAAAGAATTAACCTTTTTCCCACTTAAATATTCTAGTTCAGTTTCATTTGGCGTTAGGTAATCAATATAAGAAAAAATCTCTTCGGGTAGATGTTTTGCTGGGGCAGGATTTAAGATCATTGTTTTATTGTGTTTTTTGGCATATTTAGCAAAAGTCATTACTACATCCAAAGGCATTTCTAATTGGGCAAGTAAAATATCTGCTTTTTTAATATTTTCTAAGGCTTTGTTAAGGTCATCAAGATTATAAAGCATATTAGCTCCAGGGATAATAACAATTTTGTTTTGCCCTGATTTGTCAATGGTAATTGAGCCAATACCAGTGTTTTGTTTTTGTTGCATATCACGCGTTGAGATATTTTCTTTTTCAAGCATTTTCAAAAAAGAATCACCAAAAAAGTCAAGCCCAACTGCGCCAGAAACTAAAACTTCAGAACCTAATCTTTTTGCTTGCACAGCTTGGTTGATTCCTTTGCCACCAAGATGAGTATTAAACTTTTGCCCAATAATAGTTTCTCCTGTTTTGGGAAAGTTTTCTGTATAACAAACTAAATCCATCATAAAAGATGCTAAGACATAAATCATTTCAAATCATCCTTTAAAGTTTTTCCTAAAGCACCACCAGGATGCGACCTGTAAAAATCTTGTTTGCTAAAATTTTTTAACTTAGAAACCGTTACAGCTAACGCATCACCAATTGCTAGTAAAATTAAAGTACTAGTTGTTGGTGCTAAATTAAGATGGTCAAGTTCTTTATCATATTCATAACAAATATAATAATCAGCAGCTTTAATTAAAGTGGAATTAACGTTTTTGCTAATACCAACTATTTTTGCGCCAATTTCTCTAATAGGCTTTAAAATATCAATTGTTTCTTTTGTTTCACCGCTATTACTTAAAATAAAAACTAAATCAGCTTTACTAATCATTCCTAAATCACCATGAAATGCTTCTGCTGCATGAACAAAAAAAGCATTAGTTCCTGTAGAAGCAAAGCTGGCGGCAATTTTTTTACCAATATGACCAGTTTTACCAATACCAGTAATTATTAATTTCCCCTTTAAATTAAGAATAGCATCAATGATTTGATCAAAATCCCCTTTAAGAGAAGAACTAGCCTTTTCGAGCTGTTTCGCTTCTGTTTTTATGCAGTTTTTAATCTTTTCCTCAATATTCATATTTTCTCTCCAATCATTAGTCTATATATATATTAACATATATATATAAAAATGTATATCAAAAGTTATTTTCTCTGAACTCTTCTTTAATAAGAAACATCAGTTAAAAGCTTTTTTTCAGTTTAACGATTAATTTTTTGAATTAAAATAAGCAAAACGGTTGACAATAAATATCTAACGCTATATAATAACTAACAGTGTTAGCAAAAGGGGGTTTTTTATATGGGAAACGAACTAGCATTAAATTTTATGAAAGTAATTCAAGATTATTTTAAAGAACAAAAAAATCATGTAAAGCTTTATTTTCGAGGCGAAGAAGCGATTTTGTTGTTTTTGTTTGAAAAGCTTAAAGAAAAGACGATTACTCCGAGTGATATTAGTGAAAAATTAGAAATTTCAACAGCCCGAGTTGCCGTTAGTTTAAATAGTTTACAAACCAAAAAGTTGATTACTAGAAATATTGATTTGTTTGACAGAAGGAAAATTAATATTAGGTTGACTAAACTTGGCCAAGAACAAGCAACGCACTTAAAAACAACCCATCTAAATAAGTTAAATAATATTTTAATGAAGTTGGGACAAAAAGACACCCAGGAGCTTTTAAGAATTATTCGAAAATTTATCAAAATTATGAAAGAGGAAAAAAACTATGCTTAAATTAACCAATATTAAAAAAACCTATATTCTGCCCAATTTTGAAGTAAGGGCATTAGATGATATAAGTGTTTCGTTTAGGCAAAATGAGTTTGTCTCAGTTTTAGGTCCAAGTGGTAGTGGTAAAACTACACTTTTAAATATTGTTGGTGGCCTTGATAAATATACTAGTGGAGACTTAATTATTAATGGTCGAAGCACAAAAACATTTAAAGAGCGCGATTGGGATGTTTATAGAAATCACCGAATTGGTTTTGTTTTTCAAAGTTATAATCTAATTCCGCATCAAAATGTTTTATCAAATGTGGAACTGGCTTTAACGATTGCGGGATTAAACAAAGAACAAAGAGTTCAAAAAGCAAAGCTAGCCCTTGACCGGGTTGGGCTTAGTGATCAATATTATAAAAAGCCTAATCAGCTTTCTGGGGGACAAAGTCAAAGAGTGGCTATTGCAAGAGCTTTAGTTAATGACCCTGAGATTTTACTGGCAGATGAACCTACAGGAGCACTTGATACTAAAACAAGTATGCAAATACTTGATTTAATTAAAGAAATTGCCAGTGATAGACTTGTGATAATGGTAACTCATAACCAAGTAATTGCCAAAAAATATTCAACAAGAATTATTAATTTGCTTGATGGTAAGTTAGTTGAAGATTCAAATCCTGTAGAAGAAGCTTTAGAGATTAAAAAAGAAAAAAGTTTTAAAGCTACTGGTAAAGAAAAAGCGAAAATGAGTTGGTGGACAACTTTTAAGTTATCGCTACAAAACCTGTTTAGTAAAACAAGAAGAACAATCCTAACAAGTATTGCTTCATCAATTGGAATAATTGGGATTTCTCTTGTTTTATCGCTTTCTTATGGTGTTAAAGCCTTTATTAGCAATATGCAAGAAGATATGTTATCAGGTAATCCGATTACTGTTAATTCCAATACCTTAGATCTTGATAAAATGATTGATAATATGGGAATGGCAGAGAAAATGAAGCTAATCAAAGAAGAAGGTAAAGTTAATGTTAATAAGCTTATTGAGCAAATCGCTAAAAGAGCAAGTGACGCTCAATCAATGTTTGTTGAAAACAACATCACTTTAGAATATGTTAATTATTTAAGTGGTCTTTCCGATGAGGATGTAGCAGCAATTTTATTTGATTATGAAGTTGATTTAAAGCCAAATCTTTATTTTGATTTTTATGAGACAGTAGAAGGGGAAGCCCTTAATTTATCATTAACTGCGATAATTAGTATTTATACCTCCATTTTAAAAGAAAACGAAGAAACTAAATCATTTGCCAATTTAATTAGTAATTTTACTAATATTGCCCAAAAGGCGCCAACAAATGAAGAATATATCCTAAATCAATATGATATTCTAGCTGGTAGATATGCAAAAGAAAAAGATGAAGTGATGCTAGTCTTAAACAATGACCGAAGCCTAACAGATCTGCTTTTAGCTCAGCTGGGATTTTATTCGCAAGAGGAGTTTTTAAATCTTATTTACCGGGAAATTGATGATGTTAATTATGATCCAAGCGTGCAAATAAAAGAGCAATTTACCTATGAAGAGTTGATGGAAAAAACATTTACGTGGCATCCTAATGATTCTGTTTTTGTTGAACCACCGTTTTATCTTCCAAATGAGGTAAAAGAAAAAGCGAAGTTTTGGTATGTTCATAAGGGGGAGAATATCGTTACCTCAAATGATGCGGTTGAGCTGAAGATTGTAGGGATTTTAGAGCCCAATGAAAATATAATGTATGGTAGTTTAAAAAGTGGTTTTTATTATACTGATGAGTTAAGTGAGCATATCCTAAATACGAATAAAGATTCTCAGATTGTCCTGGAAATGGAAACCAATAACTTTTCTAGTTATACAAACATGCCCAACGAACAAGGTGATATGGAAGCGGTGATGTTTTTATATGAGTTTAGTTTTCAAGGCAACACAAAAACAGCAGTTGGTTTTGTTGGAAATGTTAGTGTTTTAAGCAATCTATTAGGAGTAATAATGGGCAGCTCAACTGGTAATAATTCGCTGCAGATACCGATGATTTATACTTTAACTAAAAGAGACTTAGGGGGCGAGGACCTACCTAGTAAAATTTCCATTTATCCGGTTGACCCAGCTCATAAGAAAAATGTAATTAACTACTTAAATGAGTGGAACAACCAAGAGCATATCCCCGATGAAGATAAAATTACTCTAACTGATCCATTATCGCTTATCTTTGCGATGATTAACAATATGATTAATGTTATTACAATCGCTTTAATTGGTTTTACGACATTAGCGCTTGTTGTATCAAGTGTGATGATTGCGATAATAACTTATGTATCAGTAGTAGAACGAGTCAAAGAAATTGGTGTTATTAGATCACTTGGTGGCAGAAAAAGAGATGTTTCTAATTTGTTTGTTGCTGAGACAGTTATTATTGGTCTTGCTAGTGGTTTGATTGCGATTAGCTTTACTTATTTAGCTTCGTTTATTATTAACTTAATTGTCCATAAAGAAATTGGCTTTAATATTGCGGTTTTCCCAATTACTTATGCGCTTATGATGTTATCGATTAGTGTTTTACTGACCTTAATAAGCGGTTTGATTCCTAGTAGAAGTGCAGCTAAAAAAGATCCTGTTATTGCACTGAGAACAGAGTAAAATGAGAATAAGAACAACAAGACTAATCGGGGCAATAATGTTTTTTATTGCCTCGATTGGTATGCCTGTGTATTTAATCGTATTATCACAAATTTATCCGGAAAACTTTTCGCTTGGTCAAGGCATCTTTTTTGGTGCATTTTTATTTTTAATTTTTATAAGTTTAGGTCTTTTTTATTATTATCAATACAAAACTGATAAAGATATTGAAGATCAAAAAATAAAAAGAATAAAAGAATTAGAAGCTGAGTTAAAAAAAAGAGAAGATCAAATAGATAATTAATTATAAAAAGATAAAATTGATAGTTTGTAAAAACAATAATATAATTTGCTTGTTATACAAAAATTAAAATAATAGTCTTTTAAGCCATAACAATTCATTTAGCAATTAATACATTTACATTAAACATTAAATAATCTCCTTTATTATTAACTGTTTATCTTAAGTTTATATTAATCTGTTATATTAAAAAACTTTTACTTTAAGTAAGTAAAAAGGGAGGGGATTTAATGAAAAAGGAAAAAATAGCCGTTTTGACGGATTCAGGAAATGATATTTCAAGTGATATAGCAGAAAATCTTTTTGTGATACCACTTTTAGTAAATATTGAACAAAAATCATATTCTGATGGTAAAGATATTAACTTAGAAGATGTATTATCATTAATTGATGATCATAAAATTACAACATCACTTCCTAGTGCTGAAGTTTTTTTAAATATTTTAAATGAAATTAAGGTTCAAGGTTATACGCATTTAATAATTAATACTATTTCTTCAGGTTTAAGTGGAACGTATAATTTTATTCGTGTGCTTATTGATGGTTATCAAGGCTTAGAGATTGCTTTAATTGATACAAAAAACATCAGTAAAGGTAGTGGTTATACATCATATTTAGCTCTTGAGTTGATTAAACAAGGAAAACCTTTTAAAGAAATTGTTGAAACTTTAGAAAACTCTTTAGAAAACCATAAAGTCTTTTTTACTATAAAAACGGTCAACTATTTACGCAAAGGCGGTAGAATTGGTTTAGTAGCAGGAGTGGTTGCAAATATATTAAGCATTAAGCCAGTAATTACTTGTAATAAAGAAGGAATTTATTATGCTGTTAGTAAAACAAGAGGATATCAAAAAGCGATTGATAAAATGATTAAATTAACAGCTGATTTTGTTGGTGAGCATAAGTTATATGATATAACTGTTTTAGTCGCAAAAGTTGATGAAAAAATAAAAGAAAACATTGAATTAATTAAACAAAACTTTCCGCAAGTAGTAAACTTTGAAATTAAAAGTATTAGCCCAGTCTTAGCTATTCACACTGGACCGCAAGCATTAGGGATAGCGATTAGGAAAAAAAATTAGGGAAAAAGTTAATACATTTTTTTTAAACAAATATTAGAATAATGACTTTTTTAGGCCACAAAAAGTTTTTTTGTGTTGCTAAAAATTTTGATTTTGGATTTAAATATAATTTTTAAAATTAGAATTTTTATAATAACGCAATATATTGTGATATAATTTAGGTATAAGAAGGGGGAGTTTTCATGAAAAGATTATTAAGTTTTTTAGTAGTTTTGTTAGGGTTTTTTTTACTAAGCGCTTGTGATGGCTTTAATGGCAAAAGCAGAAAAGAAATTGAGTTAACAGAAACTGAGTTAACTGATCTTTTAGAAGCCGTTGCGGTTGCTCCAGAGTTAGAAAAGGGGAAACACTTTAGTTTAGCAGTTGATTTGGCTTTTGATTATTCGGAAGCCGTAAAAACAAATGGAACAACAACAGATATTGCTTTGATAAGTGCCTATTTTAAAGGCGACTTAGAGATTTATCTTAATTTGAATTCTTATGATGATATGTATGTGATGATCTTTGGTGATTTAGAAACTAAAATCAACGTCGAAGGGGATTCAATAGACTTTGATTTTCAAGGAAACATTGAAGTAAAACTTTCTTTAATCAAAGGAGACCTTTACTTAAGTTTAGAAGGGTTTGGGATGGGCTTTGAGTTTTCTTCTAAACAAAAGATAACAGAATTATTTCTTAAGGAGATGTTTGATTATTTTGTGTCTATTTTAAATAGTGTTGATTTTGCAGATATTAACTTAGCTGAGGGGCTATTGATATTACTTCATTATATGGATTATTCTGATTTAAGTTTTTATTCAGTTGGTAAATCAACAGAAATTAGCATTCCATTAGAAAGCCTTATCGAAGAAGCGGTTGCTAACCTTGCAGAAGAAACTGACTATTCGGTTGTTAAAAATAATATTAAAGAAGCTAACGCAACCGTAAAGTTTTCTGATAAATTAGAAGATTTTACAGCTAAATTTGATGTTGATATTGCTTTAAAAGAAGAATATGGTGATGATGATTATTTATATATTAGTCAGATTAGTATTGTTGGTAACTTAGATTTAAGTTTAAACCTAAATGCTAATAAGCCTAAAAATGCTTTAAAAGAAAGCCAGTTAGCAGAATATTATGAAACTGATAGCCTTAAAAGCTTGATTAACAACATCTTTGAAGAAGAGATTTATGAAATTCTAGTTGTAATACCAACAGTTGACAAAAATATCTCTGATTCAACTTTAGGAATTGATAAAGCAGAAAGAAACAAGCTTAATTTAAGTGAGGCTGAGTTAATTAATTTAGTAGATGGTGTTTCGCTTGTTTTACCACCAGATAATTTAATTAGAGCCCAAGGTGATGTTGATCTTTATTTTAAAAACACTTATGAATATAAAAGCACAAACACCTATGATGATCTTTTCTTACTTGAGTTAAAGGTATTAGGTAATTTTGATATTTATTTTAATATAAGCTCTTATGAGACTTTGTATACTTATGTTGTTCTTGATCTTGATGTAGATGGATATTTACTTGAAGAAGATAATTTCTTGATTATTGATGGTAACCTTGTAATTAAACTTTATTTAATAAACAGTGATATTTATATTGATATTGCCTTTAATAATCCAGCAGGAAGTTTTTCAGTTCAACAAAAGCTTAATAGTGTTTTATCAAACAGTATGTTTAGCGATTTATTAGATATGCTTGCGGAAATTGATTTGTCAAATGTTGATTTAAGCCAAGAGTTAGAAGAAATTTTGGCTGATATTCCTGATGAAATGCTTAATGTTTATCAAAAGGGTGAATACTATGATTTAGAGCTTGTCTTTAACGATTTGTTTGCGCTGCTTATGGAAAGCATGGAGTATAACAAGAATACTGAAAACAAAGAAGAATATAAGAGTGTTGATGTAAGAAACACTAAAAATTCCGCACTTACCGTAAGATTTTCTGATGAAGTTAAAGAAATTGGCGTTATATTTTACTTTGATTTTGAAATAGAAGAAGTTTATGGTCAAGAATATGAAAACTATTATTTTCATGATCAAGAAAATATCGAGATGATAGGTCGAGTTAACCTACTAATTGAACTTGATGCAACAGCACCAACCAACCTACCAAAAATAAACGATTTTGCTGATTTTTATGAAGTTGATGAAAACTTGCTTTTCTTACTCTTTTTCTCTGGTGTGGGTTCATCTCCAGCTCCAGTTCCTGATTCAGAGCCGGATAATTATAATTAAAAATCATTTAGTATTTAAAACAATTTGATTTCATTTTTTAGCTGAAATTAAGAAGCAAAAGACACTTTAAAGCCAATTTATGGTTAAAGTGTCTTTTTTATTTTTGGTATTAAACTATTTTATTGGTTGTTACTATCTTTAGTTAAATATGATAAAATAGTAAGAGAAAGAGGATATTAAGGATGAAATATAAAATCAAAGGAGAACCGCTTCCTATTTTAGAAATTGAGCTTGCGGAAAATGAATCGATTATGTGTGAAGGTGGCGCTATGGTTTATATGTCACCAAACATGGAACTCCAAACAAAAGGGAGTAGTTTTTCTAAAGTAGTTGGGAGAATATTTTCTGGTGAACATCCGTTTTTAAACATCTATACAGCTAAAAACTCACCTGGAAAGATTACTTTAGGTTCTAGTATGCCGGGAGCAATTGTTGCGGTCGATATTTTGCCCGATAAGCCAATAATTGTCCAAAAAAGATCATTTTTAGCCGCAGAAACAACTATTGATGTTTCGGTTTTCTGGCAAAAAAAACTTAGGACTGGCTTTTTTGGCGGCGAAGGTTTTATTATGCAAAAACTAGCAGGAAAGGGGATGGCCTTTTTAGAACTTGATGGTTATATTGAAATCATTGAATTAGCTGTTGATGAGGAAATAATAGTCTCAACTGGCCATCTTGCTGCAATGGAACATACTGTTAAAATGGACATAAAAACTGTAGGTCGTGCTAAGGATATGTTCTTAAGTGGTGAAGGTTTTTTTAACACAGTTCTAACTGGTCCAGGAAAAGTTTACTTACAATCAATGAGGGGCTTAAGGAAGGTAGCTAGATAAATATTAATAACTTATATTTCTTAATCAAGTTATGTGCTTTTAAAGGAGATGAAAAAATGAAAAAATTGTTTTTATTATTAACTTTTTTTGCCTTTATCATAGCCGTTAGTGGCTGTGAGATGTTAGAAGGCAAACGCCGAGTTTCTTTTTATAGTGATAACGAGTTAGTTAGCCAAATATGGGTCCAAGACAATGAGAAAATAGAACCACCCAGCGTTCCTTTTAAAAAGGGTTATGAGATTGATGGGTGGTATCAAGACTTAGAAGATATTAATAGTAAATGGAATTTTGCTAATGATGTAGTTAGTGGAAACACAAGGCTTGATGCAAAATGGGTTTTAGTGTCTTTGGCGGTAAAAAACGTTAAACTTGTTGATGAAGTTCTTATTTGGGATGAAATTTCTGGTGCCAGTTATGAGGTTATTATTTTAGAAGAAATAATAACTGTTAATGAAAACTCTTTTTCTCTTTCTTCATATAAAAATGTTTTACAACAAGAAAAAAAGATTGGGATTAAACCAATAAAAGATGGTTATCCAAGCATTACTACAGAAGTAAAGGTTACTTATAATTTAGAAAAAGCGATTGAGGCTTATCGGATTGATTTTGATGTTTTTGATTATCCTGATTTTTATGAGCTAAATCGCTCAAGCTTTAAAAGTTCAGTAATTGACCATGATGATCACTATTTAGAAGTCAAGCAAGGCCGGCTTACCAAAGAAAACGAAGTACCTAAAAATGGTGTTGTGGCGCTAATTCTAGGGGAAAATGGTTCTTTAGAATTAAAGGAAGCTTATGAAAACTTTGCGAAACTCGAGTTTAATTTAGGTGGTTTTCAAAACAGACTTATGTATTCAAAAATGGATGTTTTTGCCTCAAATGATCAAGATAGTTGGTATCTTGTTAACAGTTTTTCAACTGATGTTTCAGGTTTTAAAAATTATTACTTTACCGCAAATGATCTGCCGACCTCAGTTAACAAAAATGCACTTATTTATATTCGGTTTGTTGCCGATATAAATACTACAACACAAACGCCTAATTTAGTCATTGATGATGTTGTTGTTTATCAAAATGAAAAAGCTCATTTTAGCATGAGTTTAGTTGAAGAAGGAATTACTTTATCAGATTATTATATCTCAGCAGAAGGTTTAACAGGAAAAAGCTTGTTTGATGAGCTAAGAATTATTATCTCAACAAACTTAAATGATATTAAATATAAAGACATTAAAGAAATCTTAGAGTTTTCTGATATTAAACTTGATGATCCAAGTAAGGTTGTTGGTATTTATGATCAAAGGCTTCTTAAAGCGAATTGGGGAACTAAATCAGAGTGGCATCGTGAACATGTTTGGCCAAATTCAAGGCTTGGGATGGAGCGGGTTAAAGAAACAGGGGTTAACCAAGGCTCTGATCCGCATAACCTAAGGGCAATTTATCCCTCAACCAACTCTTCAAGATCAAACAGATACTTTGATACTAGCAGCGAAAACACATTAGGCCATACTATTGCAAAAGACAGATACTATCCTGGTGATAAAGACAAAGGTGATGTGGCAAGAATCTTGCTTTATATGGTTGTTAGATACGAGTTTTTAAATCTAACTAATCATGTTTCCCTTTTAGAGAATAAAGCTTATACAATAGAGGCTGCTTATATGGGGCTACTTTCAAATCTTCTTACTTGGCATAACCAAGATTCAGTTGATGATTTTGAGCGTAACCGCAATGAAGTAATTTATTCTTATCAAAGAAACCGAAATCCCTTTATCGATCATCCGGAATTGTTTGTGGTTGTTTATGAGTATTTAGTTTTAAAAGATGAACAAATTACAATTTATGATTACCGGATATTTATCGTTAAAGTAGAAGTTTTATTAAATGAAGAAAAAAGTGCTTGGTTTAAGTAAGTTTTTTACGGTATTTAAGCCTAAATAAGAACTTTTATGGTATAATTTAAATAGTTTAATAATTTTTAAAAATGGATGAGGAAAGGTAAAGTTCTATGGATGAAAAAATACTGTTTTTCGATGTTGTGCTTTTTAAGCGTGTCTGGGGAGGTTTTGCCTTAAATGCATTTTATTTACTAGGTGAAGAAGAACTTGTTGGTGAGGCCTGGGTATTATCAGGACATATTAGTGGTAACACAGTGGTAACAAACGGCCCTAATAAAGGCAAAAAGTTAAATGATCTTTATTTAGAAAAACCAGAGCTTTTTGGCAGAGTTACGCGTGATCGTTTTCCTTTGCTAATTAAAATAATTGATGCCCAAGGCGATTTAAGTGTTCAAGTTCATCCCAATGATAAGTATGCCCTAAAGCACCATAACGATTTAGGTAAAAACGAATGTTGGTATATCCTTGATGCCCAGCCAGGTACTTATATTTATGCTGGTATTAATGCTGAAAGTAAAGAAGAAGTGCAAACGGCAATTGAAGAAAAAAGGTTGGAAAGAATACTAAATAAAGTCCATATCCATAAGGGAGAATTTTACTTTATTGAAGCTGGCCAAGTTCATGCGATTGGTGAGGGTAGCAAAATTCTTGAAATTCAACAATCATCTGATACAACTTACCGTCTTTATGATTATAATCGACCTGATGATTCTGGTAACATGCGAGAACTTCATGTTGATCAAGCTTTAGAGGTTATGAGTTTTGAAAAACCAGAGTTTTCGCAAGAGTTTGAAAAATATGGTCCAGTGGAAAGACTTGTAACAAATAAATATTTTACAGTTGATAGAATAAACGCATTTACAACCTATGAAGTAAAACAGAATAAGACTTATACAATTTTGTTTGCCAATAAAGATGACATTAGGATTTTTATTGATGATAAAAAATATGTTCTAAAATGTGGTTATACTGCAATAATTACAGCAAATGTTAAATCGTTTAAACTAAACAGCATCGGTGAAGTTTTTGTTATTAGGGAAAGGCCACACAAACTTCATCTAACATACATTTTTAAAGAAAAATTATCAAGGTGGGAATAAAAATGAAAGTATTACTTTTTAAAGAAAAACAAAATATGTTAAAGGTAAGTGGAATCGGCAGAGCCTTTAGACAGCAAAAATGGACTTTAGAAAAAAATGGGGTAAAAGTGACATTTAATCCCAAAGACGATTTTAATATTGTCCACTTTAATACCGTTTTTAATAAATCATACCGGTTTTTAAAGAAGATGAAGAAAAAAGGAGTGCCTGTAGTTGTTCATGGGCATTCTACTAAAGAAGATTTCCTAAACTCATTTAATTTTGCTAAATTAATTAAGGGTTGGTTTTATAAAAAGCTTAAAAACATGTATTCAAATGCTGATCTGATTATTACACCCTCTAATTATTCTAAGGGCTTAATTGAAGGCTATGGATATGTAGATGCGCCAGTTGTAGCTTTAAGTAATGGTATTAACTTAAAAGAGTATGAGTATAATAAAGAAAGTGTCACCGCTTTTAAAAAGCATTTTAATTTAACTGATAGCGATCAAGTAGTTATTGGTGTTGGGCTTTTATTTGAGCGAAAAGGGCTTCATGATTTTATTAGTGTTGCTAAACTTATGCCTGATGTTAAATTTATTTGGTTTGGAGCCTTAAACAAGGCAATTCAGACAAAAACAATTAAAAAAGCCATTAAAAACAAACCTAAAAATGTAATTATGCCTGGTTATATTGCCGGCAATATTATCAAAGGGGCATTCTCAAGTGCTAATTGTCTTTTTTTCCCAAGCTATGAGGAAACAGAGGGGATAGTTATCCTAGAAGCGATGGCTTCAAGACTGCCAGTAGTTCTTAGGGATATTCCTGTTTACAGTGAATTTACCCATGAAAAAGAAGTTTTAAAAGGAAACAATAACGCCGAGTTTGTTAACTTAATTAAAAAGGTGTTAAAAGCTGATAATAAGTTATTGCTTGATGCAGCCTACAGTAGTGTAAAAGAAAAAGATTTACTTAAAATCGGTAAAAAAATAAAAATTTTATATGAGGAATTACTAAATAAAAAGCAAACCAAAGAGTAAAAAGGATAAAAGCCGTTAAAAACGGCTTTTTCTATAATAATATGCTAAAAACTAATATTAATAAAATAAATAAATACCTATTATGTTAAGGAATATTAGAAGAAATTATTTCGCTTTTTTCTCATATTTAATAAAAATTAGAAAACTTTTCTTGAAAAATGAAAACGAATACACTATAATAATATTAAAGAAAACGTAAGGGGGATGCCCTATATTTATTTAAAGAAAATCGAAACGTTTCGAATAAGAAGGAGAATAAAACATGAAAAAAATAATGATTGGCTTTGTTTTGTTTTTATTAGCATTTAGTATAAGTGGTTGTAATGGTAAAAAAGATGACCGAATTACAATTTCTTATGCTGCTTGGAATTTAGGTTTAGACACTACATACAATCTTGAAAGACGAATGATTGATGCCTTTGAAGAAGAATATCCGCATATAAGAGTAAATGTAATTGAAAGACCGATGTATGTTGATGAAGAAGGTAACGAAAGAGAAGAAGATTGGGATGCGTTTTTTAATGCGCAAGCAGCAATTAAAAAAATGCCTGATGTTTTTCAGTTAAGTAGTGTTGTTAAAGCAATTACAAATGATTGGGTTAGTGATATTTATGAAATCGCGATGGAAGATCCTGACTTTTTAAAGATTCCAGTTGATATTCGTGAGGCAGCCCTTTATGATGGAAAGCTTTTTGGCCTTCCGCAAGCACTATTTTATTTTGGCTTTTTTATTAACAGAACAATTATTGAAAGACAAGTGCCAAGTGAAGATGATATCCCAACATATGGTCTTACCTATGAAAAGCTGATGGATATTGCTCAAAAAAGCGCAAAACCGCCACACTCAGGTGGTGACGGGATTGTGGGGATTAATGGAGTGGATTCGCTTAGTTATTGGTTAGCATCTCAATATGATAGTTCGTTAGGTTGGTTTACTTATAATGAAGAAGGTTATCATTTAAACAGTGAAGCCTTTAAAATAGCAATTACTGAACAGAAAAAATATTTTTCTGAACCAGCAGCTTATGTTGGTTATGTTTTAGAATCAGCTAATACAAGATTTGCACAAACTCAAAATCCTGGTCATGATCCTAACCTATTATTTGGCCCTGGTGATAAGTTTACTTCTGCTCATCAAGCAATTAAATGGGAAGGTAGCTATAATCTAAGAGACTGGATTGCTGCAACCGTTGATGAAGAGTCTTATTTGCCTGGTCTTTTTGGCCAAGATATTGATTTTATTGGGACACCATCTGTTATTGTTGAAGGTGAAAAAAATCACCGAATACCGGTTGTTCTTGACTATCTTGGAATAGGTAAAGGAACCGAGCACTTAGAAGAAGCATTTTTATTTGCTAAATGGATGGGTTTTGGAGTTGATGGCTACCGCAAAAGATTAGAAATTGCTCGCCTTCATCCTGAAGCAGGGGCAGTAAACTTTGCGCCGATGGTCCAAGATGAAAATTTAATTGATGAATATTTTACACTTTATCCAACACTTGTTGAGTTTAAGAAAATAGTTACTACTCATAATGACTTTATTATCGAAAGTCTTGGTAAGACCGTGCCTGGTTATGTTAAATCAAGATGGGAAGGCGCTTATGATGAAAACGATAATATTGCGAATATACTGGATAAAATTAGAGATGGTGATATTAACTTTGATGATGTTGCCAATAATTTAAACGATTTAGCAAACACTTATTATAATGAAGCAAAAGAAGAATTAGAAGATGCCTTAAGTGACTAACTGAAGGGAGGAAGGTAGGACTTTTATTTTTAAGTCCTATCAGACGATAATGAAGAAAGCAATTATATTTTTTATTGTCTTGTTTTGCAGTATGTTAACAATTGGTAATCAAAGCCTGATTTTAGCAGATGAGGAAAGCGCGTTACCAATTATTAACACCAATAGTTATTCAAATGTGTTAAAAGAGTGGAAAACTGAAGGCTTAAAATCTGATTTGGCATTTAGCCAAAGTTTTTTGCCGAGCACTTTTTCAGTATCTAGTGCCGCATTTTCTAATGATCTTAAAGGTTATGATCTTTTTGTTAATGAGGCTTTAGATTATATTATTGATTTTAGCGATGAAGAAGCTTTTGAAGTTGAAGTTGAGGTTTTAGAAACTGGGCTTTATATGTTCGGTTTTGATTATTATTCGGTTAACGAAACCATTAAAGACTTACAAATACAAATAAGTATAAATGGTTTTATTCAATATCATGAAGCCTCTCAGATTACAATTAAAAATTTTTGGGAAACACCAAATGAGTTTAGTGTTGACCGGTATAAAAATGATATTATGCCAACCGCAAGTCTTAAAAGTATGTGGATGAATGAAACCTTTAAAGACACACAGCGTCTGCAAGAGCATCCGCTTTTATTCAAATTAGACCAAGGCGTTAATCAAATTAAAATTACGCGCACGTATGGTTCGTTTTTTGTTGGCAAGTTTTATGTTAGTTCCTTATTTAAGCTAAAAACTTATCAAGAATATTTGAACACTTATAACAACAAACAAACAATAAACAGTGCCCTTTTTGTAAGTGAAGCAGAAATGCCAAATTACCGAAATGATTTAGCAATTAAATATGCCACTGATAAAAATGCGAAAGTTACGCCGTTTGCCTTAATGGAAAACCGGCTTAATATCATTGATGGCGGCTCTTATAAAAAAGGAGGGCAGGCTCTTAATTATCTTTTTACTGTTACTCAAGAAGGTTTTTATTATATAACCTTAAAA
The DNA here is from genome assembly GCA_964552625.1 of uncultured Acholeplasmataceae bacterium. Lineage (GTDB taxonomy): Bacteria > Bacillota_I > Bacilli_A > Acholeplasmatales > UBA5453 > UBA5453. Next base: position 33,163 of record CAZKGV010000005.1, on the reverse strand, counting down.
ATCAAACAAGAAAAAAGTAGCTCTGTATCCTTTAGAACTTTATATATTAATGGACAAATACCATTTGCTGAAGCCAAAGAGATTATGTTTAAACCGCAAAGTAAATGGAGTAATTTTACACTCGGAAATCAAACGGAAAAGTTTAAAATATATCTTAAAAAAGGGGAAAACAATATTACCTTAGAAGTTAATGCTTCACCTTTTTTAAAAGTATATGAAACTGTTAATGAAGCGATGAACACGATTAATAATCTAGGTTTAAGTATTAAAAAACTAACTGGTAATAATCCAAGTGCAAGCCGGGATTGGGATATTGAAGAAAATATGCCAAACTTAAGAAGTGATTTAATTAATATGGCAAATCAGCTTGATGATGCTTATGATCTGTTTATCGAAATTAATCAATCAAAGAAAAGCTCTGAGATTTTAGTTAATTTAAAAAAGGCGAAAGAGACGATTCGTTATTTTTCCTTAAATCCTAATAAAATTCCTAAAGAAATTAATAAATTTAATGTCGGCAATAGCTCAGCCCTTCAAAAACTGGGTCTGATTTTGCCACTGATTATTGAACAGCCGCTAACAATGGATAAACTTTATGTTCATGGAGTTGATGAAAAACTACCAAGTCCCAAGGTAAACTTCTTTTACAGCCTTTGGATTGGCATAAAAAGATTTTTCTTATCATTTTTTAGTGATACTTATCAAGATAAAGTTGATAAAGATGAACTAGAAGTATGGGTCAATCGTTCCCGGCAATATATTCACCTGATGCAACAAATGGTTGATGATGATTTTACGAGGGAAACGGGCATTAAAGTTAAAATATCAATTATGCCTAATGAAGATAAACTTATTTTAGCGACAAGTTCTAACACTCAGCCTGATGTTGCCTTAGGAGTAGCTGGCTGGAGGCCTTATGATTTTGCGATTAGAAATGCGCTTGTTAACCTAAGAGAACTTGATGGTTTTTATGATGTGGCAGATAGATTTAAGGCGGGTGCTTTTTCGCAGTTAATCTATCAAGAAGGAGTCTACGGGATTCCTGAGACGCAAAACTTTTTACTGCTTTTTTACCGGAAAGATATTTTAAGAAGCATTAACATTGATATTCCTAACACCTGGCAAGAAGTTTTAGATATACTGCCAGAATTGCAGCGATATGGGCTAAACTTTTATAGTCCCTTATCAACATCAAATGCTTTTAAAGCATATGTTAATACGATGCCCTTTATTAATCAATTTGATGGCATACTTTATACAGATGATCTTTTAAAGTCAAATTTAACGAATCAAAATACAATTAACGCAATTAATTTTATGGCTGAACTTTACACAGTTTATAGTTTACCTGTAGAAGTAGGTAGTTTTTATAACCAATTTCGCTATGGCACACTGCCCTTGGGGATTGGGGACTTTGGAATGTATGTTCAGCTCCTACATGCTGCCCCCGAGATTGCTGGACTTTGGGATATTGCCCCAATTCCAGGAATTGAAAAACAAGGTGTTATAGACCGATCTTTTGAAGGCGCCTCGACTTCGGGAATGATTTTTAAAAACTCGAAAAAAATTGATCAAGCTTGGGCTTTTCTTGATTGGTGGACAAGTAAAGATGTCCAGTTTTATTATGCGGAAAACCTAATTTCATCAATGGGGCCTGAGTATATGTGGAATACCTCAAATGTGGAAGCTTTTAAGGATTATTCGTGGGAACAGTCACATAAAGATGTTTTCTTAGAACAATGGGAACATATCTTTGATACACCAAAAACACCAGCCAGTTATATGATGGAACGAGAAATATCAAACATTTGGAGCAAGGTTGTCTATGATGGTATGCAGACAAGAATTGCAATTTCTGATTCAGCGATTATTATCGATAAAGAGATTACCAAAAAAATGATTGAGTTTAAATATATTAACAATAAAAATGAAGTTTTAAAATCATATTTATTTCCCACAAGAAAAACAATTGATCGGTGGGTGAGAAAATGAGAAAAATGAGTGCTTTAACGAAAAGAAAAATAAAAAACGAATTAACAGGTGAACTTTTTATTTTTCCTTATCTTTTAGCTTTTTTGATTTTTATTACAATTCCTGTGGCAATTGGCATTGTTTTATCAACAACTTATTTTAATCTTTTAGAACCGCCAACATTTATTGGTTTTGGCAACTATATTGCCCTTTTTACTACCGATAGTGCTTTTATGCAGCAAATTATCCCTAATACAATTCAGTTTGCCTTAATTGTAGGGCCGGTTGGTTATTTACTGGGCTTTGTTCTTGCCTGGATGCTTGCGCAAATCCAGTCAAAACCACGAACTGTATTAGCGCTTATTATCTATTCACCTTCAATGACTGCCGGAGTAGCAATGGCAGTGATGTGGAAGATAATTTTTTCAGGTGATGAGTCGGGGTATTTAAATTCAATTTTACTTAATCTTAATTTAATTGATACTCCTATTCAGTGGCTAACAAATCCAAAATACTTAATGACAATTATGATAGTAGTAACACTTTGGAGCAGCATGGGACTGGGTTTTTTAGCGATGCTTGCCGGAGTTTTAAATATTGATCAAACACTATATGAAGCAGCTTATATTGATGGAATGAGTAATAAGTTTCAAGAAATCTTTTATATTACAATCCCCTCAATGAAACCACAAATGCTATTTGGGGCAGTAATGTCTTTGATTAGCACTTTTAATGCTGGGGCGATTGGGGTGGCTTTAAGTGGGCAAAACCCAACCCCGCAAAATGCGGGGCAGCTAATTGTAACTCATATTGATGATTATGGGTTTATTCGCTATGATATGGGTTATGCCGCAACTATTTCGGTTGTTTTATTGCTGCTTGTTTTTGCGTTTAGTAAAGCGGCGTTTAAGCTGTTTGGTGAAAAGGAGTAGGTTATGGCGAAGTTTAAAGGAATGGAAATAAATCCAAGATATTTTCATCGCAGTCAAATTAAATACTATGTTATCTTAATTTTAATAGCTATTTTCATGATGCTCCCGATTATTTATATTTTCAATCACGCTTTTAAGCCGATTGAAGAGCTTTTTGCTTGGCCACCGAGGTTTTTTGTCTCCAACCCAACGTTTAAAAACTTTACTGATTTATTTAAATTATCATCAACATCAGGAATTCCCGCAAGCAGGTTTTTATTTAATAGTATAGTTATAACCTTAATTGTTGTTGTGGCATCAATTTTAATTGGTTCGATGGCTGGTTTTGCGCTATCAAAACTAAACTTTAAGTTAAAAAAACCTTTGCTTTTTGCCAATAATATTGCCATTATGTTTGTGGGAACTGCGGTTGTGATTCCTAAATATTTAATTATTGAAAGATTAGGATTAATTGATACTTTCTGGGTTCATATTATCCCAGGTCTAGCAATTCCAGTCGGACTTTTTTTAATAAAGCAATTTATTGATCAAATTCCTAATGAGTTAATTGAAGCAGCAAAAATTGATGGAGCTAGTACTTTTAGAATCTATTTTAGTATTATTCTACCTTTAATAAAACCTGCAATTGCGACAATCGCGATTGTCTCTTTCCAGGCTACTTGGAATGATGCCAGTATTTCAACTAATTATATTAATAGGGAAAGTTTAAAAACTTTTGCTTTTTACATGCAAACACTAACTTCGCAAGCCAATGTTGTTGCGGGACAAGGAATTAGTGCTGCAGCGAGTCTTATTATGTTTATCCCTAATTTAATTATCTTTATCTTTTTACAAAGAAATGTGATGAACACGATGGCACATTCAGGGATTAAGTAGGTGATGTTATGAGTAAATACTTTAAAAAAATCATCATCAGTCTTATTTTATTAGTCTTTTTAACTATGCCATTTAGGGTTGGCATTTCTTCAATTACCCAAGACTCAGCTCCATACCAAACCTACACAGAAGGTCCAAACGGATTAATCTTAACGCAAACAGCTTATGAACCAACGGGCAATCTATATTTAAACACAACCCTAAATAACCCCGAAGATTTTCATTTAAAAGACAGTTTTATCTATATTGCAGATACAGGCAATAAAAGAGTTATTAAGGTTGATTTTTTAGGTGATATTCACCTAGAGATTAACAGTCTTGTTGAACCCACAGGAGTTCATGTTGATAATCTTAATAATATTTATATTGCTGATAAAGGGGCTAAGGCTGTAATTAAATATGATAGTTTAGGTAATATTATTCAAGAATATAGCCGCCCAGTTGAACCTTTATTTGGTAGTAAAACACCATTTGAACCGTTAAAGGTTGTCTCAGGTCCGCGCGATATTATCTATATTGTTGGTCTTGGAGGAACTGATGGGCTTGTTCAGCTTAACAGACAAGGTGAGTTTTTAGGCTTTTTTGCGTCTAATTCAACTAAAAAAACTTTCTTTGGTGCTTTAGCCGATATCTTCGGTGTTAAATATGCTAAAAGAACACCAGTATCGGCGGATAATTTAGCAATTGATGCTCAAGGTTCGATTTATACTGTTAGTAAAACTGAAAACCAAAGAATTAAAAAATTTAATATTGCTTCAAAAGTGTCTTTATCAATTGAGCATGAAATGAATTTAAAAGATATTAAAATCAATAGTTTCGGTAACATTTATACAATTTCTGATAAAGGTATTATTAATGAATATGATTCAAGCGGTAATTTAATTTTTCAATTTGGCGCGCTTGATCAAGGCAATATGGTTTTAGGTAAGTTTGTTAATCCGGTAGCCTTAGAAATTGATATTGATAATAATATTTACATTCTTGATAAAGGTACTAGTAGCATTCAAATTTTAATGCGCTCAGCGTTTGCCCAGAAAATTCATCAAGGATTAATCAATTATGCTGATGGTATTTATGATATTGCTGAGTGGGAAGAAGTCTTAAAGATGAACGGTTTTTTCAGTTTAGCTAATAAATCGATTGCTAATGCTTTATACCGAGACGATCAATACAGCGAAGCTCTTTATTATTTTAAGATTGCGCAAGACAGAAGTGGTTATTCTGAGGCATTTTGGCAAGTTAGATATAACTGGATGCAAAATTATTTACCCCTTTTATTTGGTGTGATTATCGGCTTTTTTGTTCTTTTACAAATCTTAAAGTTATTTGATAAAAAATATCAAATCTACAATCCAATTAGAAAAACTACTAAAAAAATAAAGTCTTATAAAGCAACAGATGAGTTTTTATATATGTTTAGAATAATGGCCCGTCCTTTTGATAGTGCTTATGCACTTAAAAAGGAGAAAAAAGCCTCAATATTAAGTGCAACCTTAATTTATTTAGCTTTTGTGGTAGTTGGCTTAATATCAGCCTACTCAACCGCTTTTATCTTTAATAAAAATGATTTAACTAATTATAGTGTTTTAACAAATGTTTTAATTCAAATTGGGTTAATTTTACTTTTTGTGGTAGCAAATCATCTGATTAGCTCGCTTCAATCTGGAGAAGGCTTTTTCAAAGATATTTATATTACAATCGCTTATGCCTTATCACCAATTATTTTAATGAGCATTCCTTTGATGCTGCTTTCTCATGTGTTAACGTTAAATGAAATCTTTATTTATCAAGCAATATTGACAATCACATGGGGTTATACCTTTATTTTAATGATTACAATGATTAAAGAAATTCATAACTATAACTTTAAAAAATTAATTGTCAACTTGCTGCTTACATTTTTTACAATGTTGATGATTTTGCTGGTTTTATTTTTAGTTTATCTTTTAAGTATGCAATTATTTGATTATATAGAAAGTATTATTAAGGAGGTGACACTCCGTGCTTAAGCTAAAAAGAGTGGTTTTACTTTTATTTGTTTTTGGTGGAATTGTTTTATTTAGTTATTCTTTTTTACAAGCAACCCCACCTAATTTAACTTTTGATTACAGTGGTGGAGATGAGCTTTCAACTAACTATCAATTTAAAACCAATAAATACACCCAACAAGAAACAGATATGCGGGTTGCGGTTAATGAGTTTATTGATGAGTCTGAGTATCTTTATTTAGGTCATAATATGAAAAACAACCTAAAGTTATATGTTAACCAAGACGATCTTTCATTTCTTGTTCTTGATCAAAATACTAATTATATTTGGTCATCAAAAGTAGACACAAAATACTTACAAGATCCAAATTCACCACTGCATGAGGATGGGGATATTGGTGCTAGCTTGTTTATGTTAAGGAGAGTAAAATCACCGCTTGTTGTTTCTTATTTTATCGGGGATTCAAAAAGAGATGAGGGCCTATTTGATTCAGCTGGTTCAAGTTTTACTTATCAGGAGTTAAACGGTGATGAGATTGGTTTTAGTGCCACTATTAGATTTGCAACATCAAAGATATCGTTAAAATTAGTTGTTTATCTTGATGATAACGGCCTTAATATTGAAGTTCCTCAAGACTCAATTACCGAAGGTGAAAATATGAAGCTAAGTAATATTTCTCTTTATGAGTACTTTGGGGCAACAAAAAATAACCGGATTCCTGGTTATGTGTTCGTACCAGATGGAATCGGCGCTTTAATTCGCTTTGATAAGGATTTTTTTGGCCCTTTTAATAAGCGCTTTTATGGTAGTGATTTTGCCAGAGCTCAATCAAGCATTGATGAACAGCCGCTTTTTGCTAATCTTTATGGGATGGTTCATGGAATTGATCAAAACGGATTTATTGCGATAATTGATAAAGGTTCAACATACGGCAATTTAGTTAGTGTTTCTTCAAAAACAGAAGATGATTTTAACCGGACTTTCGTTTCTTTTGAATACAGAGTTTTATATACTCAGTTTTTAAATGCGAGAAAAACAAGCAGTGTTCAAATGTTGCAAAGTAATTTCAATGATATTGATATTAAAATAACTTATCAGTTTTTAGGTGGCCAAAGTGCTAATTATGTCGGGATGGCGGAAAAATATAGAGATTATCTAGAATTATCTAATAACCAAAATAGTAATAACGATATATCCCTACATTTAAATGTTTTAGCAGCTGAGAATAGGCAAACCTTATTTGGCAAACAAAGTTTTTCTATGACTTCGTTAAAAGAGTTAAATAATATTCTTGATGAGTTAAAAGAAATAGATATTTTAAATACTGATGTTACTTATCATGGTTGGACTAATATCGGTTTTTCTAATAGCAGTCTTCGTTATAAAAATATTAATAAAAAAATTGGTGGGAAAAAGGCTTTAGCTAATCTTTTAGCTGATTATGGCGATAATATTTATTTTTCTGCTGATTATACCCATGCTAACGCGAATGCGAAGGGTTATTCAACTAAGGATATTTTAATGTCAATTGATCAACAATATATTAGAAATGAAAACAATAAATATTTAGTTAAACCTGCATCCGCTAATAAATTTTTAACAAGCGATTATAAAAAGTTTAATAAATTAGGGATTAAAAACCTCGACTTTCTTGCTTTATCAAATGAGTTAACTAGCGATTTTGCTAAAGGCGGGCTTAACAGAGAAGAAACAAGAGAAGCTTTAAAAGAACTTTTAGAAATTGCTGAGAAAAAAGCAGTTGCAAAACCTTTTAGTTATTTATTTGATGCTGATGTTATTTATGATGTTGTTTTATATACAAGTAATCAACTAAAATTTAGCGATACAGTTCCTTTTATTCCGCTTGTTTTAGGAGAAAAAACAATCTACGGACGCGCCGGTAATTTCTTTTCAAATGTTGATAATGAAGTTTTAAGGATGATTGATTATAATATTTATCCATCATTTTATATTACTCACAGTAAAGCAAACCTTTTACTTAATACAAAATCAGAAAATATTTATACTTCCCAGTTTGTTGATTGGAAAGATGAGATTAAGGCGCAATATGATTATATAAATGCTGCGCTAAGGCATGTAATAAATGCAAAAATTAGCCAAAGAATTATTTTAGCTGATGGGCTTGTTAAAAATGTTTATAATAATGGTGTAATCCTTTATATAAATTATTCTAATAACACTTACACAGCTGATGGTATTACGATTTTGCCTGTTTCTTATGAGGTGGTCAAATGAAGAAGAAGAAAAACTTTTTGACAAACAATTGGCTTTTTAAGAAAACTAAAAAAGAGATAATTCTGTTTAATAAACTTAAAATCAAAATTACAAATAAAAGAAGAAATGCTTTAATTGGTTATTTGTTTATTTTGATTTGGGTTATTGGCTTTTTATGGCTAGCTTTATATCCACTTTTAATGTCTTTTATTTATAGTTTTCAAAAAGTAGTTATCTCTGGTGAACATGGTGTTACAACAACCAACATTATGTTTAAAAACTTTATAACCATCTTTACAACTGACTTAGAGTTTCTTAATTACTTGCAAGAGTTTCTTGTTCAGCTCGTGTTATATATTCCGGTTATTTTAGTAGTTTCAATGATTATTGCGATGCTGCTAAATCAAAAGATAAGACTAAGAGGGTTTTTCCGCTCTATTTACTTTTTACCTGTAGTTATCACATCAGGACCAGTTATTAATGAACTTTTAATGCAAGGAGCAGGGACTATTCCCTTACTTGATAATACAAACCTAGCGGCAACTATTAGTAACTTTTTACCACAGCAAATTGCCGGTCCAGTTTCCTCGCTTTTCACAGAAATTATTATGATATTATGGTTTTCTGGTGTTCAAATAGTTCTTTTTTTAGCGGGGCTACAAAAACTTAACAAAGAAATATATGAAGCAGCTGAAATTGATGGGGCTTCTGCATGGGAAAGTTTTTGGAAGATAACACTACCATCACTAAGAAGCATTATTTTCGTTAATGCAATTTATACAACCGTAATGTTAGCCACTTTTTCTAATAATAAAATTATTCGCTATATTCAATCATCAAACGTTATGTTTAGCAGTGAAAGAGGCTTTGGTTATTCCAGTGCTCTTTCTTGGATATATTTTATTGTGATCTTAGCTGTTTTAGGTGTCTTGGCTTTATTATTTGGAGCAAGAGGCGAGAAAAAAGTTAAACAGGCAAGGCGGGTGAATAAAAAGTGAAAATAAAACTGCAAAAGATTAAACGCAAACTGTTTGGCTTTAAACCAGCAGAGGGGAAAATATTTATTACTTTAATCTATTTTTTGCTGATTATTATTGGCTTTGTTTATTTATATCCAATTTTACATATGCTTAGTTTTAGTTTTCAAAGCTTAAGTGACCTATTAAATCCCATGGTTAGTAAAATCCCCAGCAAACTTTATTTTAACAATTATAAAGATGCTTTTATAACTCTTAATTATTTTAAAACCTTAGGTGTTAGTTTATCAGTAACCCTTGTTCCGGCAATCTTGCAAACTATTGTTGCATCTTTAGTCGGTTATGGGTTTGCAAAATATGAGTTTCCGTTAAAGCGGCTTTGGATGGGGCTTTTAATTGCCACTTATATTATTCCACCACAAGTAACGATGATTCCTAAGTATGTTTTATTTAACGATATTGGGATATTATCAACGGTTTGGTCAATAATTATTCCTTCCTCGCTTGGTCAAGGGTTAAACTCAGCTATTTTTGTGTTGATTTTTTATCAATTTTATAAAATGATTCCTAAAGTTTTAGATGAGGCTGCTGAGATTGATGGCGCTAATAGTTTTGCGATTTATTTTAAGATTGCCATTCCCCTTTCGATTCCAACATTTGTTACTTCGTTTTTATTTTCCTTTGTTTGGTATTGGAATGAAACATATATCTCAACCCTATTTTTAGGAAGAGAAGTTAAAACACTGCAGATGATGTTGGCAAGCTTTGTTTCTGAGTATACAACAGCCATGGGTAGTCAACAAGCAAACTTTGTCAACGAAGCAATTAAAATGGCCGCAACAGTTTTAATAATTTTACCAATGTTAATTATCTATTTTATCTTGCAAAGACAATTTGTTGAAGGTATTGATAAGGCAGGGATTACTGGTGAGTAAGATGAAAAAAATATTTATTTTCATTATTTTAAGTGTAAGTTTATCGTTTTTAGTTGGCTGTCAGAAAACAGAAAAAGACCTTTTTGTTATTAAAGAAGAACAAAAGCGTTCCTTTGATTACTTTTGGCAAACCGCAAACCTTAATGCTGCTTCAGCTGGTTATAGTCTAGCCAGAGACCGCTATCCGAATAATCCGAGTCTATCAAGTATTGCAGCAGTCGGTTTTAGTTTAGCAAGTATTCCTGTTGGAGTTGAAAATGGTTGGATTAGTTATGAAGATGGCCTGTTTCGCGCTACCAACATTTTAACTACAGTAAAAAACTTAGAAACAATCAATGGTTTTTTCTATCACTTTATTAATATAAAAACTGGCCTTAGATCACCTGGAAGTGAGATTTCAATTATTGATACAGGGCTTTTAATTGCTGGAGCAATTGTTGCTGGTCAGTATTTTCAAGGAGAGATTCTTGAGATGGCTTATGACATTTATTCTGCGGTTAATTGGCCTTTTTATGTGAACCAGCAAATAAAAATGTTTTATATGGGCTATATGCCAGAAACTGGTTTTTCGGGAGCTTGGGATCATGTTTCAGAACAATTAATTTTGTATGTTTTAAGTTCAGGGGCACCTTCACCAACCTATCGGCTTGATGATAGTTTATATAAAAGAATCAAACAAGTCTCAATTGCTAATTACACTGGTACATATAAATCATCAACAAATGATGCCTTAAGTGTTACAGAACCGTTTATTTATACTTATAATGGCTCACTTTTTCAGTATTTGTTTTCGCACGCGTTTATTGATTTTCGCAATATTGTTGATGCTGATAATACTAATTGGTTCAACAACTCAAAGCTAGCGATTAAAGCAAGCTATGCTTATGTGCAAGATCAAGCCCATAAATATCAAACCTACGGTTTAAATAGTTGGGGCCTATCAGCTGGGGACGGACCAACAGGATATCACGCTTTTGGTGGAGCTCCCGCCAAAAACAACTTCCATAACGGCACAATCACACCTTATGCTGCAATTTCTTCAATTGTTTTTCACGAAGACTTAGCAATTAAGGCAGCTAACTATTTTTATACGATAGATAATCTTTTTGCTGATTTTGGGTTTAAAGATTCATTTAATTTAGGTCCTGTTGATGCTAATAACAATATGAGTGTTGTCGATAGCGCTCCTTATGTTGCAAAAGATTATATTGGCATCGATAAAGGAATTACAGTTTTAATGATTGAAAATTATTTTTCTGGTTTGATTTGGCAATATTTTATGCAAGATGTTTATATTCAAGAAGGAATTAGAAATTTAGGGTTTGTAAATACTTAGTTAATATTTAAGACTTGAAAAAGCAAGCGTTTTCAATTATAATAGTTATATAATGTTGTTTGAAACGTTTCGATTAATATCTTTATCGGTTTATGCTAATTTTTAGATATTAACTATAAATTAATTTTTTATTTATTTTCATAAAATTTTCATTAAAAAAGGGTGGTAAATGGAAAAAATAATTAAACATTAAAGAAAAATAGCTTTTCGTCTATTAGCTTTTTGGCGTTTAGAAACATTGCACTGATGATTATCAACATGATAATTTAGATAGTGAACTATTAGTTGTTAATTATTAAAATTAAAATATAAAAGAAAGAAGGCGTATTATGAAAAAAAGGTTATTTATTTTTGTAGCGTTAGTCTTTGGGTTATTCTTAGCTGCTTGTACCCCAAGCACACCAAAAGACCCACCAACATTTCACGGGCTTGATGCCGTTCAGATTAATGTTGGGGATACTTTTGAACCAAAAGCAGGTGTTACGGCTAAAGATTATACCGGTAAAGATATAACTGCTAACATTGTTGTGACCGGAGCAGTTGATGTAAATACTCCCGGTGTTTATGAGCTTACATACACTGTTAAAGACTCTGGTAATCGCCAGACAACAAAAACACGGCTTGTTACAGTTGTTGACCCTGGAACTGCTTTTGAGAGTTTAGCGGGCTTAGTTAATGGTAACTTTGCCGATGGTCTTAATGGGTGGACAACTTGGGTAAATGAAACTCAAGATGTTGAAGCAGAGATTGATGTTGTTGATGGCGAAGCGGTAATTGATGTTATTGCTCAATCGATTGTTAAAGATAATAATTGGTGGGACATTCAGCTCAAACAAGGTATTACCTTTGATAAGTTAGAGTCTTTGAAGTTGGTTTTTACTGCTAGAGCAGAAAACCCGCGCAAGATGATGGTTGTTGTCGAAGGTGGTGGCATGCCTGAAAAAGCAATTCATGACCATCTAGTTGATTTAACTACTGAAGATCAAACATTTGAAATTGAGTTTTTCTCAAAAACTAATGCAGTAGATGCTTCATTGATGTTTGCACTTGGTACATTACACAAAGAACCTGGTGTTCCTGAGGCAGATCATGTAGTTTTAGGTAAGGTCTATATTAGCAACGTTCATATTGTTGAAGGTCCTGTTTTAGAAAACCAAGCACCAACAATTACTGCATCTAATGTACTTTTAAGAGTTGGTCATGAAGGCTTTTTAATTAAACAAGGTGTCGTAGTTGATGATGATCGTGATACTTTAACACTTGAAGATGTTACTGCAACTGATATCACAGATGGTGATAAACTAACTAGCCCAGCGAAAAAAGGCGTTTACACAATTCAATATAGTGTAACTGACTCTGGTGGTCTTACTACAACAATTACTCGTTTAGTTGTTGTTGCTAATCCATTTGAAGTACCAGGATTTGCTGAAGTTGGTGATGATGGTGTTCCTTTAGGTTGGAGTGTCTGGTTTGAAGATACACGAGGAGGCCTTGAGGTAAGTGCTGAAAATGAAGTTGTAACTATTGATATTACAAAGATTGGTCTTCCCGATGATTTAGGAAATGTTTGGGAAAACAAATTCATTCTTGGCGGTCTAGCACCATTTGAAGGTACGTATACTTTATCATTTAAAGCTAAAGCTGATCTTGCTAGACCACTAGTTTATGCAATGGAAGGTGATGGTGGCGTTGGTATTGCTGCTGTTAAAGAAATTGTTGATTTAACAGATGAATGGCAATTATTCACTTATACTTTTGAGATTGCTAAAGATGGTATTTATGATAACCGTCGTTTAGAATTCTGGTTTGGTAATATGGCTGATGAAGAGGGCTATAGTGCTGCTGATAACGTTTTAACAAAAGTTTATATCAAAGAAGTTATGATTGGCGACTTAACTTTAGCACCTGATCTTGGTGGTGTTGTTAATGGTGATTTCTCTAATGGCTTAATAGGCTGGACAACTTGGGCTAACGATACTCAGGGTGTTGCTGCAGACTTTTCAGTTGTTGATGGCGAAGCAATAGTTGATGTTACTGAACAAGCTATGGGTGCTGAGAACAATTGGTGGGATATTCAAATTAAACAAACTAAAATTAACTTTGATGCATATCAATCACTAAAACTTGTCTTTACCGCAAGAGCAGAAAACGCACGTAAGATGATGGTTGTCATCCAAGGTGGCGGCATGCCTGAAAAAGCGATTCATGATCATTTAGTTGATTTAACTACTGAAGATCAAACTTTTGAAATTGAGTTTTATTCAAAAACTGATGCAATAAATGCTGAGTTGATGTTTGCACTTGGTACATTACACAGAGAACCTGGTGTTCCTGAGGCAGAACATGTAGTTTTAGGAAAAGTTTATTTAAGTGATGTTAAAATTGTTGCTGGTCCTACTTTAGAGAACCAAGCTCCTGTTTTGACTATTGATAATGCTTTAATTAAACCAGGAACTGAAGAATTTGATCTTAAAGCTGGAATTGTTGTTGATGATGACTTTGATTTCCTTGATGCTGATGATGTAGTTATTACTGATGTTTCTGATGTTAAATTTGCTTTACCAGCGGTTGCAGGCGTTTATAAGTTCACTTATAGCGTTACAGATTCTGGTAATCTAACAACCACAGTTGAAAGATTTATTGTTGTTAAAGATCCATTTGATGTACCAGGATTTGCTGATGTTGATGATGATGGTGTTCCTTTAGGTTGGGTTGTCTGGTTTGAAGAAAATCGTGGTGGCCTTGAAGTGAGTGCTGAAAATGAAGTTGTTACTATTGATATTAAAAAGATTGGTGTTCCTGGTGAATTAGGTAATATTTGGGAAAACCAATTCAAAGTAACTAATCTAGCTCCTTTTGCAGGCACATATACATTATCATTTAAAGCTAAAGCTGATCTTGCTAGACCACTAGTTTATGCAATGGAAGGTCACGGCGGCGCTGGTCTTGAAAATGTTAAAAAGGCTGTTGATTTAACAGACGAATGGCAAATATTCACCTACACATTTGAAGTTACTAAAGATGGTATCTATGATAACCGTAGTTTACAATTCTGGTTTGGTAATATGGCTGATGAAGATGGCTATAGCGCAGATGATAATATTTTAACTAAGGTTTATCTAAGAGATGTTGTAATTGGTGATTTCTCATTAGCACCTGATCTTGGTGGTGTTGTTAATGGTGATTTTTCTAATGACTTATTAGGCTGGACAACTTGGGCTAATGATACTCAAGGTGTTGCTGCAGACTTTTCAGTTGTTGATGGCGAAGCAGTAGTTGATGTTACTGCACAAGCTATGGGTGCTGAGAACAATTGGTGGGATATTCAAATTAAACAAACTAAAATTAACTTTGATGCATATCAATCACTAAAACTTGTCTTTACCGCAAGAGCAGAAAACGCACGTAAGATGATGGTTGTCATCCAAGGTGGCGGCATGCCTGAAAAAGCGATTCATGATCATTTAGTTGATTTAACTACTGAAGATCAAACTTTTGAAATTGAGTTTTATTCAAAAACTGATGCAATAAATGCTGAGTTGATGTTTGCACTTGGTACATTACACAGAGAACCTGGTGTTCCTGAGGCAGAACATGTAGTTTTAGGAAAAGTTTATTTAAGTGATGTTAAAATTGTTGCTGGTCCTACTTTAGAGAACCAAGCTCCTGTTTTGACTATTGATAATGCTTTAATTAAACCAGGAACTGAAGAATTTGATCTTAAAGCTGGAATTGTTGTTGATGATGACTTTGATTTCCTTGATGCTGATGATGTAGTTATTACTGATCTTTCTGATGTTGAATTTGCTTTACCAGCAGTTGCAGGCGTTTATAAGTTTAAATATAGCGTTACAGACTCAGGTGGTTTAACAACTGAAATTGAAAGATTTGTTGTTGTTAAAGATCCATTTGTTATACCTCCACTTGCTAATCCTGATGCAAATGGCGTTCCTGAAGGTTGGGAGCTATGGCATGAAGATACACGTGGCGGCTTAGAAGCAGAAACTGTTGATGGTGTAACTAAACTAACAATTACTAAAGTCGGTGTTGAAGGCGATTTAGGTAATATTTGGGAAAACCAATTCAAAGTTATGAATTTAGCTGCTTATGAAGGTATTTATGTTTTATACTTCAGCGCTAAAGCAGACTTGGCTAGACCAATGGTTATTGCTATGGAAGGTAACGGTGGCGTTGGCATTCCTAATGTGAGTTTTGTCAAAGATTTAACAGATGAATATCAAGAATTTGCAATTAGATTTGTTATTGAAAAAGATGCAATTTATGATAATAGAAACTTGCAGTTCTGGTTTGGTAATATGGCTAATATCGAAGGATATAGCGCAGCTGATAACGTTTTAACAAATGTATATTTAAAAGATGTTAGAATTGAACCAGCTGAATATGATGCAGCGAAAACAATTGATTTTATTGCAATGGAAGCTCCTGTTAATAACGATAATAAAGTTGAAGCTACTGTTGAATATATTGATGGTAGTGCTGTAGTTACATATTTAGGCGTTCAAGAATGGTATGCTTCTGCATCAAAATTAAAGTATGCTGGCATTCACCTTGATCCAAAGATTTCTTATAAAGTAATCCTTGAGGTTAAAGCTGAAACTGCTCGTGATATTATGGTTTATTTTGTTGGCCTTAACAAGCAACCAATCTCGGTAGAATTTAATCAAGTCGGTGGCAAGATGTTACTGCCTCTTCCAGAGGATTTTGTTACTTATGAGTTAATCTTTACTCCAGAAGTGGCTGGCCCTTATGATCTTGAGATTCATTTTGGTTGGGAAGACTTCTTAAGAAATTCTTCAGCAGCTAACGTAATTACCTTTAAGCAAATTAAACTAATTCCAGAAAAATCTTTAGTTGATCCAATTTTAGATGCAGCGATAGTTTACAATCTTTATCCACTTGATGGAACTGGCGCACCAGCGCAATCTGAAGCTTACTGGAACGAAGTATTTGAACATGAACTGTTTAATTACACAACTAAAGCAGAAAAACTTTATGATGGTAATGCCTCTGGTGGTCGTTTATATGCCAATACACCTGGTATGATTAAAATGGGTACTTCAGGCGTTAATGGCGAACTTACTTTAAGATATAAAGAAGAAGTAAAAATTAAAACAGTTGTTCTTTATATTGAAGGTTGGCAAGCCGGTGATAAAGTTTCTGTTAACGGTGAAGAAGTTGCCTTAGTAAATACACAAAAATTTGGTTACAGAGTGGAGTTTGTTTTACCTGTTGAAACAAATGTCATTGAAATCAAAACTATGAAAAGAGCATTCTTGTTCACAGTTGAACTTTATGGACCTGATGCAACAGTAAGAGTTCCTGAAAATGTTACTGTTTCATTTAATTATAATGATGATGAAACAGCAACTGTTGAAAAAGTAATTGAAAAAGGCAGAAAAGTTATGCAAGTTGCTGATCCAACTAGAACTGGTTATACATTTAAAGGTTGGTATGTTGATCTTAATGATGCAAAACCATTTGACTTTACTGAACAAATATTTGCTGATCTTAGTTTAAAGGCTAAGTGGGAAGTAATCTTTGATTTTGACCGCGCAATTGATTTTATTGCGATGGAAGTATCAGTAGACAATGATGGCGATCCAAAGAGCAATGCTGTTTATAACGAAGATGGCTCTGTTGATATTAATTATATGGGTGCAGCTTGGTGGGCATCGCATGCAAAATTAAAATATACTGGTCTTGATTTAGATCCAGCCCTTCAATACAAGTTCTTAGTTGAGGTTAAGGCTGAATCTGCTCGGGATATTATGGTTTATTTTGTCGGTGCAGGTGGCAATCCAGTAGCGCCAGTATTTAATATGGTTAGTAAGAAAATGGTAATGCCAATTCCTGATGAGTACGTTACTTATGAATTAGTATTCCAGCCAGCGGTTGCCGGACCTTATGATCTAGAAATTCAATTTGGTTGGGAAGATTTTTTAACAAATGCTGCTGCTGCAAACGTTATTACATTTAAAAAGATTTTACTAGCGCCAGAAAAACCATTATCATACGTTGATGATGCGGCAATAGTATATGACTTTTACCCCTTAACCGGAAATGGTGCACCAGCACAAGTTCCTGCCTACTGGGATAATATACTTGATCACCAACTGTTTAACTATGTATCTAAAGCGGAAAAACTTTATGATGGTAATGCTGCTAGTGGTCGTTTATATGCTCATACACCAGGTATGATTAAAATGGGAACAGGAAGTGCTAATGGTGAACTTACTATTAGAATGAACGAAAATGTTTTAATTAAAACAGTTGTTCTTTATATTGAAGGATGGCAAGCCGGTGATAAAGTTTCTGTTAATGGTGAAGAAGTGGACTTAGTAATTACACAAGAATTTGGGAATAGAGTTGTATTTACCCTACCTGTTTCAACAAATATCATTGAAATAAAAACAATGAGAAGAGCATTCTTGTTCACGATTGAACTTTATGGACCTGAGGCAACAATTAGAGTTCCTGAAGATGTTACAGTTACTTTCGACTTAAACTACGATGGCTCTACAGCTGTTGACAAAGTAGTCGAAAAAGGAAGAAAAACTACAGCAATCGCTGATCCTGAAAGGGAAGGTTATACATTTAAGGGTTGGTATGTTGATGTTGAAGACGCAGATCCATTTGCGTTTTATACAACAATAATTGATTCTAACTTAACCTTAAAAGCGAAGTGGGAAGCTGCTAGTTAATTAAAATTTTTAAGCAAGAAAAGCTTGGTTTCAAAAAAGCCAGGCTTTTCTTCTTTTTTAATGCTTTAAAGATTTTTTTAAGATTATTTTGTTGTGATTTTTAAAAACTTTTTAAGAAATTAAAATTTATTAACAAAAAAACATTTTCTTCGCATTAAACTCTTGAAAAATGGATTTTTTTGTTGTAAAATAAGAGTGAGTCGAAACGTTTCAATTACAGGAGATTTTTCATTTATGGAAAACATGCATTTAATTCAGCAAACTGCGTTTAATTTTTTTAATGACTATACGAATTTAAAACCAAATTCTAAAGGTTATGGTCTAACCTTAGATCATAGTCAAAATAAAACAAAAGCATCAATCGCTGCTACAGGTTTTACCCTATCTAGTTATATAATTGCCTGGCAGTATAATTACTTGGAAAAAGAAGAAATCTTATACCGAGTTAGAAACACACTTAAAACACTTTATTATAATGTCGATCACTATGAAGGTTTTTTCTCCCATTTTATTAGTGTTAAAACGGGGAAAAGATATAAAAAATCTGAATACTCAACAATTGATACTGCTTTAGCCTTAAACGGTATCCTTGCAGTTGAAAACTTTTTTAAAGATAAAATAATTACTAAATATGCAAATCTCATATTTTCCCGAATCAATTTTGAAATTTTAATTCATAAAAGAGAAGGAAAAGATTGTCTATATATGGCTTATAATGATTTACCAAATGGCGATTACATTGAAGGCCAACCGGGTTTTATCCATCACTGGGGGATGTTTGCTGAACAGTTGATGATATATCTTTTTATTGCTGGTTCTCAAAGGTTTAATCAGAAAATAAGTTTAAGCCTTTACAATAGTTTTGAAAGAAAACTCGGAGCTTATGATGATATTAAATTTATCTATTCGCCAGGGAATGCTTTATTTGTTTATTTGTTTCCCTTGGCTTGGCTGGATTTAGAAAGTATTGTTGATGCTGATAATATAAGTTGGTTTGAAAATGCCAAAAATGCTATTTTAGCCCAAGTTGTTTGGGCTAAAAACCAAAACACCTTTAAAACTTTTACCGACGGTATTTTTGGCATTTCAGCATCAGATACTCCTAAAGGCTATAAAGTGTTTCAAGCTCTTCCCAACGTAAATGGGAAAACAGAAACCGACGGAACCGCTGTTCCTAGTGTGATGGTTGGCACACTACCTTTTCTCCCAGAAATTGCTAAAAAATCAATTGATTTACTTTTTAATATAGAAAACCTTTGGCATCATAATTACGGGTTTTATGATGCTTTTAATTTTGAGAAAAGAAGATGGATTAGCAAAAAGATTTATGCAATTAATAAAGGTTTGGAAATTTTAATGGTTAATGCTTATTTAACTAAAGATGTCCAAAAAAGCTATATGAATCATTCAATTGTTTTAGAAGGAATGAAGGTTTTAAAGTGGAAAAAAACCTAAGATGGTGGCAAAATGCGCTTGTTTATCAAATTTATCCTTTAAGTTTTTTTGACAGTAACAATGACGGAATTGGCGATATTAATGGTATAATCTCTAAACTTGATTACCTAAAATGGCTGGGAGTTGATTGTTTATGGCTTTCTCCAATTTATGCTTCACCGATGGTTGATAATGGTTATGATATTAGTGATTATAAAAGAATCAATCCAATTTTTGGAACAAAGAAGGAGTTTTTAAGTTTACTTTCTGAGGTTCATAAAAAAGGAATGAAGCTAATTATGGATCTAGTTATCAATCACACAAGTGATCAGCATCCGTGGTTTTTAAAAGCCAAAAGCAATCAAAGAAGTAAATATCACAACTATTATATTTGGCGAAAAACCCCTAATGCGATAAAATCAGTTTTTAAAGGCCCTGCTTGGAGTTATCAAAGGCCTGTTGATAAGTATTATTTTCATCTTTTTAGTTCTAATCAACCGGATCTAAATTGGCGTAATCAAAGCTTGAGAAAACAAATTTATGAAATTGTTAATTATTGGCTTGATTTAGGAATTGATGGGTTTAGACTTGATGTTATTGATTTAATTGGTAAAGATGTCGATCAAGGCTTATTAGCTGATGGACCTGATTTAACTATTTATTTAAAAGAGCTTCATGAAAACTGCTTTGCGGGAAAAGATATTTTAACTGTTGGTGAAACTCCAGGGATAACTATTAAAAGAGCAAAACAGCTGACAACCCCGCCAACTAATTATCTTAATATGGTGTTTTCTTTTGATCACTTTGCCTTAGATGAAGAAAAAGGCAAAGATAAATGGCATTTTAAGGATTTATCTGTTATAGAATTAAAAGAGGTTTTTAATAAGATCCAACAAATATTTAAAAAAGGCGGTTGGACCACTCTTTTTTGGGCTAATCATGACCAGGTAAGAGCGGTAAGCCGGTATGGAAACCTAGATTACCATGAAAAATCAGCCAAAATGCTTTTTACAATCCTTTATACCTTAAAAGGAACTCCTTTTGTTTACCAAGGAGAAGAAATCGGGATGACAGGAATGAGTTTTCAAAACATAAAATACTATCAAGATATTGAAACAATTAATATGTATAACGAGTATAAAAATGCCGGTAAAGATATTGCTTGGATTAAAAAGGCAATCGAGAAAAAAGGGCGCGACAATAGCCGGACACCAATGCAGTGGAACAACTCATTACATGCAGGCTTTAGTTTAACTAAACCGTGGATGCTTGTTAACCAAAATTATCAAGATATTAATGTCGAAGCCCAAAAAAAAGATGAAAACAGCATTTTAAATTATGTTAGAGCCTATTTTAAGTTCCGTAAAAACAACCCTATAATTACTTTTGGAGAAACTATTTTTATAGATATAAAATCAGACTGGCTTTTTAGTTATAAAAGAGTTTATCAAAAAACGGAGATTTATGTAATTGCAAATTATTCAGCAAAAACACAAGACTTTCAGTTTAAAAATCATCAAGAATATGAGTTTATTATGAGCAATTACTCAAGTATAAAGCTTAAAGCTAATAACAAATTACCGCCTTATTATGTGGCAGTTTATCAAAGGAGTTATCATGGCAACAATTAAAGATGTCGCAAAAAAAGCAAATGTATCAATTTCAACTGCATCATATGCTCTTAATAATCATCCCAATGTCAGCAGTGAAACAAGAAAAAAAGTTCTTGCGGCGGCGAAGGAACTTGATTATTACCCAAATGCCTCAGCTAGAAACTTGAAAACCAATAAAACAGGCAATGTTGGCTTTTTTATCTACGGTTTTGATGGACCAATTTTTGGTGATATTTTAGAAGGAGTAAACTCAGAACTGCAAAAGGTTAACTATAATATCGTTGTAAGCAGCGGTAACTCTTCTTCAGTTATCCTAAGAGAAAAACAAGTCGATGCAGCAATTATCTTTGATTCAAATATTGATGATGACCTAATTTGTAGTTATGCAAAAAGAAATCTTGTGTTATTGCTTGACCGAAAATTAGAAGGAAAAAACATTTATGATTTTCAGATTGATAACTGCACGATTGTAAAAACTTTGATTCAAGAAGCAATTAAAAAAGGTCATCAAAAGATTTCCTATTTAAGTGGGCCACTTGATTCGCCCAGCAACAATGAAAGATATAAAGGTTTTTTAAGTGCTTTAAAAGAGCATAACTATAAACAGCATAGTTTTTATGAAGGAGATTTTACATTAAATACCGGCTATGAGATTGGTCAAAAGGTTGCAAAAGCGGGCAATAAACCTGATTTTGTATTTTGCGCCAACGATGAAAGCGCGATTGGTTTTGTTAATGCCTTAAACGAAAACAACATTAAAATCCCAGAGCAGATTGCTGTGGCTGGTTTTGATGGAATTTTACTTGGCGAGTATATTAAACCAAAACTTACCACCATTCAAATTGATTATAAAACATGGGGTTATGATTTAGCGAAGTTTGTTGTTAGTTTTTTAAGAGGTAAAAATGATTTGTTTGTTAAAAAACCAGCCGCAAAAATAGTTCATAAGGAGAGCAGTTTGTGAAATCTTTATTAAAAAAGATGACATTAGAAGAAAAACTAGGTCAACTTGTGCAAATTGGACCAGCTTATTTTGTGCGTGATTTAGTAGCTGAACAATATGGTCCAGCAATTAAACTTGGTCTTAACAAAAATCAAATCTTTACTGTTGGTTCAGTCTTGGGGATTGGCTCACCAGAAGAAATGATTGCGGTGCAAAAGGCATATTTAAAAGAAAGCCGGTTAAAAATTCCTTTAGTTTTTATGGCTGATATTATTCATGGCTACCGTACTATTTTTCCCGTACCTTTAGCTTTAGCAAGTTCTTTTAATGAAAAATTGTTTTATCAAATGGCTAGAATCTCTGCAGAAGAAGCAAGTTCCTCAGGAGTGCATGTAACTTTTTCACCAATGGCTGATATCTCAAGAGATCCGCGTTGGGGAAGGGTTGTTGAATGTTTTGGTGAAGATCCTTTTTTAAGTTATCTTTTTGCTTATCAAATGGTAAAAGGTTATCAAACAGACCAATTAAAAGCTGAAAATGCCCTTGCTTCTTGTGTGAAACATTTTGCTGGTTATGGAGCTAGTGAAGCGGGAAGAGACTATAATACTGTTAATCTGTCTTTCTATGATTTAAAGCAATACTATTTAGCAGGGTATAAAGGCGCAATTGATGCTGGAGCAAAGCTTACAATGAGCGCTTTTAATGTTTTAGAAGGCGTTCCTTGCAGCATGAATGAGGTATTACTTAAAGATATTTTAAGAAAAGAACTTAGCTTTAAAGGTGTAGTTATTTCTGATTATAACTGTGTTTTAGAAACCATCGCTCACGGTGTTAGTAAAAATGAATACGAAGCAGCGGTAAACTGTTTTAAAGCAGGTATTGATATTGAAATGGCTTCAGCAACATATATCAAAGAACTTCACCAAGCATTTAGCAGCAAAAAGCTTGCAATAAAGCTGCTTGATGAAGCTGTTTTAAGGGTGCTTAAGTTAAAAGCGGATTTAGGCCTTTTTGAAAATCCATATAAAGGCGCAAATAGAGTAAAACATGATGAGGTTGTCTTTAGTAAAGACCATTTAGATATTGCGTTAAATGCTAGTTTAGAATCAATTGTCTTACTTAAAAATAAAAAAGATTTACTTCCTCTAAAAAACGATGCTAAAGTTTTTTTAGCTGGTCCTAATATGGATGAAAATAATTTTGATGGTCCTTGGCATTGGCATGGTAGTAAAACACGAGAAAAATCATTAAAAGAGCTTTTAAAAGCCAATAGCACGAAAATAGAAGATGCAGATTATATTATTTATTTTGGTGGTGAAAAAGGCAATGAATCTGGAGAAGCCAGATCAAAAAGTGATATTTCTTTTCCATTAAAGCAGTTAAATGAGATTAAAGCTTTAAAAAAATACAATAAGAAAATAATCCTTCTTGTTGCCTCTGGCAGACCACTTGTTTTAACGGAAGTAAAAAAGGAAGTAGATAGCATTTTGCTTGTTTGGTTTTTAGGGACTATGGCCACTTTAGCGATAAAAAAGACTCTTTTTGGAGTCAGTAATCCATCAGCAAAACTACCGATGAGTTTTCCAAGAAGCTGTGGGCAAATTCCTATTTATTATAATCACTTACCAACTGGAAGACCAACCGGTTTTACCGATGATGAGTATACATCTAAATACATTGATGAAAAAAATGACCCCCTTTATCCTTTTGGTTATGGGCTTTCTTATACGAAGTTTCGGTTTAAAAATATTAAAATTAAGCAAACAGAGTTTAAAACTTTAGATAAAATAAGAATTAGCCTTGATGTTGTTAATGAAGGAAAATATGATGGTTATGAGGTTATCCAGATTTATGTTAATCAAATATCTGGGCAAGTATCAAGACCCGTAAAAAAATTAAAGGCAATTAAAAAAGTTTTTGTAGAAAAAAATGAAACTAAGAAAGTAGATATCTTTTTAAATCCAAAAGATTTGTTTTATTATAATCAAAAAGGTGAAAAAGTATTTGATTATGGGTGTTATAAAGTGTTTATTGGTAATAGTAGTTCCGATACTAAAGAAGAGTTTTTAATTAATTTTAGTGGTGATAATTTATGAAACTAAACACAAAAATGAGCTTAAAATCAATTGAAAATGATTTACTTAAACTCAAGTTTTTAAAAAGCGGTGATATTTATCAAATCACTAGTCAAAACACTCAAATAAATCTTTTAAATGCTAACCTACTAGATGGTTCTGTTAGCAATATTTATTTAAGAAAAAAAGAAAAAGGAATTTACTTTTTTTCTCCCTTACTGGGAATAAACTCAGCTAGCAGTTTTAAAATCAAAAATAATAAAGCTTACTATGTTGGTAAAACTCTTGATGTTAATTATCAAGTTGTTTTATCTTTAAAAGGTGATACTTGGTATTACGATGTTTTCATAGAAAAAAACAATAACAATAAACAATATGACCTTTACTACGGACAAGATGTCGCCCTTGCTGATATGAATATGGTCTCAAACAATGAACTTTATACTAGTCAATACGTTGATCATAAAGTTTTTAACACAGATAATGGTTATGTTGTTTTATCAAAACAAAATCAAGGAAACTCTAATATCCTACAGATTGGCTCTTTTAATAAAATCAGCTCATATTCAACTGACGGTTTTCAGTTTTTTGGCAATTTTTATAAACTTGCAAACACGCCAAAAGCCCTTTATAAAGCGGAACTGGAAAATAAAAACTATCAATATGAGTTTTCTTATGTTGCAGTTAAAACAAAACCTTTCACTTTAAAAGATAATAATAAAACTACCTTTTATGCTAAGTTTATTAAAGACAATGATCAATTAGTGAAAAAACCATTTCCAGTAACAAAGTATAATCAACTTAAAGATGAAAACCAAACTGGTTATGAAAAACTTGTTAGCAAAATTAAACTAGGAGCACCAATAGTTGGAAACACTTTAAAAAAAGAAGAACTGTTAAACAGTTATCCAAATATGCTTTATCTTGAAGAACAAAACCAGCAAATACTATCCTTTTTCACGGATAATCACAGACATATTATAACCAAAGAAAAAGAGCTTTTAGTTGAAAGACCACACGCTCATATTATGATTCATGGAAATATTTTAAAAGCCAGCGAAGAGGTAATGGCTGCAAGTTCATTTATGTTTGGCGTATTTTCTTCTCATGTTGTTTTAGGCAATACGAGTTTTCATAAACTTTCTAGTCATGTTAGAAATATGCTAAATGTTCAAAAAATTGGGGGGATGAGAATTTATTTAAAAGAAAACGATTCTTATCGTCTTTTAACCCTGCCTTCACTATTTGAAATAGCGCCCAACAGTTTAAAATGGATCTACAAACTTGCCGATGATACGATTGTTGTCACATATTCTTCGTTAGTAGATAAGCTCCGACAAAAATTAACCTTTCAGTCTCTTGCCGGCAAAAAGTATGACTTT
This sequence comes from uncultured Acholeplasmataceae bacterium, assembly GCA_964552625.1. GTDB lineage: Bacteria > Bacillota_I > Bacilli_A > Acholeplasmatales > UBA5453 > UBA5453. Next base: position 7,743 of record CAZKGV010000005.1, on the reverse strand, counting down.
TTAATTACCAATAAAATTACTTTTGCAGAAAAAGAAAACATTTATCCACTTTCTTTTAAGAAAACTGCTAACGAAATTGAGTTTAATGCTTTAAAAAATCCGTTTATTAATGATAAATACCCAGATTTAAAATACAAATATATTTTAAGTGAAAATGCAGTTATCACTGATGATAGTATCTTTTTTGGCGCTGATGCACAAGATGGTATTTTAGTTTTTTCATATGAAAACACAAATAAGGCAACTATCGATTTAATTGCAACTATCAATAAAAACTACGATCCGTTTGTTAACTTTAATTATCAAGAAACAAAAGAAAAAGCTTATTTGTTTTATCGGTCGTTAATTCCTTTGAATATAACAACTGATAATCTATTGTTAGAAAGTTTCAATGATTTATCTTTTTGGTACACGCATAATGCTCTGGTTCACTACGCTTCACCGCATGGAATTGAACAAAACAGTGGTGCTGCTTGGGGAACAAGAGATATTTGTCAGGGGCCATTTGAGTTTTTCTTAACTGCCCAAAAATACGATGTTGCAAGAAATATTTTACTGAAAGTCTTTCAAAGGCAATTTTATGAAACTGGTGATTTTCCTCAGTGGTTTATGTTTGATAAATATTATCAAATTCAGGCTCATGACTCGCATGCAGATATTATTATTTGGCCTTTAAAAGCCTTAGCGACTTATCTTAGTGTAACAAGTGATACTAGTATTTTAAATGAACAGTTAAGTTATATGTCATTAGAGAAAAACGACTTTACAACAGAAAAATACAGTCTTTATCATCATTTGAAAAAGATTTTAAAGCGGTTAAAACAAACCCATATTAAAGGGACTAACCTACCAGCCTATGGAGGTGGTGATTGGAATGATACACTTCAACCAGCCAATCATGACCTAACGTTTAAAATGGCTTCAACTTGGACTGTTTCGCTTTTATATGGGGCTTTAACAAATCTAAGTAAAGTTATAAAAGGTGATAAGAATTTAGCTAAAGAAATAAAAAGTTATCAAAAAAGCTTAAAAACAGACTATTTTAATCATTTAGTTGTTGATGATATTCCCACAGGGTTTACAATTTTTTCTAATAATGAAAAAAGCTTTTTAATTCATCCAAGAGACACTAAAACTAATTTAAAATATCGTCTTTTGTCATTTACAAGAGGAATTATTAGTGAGCTTTTTTCAAAAAACAAGATAAAACTTTATCTAGATATTATTAAAAATGAGTTAAAACATCCTGATGGTGTGAGGCTAATGAATGACGCTATTACGTATAGTGGTGGTAAAACAACTTATTTTCAAAGAGCAGAAACTGCCGCAAATTTTGGTAGAGAAATTGGTCTTAATTATATCCATGCTCATATCCGCTATATTGAAGCTGTTGCAAAGCTAGGTTTAGCTAACGATGTCATCAAGGGGCTAAATGTAGTTAACCCAATTATTCTTCACCTTTGTGTGAAAAACGCATTATACCGGCAAAGAAATACTTATTTTAGTAGTTCTGATGGTAACTTTTATGATCGTTATTTAGCCAAAGAATACTTTTATAAATTAAAAACAGGCGATGTTAAAGTTAAAGCGGGTTGGCGAATTTATTCCAGTGGACCAGGAATTTTACTAAACCAATTAATTAGCAATACCTTTGGAATTAAAATAAGAAACAAAAATTTAGTTTTTCGCCCTCTTTTAGCAAAACAATTTGCTGGTTTAGTTATTGATTATACTTATTTAGGTAGACCTTTAACAATTGCTTTTCATCTTGCAAATAAAACTGCTGTTTATATTAATAAAGAGAAAATAAAAATTAAAACAAAGAAAAACAAATACAAATCCCCCAGTTTTATTATTGATAAATCAGATTTAAAGGCTGAAAAAATAACTATTGATTTTTATTATCAAACTAAAGATTACTAAAACTGAAATCTTTTTAAAACGCTTTCATACAAGTTTGAAGTGAAAATATTTTCAAAAAATATCAAAAAAGACTTGCAAGTTAATTCCAACTGTGCTAATATATGTTTAATACCGCTTAAGAAAGGGTTATTGATGATGAAACAGATATTACTTAATCAATTTTTCTTTTTTTACTTTCAAGGAAGATATTGTGACTAATACACTTCTTTGCTTTTAAAGTTGAAAGTAAAGCGTCATCAAAACTTGGTGTTATTACACAATATCTTAAACAAATAAAAAAAAGATAAATAAAGTAATAACATCATACCACCATAAGACTTAATTAATGTGTTATTACTTTACGTAGTAGCACATTTTTTTATAGCAAAAATAAGGAGGAAGAAAATGAAAATTAAAAGAGGTTTATTGGTGGTTATGTTAACATTACTGTCTTGGGCTTTATTAAGCTGTAGTGATAGCAATAAGATTCAAATTGGGATTTTACAGTATGCAGATGTGCTTGCGCTTGATGAGGCAAGAGAAGGCTTTATTAAGGGGTTAAAAGATGCCGGTTATGAGCACGGTAAAAATATTAATATCAGTGTCTTAAATGCGCATGGTAGTGCTAGTGAAAATCTTACTATGGCTAAAACATTGGTTCGTAAAAGTGACTTAATATTAGCGATTGCTACGCCATCAGCAACAGCAGTAGTTAATGAAGCAAAAGAACAAAACAAGAATACACCGATTTTGTTTACAGCAGTAACTGATCCGGTGGGTGCACTTTTAATTGAATCAAATGAAAATCCAGGTGGATATGTTACTGGGACTAACGACATGAACCCAATTAAAGAACAAGTTGAGCTTGCGCGTGAATTACTGCCAAATGCAGATAAATTTGGCATTATCTACACAGCCAGTGAGACTAACTCAGAAACACAAGCAGACATTGCTAAAGCTGAAGCAGAAGCACTTGGGTTTACAGTAACAGTTAAAACAATCATTAATTTAAGTGAGTTAAGACAAGTAGCAGGGCAACTAGCAAGCAGTGTTGATGTTATGTATGTCCCAACAGATAATAATATTGTCTCTTCAATTGGTGATATCTATGATGTTGCTATAGAATATGATACTCCGGTTGTTGTAGCTGAGGATAATTCAGTTTTAGAATTACCAGCTCTAACTTATTCAATTAGCTATTATAACTTAGGTTTAGAAACAGCAAGAATGGCAGTGCAAATCTTAAAAGACGGCGTTGAACCTAAAGACATCCCTTCGGTGGGGCTACCTGAGTTTAGTTTAATAGTTAATAAGAGACTATTACTAGAAATTGGGATTGAAATACCCGAATCAATTTTAAATAGAGCAGAAAGAATAATAGAGTAAAGTTAAGTGTGGGAAGAAATATTACATATCGTAAAAGATGGAATTGAATTAGGCTTAATTTGGGCATTGCTGGCGCTTGGGGTGTTTATATCTTACCGAATATTAGATTTTGCTGATCTAACAGCGGAAGGATCAATTACTTTAGGCGCGGTAATCGCCGCAGCGATGCTAATAAACACAGGAAACATCTGGCTTGCGATGATACTGGCGCTAGTCGGTGGTTTTTGTGCTGGAATCCTAACTGGTATTCTCCATACAAAACTCAAGATACCGCCTATTTTATCAGGCATCATTATGATGACTGCCCTTTATTCGGTTAATCTAAGAGTTTTAGGAAGAGCCTCTGTTTACCTAGGCGACAGTAAAACAATCTACACATTTTTACGCACACTTATTGATGATCCTTTTATTGCTAAGTCCCTGACATCGCTTTTTATTCTAGCAATTGTCTTTGTGGTTACTTACCTAATGTTTGGAACCCAAATTGGCATCAGCATTAGAGCAACCGGAATGAATGATAAAATGGCAAAAGCCCAAGGCATTAATACGAGTTTAATGATTATCTTTGGTTTAGGTCTTTCTAATGCAGTAATCGCATTAGGTGGAGCTCTTTTAACGCAGAGTAGTCGTTCAGCTAATTTAGAAATTGGAAGAGGAACAATTGTAATTGGGCTTGCATCAATTATAATTGGTGAGGCCTTATTTGGAAAAAGGACTTTTAAAAATTGGTTGATATCAATCTTTTTAGGCAGCATTGTCTTTCAAATTATTATTGGTGTTGCCATTAGTATTGGACTTAATCCAAATGACTTAAAGCTAATTCAAGCATTTTTAATCGCGATTATTCTAGCAACCCCTGAGATTAAAAAATTTATAAAAAGAAAAGAGGGGAAAAACAGTGTTAAAGCTTAAAAATATCACAAAAACGTTTAATGGTAGCGATAACGCAAGAGACTTAAAAATTGCCTTAAAAGATGTATCGCTTCATATTAAAAAAGGTGAGTTTGTCGTGGTTATTGGCAGCAACGGTAGCGGCAAATCTACGCTATTTAATATGGTATCAGGTGCTTTAAAACCAACCAGTGGTACTGTAGTTATTGATTCAGTTGATGTAACTTCTTTAAGTGAGCATAAAAGAGCTAAACATATTGGGATTGTTTTTCAAAACCCACTTTTAGGAACAGCTGCCAATATGAGTATTTATGAAAACTTAATCTTAGCAAAAATGCGAGCTCATAGAAAAACATTTAGATGGTGTTTTAAAAAAGATCAAAAAAACCTTTTTTATGAAAAACTTAAAACCTTAAATCTTGACTTAGAAACAAGACTAAGTCAAAAAATTGGTCTTCTTTCTGGTGGCCAAAGACAAGCGGTAACTTTGTTAATGGCAACACTAGAAAAACCAAAACTCTTACTCCTTGATGAACATACAGCTGCCTTAGATCCAAAAACAGCAAAAACGGTTTTAAAGATGACTGAACAACTTGTCAAAGATAATAATTTAACAACAATTATGGTAACGCACAATATGAAAGATGCTCTAACTTATGGAAATAGACTGATTATGCTTAGTGAAGGAAAAATAGTCTATGATATTAAAGGTGAAAAGAAAAAAAGTTTAAGTTTAGAAAAACTTATTCATCTTTTTTATGAAAAACAATTAACTAATAATAATAATTAAATTTGAAAAAGGGCTTTACAAACTCAAAAGGTTATGTTATGATTATTGCAATTACATATAACTTATTAAGAAGACGGGAGAGATATAGCTCTGTGATCGTCTACCAACCTACTTAATTTAGGTGGTAAAGCTATAAACGATAAGTGGCAAAAGCAAGTCCTTATCGGGCTTGTTTTTTTTAAGAAATTAGGTGCTAGTATTGATTGAGATTAAAGACATTACAAAAACAATAAATGGCGAGAACATCGTTGATTCAATTAATCTTTTAATTAAAGATGGAACTAAACTCGGTATCGTTGGTAAAAGCGGTGCAGGAAAATCCAGTTTAATTAGAATGATTAACCGTTTAATGGAACCAACAAAAGGAGAAATTATTATTGATGATGTTTTGGTTAGTAGCTTAAGTGGACTTAAACTCCAAAAGTTAAGAACTAATATTGGTATGATTTTCCAGCACTTTAACCTACTTGATCAAAAAAACGTTTATGAGAATGTCAAACTTGCCTTAGTTGTTGGTGGTTATGAGAAAACTGAAATCAATCAAAGAGTAAATGAACTCTTAGAACTGGTTGGTTTAAGTAAAAAGGCAAAAGCATATCCAAAAACGCTATCTGGTGGAGAAAAACAAAGAGTCGCAATTGCCAGAGCTTTAGCCAATAAGCCCAAGTATTTGCTTTGTGATGAGGTTACATCAGCGCTTGATCAAAAAACCAGTTATGAAATTCTTGATTTATTATCAGAGATTAACAAAGATTTAAATGTTACGATTGTTTTTGTTTCCCATGATTTAGATGCAGTTAAATACTTATGTGATGAAGTTGCAGTTATGCACCGAGGTAAAATAGTAGAACATAATAAAACAATTGATCTATTTATGCAACCAAAATCTGATTTAACAAAGCAACTAATTAACCGGAAAATGTTTGACTTTAAAGAAAAAAGTAAGCATGAGATTTATCAGATTACCTATTTAGACAATTTAGCTAATAAACCTTTGTTATCAGAGGTAACAAAAATATATGATGTTAGCATTAATATAATTTATGCAGAAGTAATAACAATTAACAAGCAAAACATTGGCTTTTTATATGTCCATATTATCGGCAAAGACAAACAAAAAGCAATTAATGCGTTAAAAGCGGAAGTGAGGATTGATAAGTATGTTTGAGAATTTAAGTTTCGAGCAAATAATGGAGGCGTTTTTAGAGACATTTTTTATGACTTTAACAACAGGCTTTTTTGTTTTAATCCTCGGATTTTTGCTTGGTTATAGTCTTTATAAAACAGAAGAAAAAAAGATGTTTATCTACAAGATAATAAACATTATTAGTAGTGTTGCTAGATCAATTCCCTTTATTATCTTAATTATTTTAATGCTTCCAGTTACTAATGGTCTATTTAATTTTATTTTTGGCCAAGACCAAAGACTACTTTTTAACTGGCAAGGAGCAGTTCCAGCACTTGTAATCTCAGCAACTCCTTTTTATGCAAGATTAGTTCATCATGCCTTTAAAGAAGTATCAAGCGGAACAAAAGAGATGTTAAACTCGATTGGCGCAACCGGAAAAACAACTTTAAGAATAATTACCGGTGAAGCAATGCCAAGTTTAGTAGCTGGGTTTACCACAACAATAGTTACTCTAATTGGCTTTAGCAGTGCTGCAGCGATTATTGGTGCAGGGGGACTTGGTTATTTAGCAACACGCGAAAGAAACCATTTTGGTTACGTTATTATTGCAACTTCCCTAATTTTGCTTTTGGTATTTCTTACTCAAGCAATTGGTGATTTTGCAGTTAGAAAAATAAACAAACGATAGGAGAAAAGAAAATGAAAAAATTGTTTTATGGTATTATTACACTGTTATTAGGATTATCGCTTTTTTCATGTAAAAAGGATAATTCAAAAGTTATTGTGGTGGCAGCTTCCCCTAAGCCGCATGCGGATATATTAGAATTTGTCAAACCACTTTTAAAAGAAAAAGGTTACACACTTAAAATTAAACGTTATGACGATTATATTACGCCCAATCAAGCCTTAACTCTTAAACAAGTTGATGCTAATTATTTCCAACATGTTCCTTATTTAGATCTTTATAATGCTGAAAACGAAACTAATATTATTGGTGTTGCTAAAATTCATATTGAGCCCATTGGCATTTATTCAAAGGTTTATAACTCACTTTCTGAAGTAGCTGATGGAGCAAAAGTTTTAATAAGCAATTCAAAAGCTGATCACGGTAGACTTCTTAATTTATTAGCTTTAGCAGAACTGATTGTCTTAAGTGAGGATGTGGATCCGTTCCAAGCTCAGATTAGTGATATTGTTGAAAATCCAAAAAATTTAAAGTTTGAAGAAGTAGATCCTACAGCTCTTACTGATGCATATGAATATAACCAAGGAGATTTAATTTTAATTAATTCTAATTTCGCATTAGATGCAGGCCTAAGTCCAGGCGAAGATGCGATAGCGCTTGAAAGACCTAATGATAATCCTTTTGCGAATATTATTGCAACCCTTCCAGAATACGCAGACTCTGATAAAATTAAAGCTTTAGTTGAAGTACTAACATCAAGTGAAGTGGCAGCCTGGATTTTGGAAAATTGGGGCGGCGACATTGTCCCTTTTGAAGAAGATTAATGGAAAAAGACGGTGAAAAAAACCGTCTTTTTTTTCGTATCATTAGGCTTTTTAAAATCAATTTAATATAATGAGTTTGGATAAAGGAGATAACTATTGAGAAGTCAAGTAAATTAAAGTAAATAGTTATAGCCAA
>CAZKGV010000004.1:0-122360 GCA_964552625.1 uncultured Acholeplasmataceae bacterium | reverse complement strand
AAGAAAGGAAACGTATACTCGATCAACACTATAATCATGAATAGAGTATACAAGAATAACTATGGATTTTAAAATTAGTGAACAAGAACAAGTTCGCAGAGAAAAACTTGATGAATTAAGAAAACTAAAAATTGATCCCTTTGGCAGCAAATTTAAAAGAACCCACAACAGCAAAGATATTTTTGATGCTTATGGCTCTTTTGATAACGAAACTTTAGAACCACAAAAAATAAAAGTTGCTGTTGCAGGCAGAGTAATTAGAAAAAGAGAGCAAGGAAAAGCTGGTTTTATTACTCTTTCAGATAAAGAAGGTCAAATTCAGATTTATGTTCGTTTTGATACTATTGGCGAAGTTGCTTTTGAAGTGTTTAAAAAAGGTGATTTGGGTGATATTATCGGTGTTGTTGGTTTTGTCTTTCGAACCAAAATGGGCGAATTATCGATTAAAGCAACAAAATATACTCATTTAACAAAAGCTTTAAAACCACTTCCTGATAAATGGAGTGGCCTGCAAGATATTGAAGAAGTAAGAAGAAAAAGATATCTAGATTTAATTGTCAATGAAGAGGCTAAAAAAGTTGCGATAATGCGGCCAAAAATTATTCGTTCTTTTCAAAAGTTTTTTGACCAAAAAGGCTTTATCGAAGTAGAAACGCCAGTTTTACAATCAGTCTTGGGTGGAGCTTCTGCTAGACCCTTTATTACTCATCACAATACCTTAGATATGGATTTTTATTTAAGAATTGCAACCGAGCTTCCTTTAAAGAAGCTAATTGTTGGGGGGCTTGAGAAAGTCTATGAAATTGGTCGTCTTTTTCGCAATGAAGGAATGAGCTCTAAACATAATCCTGAATTTACTTCGATTGAAGCATACGAAGCCTACTCTGATATGGAAGGGATGATGGATTTAGTTGAAGATGCTTTAAGTAGTGTTTGTTATGATATCTTAGGTACTTATGATATTACCTTTAATAACAAAAAAATTAGTCTAAAAAAAGGTTTTAAAAGAATTACAATGACTGAGGCAATTAAAGAAAAAACAGGTATTGATTTTAAATTAGACCTAAGCTTAAAACAAGCAATTGATTTAGCAAAAAAACATGACATCCCAGTAGAAAAGCACTACGGTGTTGGTCATATTATTGAAGCTTTTTTTGATCGCTATGTTGAACAGACAATCGTAGAGCCAACCTTTGTTTATCAATACCCAATTGAAATTAGTCCCTTGGCAAAAAAATACCAAAAAGATCCGCGATTTACAGAACGGTTTGAACTTTTTATTGATGGCCGAGAATACGCAAATGCTTTTAGCGAATTAAACGATCCAATTGACCAAAAAGAACGCTTCTTAAATCAATTAAAAGAGCGAGAACTTGGTAATTTAGAAGCTAGTGAAGTTGATTATGATTATATTGAAGCCTTAGAATATGGACTTCCGCCTACTGGTGGTTTAGGTATTGGAATTGATCGCTTTGTCATGCTTTTGCTAGATGTAACAAATATAAGAGATGTAATTTTGTTTCCACACATGAAACATAAAAATCAACCATAAAAAAAAGAAAGACTATCATATCGCGGTAGTCTTTTTCTTTTTTATAACAAATTTAGTTCAATTGCAATATCGTAAAATATTTCAAAAATTGGATAATATTCTAAATTATGTTTATTATATATTTTTTCACTAACCTCGTTTAATTTATCAAACAGTTCTTGGGGAGCTTCTTCTTTTTTCTCCAAATACTTTAAGATTTCTTGTTCAATTTCAGCAAATGCCTTTTTTGCTTCTTTTTGACTAACTAAATTATGAATATCGTTTTCAAACTCAATAGTATTGAGCAAAAGAACAATTGTTTTTGCTTGTTTATTAAAAGCATCAAAATCATCGTTATAAGTATGTTTTAATAATAAATTAATATGTTCAAACTGATCAAATAAATAATAAAAACCAACCTCAAAAATATATTCTTGTTCTTCATCGATTGTTTTTTCTTCTACTTTTAAATCATATAAATACGCAACCACATCAAAAATGTGTTTATTACGAGTAAAAAGAATTGATTTTGTTTCTTTTAAATTTTCAAAAAAATCAGCATTTTCAATCAGCCAGTTAGCATAATCATTAAATACAATGTCATTCATAATTATTCACCTGCATTTAATTATACATTTATATTTTTAGAAATCAAAGATTAAAAGAAAAAAGGTTTTTGACTATTAATCAAAAACCTCATTTTTAGTTATGCTTTATTTACTGACCCAAACATTGCCAGCTTTTCTTTAACAACTTCAATAATTGCATCGCTACCTGGCTTTAATAGTTTTCTTGGATCATACCCTTTTCCTTCTAAATCTTTTCCGGCTAAAACATATTCCCTAGTTGCTGCTGCAAATGCTAATTGACATTCTGTATTAACATTTATCTTAGCAACCCCCAAAGAAATCGCCTTTATTATTTGATCTTCAGGAATGCCTGTTCCCCCATGTAAAACTAAGGGAATACGACCGATTGCTTCACTGATTTCTGTTAATCTTTCAAAATTAAGCCCTGCCCAATTAGCTGGATATTTTCCATGAATATTACCAATTCCAGCAGCAAACAAATCAACGCCTAATGACGCAATCATCTTACATTCTTCGACATCAGCTAATTCTCCACTAGAGACAACCCCGTCTTCTTCGCCACCAATTCCGCCAACTTCTGCTTCAACTGAAACACCCATACTATGAGCTTTTTTAATAACTTCTTTAGTTTTTTCAACATTTTCTAAAATCGGGTAATGAGAACCATCAAACATTATAGAACTAAAACCCGCTTCTAAAGCTTTAAATGAGCCTTCAAATGTTCCATGATCTAAATGAAGCGCTACAGGAACTGTTATATTATAAAAATCAATTAATTCTTTAACGATTGCAACAACAGTTTTAAAACCTCCCATATATTTACCTGCACCTTCAGAAACACCTAAAATAATTGGCGATGCTACCTCTTCTGCTGCAAGAAGGGCACTTTTAGTCCATTCTAAATTGTTAATGTTAATTTGAGCCACTGCGTAGCCTTCATCTCTTGCTTTATTAAGTATATCTTTTGCTGAAACTAATGCCATAATTATATCCTCCTTTTATTCTTTTCGCTTTTATTATACTCCTATTTATTTTTTATTACAAACCGGATTACTTTACTTTTTTTCTTGATATTTGATTGCTGAGTTTACAAATCCTAAAAAAAGCGGATGCGGTCTTAATGGTCTGGAAATATATTCGGGATGAAATTGAACTGCAATATAAAAATCGTTTTTCGGATATTCAATTATTTCTACTCCATTTTTTGCGTTATAGCCGCTAAAAATCATCCCAGCTTCAATATACTTACTTTGATAATTGGTATTAAACACATAAGAATGACGATGTCTTTCATAAATTGTTTGGCTTTGATAAAGTTTATAAGCTACCGTTTCAGCTACGATATTTATTTCATTTTTACCAATTCGCTTTTTTTGTTTATTATTTATCGGAATAATAATTGGATCTTTAGCCTTTTGTTCAAACTCCATTGAATTGGCATCTTTAATTTTTAAAACATTTTTTGCAAACTCAATTAACGTTAATTGAATTCCAAGACAAATTCCAAAAAACGGAATGTTGTTTTTTCTTGCATATTCAATAGCCGTAAGTATTCCTTTTATTTTGTCTTTCCCATAACCACCAGGGATAATTAAACCATCGGTTTCTTTCAACTTTTTTTCAATGTTTTGATTTGTTATTTCACTAGAATCCAACCAAACAACTTCAATATGTCTACCTAATTGATATCCGGCATGTCTCAGTGATTCAATAACCGATAAATAAGCATCCTGAGTTGACACATATTTACCAACAACCGCAATCCTAATGACTTTTTCTAGCTTTTTAATTTTACTAATTAACTCTTCCCACTCATTTAAATCTTCATCTTTTTTCGGTTTTAATTTAAAGTGTTTTAATATTTGTTCATCAATATTTTGTTTTCGCAAATTTAGAATCATCTCATAAACAATATCAACATCAACTGATTCAAAGATCACCCTTTTAGGTACATCAGTAAAAATGGCAAGTTTTTCTTTTATATCATCACTGAAAGTATTCTCACTTCTTAAAACAAGCATATCAGGAGAAATACCTAAACTCATTAACTCTTTAATTGAATGTTGGGTTGGTTTTGTTTTTATTTCATTAGAGGCCTTTAAATATGGTAGTAAGGTTGTGTGAATATAAAGCGTATTATGATGACCAAAATCTTTTCTTGCTTGGCGAATCGCTTCTAAAAAAGGCAGCGATTCAATATCACCAACAGTTCCACCAATTTCTGTTATAACAATATCAGCTTTAGTTGTTTTAGCAACATCAGAGAGTTTTTTCTTGATTTCGTTTGTTATATGAGGAATTACTTGAACTGTTGCTCCTTTATAACATCCCTTTTTTTCTTTTTCAATAACTCTAGCGTATATTTGACCAGTAGTAATTGAGGAGTCTTTATTTAGGTTTTCGTCTAAAAACCTTTCATAATGACCTAAATCTAGGTCCGTTTCCCAACCATCATCGGTTACAAAAACTTCCCCATGCTGATCAGGACTAAGTGAGCCAGGACTTACGTTAATATAGGGATCAAATTTTTGCATAATTACTTTAAACCCTTGTTTTTTTAACAATTGTCCGACACTAGATGCCATAATGCCTTTACCTAGTGATGAGACTACTCCCCCTGTTACAAATATAAACTTCGTTTGCATGACATTCCCTCCAATTAATAAAAAAAACCGATATTATCGGGGGCCCCTTGCCCTATTTTATTATATCAAAAGCTATTCTTATAGGCAAGAAAGAACTAAAAAATTAAAGCATAAAAAAAACTTGATTTATAATAAACCAAGTCTTCTTTAAAATCAATCATCGTACATATCTTCATAATCATCCATTATTTCGTGATAGTCATCATCATCGAAATCTAAATCAACTTCAACATCGTCTTCGTCCGTACTATAAAATGGAACATCATCATCAATTTTAATATCTTCTTCATCCTTTTCAACAGGTTCTACTGATTCTTCTTCATCTTGATCAAATTCAATTTCTTCATCTTCAGGAATATAGTAATCCTCTAAATTGATTTGATCGTCGTCTTCTTCATCATCAATTTCATCTTTGTTAAAATAAGAACCATCTTTATCCCAAAGCTCTAAATTATTTTCTTTAATATCCCATTCTTCGTTCCCACAATAAACAAAATTTCCTGATAATGTCATATCAATATAAAGTAGTGTTGCTTTGTCTATATCATCAGGTGAAAAACCTTTAACCTGAGCAACTGTTTCAATCAACTTATAGATGTTTTGCTTGCCGTTTTGTTTAATAATTTCTAAGGCAATCTCAACCATTGATTTTGATTGATCATATTGTGCCATTTTTTTGCCTCCTAAAAAAAACTCTACGCTATTATAAACGATATAGTTTTATAATGCAAGTTATTTATCTAATTTTTTAATTTTTCAGAAAACACTTAGCTTTTTGTTGTGTTTTAAAGCGAAACAATAATAATTAAAGCCCCAATTATTATCAATAAAACAAGTGCAAGCTTCCATAACTTTTTAATAAACCCAAACACACCAAACACTAAAAAAATAAGCACAAAAACAAACCCCACAATTTTAATCCACTCTGCAATAGGGCTAATAACTGTATTATAAAAGTTTATTAATCTACCATCAAAATTAAGGGTATTTCTTAACCATGTATTAAAACCAGCCAATACCATTTTTATCCAATCAGCAACGTTGTTAAAAAATTCCATTATACTCTCCTTTTATTCCAATAAAGTTCTATTTTTAAGGGCGACACTTAATGTTTTTTTATCTGCATAAGATAGATCTGCCCCAATTGGAATACCATGCGCAATTTTTGAAACTTTAATCGGTTTATTTTTCAATAACTCTATAATATAACTGCTAGTTAACTCACCATCAACTGCTCCATTTAGAGCCAATATAATCTCTTGATTAGAGGTAATTCTTTTTAAAAGCGATTCAATATTTAAGTCACTTGGTTCAATGCCTTTTGAAAAATCGATTGTTCCTCCTAAAATATGATATAAGCCGTGATAGTTTTCAGTTTGTTCAATAATCATCATATCTTTAATTGATTCAACTACCATTATATAGTTTTGTTCCCGATCTTTATTTGAGCAGATTGGACATTCTTGTTCCATAAAAGATCCGCAGATAGGGCACTTTTTAATATTGCTTTTCACATCTTTTAATGCTTCACTTAAAGAATTTACTTGTTCATCATTCATTTGGTTAATAACATAAAGAGCCAGTCTTTGAGCTGTTTTTTCGCCTATACCTGGCAACATTTTAAAACCATTAATTAAATTTAGAATAGATTTTGGGAGTTTCATTAAAACCCCATCCCCATCCCCATAGTAAATTTACTCATTTCTTCTGATGTTTTTTTGCTAACAGTTTCAACAGCATCATTAATTGCTAATAATATTGCATCTTGAAGCATTTCAATATCGCTTAAAAGTTCAGGGTCAATATTTAATTCTACTACTTGGTGTGAACCAAGCATAACAATTCTAACTCCTGATGCCCTTCCTTCAAATTCAGTAATTTGGAGGCGTTCTTGAGTTTCTTGCATTTCTTTTTGCAATTTCTGTAGCCTTTTCATCATTGTTGCGTTCATTTTTATTCCTCCTTAAGTTTGACTAAATCTTCACCGAAAAAGTCAATCGCTAATTTTTCTGTTTCTGTTTTCCATGTTTCTTCTTTTATTTCAAATAAATTTAAATCAATTTCTGGTAATTTAGGCTTTTTATTGCCTAAATCCCATTGCTGTTTAAATGACTCAAATAAAATATCCCAATTTTCTTTATTAATGCATAAGTAATCAGTAATTAGTTTTTCTTTGCGATTAAGAACTTTTAAAGCATTTTCTTTGTATTGTTGGCTTAACATCATTAAACAAGTTGTTTTATCTGGATAAACCAAAACCATTTTATCTTTACTGCAGGCAACCACTTCACCCTTACTTAACAAAGATGCAGTTATTTGAAGATGTGGATCGTCTATTTTTTCTAACATCGACCAATGCTTTTGTAATCTGCTTCGTTTTTCTTTATCACCGTTGTAAAGTACTTCCTGGATATCATTAACTGTTATTTGTCTGTATTTATTATTGTCTTTTTTTGTTTTTAAAAGTTTTTCTTCTTTTTTCTCTTCCTTGTCTTTAACTTTAATAATTGGCGCTTTTTTAATGTTTTTTAAATCTAGTTCTAATTGATTAACCTTATTCATCAATAAAGACATTTGTTCATTAGTATCTAAGCGCTCAAGCATTTGGTGATCAATCATCTTGATTACCGCAAGTTCTAAATACGTTCTTTTTTGATTAGTCCATCTTAATTGTCCTTGTGTTTCATTTAGGATATCTAAGTAGAAAAACAATTTATCATTAGAAAAATCTTTTGCTAGTTTTTTCAAATCTGCTTTATCTTTATCATCAATAATATCAATATTTTTAACTAAAAGCATGTCTCTAATAATCAAAATTAAATCTGATACTATTTTAAAAATTTCTTTTCCGTCTTCAATAATTTTTTCTAAAAGTGAAAAAGCACTACCAATTTCTTTTAATAAAATATGACTTAATAGTTTTTCTAAGTTTTCCTTTGACACACTCCCAGAAACATCATCTATATCCTTAACCGTAATAACTCCATTTGAAAAGGAAACAACTTGATCTAACAAACTAATCGCATCTCTTAATCCGCCATCAGAATGTTTAGCAATTTCTTTGATTGCTTGGTTTTGAATTTCAATTTTTTCTTTTTTAATAATTTCAACTAGCTTTTTTTCAATTCCTGCTGGAGTAATTCCTCTAAAATCAAATCTTTGACAACGCGAGAGTATTGTTAAAGGAACTTTGTTCGCCTCAGTAGTCGCTAAAATAAAAATAACATGAGCAGGTGGCTCTTCCAATGTCTTTAATAAAGCATTAAATGCTTGCATAGTAAGCATATGAACCTCATCAATAATATAGACTTTATATTTGGCTAGTGCCGGCATATATTTGACTTTGTCTCTTAGTTCTCTAATTTCATCAACACCATTATTACTAGCTGCGTCAATTTCAATTACATCACTTACACTTTCTTCTAAAATAGCCTTACATGAAGCGCAAACACCACAAGGTGCATTTAGTTTATCGGCTTCACAATTAACCGCACTAGAAAATATCTTAGCTAAACTTGTCTTCCCTGTTCCTCTTGGACCACTAAAAAGATAAGCATGAGCTATTTTATTATTAATTATGGCATTTTTTAATGTTTTAACAATTACATCTTGGCCAACAACATCAGAAAAAGTTCTTGGTCTGTATTTTCTATATAGTGCTTGATAACTCATAACAAATCTCCTTTCGTCCTGTTTCTAAATTATATCATATTATCATTAATTATTTACTTGCCAAGGCAAAACTTAGAAAACAATTCATCAATTAAGTCCTCTGGGTGATAATCACCGGTTATCTCACCTAAAGACTGCCATGCAGCTTTAATATCTATTTCTACCATATCAATAGGGTAACCTTCTTTTATCGCCTTGATAGCTTGGATAATATAGGTTTTAGCATCTTCAACCTTTTGAATGTGACGAACGTTGCTTAAATAATTAAAATCTGGATCAAAATCACTTAATTCAAGTTCTTTAATAATAGCCTGTTCTAAAGATTTAATCCCTTCCTTTTTAAGGGCACTTAACAATATAATATCCTTTATTTTTAATGTTGGCCCTAAATCTTTTTTATTACCAACAATAATTTTTCTTTTCCCTTTCACCAATTCTAATAACTTCTCATCTTCAGCAGTTAACTCTTTACTAGAATCTAAAACAACAATAACTAACTCAGCATCATCAATTGCTTTTTTACTTCTTTGAACACCAATTTTTTCAATCATATCTTTGGTTTCTCTAATTCCAGCTGTATCAACCAAATTAAGAACTATTCCACCTAAATTAATGCTTACCTCAATTGTGTCTCTAGTAGTTCCAGCAATATCAGTTACGATTGCTCTTTCCTCATTTAATAGTGCATTTAATAGGCTTGATTTACCAACATTAGGTTTCCCGATAATCGCTGTATTAACCCCTTCCCTAATTAGTCTACCTTTATTAGATTCAACTAATATTTCTTCTAAATCAGTTATGAATTTTTCCAGTTCTGGCTGAATAACTTCGTTGGTTAAAGTAATTGTATCATCATATTCGGGATAATCTATATTTACTTCAATAATCGCAATAATACTTAAAAGTCTTTCTCTTAAAGTATTAATTAGCTTTGTTGTATCACCTTTTAAAGCATTAATTGCTAAGTTCATTGCCTTTTCGCTTCTAGCATAAATTAAATCCATTATCGCTTCGCTTTTTGTTAAATCTATCCTTCCATGAATAAAAGCTCTTTGGCTAAACTCACCTGGTCTTGCTAGTCTAATTCCAACTTCAAGTAGTCTTTTTAAGACTTTTTGGGTTACTAAAATTCCTCCATGACTTGAGATTTCTACCATATCTTCGGTTGTAAAACTTTTTGGTGACTTTAATATGCTAACCATCACTTCATCAATACTTTTACCATCGACATCAGTAATAAAACCATAATGAACAGTATGGCTTTTAACTTTTAATAGATTTTTCCCTTTAAATATTTGATTTACTTTTTTAATTGCTTCACTGCCACTTACTCTAACCACAGCAATCCCAGCGGTTCCATAAGGTGTAGAAATTGCTGCGATGGTATCTAAAATCATAAGATCACTTCCGTATAATTATTATAGCATATTTTTATTGTTTTATTTCAATAAAACATAGTTATTTACATTTAGTATTATTCTAAAAAACACCTTTTAAGACAGATTAATTATTGGCTATAATTTAATCTTTTCGCGTCTTAATAAAGGTGTTTATTTCAATTAATAAATTAACTTGCTAAAACTATGTTTTTTTACATTTCAAATTATGATATATATACTAATACTTCATACACCGGATTAAACTATTTATGTCCGTTTGGTTGAACAAGGACATCTGGTTTAACTCTCTCATATGATCTTGAAAGATAAAGTGAAAGTTTTGCTGATGGTGGTCCAAATATTTCATATAAAACACCTGATGCAATAATAATTGTTGATAATATTGCTGCTTCATTAAATAGACCATAAGTTTCTAAAATTCTCGCCCCCAAGGCGGCCAGTCCTAAAGAAACTCCTGCTTGCGGAATTAATGCCAATCCCAAATATTTTTTATTATTGGAAGTTGATTTTGCCACCACGCTTCCAAGTGAAGCCCCAGCGTATTTTCCAGCAATTCTAACGATAAAATAAACTACACCAGCAATCCCAATAGATAAAAGCATATCTAGTCTAAGTCTCATTCCCGATAAAACAAAAAATAAAGTTAATATCGGTGGTGAGAAACCATCAATTTGGGTAAAAAGAGACGTGTCTTTACTAATATTTAAATACGCCGCTCCCATTGCCATACATCCTAAAAGTGGAGAAATATTAAAAGCGGCTGCAAAACCACTTAAAAACAATAAAAGAGCAATAACAATAATAAGTCTATTTTCTTGAGTTCTTGATTCAACCATTAGCTTATGAAGTATATATCCAAGCAAGAACCCTAAAACAAGAATTCCAATATTTAACAATAGGGGATAAATAATCAACCAAGCATTAAACCCGCCTCCCGCGTCTACGGCTGTAATTACCGCAATACTAATGCTAAATAAAATAAGTGAAACAGCGTCATCAAGCGCCACTACTTGTAAGATTGTATTAACAAAATCGCCTTTAGCCTTTGTTTGCTTAATAGTCATCATTGTTGAAGCGGGCGCTGTTGCTGAAGCGATTGCTGCAAGTAAAAGTGATAATTCAAAATGAATATTAAAAATAAAAAACATGGCAAAAAAGACGAAGACTGCTGCAAGAATTGATTCAAACAAGGTTATAATAAATATTTTTGCTCCTGATTGTTTTAATACATCAAATTTAAAAAACCGTCCAACATTAAAAGCAATAAATGATAAGGCAATATCGGTTAAAAAACCCATTGCATTTAAAGTGTCCTCATCAACAAGACTTTTACCAGCAAAATAAGTAAAAAGTGGTCCAATTAAAATACCAGTAAAAATGTAGGCGGTAACATTAGGAAGTTTAAGTTTTTTAGTAATACGTGTTAATAAAAATCCACCGAATAACATTACAAACAAACTTATTAATAATGCTGCTGATGGATTAATTTTTTCAAAAATTGTATTTAACAAATATTGATTGCGCATTCTTTTTCTCCCGTCTGTAAGTGATATTATACCATAGTTATAATATAAAGTGAATTTATTTATTTGCATACTATTATAAGAAAATGTTATAATTATATAAGAGAAAAATCTTGGGAGGTAAAAAACAAATGATTAACCAAAAATTTAAAACATTGGTTGTTCTTGCAAAAGAAAAGAAATACACGAAAACCGCAGAGATATGCAATATCACACAACCTGCCGTTACGCAACATATTAAGGCTTTAGAGAGTTTTTACAACATTAAAATATTTGCCCGTAAAGGCAAGGATTTAATTGTTACTCCTTCTGGTCAAATCTTAATTGACAGTGCCCGGCTAATGGTTTCAATCAATGAGCGCATAAAAAAAAGAATTTCCCAAACGCTTGAATACCAAAACAAACTCGATATTGGTATCACGCTGACTGCAAGCAATCACTTCATTCCTGAAATTCTTCAAGTATTAAAAACTAAATACCCTGATATAAGATATACTTTCCACACAGAAAATGTGAAAAAGATTATTGAAAAAATGAAATTCCGCGAACTGGATTTTGCGGTGCTTGATGGCACTCCACCAAGCAAAGATTTTAACAGCAAACTACTTGTAAAAGATGAGCTAATTTTCATCGCTTCTAATAAACATCCACTGGTCCAAAATAGTAAGGAAATAAAACTAGAAGACTTAAAAAAAGAAAAGCTTATTTTAAGAGATGAAAAAGCCAATACAAGAATAGTTTTTGAAAATTATTTATTAAATCACTTTGAAAGTGTTCAAAATTTTGACATTATTTTAGAAGTGGAAAGCACTTCATTAATAAAAAGATTGGTTATTGAAGGACATGGTATAAGTTTAATGTCAAAAGCAATTTGTGATCATTTAATCGATCAAGATGTTTTAAGACAGATTCATGTAAAAGACTTCCATTTAGAAAGAGGAATTTATTTAATCTATCCTAAAGAACTTGAAGACGATAGCATAATTAAAAACATCCTAAACTTATAAGTAATTTTCAGCTAATAGTTGAATTAGTGTATTAATCGCCACAATTACTTCATCTTCCATTAATTTAGCTAAAAGACCACGTTCTTCAACTCGATTTTTTCTAATTATTTCTAACTTTTCAATTAACTCTAAAACTAGTTCTTTCATTTAATTTCCCCTCCTTTTTTTATTTCACTTTTATTATAACACAACAAAAAGTTTTAAATATTAATATTTAAACAAAAAAAGATGAAAACATTATCATTCATCTTTTTTTACTTTTATAACTCTTATTCTTCTTCTTTTTTTGAAGTTTGACTAAATATTTTATTAAAATCAGTTCTTATTTTATTGAATTCATAACCATAAACCTGATTTAGGTTAATATTAGTTGCCGCTTTAAAAATCGCTTGATCTGCATATGGATTATCTTTTTTTATTTTTGTAATAATTTCTTTTATTAATTGTCTTTTATTTCCATATGCTTTAGCTGTAATAGTGCAACCACAATCCATTGTATTAATCCCAGCATTTTTAATAAACCTAATTATATCCTTTTCTTTTATTAAAACTAGTGGTCTAATCAGTTCCATGTTTTTGAAGTTTTCAGATTTCACTTTGGGAACCATAGTTTTAAACTGGGCTCCGTAGAATATATTCAGTAGCGTTGTTTCAATAACATCATCAAAATGATGACCTAATGCTAGTTTATTACAACCTTGCTCTTGAGCGAAATTATATAAAAAACCTCTTCTCATTCTAGCGCACATATAACAAGGATTATCTCCAGCAATTTTTTCTGCAACTTTAAATATGTCGCTATTTTTTATCTTAATCGGAATATTTAAATGCTTACAATTTTCTTTAAGGCATTTTAAGTTATCTTGATTAAACCCCGGATCCATCACTATATAAATAACCTCAAAAGGAATATCGCTAATTTTTTGTAGTTGCATAAAAAGCTTAGCCAGTAATAACGAATCCTTTCCCCCACTAACCGCAACCGCAATTTTGTCGTTTGCTTTAATTAGTTCATAGTTTTTAATTGCTTTAATAAATTTAGCCCATATTTCTTTTCTATAAGTTTTTTGAATACTTTTTTCAATTAGGTCCAAGGACTTTAAATCTTTAGTATATGCCATAAGTTTTTTCTTTATACCTTTTTATATGATCATCTACATCTTTAATCAAATCATTTATTTCTTCTAAATTAAAAAGAGTTGCCCCAGCAGCTTTTTCATGACCACCACCATGATATTTTCTCGCAATTGATTCTATTTCCGGACCATTACTACGGAGTCTTACTCTAATTTGATCATCTGCTTCAATAAAAAGCGCCCAAACAGGATAACCTTCAATCCCAGCAAGATTATTAACCATCGCTGATGATTGTTCTTGTGTTAAATTAAATTTTTCCCTTATTTCTTTTGTTAAAATAAAATAAACAAACCCATTTTTTGTTTCTAAAAAATTACTTAATACGTAGCCTTTAAGCTTTACTTGATTTAGTGATATTAAAGATAGTTTTTTATCAACAAACTCTACGTCAACACCAAAATCAA
The DNA here is from genome assembly GCA_964552625.1 of uncultured Acholeplasmataceae bacterium. Taxonomy (GTDB): domain Bacteria; phylum Bacillota_I; class Bacilli_A; order Acholeplasmatales; family UBA5453; genus UBA5453. The sequence goes on along the minus strand of CAZKGV010000004.1, from coordinate 108,451 downwards.
GTAACAAACCTGCCATTTCATGAGTTTTTCTGCTTACACCACGGTATCTAAATCCACCTGTATCAGTAGTAATACCTACATAAAGTGGTAAAGCCCCATCATAATCTAAAATAAGCTCTTGTTTAAACAAATCATAAAACTCTGCAATCATTTGACTAGCACTCGGTTTTTCAGTTTCAATCCAATTATATTTACCGTAATTTGAATCTTCTGATGGCAGATGATGATCAATTTTAAAAATTTCTTTACCTAGTTTGTATCTTTGATCACTAATTCTGTCTTTTGTTGCTGTGTCAACTACTATACTTAAAGCATTTTGATATACTTTATCATCTATTTGATCAGGCTTGCCAATAAAACTTAAATACTGACTTTCCTGCCCAACAACAAATACTTTTTTTGTTGGAAAAGTTAATGAAATAATATTTTTCAACCCAAATTGAGCGCCATAACAGTCACCATCCGGTCTAATATGCCCGTGAATAATTATTGTTTGATATTCTTTAATTTTATTTAATAACTGCAGTTTAACATCCATTTTCTATCCCCCTTAATAAATCTTTATACGCCTTAATAACTTGATCAGCTTCATCAAAATCTTTAAGTGTTGCTCCACAAGCATTTGCATGTCCACCACCACCAAAACTTTTGGCAATCTCAACAATGTTTATGCCTCTACTACGAAACTCACCGACGACAGTATCATCTTTTTGATTATATGTAAAGTTTAACCAAATTTTTATCTCTTTAATACCACTAGCTAAGTTAACCATTCCCCGAGAGATAGTAAAAAAATCAACATCGAAAGTTTCAAAAAAGTCTTTATCGTTTTTTAAATAAGCAATTCCATCTTCATATACAATTTGGCTTTGTAAATAAGCTTTTAATCTTTTAAGCGCCAAAGGCTCTGTGTAAAGAAAGTTATAAAGTTCATTTATTTCTGCTTTATGCTTGACTAAAAAAGCAGCAGTCTTAAATACTTGTTCAGGCTTCTTCATCCACATAAACCTTCCTGTATCGGTAATCATTCCGGCAAATAAATAACTAGAAGCTTTGGGTGAAAAATAATAATCGAGTTCTTTAAAAATATTTGTAATTAGCTCTGAGGCAGATGAGTAAGATGAGTCGATTAACGTTTTTGCCCCATCAATATTAGTTTCATTTTCATGATGATCAATAATTATTATTTGTTTTGCCAAATGATATCTATCATCACTTATAAGATTACTTACCGCAACATCTACAATAATAACAAGTGCATCTTCAAACACCTGATTATCAAGGTCCATCATCAAATTTTCTTTATCATATTTATTTTTATCACCGGTTATATAAACTTGCTTTTTAGGATAATTATCTTTTATTAAATAATAAAGGCCTACTTGGCTTCCAATTGCATCCATATCAGGATTTTTATGTCTTAAAATGATGATTTTACTATACTCTTTTATTTTTTTATCGATATAATTTATCATTTTATCACTTCTTTTCTATAGCATTATAGTAGTATAGCATACTTTCCTAAATTTTTATAAACAAATTAACTCTTTTTGAAAAAAACACCTATTAAACACTCAAATGTATGCGCTACCATCGGCTAATTTCTTGTAAACTGTTATGCTTGTGTTATAATGTTTATGGAAATATTTAAAGCACTTAAAGAAAGGAAATTATAATGAGCAAAAAGTACGTTTATTTATTTACTGAAGGCGACGCATCAATGCGTAATTTACTTGGTGGGAAGGGTGCAAACCTAGCTGAAATGATTCATCTTGGTCTGCCTGTTCCAGAGGGTTTTACTGTCACTACCGAAGCATGTGCAAGATACTATGAAGATCACAAAAAAATTTCTCCTGAAATTCAAGATGAAATTTTAACTTCTTTAGCTATCATTGAAAAAAGAGCTGGGAAAAAATTTGGTGACACCAATAACCCTTTTTTAGTGTCTGTACGCTCCGGAGCAAGAGCTTCTATGCCTGGCATGATGGACACCATACTAAATTTAGGCCTTAACAATGAGTCTGTAGAAGGTTTAGCAAAACTAACCAACAATCCGCGCTTTGCTTATGATTCATACAGACGTTTTATTATGATGTTTGCCGATGTTGTTATGGAAATTGACAAAGCAAACTTTGAAGCAATTTTTGATGCAAGAAAAGAAGAAAAGAAAATTACAGATGATGCCGATTTAACTGCAGAGGATATGGAATATATCGCTAAAGCATTTTTAAAGCGTTATAAAGAACTTAAAGGCGAAGATTTTCCCCAAGATCCAAAAGTTCAACTTTTAGAATCAGTTGCAGCTGTGTTTAGATCATGGGACAACCCACGAGCAAACACATACCGAAGATTGCATCATATTCCTTATTCTTGGGGAACAGCTGTTAATGTCCAATCAATGGTTTTTGGTAATATGGGTGATGATTGTGGAACTGGGGTCGCTTTTTCTAGAAACCCAGCTACAGGCGAAAACGAATTATTTGGCGAATATTTATTTAATGCCCAAGGTGAAGACGTTGTTGCCGGTATTAGAACACCAAAACCAATTTCAGAACTTAAAAAAGACAGTCCTGAATTATATGATCAATTTAAAGAAATTTCTGATAGACTTGAATGTCATTATAAAGATATGCAAGACTTAGAATTCACAATCGAAAGAAACAAACTTTACATTTTACAGACAAGAAGTGGAAAAAGAACCGCACAAGCCGCTCTTAAAATCGCAATTGATTTAGTAAAAGAAGGCTTAATTACTCAAAAAGAAGCTGTTCTTCGGGTTGACCCACAACAATTAGACCAATTACTGCATCCAACATTTGATGAAGATGCTTTAAAACAAGCAAAACCTGTTGGCGAAGGTTTAGCTGCTTCTCCAGGAGCCGCTTTTGGAAGAGTAACATTTACAGCTGAAAAAGCAAAAGAATTAAAAGAAAAAGATGGATTGCCTGTTGTTTTAGTTAGAGTCGAAACATCGCCTGAAGACATTGAAGGTATGATTGTTGCCAGTGGAATACTGACTGCTCGCGGCGGAATGACAAGTCATGCTGCAGTTGTTGCACGCGGTATGGGTACATGTTGTGTTGCAGGTGCAGATCATATGATAATCAATGAAGATGAAGGCTATTTTGAGATTAGAGGTAACCGGTTTAACGAAGGTGAATATATTTCTCTTGATGGTTCAACTGGTTTAGTATATGGTGGCAAAATCGATACTGTTGAAGCAACTGTAAGTGGTGATTTTGCAACCTTAATGGCTTGGGCTGATGATTACCGTGCTTTAGAAATAAGAACTAATGCAGATAATCCTCGGGATGCTCAAGTAGCAAGAGATTTTGGCGCTACTGGTATTGGTTTATGTCGAACAGAACATATGTTTTTTGAAGCCGATAGAATCAAAGCTGTCCGAGAAATGATTGTTGCTAAATCTCAAGAACAAAGAGAAAAAGCTTTAGCAAAAATTTTACCAATCCAACGACAAGATTTCATTGAACTTTATGAAGTTATGGATGGACTTCCAGTTACAATTCGTTATTTAGACCCTCCTTTGCATGAATTTTTACCTCATAATGATGCTGATATCAAGGCTCTTGCGGATGATTTAGGATTAAGTTTCAATGAACTTAAAGCAACCGTTGAATCACTAGTTGAATCTAATCCAATGCTTGGGCATCGTGGTGTTAGATTGTCAGTTACTTATCCTGAGATTGCTGTTATGCAAACAAAAGCAGTAATCGAAGCGGCAATTGAAGTTACAAAAAGAGGATTAACTGTTTATCCAGAAATTATGATTCCTTTAGTTGGCGAAGTAAAAGAGCTTGTTTATATTAAAAACTTTGTCAAAAAAACAGCTGATGAGATTATCAAAAAATCAGGTTTAAATATCAACTATAGTATTGGTACAATGATTGAAATTCCTAGAGCAACTCTCTTAGCTGATGAAATTGCCAAAGAAGCTGCGTTCTTCAGTTTTGGAACAAACGATTTAACCCAAATGACTTTTGGCTTTAGTAGAGATGATGCAGCAAAATTCTTAAGTGATTATTATGAAAGAAAGATTTTCGAATCTGATCCTTTTGCTCACATTGATGAAGAAGGTGTTGGAAAACTTATGGAACTTGGGGTTAAATTAGGAAGAAAAGCAAACCCTAATGTTGATTTAGGTATTTGTGGCGAACATGGTGGCGATCCAAAGAGTGTTACTTTCTGTCATAATATTGGACTTGATTATGTTTCATGTTCACCCTTTAGAGTTCCCATTGCTAAACTAGCTGCAGCACAAGCAAATATTAACAACCCAAGAAAAAAATAGTTAAACTTAAATTAAAAAAGGCCTAGTTTGATACTAGACCTTTTTTTTAATGATTTATTTTTATTTATTTTTTTTAATGCTTTTGATTAACGCTTCTGAAGGCCTTTTACCACCTAATTTACTTCCCTTTTTGCGGTAAAAAAACACAAAATATGTTGCAACTAAAAACACCACCAAATAACTACCCATCCACAAATAAACAATATAGTTATATTCTTTAGGATTATGCGACGCTTTTGAAAGTATTTGTAATGTGTTTTCAAAAAAAGTTCTATCTTCGCTGTTATATTTAAGCGGCTCGTTAGCGCTTTTTTTATTGTAAAACAATTCTTCAAATTGCGTTTTTATATAAAAGTTTTCTTCTATTATTGTTAGTTCTTCTTCTAAAAGAACTTCTTGATTAAGACTATCTTTTTCATCAACGATTAAAAGCTCCATTTGATAAACATCCTTACCAACTAAATCACTATATGAAATATAATAATCTCCATCTTCTGTTTGAATATTGGCAATATTCAAAGACTTGTGTTTAACAACAAAGTATGGTATTACACTATCATCGCCTTCTTTTTCAGTTTTAAAGTTTAAAACATAGTATTTTCCTTTTTGCCCAAAAGCTTCATCTGTGCTACTAATAACTGGGTATAAAAATGAATTAACAATATAGTCATCTTTGCTAACAGAGGCCCTAACTATTTCAAAAAACCAAACCGAATAAGTTTGGTTTTCTATTTTATAAACTGGCTTATTTTGATGAAACCCGAGTATTTCATAGAAAAACAGGTATTTATCATCCCCTGTTTTTTCTAATGCTAATTGGCCGTATTTATTGTTGTATTTTTCATCTCTAATTTCTAAAGATTTATACAATGAAAACAAAAATAAAACTCCAACCATAAAAGCATAATAAATTCTTAGTAATATTTTCATTATGGTTGAAAAACACCGCTATGGACACCAATTTTATTATCCCGAGCATAATCTTCTGCATCTGCTGCCCACTGATATAAATAGCGTCCACCAAAGATTGGATGATTAAAATAGTTACCAGACTTAGCAATATACATTCTACCAAGCCCCCATTTTAGCAATTCATAATTAAGTAATTTCCACTCTGGATTTGCAATGGTGCCAACATTTGCCCAAATAAGACCTAAATGTCTTCCGTAGGTGTCAGTTAAACCACCTTCTAAACTTGATTGAAGATATATTTCTGCAGCATTGCTTAACATATTCTCAGTAAAAGTTTTTGCAGCTTGAGCGTAGGGTTCACCAACTTGTCCAGGCTTTTCAGTTTCGGGTGTATCAACAATTAAAAACCTTACTCGGTGATCGCCAGAATATGAAGTTTGATCCCTTGGATCTAGTGATTGAAAATATACAGTGTCTCCATCGGCTGCATATAAATATTTAACCTTTGTCATCCCAAAATTTTTAAAGGTCAAGTCAGCGATTAATTCAAAAGGAGGATCAACTGGTCCGCTGTATGGATGAGTACCAATTACTGTTGAATAACTAGGAATAAATCCCATCCATTCTTTAATGGTAAAATCTCTTCTGCCATGAGTAATTCCGTTTCTTCTGACAAATATTTCTCCATCCAGCACATTGCTAATATTTCCAATATCATAAATTGTATCAATATAAGTGTTGTTGCTTGTTTTTCTTAACTGAATAGCATCTATAATCGTTATATCAAACTCTTCACTAATCAAGCTAGCTTTTTGGAGGTAACTTGAACTAGAATTTGGATGTGTTATCACGTATGTTTGTTTGCTTTCTAATGAGCCGGTTAAATTAATCGTTTTGCTAGGAGTAACTCCTCCGCTTAATATCGCAATATAATAATCACTTAAATTAATCGCATTAGCAGTTGGATTATATAATTCAATTAATCTGCCCTCTGTTGAGCTATAAACATATTTAGAAATAAAAAGTTGTTCTGCTTCTCCAATGTATTCTCCATAACTAACATCAGTATTACTATAAAGAAATATCTTAATTAAATCATCTCTTGTAACAACATCACCAACATCATGAGTTGCATAAGCTAAAAACGTATCAAATTCTTTTGAGTTGTCATTCATATATTCAAACTCATCTAAGTTAATAAATAAACTATCGAAAAATGCTGTAATTTGATATTTATTTAACCCCTCTAAATCAGGCAATTTAATTCTTGCTTCATAATATATTCTCAAGTTATCAACGCTTAAATCAACTGCATCACCAACTTCTAAATTTTGGTAACTAATAAAAGTCCCAATCTCTACATCATCATTAAGCCTAGCACTAAAGGTTATTTTCGCAAGCGGTATACCTTTATCGAGAAAATATTGGTCCATTTCTGGTTTTGTATAGCCTGTTAAATTAGGTAGTTTAATAACTTTAAAATTAAACGCAATCGTTACTTCGTCACCAGATTTAATTTTATCGCCCGCTTTTAAGTTACCTCGATATTCAAGAAACGTTGTTTCAGTTGAAGAATCCGGATCAAAAACATATTCATAATTAACTGTTAGATTGCTCTTTTTATCAAATATTTTTTTTACTTCCGTTTCAGTTTTACCATCTAAGTTAGGAAGTTTATTATCTCCGCATCCTAAAAGCATAACTAAAAGGAAGAAAAAACTTAAAACCATAAGTGTTTTTTTCATATTTTTTACCCCTTTAACCTTTTTTTCTTCATATGGATTACCGCTATATAAAAACCAATCCCAACTGCAGCAATTCCAAGCACAATCCCATTAATAATTAAGGCAATCTCAATAAAAGACATTCCATTTTCAATTACTACTCGGTAATACCCACTAGCAACATTTCCCGCAGTGTCACTAACTGTAACTCTGACATATTGTACACCAGTTCTGTTGAAATCAATTTCTGTTTGCGGATCTAAATAAATTGCTTGGGCTTGCTTAGACTTTATTCTTATGTAATGTGCTCTTCTTGCCCCAGCTTTATTAAAAGATATGTAATTGCCAACACTATAACCGCTTAGATAGTTTTCTTGAGCATAAAGTAGCGCTTCTTCTTCGGTCATTTCTTCAGTTAATACTTCAATTGGTTTTCCTTTAAGTCGGGTTTGATCGGTTACAATTTCCCAAATATTTTCATAAATAACATTCCCAAAATATTCAAAAACAGGAATAACCTCATCATCGTAGTTGTCTATTACAATTACGTGAGACTTGATGTCTGCATTAGTTTTCCCTTTTTTAACCACGATTGTTTTTAAATTTAGAATATAAGGAGCCTTTTTATCTACAACAGTCAAAGTTACTGTTCTAGTTGTCTGATTTCCCGCATTATCTACTGCATTTAAAGTAACATCTATTTTATCATTTAAATTTGCGTTTCTTAAATCATCAAGTCCATCAAAAAGTTCTACTGACACATCAATGAGTCCGTCAACATAATCATAAATTTCAATAAAATTAATAAACGTTTTTAATTCTTCTTCAAATTGAAGATCTGTTTTAACAATATTAAAAAAGCCACTGCTCATACCACTAATAATTGGTGGCGTGAGATCTTGTTCAATTACATTTAAATTAACTGTGGCAGACTTTGTTTGACCAGTAAATTCACTTGTGTATGTTAGTGTAATTTGATAATCTCCAACTTGTTCATGATCAAAACCACCAAAATCCCACTCATAACCGCCTCGATCAGTAATATCATAGTCGCCTTTCATAATTCTAATAACCCTTAAAACATAATCACCATTATCAAGAATTTCAAAATATTCTCTAAAATCATAAATATCAACACCGCCATACTCATACATCCTAATTTGGGCATCCAAAACATAGCTTGCTGGCAAATCAATTGCTTTATTAGAAACACTCACAATTGTCTCACCTAAAGGCGTATCGGCTGATTTTATTATAATTTTAAAGCTCATAAACAAAAAAGTTGCTAATAATAATGTTATGAGTTTCTTTCGCATAATACTACCTCAATTCGTTTAAATTTATCACTATAATTATATCATAATTATATAATTATAACAATTAAGTCAAATCCTGTTTAGAACAATTTTTGACAAAAAACACCCCTGTATTATTAAAAATACAGAGGTGTAAAAAACATGAATTTTATTTTTTTTGTTTAACCTTAATCAGCAATACCATAAATTTGTATCTTAGTAATTAATACTCTTTTTTCAAATAAGAAATCTAAGACTTGTGTTGCTTCAGCAAATGTGAAGGTTAAAGTTCCCATTGCTACTGGAGCGGTTTCTTCAATTCCATTAACTGTAATGTTATCGCTTGCTCCCCATCCTCTAAGTGTGATAACAATCTTAGTGATTTCAACATCAAAGGTTAACTTCATAGTTCCATCTAAACTACTTGTTCCGGTTTTTATAACACCTGGCTTTTGTTCAAACTCTCCGCCACCTGCAGCGTTACCTTCATAAACTTTAGACAAGTTTTCAACAAGCGTTGGTCTTAGAGTATCAGTGGTTGTTTTGCCTAACATTGTAAGAAATGCTTCTTGAGTTTTCATCTCAGTTCCTTTTTTCTCTGTTAGAAGCGTGAAATCATAAGTTGCTAATAAGACAGCCTCTGATGGTTTTAGAACTTTTACTTTAAACTCTCTTGTATAAGTGTTTTGCCCAACCACAACACTTGCGGTTAAAATTACATCAATAGCCTCTGTTGGTAGTGTTACAACTCCTGCATCAGTAATTACATCAGTGTTACTTGATGACCATACAAAGCTTGAATTTCTTGCGCCCTTACTTGGTAGATTTAAATCGCCAGCCTCAGAAATAATCGCTTCTAATTTAATTTCTGCTAAATCTCTTTCCGCGACTTCAGCTTCACTAAGCTCAGCAACAACCACTTGCGAAATATCGTGAATTAAAAATTGTGGGCCTGTAGTATGCCAACCAAGATGAATATTAACTAAACTTACCTTCTTAAGTACAGCAGCAGCAATATGTGCTACTACGTCGGCATCATATGGATCAACAAATGCTACTACTTCTTCATCTCCATCAGTTAATATTAAGTTTCTACCACTAACAGAAACAACGTAAAGTGTATCAAAACTATATCTTCTTCCTTGATCAGCTACACTAAATTCAGGAATTTTATCAAGTTCAAGAATAGCAGGAACTTGCTTATTTTTTTCCTTAATTGTCATTGTTGCTCCTGCTGGCATTTGAATATAATCGAAACGCAGTTCCATTTCGCCACTAACAACAACCTTATCACCAATTTCTAATCCATCTGCAATAACTGGACTATAAAGACGAAGTGTATCTCCATTAGGATCACTTATGTATACATATGTTGTACCATAAATACCCGTTACAATACCCTCTACTTTGGCTGAAGCACCAGCAGCAAGCTCTTTAGCTAATACAACATTAAGTAAAGTATCATCAACTTGAGCATAAACTGAAAACACTTTTTCAGCAGTTGCTGTTCCAAAAGAAACGGTTGCAGTTAGATACACTGTTTCGTTTGCGGTTGGCATAGTAACTACACCAGCATTAGAAATTACTGCCTCGTTGCTTGAACTCCAAGCGATTGTAGAACCAAATTTACCTACTGTTGGTAAAACTAAGGTTTTTGCTTCTTTTACTAATGAATCAACCGCAATTGCGTTTATCGCTGATTTAACAGCATCATCATCTTCTGCTGGTTCTAATAAAACAATTTGACCTAGAGTATCATAAGCAATTTGTGGCCCGTTATACCAACCAAGTGGCGCACCTACAAGATTGAGTCTATCGCCTACAGAAACTGAATCTAAAAGAGCTTTAGCCTCAGCAGTTAATATAACTCTATTATCCCATCTAAAGGCAATTGTTTTACTGCCAAGTTTTAAGGTCATATCAGTTGTTCCATATTTATCAACAGCTTTTGCAGTAACCTCGACGCCCATAATAGTAACAAGATGAGATTGATAAGGAAGCATATCATCTAAATCAGCTTCAACAATTACATCTGGTGTTGGAAGTGCTTTAGCATCTCCTTTTACAACTGTATCTAATTTTTCAATTTGAATTAATCCATTAAATACTACGCGTGAACCAACCAATGTATATTCATAACCTATATCTAATTTGGTTGCTGAATAGGTTGCAATTGCACCTTTATCATCCATCAGTGCATATGAATTGTTTCCAATCTTTCCAACCACAATAACTTTAACTTTAAACCAGCGTTTGCTAGTACCGGTATATCCGATAACATCTTCTGTGGTTTCTACTTCAAGCGGTCCAACAATTGTTGTAATGGTGGTTGAAACAGTAACTTGATTATAAGTAACAACATAAGTAAGTGAAACTTCTTTTTGTGTAGTTAATCCAGCGTCAACAACAATCTTCTTGTTTGCAATATCAAATACATCATCATCGTCGGTAGACCAAGCAATAGTTGCACCATCTTTTTCTGTTACTAATGTTATATCGGTTGTTTTGTAGTAGTTATAATCAAGCATATTCTTATAAAGATTAGCAATGTTTTGTGCTTTTTCTTCATCAGTTAACACAACATCAATATCATCGCCAAAATCAAAGAAACTTGCATACCATAGATCTGGAGTTGTATCATCTCTATAACCATACATCACAAGGTCAATATAATTAATAGTTTTACCGTCAAGCGCTTTTAACACGTCAATTTCTGATAAATAATATATCATTACCGCGTTTTCATTGGTTATCTGATCGGTTGCAGGATCAAAGCTTGGGTCTACTAAAAATGTATCGTATTTATCTTTGTCAGTACCCTTTAAACGAAGAGTTGGATCATAATGTACTTTTACATTTTCCATCCTAAAGGATATATGATTAAAAATACTGCTTGCAGATGGTTTTTCCATAGTTACAATATCATTAATTGTTTTTACCGGATAAGCCGCTTCTGGTAATGTACCTTCATGAATATTAGATACTGAAACGTTCTTTAATTGATATGCATTGTAGTAATTATCAACTGTTACGATTACGTCAAATAGTTTATTTTTTGGTGTTGTTGTGTTGCTTCTAAGACTATGAATATAGGCAAGTGAACCATCAGCTGAAATTAAATAATAGCCTTCATCTAAATCACCATAAACCGCAACTCCGTTTATTTTAATCTTTTTAGCAACGTTGTCAGGAATAAGCGCTTCAGAAAAGTTATCATAAGCGGTAACTCCTTTAACTAAGAAGACAATTTCTTTTGATTTTGTAAGCCCTTGGTAAGTAATTGTCGCTGTTAAAGTGACTTCTTTTTGAGAATCATCTTCAAACTGAACTAATTCTCCGTTTGCTTTCATTGCAGTAGCATCAGATGTTACCCACGTTACAGCAACACTTACGCCATCAATTGTTACTGTTGGGACCGCAAGGAAGTTGGTTTCTTGGAATCCTGTTGAAGATGCTGGTACTGAAGTAACCAAATCAAGAGCATCATCAATTTTTTCTGCAACTGTTTGTTCTTGTTTTTCAACAATAAAACGGAAATTATGCTTGACATTATTAGAAATTTTAGCCTCTAATATGATTGATTCATCACCGTCCGCATATAAAGGCCTGTTAACTACCCCAGTATTAGAAAATACATCTGGATTATTAGAAGTCCAAGTAATTGTAAACCCTTCTATTTCCTGCTTCAACTCAACGTCTTCTGTAATCTTAAAACCTATAATACCTATTGTTTCGCTGTAATAGTCCTTCAAAGCATCCATCGCTGCTACTTCAGCAGAATCAATAAATTGGCTCCAACCAGCCTTTAAAGTTATATCCTCTTCAACCGGAGTACTAAACACATATTTTTCTTCCCCTAAAAACCAACCATCGAAACTAAACCCATCTTTTGTTGGTTCTTCGGAAGGCTCTGTTGCAAGTTTTCCAGATTTTACTTTTTGTACTTCTGGTACAGGCGTGCCACCGTCTGCATTAAATGTTACAGTAAAAGTTTTGTCTTGGCCTTGACATGCTGCAAGAACAAAGACAAACACTAATAATAATGTTGAAAAAATTAATCTTGTTTTACTTTTCATCTTTATCTCCTTTTTTAATTAATAATTATCTCTGTGTTTTCTTTGGCGGCGGTTAGGGCTGCTTCTATTTCAGCCAATAAATCCGTCCCCTTATACAATACAATTCTTTCAAACGCCATTCCTACTTCTTCTCTTGCTTTAGAAGAACCGACAAACGCCTGATCGTAAAACCATATGTTTCTTTGTGAAGCAGCAATTAAAGATCCCATCGCTTTATATTTAGCTTCAAAAGCTGCACTATAATTTGATGCGCTCATTCCAGCATCATTATAGTTTGAAGGAAGTTCAATATTTGCTGTATCTAAATATTCCATAAAACTTGGTACTGAATATGAACTGTTTCTAACAGGCATATAACCGGTAATAACTCCAAAGTCAGCTTGAACATCTCTGCTTGTGAGATATTTTAAAAATAACCATGCCGCTAGTTTTTCATGAGCATCCCCTCTAGTTGTTAAAGAAATGTTAGTTCCTTGTTGAATAACTTGTCTGCTTGATGGGTTATGTTTGTCATAAGGAATTGGTGCAATTCCTAATTCAAATAGTTCATAACCACTTTCAATTGGATTATTAAATCTTAGGCCTGCGGTTGAGCCAACGGAAAAAATTGTTTGACCTGTAAACCACACATTGTTAGCATAATCAACTCCCCAGTATTGAGGGAATGTAAATGTTCTACCTCTATCTTCACCAAAGAACTCTAACATTCTTCTTGTATGATCGTTAATAAACTCTAATCGCCCCTTACCTGTTACCTGATCAACTGATGTATATGAACCGCCAAATTGCCTAGTAAATGTAATAAATGCATTTTCCGCATTATCATAAGTAAATGGAACAAATTGATCTTTTGCTTCTTGAATTTCTGCCGGCTTCATTGGCTTACCAGCAAGCGCTCTTGTTTCGGCTAAAAGGTCAATTTCCCGGTCTTTAATTGCTAGTATCTCATCCGTTAATTCAAACAAGTCTTGCCATGTTTCAGGAAATGGTCTTCTTCCTAAGACTTTGTCAAAAATTGTTTTATTATAAACAGCGACTTCTGAAGATTTATTAAATGGCAATGATAAGTAATCACCAATTATATTATTAGATTTGTTTTCATTTCGATAAACTTCTAAAATATCATAAAAATCTTCATGCTCAACTTCTGGATTCATTCCATAAGTAGGATGGAAAATATATGGCGTGAGTGATGAAATAAAACCATTCGCATTATACTCAACCACATGGTCAGGATAATTTTGAACTAAGTGTGGCAATTGTCCGCCTTTCATCGCATTAATCGTTGCAACCCTAAGATCATCATATGCTCCGCCAGCTGGTTTAAGAACAGAAACTGTTATATCATAGCCTAGATCACTCATCATTGTTTCAAACTCAGTAGCATATCGTTTTATAGCAGTATCAATGGTCGAACCGTTGGCGTGCCAAAATTCAATGTTTATTGGAGTTTTTTTCAGTTCTTCAGGAATAGCTTGTGATAATTCTTTGACTGTAAGCTTAATTGTTCTTCTTTCTTCGGGATGTCCCACAACTTCAACAGTATAAGAATCTACCCCTTTCATTGCAGTCATATCTTCATCATAATCAATTGCCCTTACTTCCATTTCCTCAAGGGTATTTACATCATATGCATAAACATCAGCCAGTGGATCAAATGGCCTACTTCCTAAATAATAAGTTGCAACACTCGGCGCAACAAGCCTTATTTCGCTTATTTTTTCACTCCATCTTGCTGTTAGGGTAATATTTTTAGTAACAGAAGTTGTGTTAAAGTTAAATTTCGCCCCTTCTAAATACCAACCAGTAAAATCATAACCATCCCTTTCTGGTTCTGGTGGTTCTGTAGCCTTCTCGCCTTTAAGGATAACTTGTTCTGTCGGCACAGGATTTCCTCCCCTAGCATCAAAGGTTATTGTTACTTCTTTGGTGCTACAAGCGACCAAAGCAAATACTACCATCATAAACATTATTGGTAAAAATATTTTTTTAATTCTTTTCATATTTGTTCTCCTTCTTTATAATTAAAATATATTTTTTACAATATTTTCATTGTCTTTTAAAATAAATAAATACTATATTAATCCTCCTTTAGCCTTTTGTTCCACTTCTACCAACACCGCTCATAATATATTTTCTAAGTAGTAAGAAAATTATAATTAGCGGCACTGTAACAATCGCGGTTGCAGCAATCTGCAAATTAAACATTGGCAGTGCCTCAGAGCCTCCCGACTCTAAAACAAACGATTCTTCTCTTAAAGCTACACTAATCAACCAGTATTTTTTCCCAATCGTCGGTTCTATACTTGTAATTAATCTTGGCCAAATAAATGCGCTCCACGCACCTAAAATATTTAAAATGGTAATTGTAAATATCGTTGGCCCAGCAATGGGAATCATCACTCTTCTTAAATATTTAAAATCGCTACAACCATCAATTTTAGCTGCCTTATAAAGAGTATCAGGAACTTGTTTAAATGCTTGCCTTAAGAAAAATATGTAAAAAACGCTAATCATGTTGGGGAAAATTAAGGTTGAGAAATATCCAATTGGATTATCAACTCCTCTTCCAATCCAACCAAAACCAGCCCTACTAACTGTTAAAAAGTTCGTAATCATATATATTTCGCCCGGAATCATCATTGTCATTAAAAGGATGGAAAATATTGCTTCCCGACCTTTAAAATCAATTCTTGCAAAGGCAAATGCGGCCAAAATAGTTGTTATGACGGTTCCAACTGTTGATATTAGCGCAACCGTAATGGTATTTTTTATATATACACCAAAATTTAATTCTTGAATAACATATTTAATATTAACCCACTGTAAATCTTTTAAGGCAACCCAAAATGATGGCTTTATTGCATTACTTTCTTCATAAGTTTTCAAAGCAGTCAATATCATCCAATAAAACGGAATCAAAACAAACACTGCAAACAATAACAACGCTAAATAAATGAAGAAATAGCGAAGAATTTTTAAAATTATTTGCTTTCTAACTTTCTTCTTTATTTCAAGTTCTTCTTTAGTTAAAATTTCATGTTTAAACTGTGCTTCGCGCTCTTTTTTCTCTTTTCGTTCATCACTTATTTTTCTAAATATACTAAAAATTGATTCATCCTCAGCATATTGTAGAGTTAAATTAGCAGAATACAGCCTTAAGAAAAAGCCAACAAAGTTTAGTGTAAGCAAAGAAATAAAACCCTTTACAACAATGTTGCCTGCTTCCCAGCGGTGATAATCATATACCTCTAAAGTAGCATTATGCTTAAAATTAACCACAAGCATCGTATAACCAATAACAAGAAATATAGCCAAAACTCCAATAATTAAGTTTAGTTGTCCAACCGCAAAAACTTTCCCTAATACATTATATGAAGCTTCCATTAGCTGTTCTGGATTTTCAAAACTTAAATTTGATGTTGGCGATTTAATCGCATTAAATAAAATCCCAAATATAATCGTGTAAAAAAGAACAAAAACTAAATCCAAAACGAGAGTAAATATATTTAATCTTTTAATATTTCTAAGCTGATTTGTCTTATTCATAGTAGCCTCCCTTTAGTAGTGAACTCTTCGCTTGGATACTTGCATTTGAATAAGCGTCATTGCGAGTATAATCACAAAAAGTACAATTGAGGCCGCTGCAGCTTCTGCCATTTTCCCTGGTGTACTAATAAAATCATAAATAAAGAACACGATTGTCTTTAAATTATAAGAAGCCCCAGGCGGCTGCCCTCTTTTACCAAAAATAGCGATAACCGAAGAATAAGTTTTAAAAGCTCCAATCACCGATGTAATAACGATATATAAAATAGTTGGCGATATTAAAGGAGCAGTAATCCTTCTAAACTGTTTAAATCTCGGAGTTGCATCAATTGAGGCTGCTTGATAGTATTGTTTATCAATACCTTGGATAGCCGATAAGAAAACCATTATTTTAAAGGCTAGGGTATTCCATATGGAAAACAACAGCAGCACAAACATCGCTTTCCAATACTCGGCCCCAGCACCAACCCAGGCCCCTCCGTTTATATTAAACACTGCTAAAAACTTGTTAAACAAACCATTAGTCTGAAACATATAAGCAAAAACCAATCCTACCGCAAGCGAGTTTGTTACATAAGGAAGGAAAAATATTGTTTGAAAAACATTACTTAATGGTTTAATTGCGTTAAGTAAAACAGCAATAAGTAAGGAAATAATTATCGCAACAGGCACTGATACACCAACAATAATAAGTGTGTTTATCATCGCACTTGATCCTGTGTGCTTTGCCGGAAAGATAAAGTTAGCATCGGTTAGTACTTTTTGGAAATTCCCCAATAAAGTCAGGCCCTCGTAGGAACCATCTATCTCACTATAATTAACATAAACCGAAAGCCTTAATGCGTTTATTATCGGATAAAAAGTAAATACCAGCAAGAAAAACATAACTGGCGCTAAATATATTAATGCTTGTAGTAGACCTTTTGAAATATGTCTAGCTTTATCTTTGGTCTCTTGTGTTTTGCGTGATATTGGTAAAGATTTATAAGTTTTTTGTAATCTCACATAACCTACATGTTGACTTGTTAATTTATCATCAGTTTCTTTAGGTAAGTTATTTAAATATATATTATGAGATGTTTCGTTATAATTTTTCCTTAATGTATCAATTTTTTGACTAGTTTCATTTCTAATCTCATCAATTTCTTCTGCATAATCGCTTTTAACTTTAGCAATTTTTCGCGTTTTAATATTTGCTTCATGTTCAATATCGCGAATCGCTTTTTCTAGTTTTGTCGCAAGTGCTAATCTTAAATCATATATTTCTTGAAGTCTCTTTTTTTCTTCTACAACTCTTTTTTGAACTCTAAAATACCTATTTTCATCAGTTTGCTTTAAGGATTCTAATTCTTTATTAATTTGGTTTTTGTTTTTCTTATAATCTTTATATGCAAGCGTTACTTTTTCTCTTAATGCATCTAGATCCATATCAAACCTAACATCAAGATTATAATCTTCAAAACCACTAACATCTTTAATGTGATCGTTATTAACAATCTTTTTTGCTCTTTGATAATCTTTTTTTACCGTAATAGCAAAAATCTTTTTTATTCCTGCTGAAAAAAAGTTTTTAAATTGATTAATTTTTCTTCTTAAAACCCAATTAACCTTACTAAAACCAACTCGAATATGAGAAAAAAGTCTTTTCATTCTTATTCAACCCCTTTTCTCTTTTTTCGCTTTCTTCTTGGTTTTTCAGCCAATGATTCTTCTAATTTTCTTTTTTGTGTTAATTGCTCTTCTAAATTTTTTAAATATTTAACAAGTTCAATAGCTTCTTCTTTTTCTTCTTGACTCATCTTTTTCATTATTCTTAAAGAAAGTTCAGTTTCCAAATCAAAAAGATGAATTCTATTTTCATTAACTGTTAAAGTAACTTCGTTTTTACCTAATACTGAATCAGATTCCACCAACGCTCTTATTTGCGTGTTATTAGCCATAAAACGAATCATCGTATCTCTACCGATTACTTCAATTGTTTTAGTCGAAATTGTTGGGCCTTGACCATTTTTGCTAACTTTAAAGTCTTCTGGTCTAATGCCCACATAATACTTACCATTAGGAGCAGTCTTTTTAAATACTTTTTTATTATCCAAATAAACGTAATTATCTTTTATTTCACCTAAAATAATATTAATTGGCGGATTTCCTAAGAATTTTGCAACAAATAAATTATCTGGATTTAAATAAATATCTTGCGGAATACCTTTTTGCATTTCTTTACCAAAATTCATAATAATAATTTCATCACTAATACTCATTGCCTCTTCTTGGTCATGGGTTACAAAAACAGTAGTAATTCCTGTTTCTCTTTGAATTCTTTTGATTTCTTCCCTCATTTGCAACCTTAACCTTGCATCTAAATTCGATAGCGGTTCATCTAGCAATAAAACTCGCGGTTTTTTTACCAACGCTCTAGCAATAGCAACCCTTTGTTGTTGCCCTCCGGATAACTGTGACGGTTTACGGTCTAACAAATTGCCGATCCCCACTAAATCAGCTATCGCTTGCGTTTCATTTAATGCCTCATCACGTGAAATTTGTAAATTTTCTAAAGGAAACATAATATTTTGTCTAACAGTCATGTGAGGATATAAAGCATAGTTTTGAAAAACTAGGCCAATGCCCCTTTTATCTGGCGACAACCTAGTAACATCATCTTCACCAAAAAAGATTCGCCCATATGTCGGATCATGAAGTCCAGCAATCATAAAAAGCATCGTTGATTTTCCACATCCTGATGGACCAAGTAAGCCAATTAGCCTACCTGAAGATAAAGAAACGTTAAAATTATCTACCGCTCTTGTCTCTTTCTTCGTTTTATCGATAAAAATTTTAGATAAATTTTTCAACCTTATTTCCATAAAACTATCTCCTATTCATTTATATGTACTAATATTAATGTTGTATGCATAAATTATTTTACTATTATGAAAGCGCTTTGTCAATTTGAATAACTTTATTTATAATAGTTAACTATTATAATTACTAAAAAAGAAAATCACAAATCGCTACAATTGCGCTTTTTGTGATTTTGACATAATAATCTTAAAAAATAGTTTTTAATTGTTATCTTATTTTTGGTGAATCTAAATCTGACATTCATTTTAGCCGCCTCCTTTTCTATTATACCTTTTTTTGTTCTTATTTTTCAACTTAAACAAATCTTGCTATTAAGTGCTTAAAAATATTAAGCTTTTAAATAATTAAAATTCCGCATTTTTAGGTGTTCTTGGAAAAGGAATAACATCGCGAATATTTTCAATACCAGTTAAATACATAATCATTCGTTCAAACCCCATTCCAAAACCAGAGTGAACGCAACCACCATATTTTCTTAAATCAAGATACCACCAAAGATCGTCTTTGGGAATATTCATTTGTTCCATTCTTTTTTCCAGTATTTCCATTCGCTCTTCTCTTTGTGACCCACCTACAAGTTCACCAGACCCTGGAACAAGCAAATCAACCGCTCTAACTGTTTGATTATCATCATTTAATCTCATATAAAAAGCTTTAATTTCTTTGGGCCAATCAGTAACAAAAACAGGCCCATTAAAATACTTGTCAGTTAAATATTTTTCATGTTCCCTAGCTAAATCCTTATTAAATCCAGGTTTATTTTCAAATTTTTCATTAGAATTAAGCAAAATCTTTATTGCTTCTTTATGAGTAATTTTTTCAAATTTAGAATTTAAAATATTTTTTAATTTATCAATTATTCCTTTTTCAACAAACCTATTAAACAATTCCATTTCATCAGGCATATTATTTAAAACATCCGCAATAATATATTTAACCATATCTTCAATAACTTCCATCATATCATCTAAATCAGCAAAAGCCATTTCCGGTTCAATCATCCAAAACTCTGCCATATGTCTTTGCGTAACTGAATGTTCGGCTCTAAATGTTGGACCAAAAGTATAAACATTTCTAAAAGCCATTGCATAAGCTTCTGCCTCAAGCTGTCCTGTAACAGTTAAATTGGTTTTTCTTGCAAAAAAATCTTTTTTATAATCAACATTTCCAAACTCATCTTTAGGCACCTTTTCAAGTGGTAAAGTCGTTACAGCAAACGTTTGTCCAGCTCCCTCACCATCATTTGCTGTAATAATGGGTGTATGAACATAAACATATCCTTTTTCTTGAAAAAAGTTGTGAACTGCATATGATGCCCTACTTCTAACTCTAAAAACCGCATTAAAAAGATTTGTCCTTACTCTTAAATGTGCATTTTCACGCAAAAATTCGCGTGTGTGGCGCTTTGGTTGAATTGGATAAGTTTCATCAGCATCTCCTAACAACTTAACGCTTAACGCCTTAATTTCAAAGGGTTGTTTTAAAGTTGGCGTTAAAACCACTTCACCCTTAACTAAAACACTTGAACCTACGGAAATTTTTTGAATATCCTTAAAATTAGCTAAATTACTTTCATAAACAACCTGAACAGTCTCTAAAACTGTTCCATCATTAATATTTAAAAAACCAAACTCTTTTTGGGCTCTATTAGTACGAACCCAACCAGCTATAGTTATTAATTTATTGTTATATTGATTCAATTTTTCTTTAATTTGTTTAACAGTAATCATCGTTAATACCTTGCTTTCCAATTATAGTGTTAAATTAATTATATCAAAAAAAGATAAAAAAAGTATCTTTGTTTTACCCAAAAATACTTTTGTTTTTCTTGATTTTCTTTTATTTACCAACAGATTCTTCCAGTTCATCAAAACCTTCTAAACTATCTTTTTCAATTAATTCTTTGTCTACTTTTGATATTTGATCAAACTTTTTAATTATTTTTCCAGAAGTGATATCAAGTTCATCTGCTGATTTTGTAATAGTGGTAATATTTTTTCTGAATCTATCCCACCGATCACCAAATCTTTTAAATTCTACTGATAATTTATTTAATTCTTTTTTAATTTCATCAGCGTATTTATTTCTCTTTATATCCCTTAGTATGACATGAACTAGCGATAATGTGTACATTAGGGTTGTTGGCGAAGTTAAAACAACTCTTTTCTCAAAAGCATATTTAATTAGCGCCTCATGATGAGCACCTATTTCAGCAAATATCGCTTCAGCTGGAACAAACATTATTGCTTGTGATGCTGTTTGACCTTCAACAATATATTTTATAGAAATATCGTCTATATGTTTTTTTACATCATTTTCAAAACTTTTGCGTGCTTTAACTTTTTCATCATCACTAAGCGAAACATCATACATTCTTTGATAATTTTCCAAAGGAAACTTCGAATCTATACAAATAGTTCCAAGCGGTTCTGGTCCAAATAAAACCATATCAGCTATATTGTTATTATCAAGTTTATATTGTTTAGCATAGATTTCTTCTTTGTTAGGCCCAAAAATAGATTCAAATATCTGTTCTAACTGCATTTCGCCAAAAGTTCCCCGTGTTTTTTTATCTGTTAAAACATTAGAAAGCAACACCACCTCAGAAGATAAACTTTCAATGTTTTTTTGAGCTTCGTCAATTTTAGCAAGTCTTTCAATAACATTTTCAAATGTTTTATTTGTCTGTTCAAAACCCTCACCTAAACGCGAATCAACTCTTTTATTTATTTTTTCAATTTGTTCTTCTATTGTTTTCATTGTTTTATCAGAAAACATAATAAAACTATCTGTGCTTTTTTTATCAGAAAGCGCCATAGTATTGGCTAAATGTTCCTTTAAATCCCCTATTTGATGAGCCATTTTAATTAAAACTTCTTGTTCAACTTCTTTTATTTCCATTTTGTAATCTACTTCTTCTTTTTTTCTAACAATAAAGAAAACAGCTAAAACAACTAAAGCAACCAGAAGTATTATTGCAACAATTAATAATGCTTCTATTAACACTTTAAAACCTCCTTTTAAAATAATTAACCAACATAATAAACATGTTTAACATTTTTAGCATCAGTTCTTACATAATAAGAAACATAAGTGTCTTTTGACAAAATTAAATCATTAACAGAAACAGCAATTCCATCTCTATTTAAATTATATTTTTGTTTACCATCACTATTAGTGATGGTAGCATAAGCCCTTGACATCATATCTGTACAATAGTACCTGTTTTTAGTATGAAACACAAAGAAAAAATTATATTGAGCTTTGATTAAAGCTAAATGTTCCATAAAATCATTTACTTGTTCGATTTCTTCTTTTGTTACTCCTTTAACTCTTATGCCAATCCATTCTCTTCGATAATAACTACCAAACCTTTTATATGAAGGATCATCTTCTAAATGAAAATGAGGATCTAACCAATAATTGTTTTCTTTAGTTACTATAGTATTTTTACTTCCATAAAACATAGCATGAATTAAAGAAACATCATCCGGAAAACCGATTGTTTCATAAACAACGTTATCTTCGCCAATATATGCAGCATGGCCCCCAAAAAAGAAAGATATAAATTCATAAATACCTGGCATTGTCGGAAAAGGAGCTTGTCTTGTAACAAAAATATCTCCCTCAGATCCAGGAGTTTCAAGATTATCGTTATAAAAAGGTTCTCTTACGAACTCATTTGGGTAGTATGTTTCACGTGAAACTTTATAGTATTTAATTTCGTCGTTGCTTATATCGGTTTGTAGAATTCCCTTTTTAACAAAATTCTTTATTTCTATTTCAACTGCAATAGTTTCTGCAGTTGTTTGACCGACCGCAAACATTACAAATCCTACAAACAAAAACAGGAGTAATTTTAATATCTTTTTCATGCTTTAATTGTATCATTTTACTTTCCCTTTAGCAAATAAAAAATAGGGTGTTACCCCTATTTATTTTTTGGTTTAATAACAACAGCGCGCTGTTCATCTTCACCGACAGATTCGGTATATACGTCGCGCCAATCGTATAATTTAGTATGAATAATTCTTCTTTCATATGAATTCATTGGTTCAAGTTTAATTTCAACGCCAGTATAAGCCACTTCTTTTGCTGTTTT
Source organism: uncultured Acholeplasmataceae bacterium (assembly GCA_964552625.1). Classification (GTDB taxonomy): domain Bacteria; phylum Bacillota_I; class Bacilli_A; order Acholeplasmatales; family UBA5453; genus UBA5453. The sequence continues at coordinate 85,622 of CAZKGV010000004.1, read as the reverse complement.
TGTTGCTAGAATTTCTAATTGTTTTCTTCTGTTTGCTTTATAACCGCCAATATCTAACGATACTCTAATTGGACGAGGCGAAAGCTTATTAATATAAGCCCTTAGCAACATTTGAATAGCATTTAATGTTCTTCCTTCACTTCCAATTATTAATGCGTTTTCATCACTTTGAATTTGATAATAAATTTCTAATCCTTCGTTTCTTTGTCTAAATTCAGTACTAACTTCTATATTTAAACTTGCAAAAATGTCTTCTAAAAATTTTTTCCCTTCAAAGGCGAAATTGATATCTAAAGCTGCTTCAAATATTGTAGAACTACCAATTCCTAATATCCCTTTTTTTTCTCTAATAACTGTAATTTTAATATGATCCAAACTAGCATTTAGTTTTTCTTGCGCAATCTGTTCAGCTTCAGCTAAATTTTTAGCTTCAATTTCAATTTTTTTAATCACGACTCTTCACCACCAAATCTTTGTTTTTCATCTTGTAGTATTTTTTCTCATTCAAAATCCTGTTAACCGAAGTTTGGCCAATAGAATAAGTATTACCTACTACCCAATATAGTGCTAAGGAGTTGCTGTTAAGCGATAAACTAAACATCATTATAATCATAAAATATTGCATATATTTCATGATTTTTTGGCTTTGTTCAGCTTCTGGAGCTTGTCCGGAGTGTTTATATGTTTGTTTTTGATAAGAAGGTTTTTTCATCGCAATATAGTTTAAAATAATATTAGTTGCAGCAACTAAAATTGCCAAAACCCAACCTTTCCAATCTCCACCTTTACCAAGAATTAAACCAAAATTACCTTTTGAACTTAAGTCTATTGTTAAAAACTTCATATTGCTAACTTTATCTGCCCATAGCCCTAAATATTCAACACCATTTTTCTCATAAGTTGGAATCCAAATTCTTTGAACGGTTTGATAAACAGCAATAAATATGGGCATCTGTAGCAGCGGCATAAAGCAGCCGAGCGGATTAAATTTATGCTTTTTATAAATATTTGCCATTTCCATTTTCATTCTTTGTTGCGATTCCATGTCTTTACGATTAGCATATTTAGCTTGTAATCTTTGTAAATCCGGTTGCATAATTGCCATTTTTATACTTAAATCACTACTTTTAGCATATATTGGCCAAGCAAGCGTTCTAATTATAATCGTAGTTATAATAATTCCTGCTGCAAAACTATTATTCAACAAGCCTGAAAATAGTTGCATAACCCAACCAACAGGTATAACAAGTATCCAATCAAACCAGTTAGCTATTTTTGGATCTAAAGAAATAGGTCTGGACATATCTCCACTACATCCAGTTAAAAGGAAAAGTAGTGCTACAGCAACTGTTAATGTTAATCCAATTTTTCTTTTATTCATTTTTAATCTCCGTTTCCTTAATTTTATTAATTAAATTATCAATGTAATAATCAATATCTTTAAACTGTATATTTTTTGCTTCCTTTTTTACAACAACAACATAATCTTTTTTCAAAATTTCTTTTTTATTTTGAAAAATCATTCTAATCTGTCTTTTGATTTTATTTCTATGAACTGCTTTACCATATTTTTTCCCAATAGATATTGCAAATCTAAAATGATTTTCTTCATTTTCTTTGTAATATATTACAAAGAACTTATTTCCAAAACTCACTTTATTTTTAATTACTGCATCGATTTCTTTGCTTTTTTTTATTCTATATGCTTTTTTCATCTTCTTGGTTTTACAATAAAACGACCAAAAATTATTTTATTTTCTGGTCGTTCTAGTTGTTATAAAATTGGATTAATTTTTATGAAGATAGCCTAACTCGGCCTCTTTTACGTCTTCTTGACAGTATTTGTCTGCCTTTTTTTGAAGACATACGAGCCCTAAAGCCGTGCTTTCTTGCCTTTTTAATGTTACTTGGTTGAAATGTTCTTTTCATAACATCACCTTTCTAATAGAAATCGTGCTCCGTATATTATATCTATAAAGCCTTCAAAAGTCAATCATAAAATGATAAATAATACATTAATTGTTTACTTTAAAAGAAGTCACATTATTATAAATGAAAATGTGGACAAATTTTTGTGGGTAAATTATGAATGTGGAAATCTTTGAAAATCAATGAAAATTGATATTTAAGCCATTAAATAGGAGAAAATAACACACATTACAGTGTTGATAATTATTTTTATTTAAAAGTTATCCACATAAATTGTGATTAAGTATTTGTCAAAAAACCGCCTTTTCATGATATTATAATACTACTGATATTTGGAGTTGATATAAGTGCAAGAATTTGAATATTTGTGGCAAGAGGTATTAGACAAATTACATGAAACATACGACACTGAAATTTATGACGAGCTTTTTGAGCCGCTTTCTGGTGTTGTTAAATTTAGTGACAACTATATTTATGTAATTACTCCTTCACCTTATGTACAAAGCCGCATCAATCGCTTATATCTGACAAAAATCAACTCTATAGCCCAATCGCTTTATAAAAAAAGTTTGATTGGTTTTAAATTTGTTTTAGAAGAAGAGATAAAAAAAGAACCAGTTTTTAATGGACCTGAATCTAATTTAGAATTCAAATATCGAGCTGGTGATTTAAATGCGACTCTATCTTTTAACAACTTTGTTGTTGGTAAATCCAATCGCTTTGCCTTTCAAATGGCTTTAAAAGTGGCAGATCAACCTGGTGTGGTTGCTAATCCTTTTTATATTTTTGGTGATGTTGGCCTTGGTAAAACTCATTTAATGCAAGCTATTGGTAATTATATTTTAGATAATAATATTGAAACTCGAGTTTTATATGAAAAAGCTTCTGATTTTTTAGAAAACTATGTAGCAAAAGTAAGTACAAACAAAATGGAAGAGTTCAATGAAACTTACCGTAGTGTTGATGTTTTATTAATTGATGATATTCAACAATTATCGGATAAAAAGAATACACAAATGGAGTTTTTTAAATTATTTGATTATTTAACTAACCAAAACAAGCAAATTGTTTTAACCTCTGATAAACCTGCAAACGAGCTTAAAAACATGATGTCTAGGCTAACAAGTCGTTTTCAACAAGGTCTTGTTGTTGATATTGGGGTACCTGATTTGGAGCATCGAGTTGAAATACTCCGCAAAAAATTGCTTTTGGAAGCGCCTGAATCATTAGGTGAAGTTGATGTTGAAGTCCTTGAATTCATCGCATCTTACTTTATTACAAATATAAGAGAACTTGAAGGTGCTTTAAAAAGAGTTTTATATTATTGCATGATCAACAACATTCCTATCGATATTAAAAATGCTGAAGAAGCTTTAGAACCTTTGATTCAAACAAGAAAAAGAACTAACGCAGCTAGTGAAAATAATTACGACAAAATCCTCAGTGTTTCTGCTGAATATTATAGCGTAACTGTTCATGATTTAGTTGGAACAAGTAGAAAAGCTAAATATACTTTACCCCGTCATATTGCAATGTATTTGATAAAAACAAAATATGATATCCCTTATAAAACAATTGGTAGTTTCTTTTCTAATCGTGACCACTCAACTGTGTTAAATGCGGTTGAAAAAATTGAAACACAAAGAAAACATGATCGTGAGTTAAACATGGCTGTTGAACATATAATTAGAAAATTGGATAAGTAGGTTTTTTTGTGGTAAAAATGTTGATATTATGGTATAATTAATTAGATAGTTACAAGGGTTTTAATAGTTCTCCACATATCCACATTCCCTTATAACAATAATAAATTGAATTAAAAAGAAAGAAGGAGTAAAAAAATATGATTTTTAGCATAAACCAAGATGTTTTACTAGATACAATCAATGTAATTCAAAGAGGACTTCCAGTTAGAACACCTTTACCGATTTTAAATGGTATTAAGCTTGAAGTTTTTAATGATCATTTAATTTTTACAACAAGCAATACTGATTTAGGTATTCAAGTGGTTGTAAAAGATCCTAGTTTAGAAGTTTTATCTCCAGGTAAAGTAGTTATTCCAGGAAAATATCTAATTGATATTACAAGAAAACTTGAAGGTAGAATTGAAATGTCATTAATTGAAAACAAAATTTTACTCATTCGCGGAGACAGAATCGAGTATAAACTCCATGTAATGGAAGCAGAAGACTATCCAGACGTAGATTTTTTAGAAAATGGAAAGCCAATTATTCTTGATGCAAAAACTTTAAAAACTATTATTAGAGAAACAAATTACGCAACTTCTCAATTTGAAAAAAGACCGATATTAACAGGTGTTAATTTTAAACACGAACAAGGAAAACTTTATTGTGTAGCTACTGATTCTTATCGATTGAGTCAAAAAATAGTTGAGTTAAAAGATGAATTTGAAGATTTTAATATAGTTGTTCCGAATAAAAGTTTGGATGAGTTATCAAAAATATTAGATGGAAACCTAGATGATATTGAAGTTCATATTGCGCCAAACAAAGTATTATTTAAGTTAACAAATATTCTTTTTCAAACTCGTCTTTTAGATGGTGTTTATCCTGATACAATGAGGATTATTCCAACAGAGTTTCCTATTTCAATTAAATTTAACAAAGAAGAATTATTGAGATCAGTTGAAAGAGTTAGCTTATTATCACCAAAAGAAAAGGATTCTCAATACAATATCATTAAATTAACTGTAAAAAAAGATTATTCTATTGAAATATCTTCAACAAATACTGAAATTGGTGATGCACAAGAAGTAGTTATTCCAACAAGCGAAGTAACCGGACCAAACATTAAGATTGCGTTCAGTTCTAAATATTTAACAGAAGCTCTAAGAGCATTTTCATCTAGTGAAGTAATCCTAAATTTTGCCGGTGAAATTAAACCTTTTGTTATTAAAGGAGATTTAGATCCAGATATGCTTCATTTAATTCTTCCAGTCAGAATAGAATAAAAAAAGAGAATTGAAAAGCCCTTAAATTTTAATTTATAAGGGTTTTTTTTATTTTATACGTAAAATATAATATTTTTCAAAAAAATAGCAAAAAAAAGAGAAAAAATCCCTTATATTATGATATAATATAAATGTGTGAGGAGTTTTATGGAATATTTTAAAGTTAAAGGTGATTTTATTACTCTTGGGCAGTTTTTAAAAACAAAAGGCTTTGTTCACTCTGGTGGAATGGTCAAAGATTTTTTACAAATAACTAAAATTACTTTAAATGATCAAAGAGAAAACAGAAGAGGAAAAAAAATATTTCCTAATGACACGCTAAAGTTATTAGGGAAAGTTTTTTATTTTGTCAAATGATCGAATCTATTGAATTAAAATATTTCAGGAATCATCTAGACACAAAAATTAATTTTTCACCCAACATTACTTTTTTAGAAGGATTAAATGGTGCGGGTAAAACTAATGTTTTAGAGGCTATTTATTTTGTGAGTTTTTTAAAATCATTTCGGACAAATGATGATAAAGTTTTGATTATGGATGATAAACCATTTTCAAAGATTAAATTAAAGACTAATAAAAACACTTACAAAGTAATTATTCAAGAATCAAGTAAACATTTAAAAATTAATAATGCTGTTATTAGTAAAATGAGTGAATTTATTGGTGGCTATAAGGTAATTCTTTTTTCTCCCGAGGATTTAAAGTTAGTTACAGGTATACCACAAGTAAGAAGAAGTTTTTTAGATATTGAGATGGTTCAATTAAATTTGAATTTCTTGGAAAACTTATCAGTTTATAAAAAAGTTTTAAAGCAAAGAAACGCTTTACTTAAGCAGTTAAAAAAGGATGATGATCTTACTTTTTTGAAAATTATCAACAAGAGAATGGAAGAAGAAGCTAACGTCATAATAAAACAAAGGCAAACATTTATTGATAAATTGAATGAGGCATTTATTTCGCGTTTTAAGGTTTTTAATACAAAAGATAGAGTAGAACTAATCTATGAACCTAATAGTCCGTTAAATAAGCTGGAAATGATATTAAATACTAAGTTAGAGACTGATTTAATAGCTCAAAGTACAAGTTTTGGACCACACCGAGATGAGCTGGTTATTAAGTTTAACAATAAATTAGCTAAAGAAAATGCTTCTCAAGGTCAAATTAGACTAATTGCAATTTCTCTTAAACTAGCTTTACTTGATTTGATGAAAGAAGAAGAGGTTGTTTTACTACTGGATGATATATTAAGTGAGTTGGATGAAACAGTTACAAAAAAGATGAGAAAATTAATTAATTTGGATAGGCAAATTATTATGACAGGAACGAAAAACGATATTGATTTAGCACAGCTAATCAACTTAGATAAAAGGGGTGTTTCAAGTGGAACATAAAAAAAACGATTATAGCGCAGAAAACATTCAAATACTAGAAGGTTTAGAAGCAGTAAGAAAAAGGCCAGGGATGTATATTGGTTCAACTGGCGAAAGAGGGCTTCATCATTTAGTATGGGAAATAGTTGATAACGCGATTGATGAAGCAATGGCAGGTTATTGTGATGAAATAACAATCGAGCTGTTAGAAGGGGAGATTGTTAGAGTAACCGATAATGGTAGAGGAATTCCTGTTGATGAGCATCACCAAAGCAAACGTCCAGCTGTTGAGACGATTTTTACTGTTTTACATGCTGGTGGAAAGTTTGATGGAAAATCATATAAAGTTTCTGGCGGATTACATGGGGTTGGTGGTGCAGTTGTTAATGCACTTTCGATTAACTTCAAAGTTTTAATTGCCAGAGATGAAAAGCTTTATGAAATTGAATTTGAAAGAGGCAAGGTTATAAAAGAGTTAGCGGTAGTTGGTACATCTTCTCATACGAGTTCTACTGTTGAATTTTTAGCTGATCCGGTTGTGTTTACGGAAACAACAAAATACGATTATGAAACATTAAGAAACAGAGTTCAAGAACTAGCTTTTTTAAATAAAGGTCTGAAAATAAAACTTGTTGATTTAAGACATCCTGAAATAAAAGAAAATGAGTATCGTTATGAAGGAGGAATTGTTAGTTACGTAGGTTTTTTAAATGAAGGCAAGCAAATTGTTAATTCACATGTAATGTACATAGAAAAAGAAGTTGAAGGCATTACTATTGAGATGGCCTTACAATATAACGATTCGTATGCAACTAATCTTTATTCGTTTGCTAATAATATTCATACTCATGAAGGTGGTATGCATGAAGATGGTTTTAAGTTGGCAATTAATCGAGTGATGAAAAAATATGCTGAAGAAAATGACATGCTTAAAAAAGATGATGTCTTTGTAAGAGAAGATACATTAGAAGGCCTTACGTGTATTTTATCAATAAAACATCCTAATCCTCAGTTTGAAGGACAAACTAAAACTAAACTGGGAAACCCTGAAGTAAGGGCAATTACCTCACAAGTGTGTGGAGAGTCGATTGAAACTTATTTGCTGGAAAATCCCAACGATGCAAAAGCGATAATAGATAAAATTGTCTTAGCTGCTAGAGCGAGAATTGCTGCTAGAAAAGCGCGAGAAGCTACAAGAAGAAAAAATCCTTTAGAAGCACTAGGATTTGCTAGTAAGCTTGCTGATTGTCGAAATAAAAATCCATCCGAATCAGAAATATATATAGTGGAAGGAGATTCAGCTGGCGGTTCAGCAAAACAAGGAAGAGATTCGCAATTTCAAGCAATTTTGCCTTTAAGAGGAAAGGTTTTAAACGTTGAAAAGGCAAGATTAGATAAGGCTTTGTCAAATAAAGAAATAATTTCCATGATTCAAGCATTTGGAACTGGAATTGGCGAAGAATTTGACGCAGCAAAAGCTAGATATCATAAGATTGTAATAATGACGGATGCTGATGTTGATGGTGCTCATATAAGAACATTACTTTTAACATTCTTTTATCGCTATATGAAAGGGTTAATTGATCTTGGTTATATATATGTAGCCCAACCTCCTTTGTATAAAGTACAAGCAGGCAGAAAAATAGAGTATGTTTATGATGATGAAAAACTCCCAGGTGTAGTAGAAGGTTTTGGGAGTAGAGTAAACATTCAAAGATATAAAGGGTTAGGGGAAATGAATCCAGAACAGCTTTGGGATACAACAATGAACCCAGAAACAAGAACTCTTTTACAAGTATCATTAAAAGATGCAATTAATGCTGATCAAGTTTTTACAATGTTAATGGGTGAAGAAGTAGAACCAAGAAAAAGATTTATTCAGCAAAACGCTAAATACGCATCAAATATTGACGCATAGGAGAAAAAACCATGGATGAGAAAAAAGTAAATAAAGATGAAAATCTAATGGACTTAGAAGAAGGCTTAGAAGAAGAAATATTTGATGATGAAATATTTGATGAAGAAGTTCAAACAGATTATATTCACGGTAAGATAAAAGAAATAAACATTTCGCAAGAGATGAAAAGTTCATTTTTAAACTATTCAATGAGTGTAATTGTTTCGCGTGCACTTCCGGATGTAAGAGATGGATTAAAACCAGTTCAAAGAAGAATAATTTATGGGATGAATGATTTAGGAATGTATGCTAATACAGCTCATAAAAAATCAGCAAGAATTGTTGGAGAAGTAATTGGGAAATATCATCCGCATGGGGATTCCTCGGTTTATGATGCAATGGTAAGAATGGCGCAAAACTTTAGTTTTAGATATCCGCTTATTGATGGTCATGGGAACTTTGGTTCTGTTGATGGTGATGGGGCTGCAGCAATGCGCTATACTGAAGCAAGAATGAGCAAAATTGCGATGGAACTTGTTAGGGATTTAGATAAAGATACCGTTGATTATAAAGAAAACTATGATAGTTCTGAAACAGAGCCATCAGTAATGCCAGCAAGATATCCGAATCTATTAGTTAATGGAGCAAGCGGGATTGCTGTAGGAATGGCTACTAATATTCCTCCGCACAATTTAAACGAAGTTATTGATGGTCTAATTTCATTTATGGATAATAAAGAAATCAGTGTAGCTGAGTTAATGGAGCACATTAAAGGTCCTGATTTTCCAACGGGGGGACAAATTTTAGGCCCAGATGGTTTAAAGTCTGCTTACGAAACCGGAAACGGTACTGTTATAATGCGGGCTAAATCAGAAATAATTGAAGGAAAAAAAGCAAAAAGAAATGCGATAATTATTACTGAAATCCCTTATCAAGTTAATAAATCAAGACTAATTGAAAGAATTGCTGAGATTGTTAAAAATAAAGTTGTTGATGGAATTGTTGATTTAAGAGATGAGTCAAACCGTAAAGGAATGAGGATTGTCATTGAATTAAGAAGAGATGTTAACCCGCATGTAATACTGAACAATCTTTATAAATATACGCAACTACAGTCATCTTTTTCAATAAATATGATTGCCTTAGTTGATAATGTTCCTCAGCTTCTTGGCCTTAAAGATATGCTTTCTTTGTATTTGGAACATCAAATGGAAGTTATTCAAAGAAGAACAGCCTATAATCTTAAAAAAGCCGAAGATAGAAAACATATATTAGAAGGTTTAATTGTTGCTCTTGCGGATATAGATCAAGTAATAGAGTTAATAAAGAAGTCTAATACAACTGAGATTGCAAGAATAAGCTTAATCGAAAAATACGATTTATCAGATATTCAAGCAAGAGCTATTTTAGATATGACTTTAAGAAGATTAACTGGAATTGAAATTGAAAAGGTTAAAGAAGAAAACAATGAATTAGGGCTACAAATAGTTGATTTAAATAAAATTTTAGCAAGTGAACAACTAAAACACGATATTATTAAAGAAGAACTTTTAGAAGTTAAAACTAAATACGGTGATGTAAGACTTAGTCAAATGTGTTTAGATATACCGCTTGTTATTGAAGATGAAGATTTAATTAAAGAAGAAGATGTTATTGTAACGGTTACTAATAAAGGTTATGTAAAAAGAATGACTCTTGATGAGTATAAAACACAAAACAGAGGTGGCGTAGGAATAACTTCAATGCGAATTCAAGATACTGATTTCATTGAGCATATTCAAATGACTAATACCCATACTTTTCATTTATTTTTTACTAATTTAGGAAGGGTTTATAAAGTTAAGGGCTATGACATACCTGAAGGCTCTAGACAGTCTAAAGGTATTCCTATTAATAATATTTTACCTTTTGATAAAGATGAAACGATGGTCGCTTTCACAACCGTAGAAAACTTTGATGATAAAAACAGATATTTATTTTTTGTAACTAAAAAAGGAATAGTTAAAAGAACTAGAGTAAGTGCTTTTAAAAATATTAGAGTAAATGGAATTATTGCTGTAGGCCTTAAACAGGGAGATGAACTCTTTAACGTTAGAGTTACTGACGGAACATGTCATGTTATTTTAGGAGGTTCTAATGGTAAGGCTATTCGTTTTGAAGAGACCAACGTTCGTTCGATGGGAAGAAGCGCTTCAGGTGTTATTGGAATGCGATTAAATAAAGATGAAGAAATTGTTGGAATAACTTTTGTTAAAACTGGTGAAGAACAAATTCTTGTTGTTACAGAAAAAGGATATGGAAAGCGCAGTTTAGCAAGTGAATACCGACTTCAACAAAGAGGCGGAAAAGGTGTTAAAGCACTTAATGTTACTGCTAAAAATGGTAAACTAACAGCTTTAAGAAGTGTTTTACCTGAAGAAGATGTTATTGTTATTTCCAATCGTGGGATGGTTATTAGAATGGAAATAAGTCAAATCTCACAAACAAGAAGAGCGACTCAAGGTGTAAGGTTAATTCATTTAAAAGGCAGTCAACGAGTTAAAACTATTGCGGTTATTCCCCGAGAAGAAGATGAAGTTGATACTATTAAGGAAGAAGCTATTATTGAACCTGAAGTAACAGAAAATTTGATTGTTGAAGATAAAAAGGACGATTATGAAAGCCCAACAAAAGAAGAAGAAACTAAATCAAAAGATGAGCCTTCAACGCTATTTGACCTCTAATCTTTACATAAATAGGTAAAAAGACTATAATGAATAAAGTGAAAATAAACAAAAACATTATTTTATTTAAGGAGATATCATGCTGGATATTAAATATATTAAAGACAATTTAAAAGAGGTAATTAAAAGGCTTAATACACGTGGTGGTGATTTTTCTTATTTAGAGGATTTAGTTTTGTTTGATAACCAAAGAAGAAGTTTAATTGCTGAAGTTGAAATCTTAAAAAATGATCGAAACGTAAAAAGTAAAGAAATTGGGCAATTAAAAAGAGAAAAAAAAGCAACCACAAACCTTGAACAAACTGTTAAAGAAATAGGTCAAAAAATTAAGGATTATGATGATCAAATTAAAGAACTTGAGGAAAAAATTAGAAACCATTTATTAATAACTCCAAATATTCCAGCTTTAGATGTTCCTATTGGTCTTGATGAAAAAGATAATGTTGTAAGATATGAAGTAGGTACACCAAAAAAGTTTGATTTTAAGGTAAAAGATCATGTTGAAATTGGTCAAATACTAGATATTCTTGATTTTGAAAGAGCAGCTAAAATTACTGGTGCAAGATTTGTTATTGATAAAGGCTTAGGGGCTAAGTTAGAAAGATCTTTAATCCAGTTTATGATGGATTTGCATAGTGAAGATCATGGCTATACAGAAGTTATTCCGCCTTATATTGTTAGTGCTGATAGTATGACTTCAACTGGTCAGTTTCCGAAGTTTGTTGAAGATGCTTTTAAAGTTGTTGGCGGTTCTGGAGATTGGTATTTAAACCCAACAGCTGAGGTTCCAACGATTAATATGCATAAAAATGAGATTTTAGATGGAGATAAGCTTCCGCTAAATTATGTTTCCTTTACTACAGCTTTTCGCAGCGAAAGTGGAAGTGCAGGTAAAGATACAAGAGGGATTTTAAGGCAGCATCAATTTAATAAAGTGGAATTAATTAAGTTTGCTAAGCCAGAAGAATCTGAAGAAGAATTAGAAAAAATGCTTAAAAACAGTGAACGGGTTTTGCAAAAATTAAAATTGCCATATCGGGTTGTTACTCTTTGTACTGGTGATCTAGGATTTGCCATGCGAAAAACCTATGATATCGAAGTGTGGATTCCTTCCCAAAGAAGATATCGTGAGATTGCCTCAATTAGTAATGCATATGATTATCAAGCAAGAAGGGGAAATATTCGTTTTAAAAGAAACAAAGATAGCAAAACCGAATACGTTCATACTTTAAATGGATCAGGTTTAGCAGTAGGTAGAACAATGATAGCTATTTTAGAAAACTATCAAAATGAAAATTGTACTGTTACTATTCCGGAAGCATTAGTACCTTATATGAAACAAACAATTATCAAATAACATTTATTCCCATAAATAAACAATAATTGTGCGAGATTTTTTTATTAAAATGGAATTGATAAGAACTTTAGACTTATTTCTCCTTTCTTAATATGTTATAATGAGAGTGCCAATTGTTGGCACTTTCGCTTTATTTTTAGGAGGCATTATATGAGAATTTATTTAGTTGAAGATGAATATGATTTATCTGAAATAGTCAAGAAATACTTAGAAAAAGAAGGCTTTAATGTTACTGTTTTTTTAACTGGCGAAGAAGCAATTAAACACGCAGCAGATGAAATTGATTTGTGGATTTTAGATATAATGCTCCCAGGTGATGTTAACGGTTATGATTTAATCAAAGAAATTAAAGAAAAAAGGCCTAATGTAGCCACAATTTTTGCAAGTGCTAGAGATCATGATTTAGATAAAATTAGAGGTTTAGAACTTGGTAGTGATGATTATATTGCTAAACCATATTCACCAAGAGAACTAGTTTTAAGAGTCAAAGCTATATTAAAGCGGATTCAAAAGAGTAGTGGCGCTATTTATATTTATGAAGAATATGAAATTAATGTGGAAAAAAGAATAATTAAACATAAGGGAGAGCAAATTGATTTGACTAATAAAGAATTTGAATTACTGCTTTTCTTTTTAAATAATAAAAATACTCCCTTTAACCGTGAGCAAATACTAACTCATGTTTGGGGTACGGATTATTATGGTTCTGATCGAGTAGTTGATGATTTATTAAGAAGGCTAAGAAATAAAATGCCAGAGTTAAAAGTTGAAACAATTTATGGATATGGTTATAGACTTTTGTAAAAAGCGTCATATACTTGATTTAGATGATAATGAACTACTTAAAAAGGTTGTTTTGGCATTAGAAGAAGTAACACTATTATCAAAACGCAAAAACAAGAAATAACAAAGATAAAAAACACCGTTTTCTTAAAATTTCAAGAATATGGTGTTTTTATTATTATCCATACGAATACCTATATTATTTAAAATGGTAAATGAGTAAATGATAAGTTGTATATCAAATTTATATGCAAGAAAAATAACATTTATAAAAACAACAAATCTAGTTCATTGATAAAGTAGTAAATATGGTATACTAAAAGAAGCAACAAGTGTTTTTTATTACTCTTGTAATAAATAAAAAAAGCTCCAAGTTGAAAGGCTTAAAACAATTTTTGGATATAGGTTTTTATTAATTATGAAGACAGTTAGACTCTCAACGCAACTTTTAATCCTTTTTACAACCGTAACCGTTTTAAGTGCGGTTGTTTTTGGTTTAATAACTTTTCGAAATTATGAATCAATTTATAATGGTATTGCAAGAAATGAACTTGTTACTTATGTTGATATTGTTTCTAGCAGTGAAACAGAGTTAGATTCAAAAGATCAACCAATGTTTGGCTTTATTATGATTCATATTAATGATAAAAATGAAGAAATATATGAATCAACAATGGTAGTATCAGAAAACATGCAGACATTTGAAGAAGATCCAAATACTTATTTACAAATAATTGAAGAAGCATATAATAATGAAATAGATTTTGTTTCTGCAAACAATGTCAATTACTATCTTCATATTAAAAAGAAAAAAGAAATATCAGATACCTTGAGTTTATATGTTATTGGCATTATGCATGAAGGAAGATTAAAGGAACTAAAGAAATCTAGTGCCCAACCAGAGGTTTTCTTATCTTTTTTAGGAACGTTTGTTGCTTTTGCGGTAATTATTGTTGTTGGTAATGTTATTTTAGCGCTTTGGAGCAGAGAGATGACAAAAAGAATTAGGCATTTATCTAATCAAGTATCACATTTAGGTGAATCAGGTTATCGAAAAGAAATTGTTTTATCTGGTGCAGATGAAATTACAGAGTTAGGTGAAAAAGTCGAACAAATGCGACTTGAAATTGAAAGAAATGAAAAAACAAAACAGGAGATGTTTCAAAATTTATCGCATGATTTTAAAACACCAATTTCAGTAATAAAAAGTTATGCAGAAGCGATTGAAGATGGTATTACAGGAATTGAAGATGCACATGTGATTATTGAACAAAGTGCAAAGCTTGAGCAAAAAGTTTTAAGACTTCTTGAGTATAACAAGCTAGAATATATTGATCTTTCAATTCCGCTTGAGAAAGTTAAAATGCGAGATGTTGTAAAAGAAGCATTGGAAGATTATAAAATATTACTCAGCAAATTTAAGTTAACAATAAAACTTGATGATTCCGTATTTGACGGTTTTAAAGAAAACTATATTACAGTAGTGTCTAATATACTGGATAATGCTGCTAGATACGCAAAAACTATGATTGCGATAACTTTAAAATCAGGAAAACTATCTATTTATAATGATGGTATGCCAATTGATGAAAAATATATTGAAAACTTGTTTAAACCCTATGAAAAAGGAACAAAGGGGCAATTTGGTTTGGGAATGTCAATTGTCCAAAAAACGGTAAACCGTTTTGGTTACCGTTTGATTGTCAGCAATCTTGAAAATGGAGTTTTATTTACGATAGAGCCTTAACAACTGAAACTCTTAAATCTTCAAAATCTTTTTGGCTATAGTCCTTACCATGGTTTACACCTTTTATATAGTAATCATCACCGTAGTATCTTGGAATTAAATGAATATGATAGTGAAATATTTCTTGGTAAGCAGCTTTTAAGTTATTATTAACAACGTTTAAGCCATCCGCTTGGAAGGCTTTTTTTAATGCTTTACTCACTTTTACAACAATTTTAAATAAATGAGCAGCTATATCTTCATCAAGATCAAAAATAGTTTCATATTTCTTTTTTGGAACAACCAAAGTATGCCCTTTTGTTACTTGTGAAATATCTAAAAATGCGATGACTAAATCATCTTCATAAACAATATAAGCCGGAATTTCTCGATCGATAATTTTTTTAAATATACTCATCTTTTTTCACTTCCTTTAATATATTTATTATATTATATCATAATTGAGTTTAATCGCTACTAGTGGTATAATAAATTGGAAAAGAGGTAAATAAAAATGAGAAATATTCCCATCGGGATTTCTGGTAGACACATTCATTTATCAAAAGAACATTTAGATGTTTTATTTGGCAAAGATTATCAGTTAACTAAGTTTAGAGATTTAAGTCAACCAGGACAGTTTGCGTGTGAAGAAAAAGTAGATGTTATTTCGCCAAAGGGGAATCTACTTAAAGGAATTAGGATTTTAGGGCCAACTAGAAGTGCAACCCAGCTTGAAATTTCAAGAAGTGATGCGATTAGAGGAAAGTTTATTGCTCCAGTTAGATCAAGTGGCGATATTAAAGGATCTGGTTCTTGCAAGATAATTGGGCCAATTGGTGAGGTTGAAATAAAAGAAGGAGTAATAGTAGCTGATAGACACATTCACTTTTCGCTGCAAGAAGCAGCAGAGTTTAATGTTAAAGATGGTGAAGTTTTAAGCATTTATGTTAAAGGCGAAAAAGGTGGCATATTAGATGATGTTTTATGTCGTGTTTCGGATAAATTTAGATTAGACTGTCATTTAGATACAGATGATGGTGCCGCGTTTGGTCTTAATACTGGTGATAATTGTGTGCTTGTAAAAGCATACGAAATTAAAAAATAGCCTTTTTAGGCTTTTTGTTTAAAATTATGTTTAAAAAGCTAGAAGAAAAAAAAGTATTTATCGATCCACTATATGGCTCAATTTTTGTTGAATATGAACTTATTAGTCAATTAATTGATACGTTAGTTTTTTCAAGATTAAGAAGAATTGGGCAGCTTAGTGGCGTAAAAATGGTTTTTTATGGAGCAGAACACTCTAGATTTAACCATAGTTTAGGGGTTTATGGTTTAGCGTGTAAACTACTTTTGGAAAACGAATCATTAAAAACGCATTTATCAGAGTATGAAAAAATAGTGTTTTTATGCGCAAGTTTACTTCATGATATTGGACATGGACCTTATTCGCACGCATTTGAGCGGGTTTTTAAAATAAATCATGAAGATCTTACTAACCGTTTTATATTAGAAAACGACGAGATCACAAAAATATTAAATCAAGCCCATCCAAATTTAAAAACTGATATACTTGAAGTTCTTTCTAAAAATTCAAAAAAAGAAATTAAAAGATTAATTAGTAGTCAACTTGATATTGATAGACTTGATTATCTTCAAAGAGATGCTCATTATACAGGGGTTAATTATGGACATTTGGATTTGGATAGAATATTTCAAAAGTTATATGTTCAAAATGAAAAAATAGTCTATAAAAAAGGGGCGCTTCACGCAATTGAGAATTACCTAATGAGCAGATATCATATGTACTGGCAAGTTTATTATCATCCTAAAGCTAGAAGCCATGAAGTGATACTTGAAAAAATATATCAACGCATTTATGATTTAGTTAATGACGATAAGTTACAAGATGAAACATTACTTATTTTCAAAAGAATGGTGGAAAAAACTTATACATTAGATGATTATTATTTGTTAGATGATTATTATGTAAATGGTGTAATAAAAAGATATTCTGACAGTAAAGATAAGATATTGAAAACTTTATGTAATGATTTTTTAAATAGAAATTTGTTTTCATATATAACAGTAGATAATAATATTGATGAAGTGCTAAAAAAGATAATTAAAAAAGTTAATAATAACAAATATTTTTTTCATGTTGATCAAATTGAACAGTCAACTTACTTAAAGATGAGAAGAGATATTTTAAGTAATGATATACTAATTTTAGATAAAAATAAAATATATCCTATAGAAAAAATAAGCCCTATTATTAAAAGTTTAATCGAATCAGGGAAAAAAACGGAAACAAGAATTTATTATAAAGTTCTTTGATTAAGTTTTTTCAAACATTAGTAATATAATATATAAAGAGGTAGTAATTTATGAAACCTAAAAAAAGATATGGGCAAAACTTTTTAATTAGTGAGGCAATTATTAAAAAAATTGTTGAATTAGAAAATTTGTATGGACAAATAATTTTTGAAATAGGTCCGGGAAAAGGTGTTTTGACTAATGAACTAGTTAAAGTAGCTAAACATGTTGTCGCTTTTGAAATTGATTACACATTATCCCTTTTTTTGGATTTTATACAGGATAAAACAGATAATTTAGAAATAATATATGGTGACGTATTAGAAGTTGATTTTGACAAATTAATTGAAAAAAGAGACTACTCTAATGTTTTTTGTGTTGCCAATATCCCTTATTATATAACAGGATTGTTGTTAAAAAAGATTAGAAAAACTGAAAAAATTTCAACAGCAATATTAATGCTACAAAAAGAAGTTGGTGCAAGAATTTTAAGCAATCCGGGTAATAAAAAATATGGAAGTTTAACGGTTATAACTAATTATTTTTTTGATGTTAAAAAGGTTTGTGATGTTAAAAGAACGCACTTTTATCCAGCACCCAAAGTAGACAGCGTTGTATTAAAGTTTAAACGTTATGATAAATATAGGCAACTAGTTAAAGATGAAAAGTTTTTTTTAGAGTTTGTTAGTGCCGCTTTTAATCAAAAAAGAAAAACATTGTTAAACAATTTAAGAAGTTACTATAATATGCAAACAGAAGAAGTTTTGAAAAAACTTAGTAATATAGAATCTGAATTCAATAAACTTGAAAGAGCGGAAAATATTGACATAATGCGATTAATCAATTTTGCTAATGGATGGAACAATGACTGAAAAAGCTTATGGAAAGATTAATTTAACTTTAGAGGTGTTAAAAAAAATAAACAATTATCATGAAATTGAAAGTCTTGTAGTTCCAATTGATTTACATGATACTTTAACTTTTCAAAAAGCGGCTAAAGATGAACTAGTATCAAATATATTTATCCCCAATAATAATATTGTTTTAGCTCTTAAACTTTTTAAAGAAACTTACCGGATAAAAGAAGCTGTAAAAATAACTTTAACAAAAAGAATTCCAATTGGTAAAGGATTAGGAGGATCAAGTGCGGATATTAGTGCTACATTAAGGGGTTTGAACCGTTTTTTTAATGTGAATAAGCCTTTAAAGGAGTTAGAAAAGCTGGCAGCTAAGCTTGGCTCAGATACTGTTTTTTGTCTTTATAATAAAAGGGCCTTCATTAAAGGAAGAGGCGAAAAGATATCTTTTATTTCACCTACTAATAAGTTAAAGTTTTTATTAATTCTTCCGGAGATTAGTTTATCAACCAAAAAAGTATATCAAGCTTTTTCTTTGACAAACAAAAGTGAGTATATTGGTTTTTCTAATATGGAAGAAAAAGAATTGCTAAATAATCTTAAAAATGATTTATTATCTGCCGCACTTTATTTAAGTCCACCGCTAAAGCAAATATATATTAAATTAAAAGAAAATAATATAAAGATAAATTTAACAGGTTCAGGATCAGCTTTATTTATTGTTAATCCGACAAAAGATGATTTAAAAAGAGTAAAAGCAGTAATAAAAGAAAACGTTTTACTTGAATTTACAAACGAAATATAGGAAATAATTGATATAATAAAATAAAGGGGAGATAACTATGATTGTCGATGGAAAAAAAGTTCAACTATTTACTCTCTCAGCTAACATTCAATTGGCTAAAGAGATTAGCAAACGTTCAGGAATTCCACTTTCAAGATGTGAAATTCATCGTTTTTCGGATCAAGAAATTGGAATTAATATTGAAGACTCTGTAAGAGGTAACCACATTTTCGTTGTTCAGCCAACAAATAGTCCAGCAAATGAACATATAATGGAGCTGTTAATAATGATTGACGCTCTTAAAAGAGCTAGTGCAACTTCGATTACAATATTGATGCCTTATTTTGGTTATTCTCGACAAGATAGAAAATCTAAAAGCAGGCAGCCAATTACTGCTAAGCTTATTGCTGATTTATTACAAACGGCAGGGGCTAATCGTGTTATATCGCTTGATCTTCATGCTGCTCAAGTCCAAGGTTTTTTTAATATTCCGATAGATAATTTTCCAGCAGCCCCTCTTTTAGCAAGTTATTTTAAAGAAATAGATACTGAAGATCTTGTGATTGTATCTCCTGATCACGGCGGTGTAACAAGAGCTAGGTCATTTGCAAGATTGTTTGGTGTTCCAATTGCGATTATTGATAAACGTCGACCCAGGCCTAATGAAGTAGAAATATTGAGTATTATTGGTGATATAAATGGGAAAACATGTATATTGTTAGACGACATTATTGATACAGCCAATACTTTAATCAAAGGTGCACAAGCTTTAAAAGAACAAGGAGCAAAAGAAGTTTATGCGGCGGCCACTCATCCTGTTTTCTCAGATGACGCCATCAAAAAATTAGAAAACTCATGCATTAAAAAGGTAATAGTAACCAATTCAATTTACCATGATAATTTGGAGGAGTCTAAAAAAATAGTTGTTCTTTCAATTGGCGATTTACTTGGAAACACAGTATTAAATATTATCAAAGATGAACCAATAAGCCAAATATTTCAGCAAATCTTTCAAAATGGACCTAAATCATGAAATTAGTAATTGGCCTTGGTAATCCTGGTAAAAAATACGCCAAAACAAGGCATAATATAGGCTATATGGCTCTTGATTTATATGTTAAAAATAAAAATTTAGCTTTTAAGTATGAACCGGATTTCGAAGGATTTATTGCTCAGTTAAAAACACAAAGCGCTAAAACAATTTTTTTAAAACCAACGACATTTATGAATCTTTCAGGAAGTAGTGTAGCTAAAGTGGCCAATTATTATAACATTTCAGTTGATAATATATTAGTTATTGTTGATGATATTAATATTGAATTAGGAACAATTAAGATTAAGCCCAAGGGAAGCGCTGGTGGGCATAATGGATTAAAAGATATTATTAAAGTAGTTAAAACTGAAGAATTTAAAAGAATAAGAATTGGGATTTCTAAAGACTTATTAGTCATTGATTATGTGTTATCAAAGTTTTCTAAAAAGGAATTTAAAGTTTTAAACCATACATTTAGCGTAGTGGAAAATATAATTGATGAGTTTGTAAAAGGAAATCAATTTGAAAAAATAATGACTTCATATAATTAAAAACTAACACCTAGACAAACCTAGATTTGTCCGGGTTTTGTCGTCTAAAAAGAGGAAATATGGGCTTTAAATTATTTAATGAACTAAAAACAATTCAAAATATTATTAAAAAAGAAAATAATTTAAAAATTGCTGGTGTAACAGAAAATTTTGTAAAAAGCTTAATTACTACCGATTTTAAAGCTAATAATAACACCATTTTTTTAGTTTTACCTAATATTTATTTAGCTCAAAAGTTTTATGATGATTTAAGCAATTATATTGGCGATGAAGATGTTTTATTTTATCCTGCAGATGAGTTTTTAACATCAATTTTATCTTTATCCAGTGTGGCATTTAAAACAGAAAGGCTTTATGCAATCGGTAAGCTTTTGGAAGGCAAAAAGAAAATAGTTATTCTAAATCAACCAGCAGCTATGTTTAAAACAATGAATAAAAGCGCTTTTGAAAGCGCAATTATTAAATTGCAAACAAAAATGCAAATAGATTTAAAGAGTTTGGCCAAAAGGTTAGTAAATATTGGTTATAAAAGAGAATATACAGTTTTAAAAACAGGAGAATTTAGTATTAGGGGATCAATTTTAGATATTTATCCAATTGGCTATGAAAAGCCCTTTAGAATTGATTTTTTTGATATTGAAATAGAGAAAATTAAAATTTTTGATCCGCTTTTGCAAACCTCAATTGGTCAATCTAATAGTGTGGTAATTTTACCGATTAATGAATTGTTTTATAGTGAAAAAGAAAAAAAGGATGTAGTTGAATCTTTAGAAAAATTAGTCGAAAACACAGATTCTTTAACTAATGCTCAATTAAATCAAATAAATTTAGAAATTGATGAATTATATCAAAAAATAAATCTTGAGACAAAAAATCATTATATTGGTTATTTTAGTAATAATACTATCTTTGATTTTGTTGAGCAAAAAAAGATTTATTTTTATGAAATAAACAAAATGATGCTCAATGAAGAGCGAATGCTTAAAGATTTAGAAGATTATTATCAAGAAAGCAAGCAATTTTTTTTCAACTATAAGCCTTTTTATTTAAAAATGGCAAATCTTTTTCATTTTAATCATCATGAAATAAAAGTGCTAATTGATGAAGAAGATGATAAAACATTAAATGTTTACGCAAGGGATGTAACGCCTTATCAAGGTAATGATCACTTATTTGTAAAAAGAATTAAAGAAGATAATCATACACACGTAATTAGTATTGAAAAAGAGTTAAGATATCAAAAACTAATTGCTGAACTTGATAATCAAAAAAATGATTATTTAATTAATCCTAAAAATATCACAGCAAATAAAATTCAGATTTATTATCCAAACAATATGCCAAGTTTTGATCTATATAAAGCAAATATAATTTTTTATAATGAAAGCGATATTTATGATTATAAAGGTCATAAAAAGCAAATAAAATATAAAAGTGTATTATCAGAGGCAGTTAGAATCAGTGATATAAAAGAGTTAAAGATTAATGATTATGTTGTTCATTATGATTATGGAATAGGGCAATATAAGGGCGTTAAGACTATGGAGTTAAGTGGTGTTAAAAGAGATTATATTCATATTGCCTATTATAAAACCGATTATTTGTATGTGCCGGTTGATCAAGTTGAATTAATTTTAAAATATTCTGCTAGTGAAGGACACACTCCTACTTTAAACCGGCTGGGGACAACACAATGGAATAAAACGAAAAAAAGATTAAAAAAGAAGCTAACTGATTTATCGGATATGTTGTTAAACCTTTATGCAAAAAGAGAAGAAGTTAAAGGTTTTTCTCATTTAGCGGATGAGGAGATACATCAAGAATTTGCCAATGATTTTGAGTATGTAGAAACAAAAGATCAATTAAAAGCAATCAATGATGTAAAACTTGATATGGAAAGTGCTCGTCCAATGGACAGGCTCATCTGCGGTGATGTTGGTTATGGAAAAACCGAAGTGGCACTTAGAGCCGCATTTAAAGCAGTATATAGTGGTAAACAAGTAGCATATCTAGTACCTACAACAGTCCTTGCGAGGCAACACTATCATTTATTTAAAAAAAGATTTGAGCCATATGGCATTAACGTTTTTATGCTTACAAGATTTCTAACTTCTAAGGATCTAACACAACTACTTACAAATTTAGAAAAAGGGTTAGTTGATATTGTAATCGGGACGCATAGGATATTATCGGATGATGTTGTTTTTAAGGATTTAGGCCTATTGGTAATTGATGAAGAACAGCGTTTTGGAGTAGCTCATAAAGAAAAAATCAAACAAATGAAGTTAAATGTTGATGCCCTTAGTTTATCGGCAACACCAATCCCAAGAACACTACAGATGTCTTTAATTGGGATAAAAGATTTATCAATGATTGACACACCACCTTTAAATAGATATCCAATTCAAACCCATATTATCCAGCGTCATAAATCGGTAATCAAGGATGCAATTGATCGAGAATTGGCTCGTGGCGGGCAAGTTTTTTATCTTTATAATAAAGTGGATGATATGGAGTTAATTGTAAAAGAATTAGAAGTTTTAGTTCCAGAAGCAAAAATTAGTTTTGCGCATGGTAAAATGAATAAAAAAACCTTAGAAAATGTTATTAGTCTATTTATTGCCAAAGAGTTTGATGTTTTAGTTTCAACAACTATTATTGAAACAGGTATAGATATCCCCAACACCAACACACTTATTATTCATGAAGCTGATAGACTTGGTCTTTCGCAGCTTTATCAAATAAGAGGTAGAGTCGGTAGAAGTGATAAAATAGCTTATGCTTATTTAATGTATGATAAGAAAAAGATCTTAACTGAAGAAGCAGAAAAAAGATTAAAAACAATTAAAGATTTTCAAGAATTAGGTAGTGGATTTAAAATTGCGATGCGAGATTTATCAATTAGAGGTGCAGGGGATATTTTAGGCCCAGAACAATCCGGTTTTATTGAATCGGTTGGTTTAGAGATGTATTTAAAGTTATTAGAAGAAGTAATTCAAGAACAAAAGGGTATTGAAAAAGAAAAAATAAAGGATGATGAAGTAATTTTATCAAAAAGACATATTGACAAAAAGTTTATCTTTGATGATGAAGTTAGATTGGAAATTCATAAAAGAATTGCGACGATTAATAATTTAAGTGATGCAAACAATTTAGTAATTGAACTAACCGATCGTTTTGGAAGTGTTAGTGAAGAGTTAAAAGAATATATGTATGAAAAACTTTTTTATAAGTTAATTACAAAACTAGGTGTAGAAAAGATCGATAAAACAAACACAGATATTACCCTAATATTAAGTGTTAATGCCTCAAAAACTATTGATGGAGAAAAAATGTTTATGGCAATTGGTTTAACATCATATCAAATATCATTGAAGTATTTGCATGATCGGATTCATATTGTTTTAGTATATGATGGGACAAAAGACAATTATCTTTATCAGATGGTAAATTATTTAAGCAATGTGTTAAATTAAGGATGTAAACATATGAATAAAAAAGGATATTTATGGCTTGCTTTTGCAATAATTATTAATATTTTTATCTTTATAAACTCGCTTTTAACGGGTCCTGTTTCAAGTCTTCAAAGCGGTTTTTTCACTACTAATGTTTATAACTTTTTAATAAAAATTAATCTTAATATTGAAAAAGAAACTTTATCGTTTTTAATTCGTAAAGCGGCTCACTTTTTGGAGTTTTTCTTATTAGGATTAGCTTGGTTTATGGTTTATAAAAGAATTAATAAAGTTAAGTATCCATATCTTTTTACGCTTGTTCATGGTCTTTTTGTCGCTACTCTTGATGAGACAATTCAATTTTTTACCCCCCTACGAAGTGCAAGTTTAATTGATGTATTTATTGATTTATCTGGTGTAGTAATGTTTTTGCTGATTGCATTTTTGATTGAAACAATAAAAAGAAAAAACTCACACAAATAAGTGGAGTTATCCTTTAATAAAGTAAAAATTATTTTACTAGTATTTTTTTTATATAAACTGCAGCCGCAAGAGCAGGATCTATTTGCGGCTGCAATATTTCTATATCGGGTTTAAACTTTTTTAGTTTTTTATGTAGTTTTTCTTTAAAAATGCCTTCGGAGTTACCAAGGCCGCCAACAATTACGATTTTGTTTGTTGTTAGTTTTAGTTGATTAAAGACACCTTTAACAGCTAATGCTAGTTCATCGGTTGCTAGTTCAACTGTTTTTAAAGCATAAGGATGTGATAAATTGGCGTGTTTGGTAAGAATAGGAGCTAACGAAGCAACTTTAGTACGGTTGGTGTGTAAATCTTCCATTAAATCAATGATGTCTTCAGCAAATTTGAAATTTAGTTTTTGAGCAATTTCTTTTGCGAAGGCATCTTTTTGATATCTGCCATCGAAAGCTCTAATCATATATTGAACGCAAGCCATACCTAAGTGATAACCACTGCCAAATTCACCTTCTTTATAGCCCCAACCACCACATTTGATATGCGTATTGTACTTATCCATGCCAAAAGCAACCATTCCAGTTCCACATATTAACGCTACCCCTTCACTAAAAAGCAAACCGCTATAAAGCGCGTTATACATATCGTTTTCAGCTTTAATAAAAGTGCTATTTTTTACTAGAGGGAGTTTTTTTGCAATATTAACAACATAATCTTTTTGATGTTGAAAAACGATTCCACCTATACCGATAAAAATTCCAGTAAAAACAATATGGGGATTTTTGTCAATAAAAGGCTTTAAACCAAGATAAAATGCATTATATGTTTCTTTTTCTGAAACTGTATCAATACTTGAGGCAGAGGAAATGTTTTCGAACAATATTTCTTCTTTTTCGTTAATAACAATCAATTTAGTTTTAGTTCCACCGCCATCTATTCCCAAATAATATTTCATTTAAAGTCCCCCTTTTTTAAAATAATACAACTTAATTATAACATGTTTTTCAATTCTTTAAGAAAAAAAATAAATTGATTGCAAATGTATTATATAAATGATACAATATAGTTACTAAGAGGTGTTAGTATGGATCAAAAATTGCCTTTATATTTAAAAATAAGGAATGACTTGAAATCTAAAATTGACAGTGGTAAATGGGAAGTAGGTTCATTAATACCGTCAGAAAAAGAACTAGCTAAAATTTATGGTGTAAGTCGAGTAACTATTAGAGCATCTTTAAAAAAATTAGTGGAGGACAAATACTTAAACAGGAAAGCTGGTTTTGGAACGACGGTTGCTTTTAATGCTCCAACGCTATTAAACTTTACTTTAATTCAGAGTTTTACAAGTGAAATGAATGAAATGGGGCGTCCTATTTATACGATGGGATTTGAATTCAATGAAATTAAAGCGGATTCACGATTGGCAAAAATTTTTAATATAGATGAAGGCTCACCATTATACAATTTGAAGAGAATAAGAGGATATGATTCACCAATTATGTTTTCGGATACGTATTTGCTTCCAATTATGGAAATGCCTAAAGATAAATCAATTTTAATGGGATCGTTATATGAGTATCTTTCTTCACAAAACATTTATTTTTCTAATTTTGAAGAAATAATTAGCGCTGTAAACACATCTAAAGAAATTAAGGATAAATTATTAATATTCAATGATTCACCTCAACTTAGAAGAGATAGATTTGCTTATGACCAAAATAACATATTAATTGAATACACGGAAACATATTATAATGCTGAGCGTTATCAATACCGAACAAAAATGTATTACCGTAAGTGATTTTCTTGCGGTATTTTTATTATTTTTCTAAATGTATTATAAATGTATTGTAATTTGAGAAACGTTGTGATATATTTAAAATGTAGCAAACGTTTACATGGAAGGAATAAAAATGAAAAAAATGTGCACTATTTGTATTCTCACATTTATGTTAGCTTTAGCTTCGTGTAAAAAAAAAGAAGAGATAATATTACCTGGAGATGATGTTTCTAGTTTTTCTTATGAAGAGGGTAAAATTATTCCAATTGCTGATATTGAAATTCCTTATTCTCAGTTCAGCGGAAACATTGAAGCATTTAGAAGATATGAAAAACCAATTGATGATTTTGGGTTGGAATTCAAAAAATCTTCCAGAAAAACGCATCAAATAATTTTTGTTTTTGATGCCTCTTATCCAATAAAGTTTATTAATTTAAAAACATTTCAAGATAAAAATATTAAACCTATTAGCGAAATATCAATTGATATTTCCCTAGATGGCTATGGGTATCAAAGGGTTATTAAT
Organism: uncultured Acholeplasmataceae bacterium; assembly: GCA_964552625.1. Classification (GTDB taxonomy): domain Bacteria; phylum Bacillota_I; class Bacilli_A; order Acholeplasmatales; family UBA5453; genus UBA5453. The sequence continues at coordinate 59,090 of CAZKGV010000004.1, read as the reverse complement.
AATAAAAGAATTGGTCTAAATGAAATTTTGCCAATTGATGGTCAATTAGCAAAAAAAATAAAATTGACATTTAAAGCTGATGGTTCTTCTTACGGTTTGTTAAATTGTTCTTTTGCTTTAGATAAAGGTTTTATTGTTAAAGAAGCACAAGATTGGTCTAATTTATTTTTAAGATATAGTGGCTGGACAGGCGCAGATGGTATATTTAGTTTTAACTTAAATGGGAAAAGAAAATTATGGGAAGAAAAAAGCAAATCATTACTTATTTTTAGCGATACATTTATTGGTGATGTTTATACTCATAATCATCTAAGAAAATCATCTAAAATGATTAATAATTCTATTGGTTATATTGATCACAGTAAACCATTAGCGCAATCTATTCAGTTTAATTATAAAACAGTTGACGGTGTGGCAAAAAGCATCTTTGGTCCATCATACTATATTGGTAAAGAAGCTAGAAATTTATTTGATAGTGATGGATTGTCAATTTCTCAGAGTAAAGATGCGCTTTTGCAAAAAGAATCTGATGGGACAATGTATTTGACAGATCAAAAGCAAGCAATGTTAGAAATAGATTTTAAAAAAATTGTTGATTTAGCTAAAATTTATGTGTGGAATTATAATGACAATCCTAATTTTGGTAGTAAAAAAATAAAACTCCTTTTCAGTGATGACCAAAACACCTGGCGGGAAGGTGATTCTTTCTTTCTCCCAAAGGCAAGCGGCCTTGATAGCGAATCTTTTAATAAAGAAATACATTTAGGGCAAATCACCGCCCGCTACGTGAGGTTAGAATTAGAAGAAGGATACAGTGATGAATATATTGGTTTGGGCAAATTAATGTTTTTTGATAGTCAAAACAATTATCTGTTTGGCCAAATTAGTGGGACGCTAAGCAATTTTGAGTTAAGTGACTTAGATAAAACCGCACGGCTTTGGTTGCAAGATGGAGTTATTATTGATAATTACCTTTATTTGTTTCCGCTTTTAGTTAAAGATTTTGAAACATATTTTAAAGTTCATAGTGTAGGGTTTATAAAAACGCCTATCGTTAATCAAAAACTGGATTATGAAAATGCAATTATGATGGATAGCCCACTTTACTTTTTAACTAGTAATCAAGAAGAAATATTTTTTGGAGCAGGCATAATGGATAACACAGATATTGATGGCTACATCTATATTTATGGCTACAAAGATGCCAATAGTAGATCATTGGTTGTCTCAAGAGTGCTTCCTAAAGATATAGAAAATTTTAATGAATATGAGTATTATGATGGCACCAATTGGCAAAATGATATAAAAAAAGTGGCAACATTAAAAGATAGTGTCTCGGCTGAACTTTCAGTAACTTATATTCCCCAGGGAGAGTATGCGGGAAAGTATATGCTTGTTGTTATGGAAAATACGTTAAGCGGAACAATTTCTTATGCATTATCTGATACACCATATGGGTCGTTTGGTCCTTACAACAAAATTTATCAATTTAATGATTATAGACAGTTAAAAAGCGCATTTTCATATAATGCAAAACTGCATCCACATTTAAGTGATGAAGGGAGATTTTTAATCTCATATAATGTTAATTCAATGGATATGGCTTCTTTATCTGATGTAAGAATATATTATCCACGATTTGTTGAAATGATTGAAGTGAAAGGTAAGGGTTAATATGCAAGAAGGAAAACTAATAAAAGAGATTAAACTTAAAGAAGGAACTTTTAAGATTTACCTAGATGAGATTTATCCAATAGGTAAGGTTGATGGGAAAGTAAAAAAGATTGTTTACTATATCGATGAAGAAATCAACTTGGATTCTAATTATGCCAATAAGCTCGAGGTAACGGTTTTAGAAGAATCAGTAATTAAGATATTTTTAGGCCTTGGTTATGTTGCGCAAATAGACAAAGAGTTTGATAAAATTTTTTCAAGCAAACAGTATCATTGGAGTGGCGGAGATGGTATATTTAGTTTTAATTTAACAAATGGGAAAGACCATTTAGATTTAAAAGAAGAAGTTAATACTTTGTTTGTTTTTGGTGATACTTTTGTTGGTTATTCAGATCCCTTAACTCATAATCGTATTCAACCACATGCAATGCCAAATAATACTATTGCCTACATGAAAGAAAAAGAGATTAATTTTTATGTTAATCAAAGCGAAAATGGAGCAATAACATCTTATTATAAAATGGATCCAAAATTTGACACAAGCGGGTCTGTGCCATATCAGTTAATAGATGAATTAGATCCTAAAAAATATGGTTATTTAAGTGCTTATAATAGGAATAAAGCCACCTTGGTTTTTGATTTTCACAAAAAAAGAAAAATTGATAATGTAGTAATTTACAATTATTATAATCAAGAACTCTCGGATGCTTCAAAAAGAGGTTTTAAAGAGATAAGTTTTTATATAAGTGATGATAATAAAAAATGGGAAATAATTAATAATACAACATTAAAAAAAAGTCAAGGGTCAAATGATTTTGAAAATGTTTATTTAAATACCAGTGCTAGATATATCAAGTTAATTGCAAAATCGAATTATAATGATTCAACTTTTAAAGAAGGAATTTTTGGTTTAAATAAAATTAAATTCTTTTCTGGAAAAAGAGAATATAAAGATATTTTTATTACCGCCGATAGTGTTTATTTAGAAAAACAAGATCATGCTTGGATTTGGTTACAAGATGGAGTTGTAATAAAAGATAAATTATACTTCATCCCAATAATTATTAATAGCGATACTACTCAACCAGAAGGATTGCAATTTCGTGTTTGCGGAGCAGCTTTATTTGAAACAAAGATTAAAAATGAGCAGCTTGATTTTTCCACAGTTAAACAGAAAAGAGCGCCATTGATGGCAAGAAAAAATGGTAACGAATATTTGTTAGGAGCAGCAATTTTTTCTAATACTACTCAAGCAGGAGCATTAAATCCTGATGGTTATATTTATGTTTATGGATTTGTAATGAAAATGGGGTTAAGAGAACTAATTGTTGGCAGAGTAAAAGAAAATGATTTCGCTTATTTTGATGATTGGCAATTTTACGCTAATGGTAAATGGGTTAGCAATTTAACTGATGCCGAACCATTATTAAAGCATGTTTCTGCTGAAATGTCAGTAATTGAACTAAGACAAGGTCATAATAAGGGCAAATTTATGGCAGTTTATACATTTGATACAAACACTAAAAAGGTAGCTTTTAGCATTGGCGAATCTTTAACAGGACCATTTAGCAAACCACAAATAATCTATATTACTCCGGAACAAGAAATTTTTAAATCAACAACATATACGTATAATGCCAAGGCTCACCCTCATTTATCTAAGAGCGATTCAATTCTTGTTTCTTACAACACTAACACGTACTCCTATAAGCATAATATGAGCGATAATCGGGTTTACAATCCAAGGTTTATTCGTTTGAAAGATACTTCAAAGGACGCGATTTAATGGAAAGAAAAATAGTTGTACCATTTTGGACAAAAAGAAGAAGGAATATTGTAAAAAACATTATAACTTACATAGTTTTAACGCTTCTTTCGTTTATTTTTGTGTTTCCATTTTTATGGATGTTATTTACAGCGTTAAAAACACCAGAAGAATTACTAAAAGGAGCACAGTCGTTTTTTCCTAAGAATCCACAATGGAAAAATTTTGTTACTGCAATTACTTTAATACCTTTTTGGCTATATTTAAAAAATAGTATGCTAATAGTTATTTTAGTGGTGGTTGGAACTGTTTTTTCGTCAACAACTGCCGCTTATGCTTTTGCAAAACTAAGTTGGAAAGGTAGAGATAAATGGTTTATTGTAATGTTATCAACGTTAATGATTCCTTTACAAGTTATTTTGATTCCGACTTTTATTATGTATGCAAAAATAGGATGGCTAGGAACAAAACTACCCTTAATTGTTCCAGCGTTTTTTGGCGGAGGGGCAGCTTTTTATATATTTATGATTAGACAGTTTTTTAAAAACATACCTAAAGATTTAACTGAATCAGCCCTAATTGACGGAGCTAATCATTTTCAAATTTTTTTCCGAATTATGCTTCCGCTTTCCAAACCAGCAATTATTACCGTTGCACTTTTTACGTTTATGGGAACATGGAATGATTATTTTGGACCATTAATATTTTTATCCAATCCTGAAGATTGGACTCTTGCGATTGGATTAAGAGCTTTTCAAACGCAATATGGTGGTAGATTTGATTTAATGATGGCAGCATCGCTTTTGATTATGTTGCCAACACTTATCATTTTCTTTTTAACACAAAAAACATTTATTGAAGGTATATCATTTACCGGTATTAAAGGATAAAACAAAGGAGGAAAAGTATGAAAAAAGTATTATTGTTTTTAATAGCGTTAATGGGGTTGTTTTCGCTTGGGGCATGTAAAAAAGATGGCGTTAGTAGTGGGAAGATTAGAATTGATTATTGGCATATGTCACCTGTAGGAAGCCCATCTTACTCGGCAACAAAACAAATCATTAACAAATACAATGAAAGTCAAGATAAATATGAGGTTAAAGGAACCGGATTTGGCTTTTGGGATTACTGGGATAAAATAAATATTGCAATTTCATCAAAAACCGCACCCGATGTAGGGTTGAGTACTTTAGACGATGTTGTTGCAAGAGCTTCAGCTGGAGCGCTGTATAATATTTCAGAATTAGCCAGAAATGATACTTCCGAAATAAACATAATTGATTTTGACCAGTTTCGCGAGTCGCAAAAATTGTTTGCAACTTATAATGGCGATTTATACGCAATGCCATTTTCAGGAACAACAAGAGCTCTTTATTATAATCTTGATATGTTTGCAGAAAAAGGGTTAACAAAAGCAGATGTTCCTACAACATGGAGTGAATTAAAAACAGTCGCAGAAAAGTTTGATAAAGTGAAAAACAATCAAATTGAAAGAATTGGTTTTGATCCAACTTACGGTAATGCAACTTATCACGGTTGGTTATGGCAAACAGGACTTGATTTTTTTGATGAAAACCTTATTCCAACATTAAATACGTCAAAACATGTAGAAGTGCTTGATTGGATTGTTAATTTTAATAGTCAGTTTACGCGGGCCCAATTACAAGCTTTTGGCGAAGGAAATCAAATGTTGGGAATTAATCCTTTTGCAGCGGAAAGGGTTGCGATGATTGTTGAAGTTGATGGGCTTTATCAGCAAATTAAAGATGCAAATGCAACATTTGAATATGGGGTTGCACCAATTCCTGTTCCTGATGAAAACGGAATTAGAGTTAATTGGGGAAGTGGTTTTTCAATTGAACTATATAAAAATGGTGCAGGTAATATAAGTAAACGTGATGGAGCTTATGATTTTTTAAAATATATGATGAGTTATCAAACACAACTTGATATAGCTAATGCTAATGGCTGGATTATGTCACATATCCAAGCAATGGATGATTTTACTAAAGATGATCCGATATTAGCTGCACTTTATCAAGAATTAGATTATGCCGTTGATAAAGTTTATGTGCCTTATGCACCTTCATGGCATGGTAATGATTGGCAGCCGTTTTACAACCAGGCTTTAGAAAAAACATTAACGCCACAAGAAGCGTTAAACAGAGCAAGACTATATTATTTAGAAAAAAAGAGCAATTACGAGCAAACAAATAAATAACTAATGCTGTAGTTGAGGAGATTTAAAATGAAAAAGAAAAACATTACTTTATCAAAAATGAAAAAACAAGAAAATCTTATTGGCTATGCTTTTGCAAGTCCATGGATTATAGGCTTGATTGTTTTTGGAGCTTTTCCATTTTTAGCTTCTTTTTACATTAGTTTTACTAGTTATAATATGATATCTACACCTAGATTTATCGGTATTACAAATTATAAGATACTCTTTTTTAGCGATAGTTTGTTTTGGCTGAGTTTAGGAAACACAATTTATCATGTTGCAATTGCGGTGCCATTAGGAATTGTTGTGGGGTTACTACTTGCTCTTCTTCTTAATGTGAAGGTTAAGGGAATAAGTATTTATAGAACACTGTTTTATTTGCCAAATGTTGTTTCAATTGTGGCAATGACTTTATTATGGTTATGGTTATTTCAGCCTAATTTCGGAATCATTAATGAAATATTAAAGCCAATTTATAAATTATTTAAAATGCAACCGTTAAGATGGTATGCGTCAAAAGATTTATCAAAAATAACGCTAATTATTATGGGATTATGGAGTGCAGGAGGCTCAATGGTAATTTATCTTGCTCAACTTCAAGATATACCTGTAGTACTTTATGAATCAGCTGAAGTGGATGGCGCTAACTGGTTTAAAAAGTTATTTAAGATAACTCTTCCGTTAATGACACCATCAATATTTTTTACATTTATTACTGGTCTTATCGGCGGGTTTCAAGTATTTACACTTGCCTATATTATGACCAGTGGCGGACCTAGCAGGTCAACTTATTATTATGCTTATTATTTGTTTGATAAGATGATGGAAGATAAACAGATGGGCATGGCTTCTGCCATGGCGTGGATTTTGTTGGTAATTGTATTAGTAATTACTTTAGGAGCAATGAAACTAAATAAATATGTTGTTTATTTAGGTGAAGAAGAATAAAAAGGAGAGAAAAAAATGAAAAAAGCATTATTTTTATTTGTTGCGATTGTTGGTTTATTTTTATTAAGTGCATGTTGGCCAGGCGAGCTTGCGGTAGAAACCGAGCTTAATCAAAATGGCGGCGGGAAAAGAACATATATCATTGATATTATGGATGATTTGTTAAGTGAAACTGTTATTCCAAATCCAGATGATCCAGATGGGTCTAAAGGCAATGGCCCTGTTTTAAATGATAAGTATACTCACGGTGGAGTACTTGCTATTAATACATGGTTAGAAGAAAATGCACCAGACTATGTTACTGTTTTGGAGCCAAGAGTTGAAGGATATCATCGTTATTTTGGTTTTTCATTTGAATTTAAAGATTTTGATGAATTTTTAGAAATATATGAAAAATTAGTTGATTTATCGCCAACATTGAGTTGGTCAGATTTTTCAGCAGCAGAAAGACCATCGTTAGTGATTACCGGTGGTTCAACAAAAACAATAACTTTTAAAGAATCAGATGAAATAATCCTAGCTTCACTGGACTGGGCATTATCGGGTATTTTTGATAATGTAATTGATCAGGCTGATTTAGCAGGGTTCTTTGATAAGGGCGATATTATGAATTTGGCTAAATACAAAGTTACTATAGGTAAAGAAATAGTCCTTGATGAAGAAAGCGCATATGATCCTGATGTCGATTTAGGGGATGGGAAATTTGGAAAAGTAGTTTATTTTTCTGATGAATTATTCGAAAGCACAGGAACAATTAAAGGCGATAACTCATTAGTAATAACTTTAATTATAGTTGGAGTAGCAGTGGTTGTCGCTGCGGCTGGATTGGGCACATTTTTCGTAATTAAGAAAAGAAAATCAGCTTAATAACAACGGATGACATTTAAAGAGTTTTACCAAAAAGCAACCGATACTATTTATGTTCACTTTATTTGGTTATTAGTTAGCGTTTTGGGATTACTTATAACCTTTGGGGCTGCAACAGCAGCCCTGAATAGGGTTATGTTTCAAATATATAAAAAAGATGAACCCACATCAGTGTTTAGTTTATTTTTTAGTTCATTCAAAGAAAATTTTAAATATGGTACTTATATTTGGTTAATAACTATTTTTATTGGCGTACCTCTATATTTTATGATTGACTACGCCATTAGAAACGTCAATCTAGTTTTAATGGTTTTAGGGATTGTGATTGCCTATTATTTATTGTTTTTTTTAATATATGGACTTTCTGTAATAGCTATATTTAAATCTAAAAACTTTATTATATTAACTAAAAATATTTTACTTATTCAGACTAGATTTTTATTTTCAAATATACTTATATTGGGTAATTTTGCAATTATTATATTGCTTGCTGTTTTTGTGCGCATTGAGTTTGTTCTGCTTTTTGCAGCAACATTTGGTTTTATTACAACCATTCATTTAAGGAAGCCGTTTGGTTTATTAAAACAAGATAAATATTATAAAAAGGGGTAAATAAAATGACTTACTTGAATTTTAAATCAAATTACAATTTAAATCCTATTTTAAAAATTGATAACAACAATAAAAAGTTATTTAAAGGTTTTGTCGAGATTATTAAGGAGTTAAAACAAATAAAAAAAGGCATAATTGCTTTTGAAACATATCCAGCGGTTGATTTGGATATTTTATATGATAAGATAATTAAACAATTAAACCCTAGTAAGGTTGTTTTAATTGAAGATTATGCAAAGGATGAAAAAACTTTACAAAAGATGCTAGAAAAAAATATTACCGATGATCGTGTTTTTGGTTTAATGTCTCATCATATAATCGAAGATTTTTATCATTTGGATAAAGTACAAGAATTAAAGAAAAATTTAAAAAAAGAAGAAGGAGTAAAAATTGTATTTGGTTTCGGGGCGCATTTAGTTGATGCTGATGTTATTATTCCTGTAAGCATTACAAGATGGGAAATCCAACTTAGATATCGAAAAGGAATACCTAATTTCAAAACAAATAATCACGATGAAGATATTTTAAGAAAATATAAAAGGGGATATTTTGTTGAATGGAGAGTTGCTGATCGAATTAAAGAAAAAGTCTATGGTAAATCAAAATATATTATTGATTTTAATGATTTAAATGAGCCAGTAATGATTAATAGGCAAACTTTTTTTCATGCTTTAAAACAATTGACAAAAAGACCGATTAGAATGGTACCTTATTTTGATCCGGGCGTTTGGGGGGGACAGTGGATGAAAGAGGTTTGTAATTTAGATAAAAATGTAATTAACTATGCTTGGAGTTTTGATGGAGTTCCAGAAGAAAATAGTATCAAACTAGGATTTGGGAATAAAACTATTGAATTGCCAGCTCAAGATATAATTATGTTCGAACCGGAAGCATTTATGGGTACCGTTGTTCATTCTTGGTTTGGGAAAAAATACCCGATTCGTTTTGATTTGCTTGATACGATGGGAGGAGGAAATTTATCGTTACAGGTTCATCCTAGAACAGAATATATTTATGATAAGTTTGGAATGACTTATACGCAAGATGAGTCATATTATATTCTTGATACAGAAGATGATGGAGTTATTTATTTAGGTTTCAAAAATGATGTTGATGTAGAAGCGTTTAAAAATGATTTACTAAGGGCAGAAAAGGGAGAAATTGTTTTTGATGCTAATAAATATGTCAATACTTTTAAAGCGAAAAAGCATGATCATTTTTTAATTCCAGCAGGAGTTATTCATTGTAGCGGTAAAAATACTATGGTATTAGAAATCAGCACAACCGCTTATATATTTACCTTTAAACTATGGGATTGGGGAAGAGTAAATTTAGATGGCAAACCGCGTCCAGTTCATTTAGAACATGGATTTAATAATCTTCAATATCATTATAATGAAGATTTTGCTAAAAATGAATTGATTAATCAAATAATTAAAATTGATGATAATAAAGAAATAACGGGTCTTCACAAAAGAGAATTTATTAAAACAACCAGATATACCTTTGATGAGCCGTATGAAGTTTTTATTAAAGACAACGTGATGTCAGCTAATTTAGTTTCAGGAGAGAAAGCAAAAATATATTCTAAAGACAACTCTTTTGAACCCTTAACAATTAATTATGCTGAAACATTTATTGTCCCAGCAGGAGTAGAATCGTTTATAATTGAGCCATATCAAAGAGGTAAAAAACACATTATAATAACTGCACAGGTGAAAAATGGATAAATTAATATACGCGTTATTAATAATAGTTATTATTGGGCTAATAGTTTTAATAGTAATTACTTACAATAAAAGATACAAAAAAGGAATTGAAGATTTTTTAAAAGATTTGTTTAGTCTAGGTTTTGATGCGAAAGTAAAGTCTTATAAAAGTCAAAATAAATTTATTGTGCCAGGAGGGACTCTTTTTATTGGTGATTCAATTACGCAAGATTATAATGTTTATGAGTATTTTAGTAATCAAAATGTATATAATAGAGGTATTGGGGGGGATACTTCTTTAGGAATTTTAAAGCGATTAGATGAATCAGTTTATAAACTTAAGCCAAAAAGAGTTGTGCTTTTAATTGGTACTAATGATTTAGCAGTCTTAAAGATAACGAATGCTGAAATAGTAGAAAATATTAAAGAAATTATTATAAATATTAAAAAAAATAATAAAGAGACAACAATTTATGTTCAATCAATTTATCCTGTTAATGAAAACTTAAACCCAAGGGTTGTAAAACCGAGAAAAAATAAAGACATTAGAGCAATCAACCAAATGTTAAAGGAGCTTAAAGATATAGTATATATCGATATGTATAATAAACTTGCTGATGAGCAAGGTAATCTTAATGTTAAATATACAATTGAAGGACTTCATATTAATCCCTTGGGATATGAACTAATCACAAATTATTTAAAAGAAATAATAAAATAAAAAAATATAAGAAACATAATCTTTTTATGATAAAAAAACGACTGTATATATTAGATTTTTTTGATTATTAGAATAATTTACAATCAAATTTCTATTTTTTTACAGTCTTTTTTAATTTGGGTATATTTGTGCTAAAATTATTAAGAAGGGAGTTGTTGTAATGAACAAAAAAATAAAAAGGAACATATTACTTAATCCAGGACCAGCTACAACAAGTGACTCAGTCAAATATGCTCAAGTGATTCCTGATATTTGTCATCGGGAAAGTGATTTTGTGGAAGTTTTAGCCAAAGTAAGAAAAGATTTACTTAAAATAGTTAACGCTGATGAAAATTATTATAGTTCAGTTTTATTTTCAGGTTCTGGTACTTTGTGTATTGATTCGGTTTTAAGTTCTTTAATAAACAAAAACGAGATTGCCTTGATTATCAATAATGGCAATTACTCTAATAGGGCAGTTCATGTTTGCCAGTATTATAATATCCCTTATGTAGAATTAAAGTATCCGGATAATTTGTTGCCTAGTTTACTTGAAGTAGAAGAAGCATTAATTGATAATCCTAATATTAGTTTAGTTTATGCTACTCACCATGAAACAGGAACAGGCATTTTAAATCCAATTAAAGAAATTGGCAGACTGGCGCATAAATACGGAAAAATTTTTGCAGTTGATACAACTTCGTCGTTTGCGATGATTCCGATAGATATAAAAGAAGATAATATTGACTTTTTAATGTCATCCGGTCAAAAAGGTGTTATGGCAATGGCAGGTATTTCTTTTATAATTGGAAAAACTGAAGAAATTGAAAAATCAGAATTTTATCCTAAAAGAAGTTATTATTGTAACTTGTTTCGCCAATATGATTTTTTTAAGAAAAAAGGCCAACTTCACTTTACGCCACCAATTCAAATTATTTATGCCCTAAATCAAGCCTTAGATGAAATATTTGAAGAAACATTAGAAAAAAAATATCAAAGACATAAACAAGCCTTTGATGAACTTTATAAAGGAGTTAAAGAATTAGGTTTTAAGTTTTATGTAGATAAACCAATAAACTCAGGATTATTGTTATCAATTTATTATCAAGACGATAAAAAGTTTAGTTTTGAAAAACTTTATGATTACTGTTATAAGAAAGGATTTATAATATATCCAGAAAAGGTTATTAAAGCAGATACATTTAGATTAAGTGTTTTTGGGACAATTACAAAAGAAGATATAAAAGATTTTTTAGAAGTATTTAAAGAAGCTTTGGCGTTAATGCAAAAAAAATAAACAAAATTTGTTTATTTTTCTTCTAAATATTTAAGTAATAGTTTTGCTGATTCTTTTGGACCAGAAACTTCATAGCCATTAACTGCTAGTTTAGTAAAAATTTCACCTACAACAACCCCATTTTGGAATAACTTTTCAAAGTATTGTTCTAACAAAATGGTGGTTTGTTTTTTCTTTTGTACAGGGCCAAAAGGATTAGCAAAAAAAGTTGTTGCAATCCCTTTTTCAGTTGTGGTACCTTTGGCGTATCTTTTTCCAGTTTTAAAAACTTTTAAAGCATCATCTACGGAACTAAATAATTTTATTCCATTTTGATTAAATTCATAGTTGTTTGCATAAAGTAAGATATCAATTTCATGTTTAGCAATTATTTTTTCATAAACATTTACAGGAATAACCAGTCTAGCATTTTTCTTGCTGGGATTTAGAAAAATTGCACGATCCATTTTTTCAAAAGCATAACCACTGCTTAAATCGTCAAGTCTAACAAATGCACCAATTTCTGTTCCCATAGCGTAAATATTTTCATCTTCCATAAAAAGAGTTCCCATATCATCAAAAATGATTTCCATCTGCTTGATGTATTTTTTTCCTAAAATACGTAAAGCCTCTAAAGTCTCCGATTTTCCAGTGCCGCTATCACCAATGATTACAATGTTTTTTATCTTGTTATTAGAAAGTAAAACAGAGGCCATTGCTCCATGAACAGGAAGCTTGTTTTGGTTTATCATAAAAACATTATGTAGTGTTAGTAGCATCTTTTTTAGGTAACCAAAATAGTCATTTTTATCAAACCGGCTAATTATACCAATATAAATGTTTTCTTCTTTGTCATGATAAAAGGTTGAATTAAATTCGTTTTCTTTAGTGCCATAAATATAAATCAAATCAGGCTTGTTATTTTTAAATTCATTTATTTTTGCCAGTTCAAATAAATTAGATAAAGCTATTCCATGATGTAAAAAGTCTCTATGAATATATACATAAGCAAGCAAAGGACCAACTTTAACGGGAAAGCATAAATAATGAAGTCGGTTAATATCTAAATGTTTAAGAGGGTTTTGAAAAATTTCTTTAAATAAACCTTCTCTTAGGTTGCTTTTGGAGTTAATAATAAATGGGGGCCTTGTTAAAATGCCAGTAATAAAGCCGATTTTTTGTAAACATTCGTAGTCTTTATTATTTGAAAAGGTATGATTATAGTATAATAAATTAGCATTAACGCCAGCTGGGAGTTGTCGGTAAACCGAATAGTTTTGTCCCAGGAGTTTTTGAGATACTAGTCGGTAAAGACTTAATACTTTTTCATTAAAACTATCTGATTTAGTAATAAGTTCTAGCTTTTTTGCATGTTGGTGGGATATTTTTGATAATTGAATAAGGCCAAATCTTTCTAAATTACGCCAATAATCATATAAAAGTTCAGTTAATTCATATAATAGGACTTGATAATTATTTATTAGATGTGCTTCTTTAAGGCCTTTAAGTTCGTTGATTTCGTAGATTAACAGTAGTTTGTATACTTCTAAAATGCTTTGGGCATTAATTTTTGGTAAAGCCAAAGTAAGAGGATGTTTAGTGTTATACAGTTGTTTAACAAAAGCAGTTAAAACTCGTTTAAATCCTCCCGATTGAATAATTTCAACTTCGGTATTGATTTTAGAAATATCAAAATTGATTAAAGCATAATTGTTTGTTAGATGAAATCTTTTCATAATAACCCATCTTTCTTGTTATTTAACACCATTTTTGGTAATCATACCTATTTTAACACATTATTGCCATTTAAAAACAACAAATATTAGCGTTTATAGTAACCTATATTTTATTTTTATTTGATATATGATAAAATATTAAATGTTAAGAGGTGTAAAATGAAAAATGTCGCAAAAGGTTTTAGTTATGTAAAAACAAACTCCATTTATGTCAGACATTATAAAAATGGCGTTTGGGAAGAAGGAAGGCTTCAAGCGGAAAACAGATTATTTATTTCTTCAATGTCAACTTCACTACATTATGGGCAGCAAGCTTTTGAAGGCCTAAAGGCATATCGAAGAAAAGACGGTAAGATTCAACTTTTTCGGGTTTATGATAATGCAAGAAGATTTATCGAATCCTGTAAAAGAATCTTAATGCCGGAGATTAAAGTTGAAGAGTTTGTTGATGCAGTTATTCAAACTGTTAAAGACAATCATGAGTATGTTCCGGAATATGGCGGAAGCTCAACACTTTACATTAGACCATTTATGATTGGCGTTGGTGATAATTTGGGTTTAGTACCAGCAAGAGAATATCTATTTATAGTGGCAGTAACTCCTGTTACAGCTTATTTCAAAGGAGCGGCTGTTCCGATTGATGTTGTAACCACAAAATACGATAGAGCTGCACCATTTGGCACAGGAGCGGCAAAAGTAGGCGGCAATTATGCGGGTTCGCTTTATCCAAAAATGCTGGCTAAAGAAAAAGGTTTTGATGAATGCATCTACTTAGATCCAAAAACCCATACAAAAATAGAAGAAGCTGGGGCAGCAAACTTTTTTGGGATAACTAAAGATAATAAATTTATTAGCCCAGTATCGCCATCTATTTTAAAAGGAATCACTAATGATTCTCTTAAATGGTTAGCGGAAAACATTTTAAAGATGGAAGTTTTAGAAGAAGATATTTATATAGATAGTCTTAATCACTTAGCAGAAGCTGCAGTTTGTGGAACAGCGGCTTTAATAACACCGATTAAATCAATTACTCATAATGAGATTAAACACATATTTTCAGCAAAAGATGAAGCTGGACCAGTAACAAAGAAGTTATATGACCTTCTTTTTGGAATTCAAACAGGAGATGTGAAAGATCCTAATAATTGGGTTATTGTTGTTACGTAAGGGAAAATCCGCTTATAAAAATATTAAAAACAATGTTTTTTTATAAAGAAAATGTAAAATGAAATATACTATTTGAAATAATGTGTTAAAATAGAGTTAATATTAAAAAGGATTGAAAGGAGAACTAATAAACTATTTTATTAGAAAAAATGAAAGATGAGAGTTTTTAGAAAAATACTTGCAGTCTTAATTGGACTTGCAATGATTGCTGTAATTGGACTTCGAATTTATTATAAATATGATTTAGACATTATATACCATGCTTCTTTTCCTGATACGGTAAATTTGGTTTTGGTATATGTGTTTTTAGGACTTAAGGCATTAGCAGTATTTTTTATAATGATTGGTGGAAAAAAATCAGCAAGACTTGCTATAATTCCATTAGCGCTAGTTATTGCAGAGGTAATTTACTTGGCTTGGCCAATGTTAGAAGCTGTATTTGAGTTGTTTAAATTATCTGGTTTTGATGGAGTATTTTCAGTTTTAGGAGTTGAAGGAACGCTTGTTGTGGGATCCTTACTAGCAATGGCGTTATTTGGTTTTCTTTATTTACTTATTGCTTTGTTTGGCGGAACACGCTTTGTTGCATCGAAAATATTTTTATTCATATTTGCTTTACTACCATTAGGCTTAACTTATACAGTAATGGTTATGAACAAAGTTTATTATCCAGCTAATCTTCAAGAAATCATTATGTTTGTTGATTCCGTAGGCGTTTATTTCATTTTGGGGTTGTTAATTGCAATCTCCCATATGGAACCATACTAAAACAAAACAAATGTTTTACAATTAAGCTTGAGCAATCAAGCTTTTTTTATTAACTAGGAAAATATTTTACGAGAGTGCTTTAAAAAAATAAAGTGTTATAATATTTTTATAAACCTTTAAATTTAAATTGAGTAAAAATATATATGAAACAGGAGATAACTATGAAAATATTGGTAACAGGTGGATTAGGTTTTATTGGCTCTCATACGGTTGTAGAACTTCTTAATAACAACCATGAGGTAGTAATAATAGATAATCTTCATAATGCAGAAAGAAAAACATTAGACAAAATTAAAAAGATTACAGGTAAGGATTGTCAGTTTTACAAAATTGATGCCACGGATTATAAGGCTGTTGAAAAGATAGTGAAAAAATACTCTTTTGATGCAATAATTCATTTTGCTGGTTATAAAGCGGTTGGAGAAAGTGTTGAAAAACCATTAATGTATTATCACAATAATCTTTTATCAACGATTAATTTGGCAAAATTAGCAGTAAAAAATAATATTAGCAAACTAATTTTTAGCTCTTCCGCAACAGTATATGGAGAAGGACGTCCCCCTTTTACTGAAAACTCTCCTCTTTTAGAAACAACAAACCCTTATGGAGAAACAAAAGCGATTAGTGAACGGATTTTAATTGATACTGCTAAGGCAAATAAAAATTTTAGTGTAACTCTTTTAAGATATTTTAACCCAATTGGTGCTCATCCAAGTGGTTTAATTGGAGAAAAACCAATCGGAATTCCCAACAACCTTATGCCTTATATTACCCAAGTAGCTAAAGGCATTCGCGAAAAACTATATGTTTTTGGGGATGATTACCCGACAGCAGACGGTACTGGTGTTAGAGATTATATTCATGTGGTTGATCTTGCAGTAGGACATCTTAAAGCTTGTCAGTCTAATGAAACAGGGATTAATATTTATAATTTGGGAACAGGCAAAGGAACTTCTGTATTAGAATTAATCAACGCATTTAGTGCTGTAAATAAAATTAAAATTCCTTATCAAGTTGTCGCCAGAAGAAAAGGCGATATTGCCGAAAGTTATGCAGATCCAAATAAAGCAAAAAAGAAACTAGGGTTTGTGACTAAATTAACAATTAATGATATGGTTAAAGATGCGTGGCGATTTGAGAAAAAATTAAAAGTATAATATACATATTTAAGTTAAAAAAGATAGCAGTATTTAACGATTTAAGTTAATCTAGCTATCTTTTTTTATAACATGTATAACTTTTTTGTTATATTATTTAATATCGGCATAATTAGTGATATAATAATGGCGTGGCTATAATATAAAATATTTAGAAAGCAGAAGGAAACGATATGATTAAACTCATTTTACTTGATATGGATGGAACTATATATATTGAAAATGAATTAATTGAAGGAGTTATTCCTTTTTTTTGAGTACTTAAAGAAAAGCAATATTCATTACGTTTTTATTACTAATAACAGTTCAAAATCGATTTCAACGTATTTAGAAAAACTAAATATGCTAAATATTCCAGCAAAACTTGACAACATGTATACATCTGTAGAAGTTACAATTAATTATTTGAAAAACAATAATTATAAAACGATATATTCCATTGGAACAAAAGATTTTAATAGTCGTTTAGAAACTCATTTTCATCTATATGATGGAACTAAAGATCCTGATGTGGTTGTTTTAGCATTTGATACAGAACTTTATTATGAAAAGCTAGTTAAAGGGGTTGAATTTTTAAGAAAAGGGATTCCTTTTGTTGCAACTAACCCAGATTTAAAATGTCCTGTTGGCAAAGATGAATATATTCCTGATTGTGGTTCAATGGCAAAACTTTTAACTGATGCTACAGGTGTAGAACCAAAATTTTTAGGTAAACCAGATCCTACTATTGTAAAAGATCTATTATTAAAATATAATTTGCAGAAAAATGAAGTTTTACTTGTTGGGGATCGTCTTTATACTGATATTTTGTGTGGTATCAATGCCGGTGTTAAAACAATTGCAGTTTTAACTGGTGAAACTACTAAAGAAGAAATTCAAGCATCAAGTTATAAGCCTAGTTATGTTGTTGACAACATATTTGATGTAATAAAGATTATTGAAAAAGAAAACAAGGTGGATGAAAATGTTTGATTATACAGTTATTGGATCAGGAATAGTTGGATCATTAATCCTAAGAGAATTATCAAAATATCAATTAAAAATATTAATGCTTGAAAAAGATAATGATATTGTTGGTGGGCAAACTATTGCCAATAGCGCGATAATCCATTCTGGATACGATCCAAAGCCAGGCACTTTAAAAGCAAGACTTTGTGTAGAAGGTAATTTACTTTATGATAAGTTAGAAAAAGAACTAAAAATTCCTTTGTTAAAAACAGGTGCTTTTGTAGTCGCAAGTAAAGAAGAAGAAAAGGATTTTAACTTTTTAGTTGAAAAAACAAAGAAAAACAATGTTAAATATGAAATACTTACCGGCAAACAAGTAAGATTATTAGAACCACTACTTTCAGAAAACATTGAAAAAGCCATCTCTTTACCTACTACAAAAGTAACATATCCTTGGGAGGTAGCGATAAGATCAATTGAAAATGCGATTAATAACGGTGCATGTTTGGAAAAAAATAGTGAAGTTGTAAATATTGTAAAAGAAAATGGTATTTATAATATCTATTTAAAAAATGGTAAAGTAATAAAGAGTAAAAATGTTATTAATGCTGCTGGGGTTAATAGTGGTTTTATTGCTTCATTAGTCGAAAAAGAAGAAGTTATTAAAATGCTACCAAGAAAAGGTGAATATTTCGTATTAGATAAAAAGGCAATTAAGTTATTTAGTCATGTTATTTATCCGATTCCGACAAAGATAAGTAAGGGTGTATTAATTGTTCCTCAAGTTCATGGCAATATATTATTAGGGCCAACGGCTTATGATATTAAAGATAAATATGATGTTTCTAATACAGCAAGCGGATTAAATTATATAAAAGAAAATTTAAAAAGATTAACTGACTATAATCCTTATCAAATGATAATAAGGACTTTTTCTGGTATTAGGGCAAGTTCAAATTATGGTGATTTCTATATTAAGGAATCAAAGTCAAATAAGGGGTTTTATAATGTTGCAGGTATCGATTCACCTGGACTTACTGCTGCTCCAGCAATTGCTAAGTATTTGGTTGAAGAAGTTATTAAAATAGATGCGCCCCTTAAAAAAGACTTTAATCCTAATTTAGAGGAAAGAATTGTTTTTCATAATTTAAGTAAAAAAGAACAAGAAAAGCTGTTAAAACTTAAACCTAAATACGGTAATTTAGTTTGTAAATGCGAAAAAATTACTGAGCAAGAAATAATTGAAGCAATCAAAGGTCCTGTTGGCAGTGACACAATCAAAGGAATTAAAAAACGAGCAAGAGCAGGTAGTGGACTTTGTCAAGGTGGTTATTGTGAAAACACTGTTTTAAAAATTATTGCTAAACAAACAGGTAAAAAGCTAACTGAAGTCAATTATTATGCCGAAGATACTCCAATTTTAGTTAAGGAGACAAAATCATGAAAAAAGATTTAGTTATTATTGGTGGCGGAGCAGCGGGATTGTCTGCAGCGATTGCCGCTAAAGATCCAAAATTAAATATATTGCTTATTGAAAGAGATAACAGGCTAGGGGGCATATTAAATCAATGTATTCATAGTGGTTTTGGTCTTCATATGTTTAATGAGGAGTTAACTGGTCCTGAGTATGCTAACAGATTTATTGAAGAGTTAAAAAAAGGACAAATTGATGTTATGCTAAACACAACAGTTATTGACATTAAAAAAGAAGATACTTTTAATTTAACTTTATCAAATATAGAAAATGGGCTTGTAAACCTTAATGCAAAAGCGGTAATAATTGCTAGTGGTTGTTATGAAAGAACAAGAGGACAAGTGTGTCTGCCCGGAACACGTCCTAAAGGAATCATGACAGCAGGTAGTGCTCAAAGATATTTGAATATGGATGGGTATTTAGTTGGAAAAAAAGTGTTTATTTTAGGTAGTGGTGATATCGGTTTAATTATGGCAAGACGGTTTGTTTTAGAAGGGGCTGAAGTATTGGGAGTTGCCGAGATAATGCCATATTCTAATGGGCTTCCAAGAAATATTTTACAGTGTTTAGATGACTTTAATATACCACTTTATCTATCGCATACAATCACAGATATTAAAGGAATTGATAAGTTAGAAAGTATAACAATTAGCCAAGTTGATGATAATTTTTGTATAATTGAAGGAACAGAAAAAAACTTTGATGTTGATACATTATTATTATCCGTTGGTCTGATTCCTGATATTGGTCTTTTTGATGAAATAGATGTCAATAGATCAGAAATTACTAGAAGCATGACAGTTGATCAAAATTATATGAGCAGTGTTGCCGGACTTTATATTTGTGGTAATGCTTTACATGTTCATGATCTGGTAGACTTTGTTAGTATTGAAGGGGAAAAAGTGGGATTATCAGCTAAAACAAACTTGCTTAATCCTATTACTAATAATCATCTTCAAAAAGAAATAAAGTTTAATGATAATATTAGATATACTGTTCCCCAAAGAGTTGATTTTAATAATTTAACCGATGATATTTCTGTTTTCTTTCGGGTAAATTGTAAAATTGATAAAGCGGTTTTGACAGTTTATCAAGGAAAAAAAGAAATAATGAAAAAAAGGTTAAGATATTTACAACCAGCAATTATGCAAAATATAATTATTAAGAAAAAAGATCTTATTGGTGCTGAAGAAATATTGATTAATCTGGAGGAAGCATAATGAAAGAATTAATATGCGTTGTTTGTCCAATTGGTTGTCATTTAAAGATAACTGAAGATTTAGTCGTAACAGGTAATAAATGTGCTAGAGGAAAAACTTATGCGATTGCTGAGATGACTAATCCCCAAAGGTCGCTTTCATCAACTGTGAAAACAATCTTTTTAACTATGCCAAGACTTCCCGTTAAAACAAGTCAGCCAGTTTTGAAAAAAGATTTAATGGCGATTATGGATGAAATTAATAAAGTAGTAGTTGATTATCATGTTAAAACTGGTGATGTGATTATTAAGAATGTTTTAAATACTGGAATTGATGTTGTAGCAACCAGCTTTTGTGGATAAAAAGCCAACAGGGGTTGCATTATAAGTTTTTAACTGTTATAATACTTGCAAAATAAAATAAGCAAATAGAGGCAGCGATGTAAATGATTAAGATAACGAGCCGGCAGGCAAAGACTTATCCCAAAGGTAACCATCGCCGAATAATAAAGGTTGGCAGACCGTTATTATGGGGTTATAGAAAATATTTATAACACTCCTACTCGTAAGTAGAGGCGCTAGAAGATATAAATTTTATTTATAAGCGTCCTAGTGATGCTTTTTTTATTTTAAAAATAAGAAAGGAGCATATAGGATATGCGAAAAGGTTTAATTTTTTTATTAGTAGTTGCTGCTACTACAGTACTCTTTGGTTGCGGGAAAGGTGCTAAAGTGTATGATTTTGATGCTAGAGATACCATCGTGGTAGGTCTAGAAGCGGATTATGCGCCATATAATTGGGCTACAGAAACACAAACAGAGTTTACTCATCCAATTTATGGTAGAAATGATTATGCGGACGGTTATGATGTGCAGATTGCTAAATTAATTGCTGAAGGTTTAGGAAAAAGGTTAGTAATTAAGGCGATTGACTGGAAAGGTTTAATTCCAGCTGTAAAAAGTGGTGAGGTCGATTTAATTATTGCAGGTATGACACCAACAACAGAGCGTGAAAAAAGTCTTTTATTTACAGAAGAATACTACCGAGCTGATCCAGTTATTGTTTTAAGAAAAGATTCATCTTATGCAAATAGTGCTAGCGTTAACGATTTTAATGATGCCAAAGTAGTTGCGCAACTTGAAACTATTTACGAAGGATTAGTAACTCAACTTGTTGGCGCAAAGCCGCAAACATCACTAGAAAGTTATTCTGATTTATTACTAGCAATAAAAAGCGGAACAAGTGATGCGATGATTGCTGAACTTCCGGTTGCAATTGGTATGACTAATAAGGATTCAACAATTAAATATATCCGTTTTAGTGAAGGTAACGGTTTTGATGTAGCAACAAAAGAAGTAATTGTTAGCATTGGCTTATTACTTAAAAATACTGATTTAAGAGATCGAATTAATGTTGTTTTAGCTGCAATTACTCAAGCGCAAAGAGAACAAATAATGGAAGATGTAATCAATCGACAATGATGATTTTAATGGACTTACCAGAAGAACATGAGTTTTTTAAAACTATCTGGTATTTATTAGTAACTTCATACAAAACGCTTTTAAAAGGTCTATCTACAACTGTTTTACTGGCTATAGTTGGCACACTTGGTGGTTTTATTCTCTCTTTTATCTTTTTATACCTAAAAACACTAAAAATTGATTCTAAAAGAGACCATCCAGTCAGCAAATTCTTTAAAAGGGTGGGAACTTTTTTTGCTAGTAGCTATATTACTGTTGTCAGAGGAACCCCAATGATAGTGCAGGCCATAATAATTTATTATGGTCTTGCACCATACATGGATTCAAATTTATGGACTCCTCTTTTTGCGGGCCTTTTTATCATTGTTTTTAATACAGCAGCTTATATTGCTGAAATCTTAAGAAGCGGCATTAACGCAATTGATGTTGGTCAAGATGAAGCCGCGAGGAGTTTAGGTTTTAGCAGGATGCAATCAAAACTTTTTATTGTCTATCCGCAGGCAATCAAAAACAGTCTACCAGCAATTGGTAATGAGTTTATTGTTAATCTAAAAGACAGCAGTGTTTTATTTGCCATTGGAATAATGGATTTATTTAATGCTGGAAACGCAGCAAGTTCAGCTAACTACCGCAAAGTTGAAGCATTTGTGATAGTAGCAATTATTTATTTAATTCTTACCTTTTTTACTTCTAAATTGATTAATATTTTAGAAAAAAGAAGAAACAAAGGAGGACTTGAAGTTGCCTAATATAATTAAAGTAGAAAACCTGTTTAAATCTTATGGTGATAAGGTTATTTTAAATGATATAAACTTAACTATCAAAAAAGGTGAAGTAACTTCAATAATTGGCCCCTCAGGTGGAGGAAAAACAACTCTACTGAGGTGTTTAAACCTTCTTACTGAACCAGACAGCGGTCATATTTATTTTTATGGGAAGGATTTAATGGATCCTAAGACAAACCTAAACCAGTTAAGAATGAAAATGGGGATGGTTTTTCAAAACTTTAATCTATTTAATCAAAAAACAGTGTTAAAAAACTTAATCTTAGCACCAATTAAACTGCTTAAAATGACAAAACAAGAAGCAACTTTAAAGGCAGAAGAAACACTTAAAAAAGTTGATATGCTAGAACATATAAACAAGCGGGTTGAAGTTTTATCTGGTGGCCAAAAACAAAGAGTTGCAATTGCTAGAGCTTTAATGATGAATCCGGAAATAATGCTTTTTGATGAGCCAACTAGTGCGCTTGATCCAGAAATGATCGGTGAGGTTTTACAAGTAATTCAAAAACTGGCAACATCTGGAATGACGCTAGTTATTGTTACTCATGAAATGAATTTTGCCAAAAAAGTTTCAGATAAAGTTGTTGTGGTAGCTAAAAGCGAAATAATTGAAGTTAGTACGCCAGCGGTTATTTTTGGTAATCCAAAAGAAAAATTAACAAAAGAGTTTTTAAAAAATTTTTATAATCTATAAAAAAAGTTTGGGAAATCCAAACTTTTTTCTTCTTATATTGAGATTAACAATTATAGTATAAAGTATTCCTTTAAATTAACTAAAAAGATTGAAAGGATTAACAAATCAGCTGAACCGCCAAAACTTAAATTATTTTCTAAACAGTATTGATTTAGCAAATTTAAGTCATGTTTATTATCAATATCATATGTTTTTATATGTTTTTTATGCTTTAAATAGTTTTCATATGATAATGATCTTTTAATAAATACCGTATCATCAACATTACTCATATAAAAAAAGAGTAATTTTCTTAAATCTTTATCATTAGCAGAAGGTGAAATTTTATTTAAGTTGTCCCTTACAACTTTTAGGCCGTTAAAAGCGATACCTCTAACGCCTGTAATGTTTTTCTTTTTAAAAATGTTTGTTCCAAAGGTGCCTTGATGGGTATTAAAATCAGCTAATATATTATGAGATATTTTTTTAACATTTACAAAAATATCTTCAAAAGAAGTAGAAGTTTTTAAAGTATAGCCGGTAGCTAAAACCACAAGACCTAAAAGAAAGATAATTCCTTTGTAACAGTTGACTCCGCCTGTTTGTTTTAACATTTTATTCTCTGCATCAATACCTAATTGTCTAACCTCACTTAATAAAGTGCTTAAATCATTTGATTTATTGCCGAAGATGAAAAGCTTTTTAAAATAATCTAAAATAGCATCTTTAGCCATAATCATAATTTGATAGTCCATATCAGAATGTGAGCCACAAGAATAAAATGAAACAAGACCAAACTTATCTTCTAACTTTAGTTCTCTAATAATAGAATAGTCAATTAGTTCGCCAATTTTTTCTTTCATAAAGGAGATTAGCTTATTTTCAATAAAAGTGGTAATTTCATCATGTTTGTGAATACAATTTCTAATACAAAGCACAGCAGGTTCATTACATAAAAAACAACGGCGTGGTTTTACATTCAGCTCCGATCTAGAAACTGATTTTTCCTTGCTTTGAAAGTAATCTAGATCAATTAATCTTCCCAGTGGATGAGTTGATTCAATAAAAATTAATCTTTTTTTAATATTTATTGAACTTCCCCTTATTCCAAGCAAGTAATAAGGACCATCGCTAGAATTATAAAAATTGTTTACCGTAAAATTAAACAATTGATTTAAGTAATTATAAAATATTTTAACTAAATAAAAGCTATAAGGATGGTTTTTATTAAGTCCTGGAAGATTAGCTTTTATTGAAACAAGTGAATCTGTTGGATGGTTTTTGAAAAAGTCTTCAACTTGTCCCATTTTATTTTCGCGGTCATCTAAGATTTTTTGTGCCATTTTATTTTTTTCCTTTTAAAGTCATTAAATAATCAAAGGTGGTTTTTGGGACCAGGTCTTTGATTAGCTCATACTTATCATCTTTTAGATAAGCTCTCACTAATGAAGCAGAAACAAAATTATTACCGATTTTAAGTCTTTCTACTGTTATTAACTTATTATTTAATACTTTTTTTAACACTTCATTATAATTTGAAGTAAAAGCATCAAGTGGTTCAGTTCCTACATAGCGTTTAGAGATATTAAAAGTATTAACGAAGTGATTTTTAAACAAAACCGCATCAAGTTCCATTTGGATTATTGCCGCTTTAGATAAGTCTTTGATAAAGTAATTGGGGAAAGTAGAACTAGAAATAATATATTCTGTTGAAGGGACAACAAAAACGTTTTTAAGGTGCTTGGTTGCCCTTTTAGTTAAATCAAACCTAATGTCAAATGGGAAAAAGGATTTGTTTTCTTCAACTAAAAACACAATCACATTATCATTTTCACGGCTAGCAATTTCAATTAAATAAAGGTGTCCTTTTGTTACAGGATTACAATTCATAACAAGCGCAGCAACACTACCTTTTTGTAAAGAAATATTTTCTTTGATTTTTTTTAGTTTTTCGGTAATTGTAAAAGTACTATTTTCAAAAAAAGCAACATTATCGGTTTGAGCAATTAAGTAAAAACCTAAATCGCTAAATAAATGAGCATTTTCTTTGTTTGTATATATAAAGTATTTATGCATGTTTCTTTTAGTTAGTTCTTTAATTAAAGCGGTTATTATTGTTGCAAGCAAATTCTGGCCACGATAGTTTTTTTCAACTGCAATCAATTTGATTACATTTTTGTATAAAGAGCCGGTTGCAACTAGTTTGTTTTTATCAAAAACACCGATTGTATAATCGGTTTTATCTTTGATATTCAAATTGTTTTCTAAGATTAGAGAGCTAACATCTTCTAAATTAAGCTCTTTTATGTAATAGTTCATTATTCTTTTGGTTTTTGGTAAATTGAATCAATAATTGAGCCATCTAAATAACGAACAAGTCCAACTATTTTTTCACCTTTTTTGAGTTTATCAGGAATGCCAGTAATTTTTTGAGCCATATCAATTAATTCTTCCATAGAATAAAATTTAAGTTTTGAGTTTTTAAGTTTTTTTATTAAATCGAGGCGCTTAGGATTAACAGCGATTCCTCTTTCTGTTACAACAAAATCAATTGTTTCGCCAGGAGTAGTAATAGTAGTTATTTCATTTTTTAAAATTGGTAGTCTTGATTTAACTAAATTAGTAGTAATAATTGAGACTTTAGCGCTTCTTGCAGTATCAGAGTGCCCACCAGAGCCGCCGATTATTTGGTTAAATGAGTCGGTTGTAACATTGACATTAAAATCTTTATCTATTTCTGTTGCTCCTAAAATAACAATATCTAAATCATTAATAATAGGATTACCATAAACACTTGCATAAGTAATTGAAGAAAGCGGTAAATGATTATCGTTTTCTTTATAAGATCTAACCGCTTCTAAATCAAAACATTGCACATCATAGAGCTTATCAAATAACCCCTCTTCTAACATAGAAACTAAAAATGAGGTGATACCACCGCTGGCAAAGGAGCCTTTAATATTATTTTTTTGCATAATATCTTTAACATGAGAAGCAACCATTATAGAAGTTCCTCCTGCTCCGGTTTGAAAAGAAAAGCCGTTTTTAATTAACCCTAAATCGGCAATTAAAGTAGCGGTGTTTTTAGCTATTTTTTGCTGGATTGGATCTTTAGTAGGTCTGGTTGTTCCTGAGACAATACCTTCTTTATCGCCAATTTCATCTACTTTTAAAACATAATCAATATATTTAGCTTTTATTTCATTTACTTCAACAGCATCAACTAAATTATCAGTGATTACGACTTTATGTTTGGCATAAAGCATATCAGGGATAGCATAACCCAAACTACCACAAGCACTTTTACCTAAAAAGCCATTGCCATCTCCGGATTTTGTTGCAGCAGAACAAGCAATAAATGCGACATCAATTTGTAAATCTCCAACTTGAATAGCTCTTGCTCTACCACCATGAGTATCCATAATAAGTGGATATTTAAGGGCACCTTGGCTAACTTTTTTTGCCACAGGACCATTAAGGTAGTTTGTATAAATCATTGTAATAGTTTCATCAACAATTAAAGGAATAATTGGTTCATGAATAGGAAAAATACTAGAAGGAGCAATAGTGATATTTTTTAGCCCTCTTTTTTTTACTTGTTCCATAACCATATTTAAAACATAATCACCATTTCTTAAATGATGGTGAAAAGATAAGCACATACCATCTTTAATTGGGATGCTATCAAAGATTTCATCTAAGCTTTTGACAAGCTTGTTTGTTCTTTTTGAAACAACCAAAGGCATAAACTTTGGTTTATTTTCAATATAACCGTTGGGGTTAAGGTAAGGTTTATAATATTTTGGGATAACTCGACCTAACTTATTTTTTATAAACATCATTTTATAAATTCCATTTCTTTGCTAACTCGATTACCTTTTTTGCTCGCTCAATAATTGGTTTATCGATCATTTTATTTTGATAGCTAAAGGCGCCTCTGCCTTCTAAGAAGGCTTTTTCTTGTAACTTTAAAACTTCTTTTGCATAAGTTATTTCTTCTTTTGTGGGACTAAAAGCGCTATTAACGATATCGATTTGATTAGGATGAATTAAAGCTTTCGCGTTCATGCCTAAAGATTTTGCTTTTAAGGTATCACGTTTTAGACCCAAAGCATCTTGTGTGTCGGTATAAGGAGTGTCAATAGCATCAATCTTATTAGCTTTTGCGGCTAAAACAACCATACTTCTTGCTAGCAGTATCTCATCGCCTTTTTCAGTTCTTGCCATATTCATATCGGTTGATAAATCCTCAGCCCCAAGTAAAAGCGCATTAACTCTGCTAGCTCTGGCAATTTCGTATACATCAACTAAAGAAGAAGCAAGCTCGATAATCGGAATAACAGCTATCTTTTTATTTAATTTACTCTTTGTTTCAATTTTTTTAAGAATGCTATCTAATTGATTTATCGAATCAACGCTAGCTTTAGGTAACATTATTGTATCAATTTTATTAAATGGCAATAAATCTAAATCAGATTTTAAAATTTCTGGGAAATCAAAAGCATTAATTCTAACAATAACCTCAAAGTTTTTAGTAAGTGGAAAATGATTTAGATAATGAGCAAGTAATATTCTTGCAGCATCTTTTTCTGAATCAACAACAGCATCTTCTAAATCAAAAATTACGCCATCCGCACCAAAAACATCTGCATTTTGTAACATTGCAGGTGAATTAGCGGGAATAAATAGCAAGCTTCTACGCAATTTAATCACCAAGCCTTTTTATTGCGGTTTTTAATCTGGCCATAATTGTATAATCTAGGGCACCTTTGTCGATTATATCCACAAAAATATCATTAATATTAAGTTCATCTAAAACAGAAAAAACGACCTTTTCAATTGCTTTGCCAAATTGCTCATAGACAATGCTTTCAATTTTTATTTTTCGTCCTTTGTGTTCATAAACGGTCACTAAACAGTCGTTAGACTCTAACGAACCCGCTTTGGCGAACTTCATTTACTGCCTCCTTTGATTTAAATCGGTTTTAATTGCTTAATGAAACAGCTCGATTCATTTCATTTTTAACAATCATAAAACCTTCATCAACACCCATGCCAGGTTTGGCTAAGCAAACATCAGCCTCACAAGCAACAGCGATATTAGTTGTAACTTGAGCACTTATATTAGTTTCATTACATGTTCCTCCAACATAAGTACCAATTCCGACTTTTTTACAATACAAAATAGCTTCAACCACATTATTAACACCACCTAAATCAGGAGTTTTAATTTGAATAACGTGACCTGCTTTATTATCAGCAAAATATTTAATATCATCTAGGTTATTGCACCATTCATCAGCAACAATTTCAACATCAATATGTTTTTCTTCTAAAAGAGCTCTAATATTTTTAAGGGCAAGCATTGTATCTTTTTTGCTACCAGCATCAACGGGTCCTTCAATTCTTAGTTTGAATGGTTTAGCTGCTTGCTCTAATGTTTTTAGATAAGCGACAATTTTTTCAATATTATAGTCAAAAGCCATACCAATTGTTCCATAAACATCGATATGAAGAATTGGTAAATAAGATTCATGTTTCCTTTTTTCAATGATTCGATTTTTTAACCATTTAATATAATCCAATAAAATTTCACCATTTACTCCTAGTTTTTCTTCCACATTATTAATTAAAGCATGCGGCAAAGAATCAACTTCTTTTAAAATCATTTTATCAACATTCAAATAACGATTATCACCAGATTGCGCGAAAATAGCCACTGGTTTATAAACTTTATTCGTTATTTTGTATTCATCTCTGATAACTTGGGCAGGTGTTTTTTTAGTACTAATAGAAGTAGCCATTAAAAGAGCTTGTGTTATACCATAACGAATGGCAGTATGAAGTCTGGCACCTTTAATTAGCAGTTTATCATATTTTTCTGCAAGAACTTTAAAGGATGAAACATCTTCACCAATTAAAAGCGGCTTGATGTTTTCTTCGATAAAGGGAATAAAAACATCAGCCAAAAAAAGTGGATCTCTGCCGCCAGCCCCGGAATATTGAACTGCAGCACAATCGCCTACGGCCACCATTTTATTTTCTAAAACAAGACAAATAGAAATAGCTTCACCAGGCATTCTAATCTCGGTAAAACCAAAAGTTAAGGGTTTACCTAAGTACAACAACCCATCATTAACAGCGCCTTTTTGCTTAATTGCTGCTTGATCATCAAAATAAAATCCAGTGTAAGATTTTGTTAAAACAACATCGATAATTTTCATTTTTACTCCTTTTTATTATTGTTATTTATATTTCCGATAAGTTGACCGGTACTAACTGCATAAATGTCATCAACACACATTTGAAAAGAAACGCTACGTTTTTCGTGAACCGCTCTTAAGGCGAGTTTTTCTTGATGAAACTTTTTGATTTCATCACTAAATCCTAAATTACCAAACTCCAAAATTCTAATACAACCGTCAAGGTCTCTTGCAGGCAAAATTTTATTAGCATTATATCTGCTTGGTGCAAAAGGAATATCTAAAACACCTTGTTCAAATGCTTTAATTACTCCTACAACAAGATCACCATCACCAATTTTTAAAACAGCATCCATTAAAGATTTAACTTCTAAGGTGATTTGATTTTCTTCTTTTAAGAGTTCCTCAGAAAGCGGATAAAACTGTTCTTTTAGAAGAGAAGAAACAAACTTAGAAGCTTTTATTCCACTGGCATTTGCTTCTTTGGTTGGAATACCAATCGATTCAAGTGGTGTTTTTGTAATCATTTTTGTTGCTCCAGCAAGCGAGGCAACTACACTGGCGGTGCTAATTAAACCAAGTGCTTGATCCTCATCAGCAGGAAATCCACCCATCCACTGATGAAAAACAGTGGTAATAATCATATCTTTATAACCGAAAAGGTTCATATAGTCTTCTGTTAGTTTTTCAAGCATTTTAACTGCAGCAACATCTTGAGTAATATTACCGCATTGTCCATAACCAACAGTAATATTTTTAACCCCTTGTTCAGCCGCTAGTAGGGCTTCAATTATACCAATAGTAATGGCAATTGAAGGCGGAACTAAAGTACCAGTAAGTGGACCAAAAGGCTCTCGGTTGATACTGACACCTTGTTCTTCGTAATAGCCAACTAAGCGGTCACAGTATTGCCAATAATAAATTGAATCAGCTAGACTAATATGCTTTGCATAAGGAATATTATAACTAATTCCTCCACCTTCATTAGAAGTCCAGCCAGCTGCATGAATTATTTCAGCTAGTAACCTAGCATCAGGTGTTCCATGTCTTGCTTGTAAAGGTAGATTAACGGCATCTAAAACTCTTTTACATTCACTAACACCGTGATTAACTGCTGGAAAGCCATTTAAAAACGATCTATCTTCTTTTTTACTGAAATCAATTCCTATCTCGGCTTCTTCATATCTGTTTTGTCGAGTATAAGAGTCAATTGTCGAAGGTAGAAAATCAGCACCAGCGTTTTGTAGATGCAGCAATAACTCGATATGTTTATCGACTAAGGCTACACCTGCTCTTGGTTGAACTAAAGTTAAGCGATTCTTTTTCGCTTTAATTAGCTTTTCCGGAAAACTTTTAGAAGCGGGAACTTGTTTGAGGTTTTCAACCGCAACATCTAAATCAAGTAATGGATCAGAACCGGTTCTCCAAGTAGAAAGAACTTCTTTTCTGA
The DNA here is from genome assembly GCA_964552625.1 of uncultured Acholeplasmataceae bacterium. Taxonomy (GTDB): domain Bacteria; phylum Bacillota_I; class Bacilli_A; order Acholeplasmatales; family UBA5453; genus UBA5453. Next base: position 28,277 of record CAZKGV010000004.1, on the reverse strand, counting down.
CTTCTAAAAATTTTTCAAGCGACCATTTTTTGTTTTCAAGTTTCATTTTATTCTCCTAATAACTTTAACTGTTTTTTCATTATTCTTAACGCTTTTAAAGGCTCTTTTTCTGCTAAAAGCCCCATAGCGGATAAGATATATAAGTGATCAAGCATATATTTTGGCTTTTTAGGCCTGAGTTCATAAACTTTTTCTTTTGATTCTTTGATTACCGAAAGGATTGAACTTGGATCTTTACTGTGAATAAGAGCTCCTCCGGTTCCAATTACATACTTTGTATCTGTTAGGTCTTTGCCTAATTGATAAAACATTGTTCCAAATTGGGTAAAAACATCCTTATAAGTTCCTACGTGGCGCGAAAATGCTGTGTTTATACAAACTTTTGCAATATAAGAATCTATTTGGTAGTCAAAACTGGAGTTAGGAACATAATTTACATTATCTGTTCTAAGGTTTACTTGTGCTTTTAGGTCATACATACTTTCTGCTTTTTCAAGTTCAGATTGGGATAACACATTTAAGATACCGGAAGCTGAATAACGCATTCCAAGATCACCTTCAACAGTTCTTTTGGCAAAAGGCTCTTCAAGACCAGCCAAAATGGTGTTTAGCTTTTTTGGTAGGCCATCAGCAAGTGAGTAAATATCTGTTGTTGCGCCTCCAATATCAACAATAACTAAATCACCCAAACCATCTTCATCACCATAACCCTTTGCAAGTAATTCTGCCGCTTTTAAAACAGCAGTTGGCGTGGGGAAGATAATATGGTCAATTTTTTTTTCAATTTTTTTAATCCCTTTTGCTTCAATGATTTTTTCAATAAAAAGAGCCTGAATTCTTTTTTTTGCATCAGTAACATTTAACTTGTTAATTTTAGGCATAACATTTTCGCAAATGTAGAATTCTTTATTAGCATCTTTAAGTATTTGTGTTACTGTATCACTTGCGTTTTTATTACCAGCAAAAACAATCGGAACATTCACCTTTGAATTAGCTAGTTTTTGGGCATTAAAAATTACAGTCTCATCATTGCCTCCATCAGTACCACCAGCAAGCAAGATAATATCAAGTGCTAAAGATTCAAGTTTGTTGACTTCAGCTTTGGTTAAATGATGAGAAAAAACCACCTCAACTTTTGCTCCTGCTCCAAGGCAGACTCTTTTAGCAGCTTCTGTAGTTAGTTCTTCAACAAGTCCAATTGCAGCCATTTTTAAACCACCATTAGCTGAACTGCATGCTAAAGAACAATCAAAGACAATCTTTTTACCAAGTTTTTGTTCAAGTTTATTTAAAGCTTTTTCATAGCCTAAAGTAATATCAGTTAAAACAGTGGTAAAAGAAGAAGAAGTTGCAAGAATTGCTTCTTTTTCTAAATCGACTAATGTTAGTTTGGTAAAAGTCGAACCAAAATCAGCAAGCAAATAAACGGACATATTATTCTCCTAAATCTTTTTTTAGTAAAGGCAGTGTAGATTCAATCATAAACCCAGGCGGAAAAACACGATTAAAACCCATTTCTTTAAAGCGCATTTCAACTTCAGCAAAGTTTTGTTTGCCGACAACGATATTTCCACCTACATAAAGCAAAATATCTTTAAGTCCTGCTTCATCGCATTTATCACGCATACCACGGCAATCAAGTTCACCATGTCCGTATAAAGAAGAAACCATTATTAAATCCGCATTGGATTCAATAGCAGCGTTAATAAAATCTTCTTGAGATGAAAGCACACCAATGTTGACTACATTATAGCCATTTTCTACTAGGGTATATTCAATAATTCTATTTCCGACAGCATGAACATCAGCGCCAATAACCCCGATAACGATTGTTTTCAAGTTGTATCCTCCTCTTGTTTTAGGTAAAAGGTTTTCATTTTCAACTTCATTGTAGGAAAAGAATTTCAAAAAAGCAACCGCAAAAGCGAAAAAGTTAGGAAAAGTAAATAAAGCGCTTACATTATAATAGTTTTATTATTTAGTAAATGATAATAATTAGGAGTGTTTGTCAAAAATTACGGTTGTATTTTGCTGGGTGGGGTGCTATAATGTGGGTGCAATTTTGCCAAAAGGCAAAGAATTAGTAAATATGGGGTGCTTTTATTGGAACTTACATTAGCCATAATTCTTGGCGTTGGTTTTATTAGCTACTTAATAATTGAAAACTATTATATGAAAAACGTTAGAAAGCATTTTGACTATGTTATTCATGTCAACGGGACAAGAGGTAAAAGTACTGTTACTAGATTAATTGGAACAATGCTTAGAAACAACGGTTTTCAAGTATTTACCAAAGTTACTGGTGCAAGAGCTGTTTATATTGATCCAAGCGGCAATGAAAAAGAGATTAAGCGAATTGGAAATCCGAATATAAAAGAACAACTAAAAATGATGAGATTGGCAAAAAAAATGCAGGCAAAAGTTTTGGTTATTGAATGTATGGCAGTCAATCCTTTTTTACAAAATATTACTCAAAATAAAATGCTAGATGCAAATATGACTGTTATTACCAACGCCAGACTTGATCATGAGGATGTTATGGGAAATAAATCTGAGGATATAATTAAAGCCCTTGGAAATACAATCCCTAAAGATGGAAAATTGTTTATTCCTAAAGAATTAAAAAGACATTATCAAAAGAGTTGCTTAGAAAAAAATACAGAAATGATTGTTTTTGAGTCTTATGCAGCAGAAGAAATTGACCCTTACAAAGAAAATGTTGGTGCTGCATTAGCAGTTTTAAAACATTTAGGTGTAAACAAAGATAAAGCGCTAAAGAATATGGAAAATTACCCAAAAGATATTGGTGTTGTTTCAATTTATCAAACTACTACTCATCTATTTATTAATGGGTTTTCAATTAATGATGTTTATTCAATTGGAAAAACATTAGCTGAACATAAAAGAAAATTTTTTATTTCAGAAAAGCCAGTTATTGTAATTAATAATCGTTTAGATAGACCCTTTAGAAGCAAACAACATTGCCAGTTTTTAAAAGAATACAAGCCTCAAAAAATTATTGTAGCGGGATCTCATTACACTTATTTTAAAAGAAAGTTAAAAGGAATTGAGGTTACAAAATATAAAGGCGTTGAAGAATTAAAGAATTATAGCTTTGTTTTTGGCATGGGTAATATCAAAGGTGAAGGTTTAAAAATTATCAAACATTATCAACAAACAAATCATAATTAGGTGTTTTTATATGATAAGTAAGGTGTTTCATTGTGTTGCTTTAATTGACTTTTCATAAAAAAAATGCTATTATTTTAATAGGTGTTATGTGCCTTTAATGATGATTTTTGCGTTTTTCAAGAAAAAGATTTTTCTAAAAATAATAAGGAGATGTAAATGTTAAACGTGGGAATGAAAGTTAATAATTTTACTTTAAATGATGCTTATGGGCAACCTAGATCGTTAAAAGAATTCAGAGGGAAAAAGGTTGTAATCTTCTTTTATCCTAAAAATAACACAACGGGGTGCACTAAGGAAGCATGTTCTTTTAATGAATCGCTGGAAAAGTTTGCTGAGCAAAATGTAGTTGTACTAGGGATTAGTTGTGATACAGTAACTAGTCATTATAAGTTTTCCCGAGAGTATGATTTAAGATTTACTTTATTAAGTGATTCAAAAAAGGAAGTTATTAATCAGTTTGGAGTTTTAAATACTTCAACTAGTACAAAAAGAAGAATTGGGGCAAAAAGGATTACTTTCATCCTTGATGAAAACGCAACAATTATTTATCGGTTTGATAAAGTTAGACCAGCAAATCATGCGGAAGAAGTTTTAGAAATATTAAAGACTTTTTAAGGGTTAAAAAAGAAAAAAATTAAGGAAAAAAAATCTAATTTGAACAGGCTTATTTTAAGCTTGTTTTTTTTGCTTAAAAGTTAACAAGAAAAACGTGATTTTTTGATTTTTAATTAATTAAAATGTGTTTTTAAACTATAAAAATGTTTTAGTTATAAGCAAAAAGGCGTTTAAGTAAAAAAGATAAAACTGCGGTTGTCTTTTTAAATATAAAATGCTACTATAAGGTTGAAAATATGAAAACACTTTCATTTTTAAACAATAATTTAGGAAGAATAAGGTGTATAAATAATGGATATTGAATTGCTGTATTTTGTATTTATGATTGCGGCATTTTTAATTGGTATTTTAATATTAAAATTGCCCACCGGCATTTCTATGATGATTGGTGCTTTTGTGGGAATGGTTATTTTTTGTTTAGGTGATTTCAAATCATTTCTCGATTTACCAAGACATATTATTGATGGCGGACTTGGATATATTGATCCGATATTAACGATTGCTTTTGCGATGATTTTTATGAAATCGATTGAGGCAATAGGTACTTTAGATAAAATTGGTGTATTTGTGCTTGAAAAGTTTAAGAAATTTCCGACACTTCTTTTAATATCGTTAATGATTATTCTTTTAATACCAGGAATGATTACCGGCTCAAGCGCAACCGCAGTAGTAACCTCAGGTACACTCGTTGCCCCAATATTGCTTGCGATTGGAGTTCCCAAAAAAGAAACAATTGCGATAGTAGCAATTGGAGCGATTCTTGGAATGATTGCGCCACCAATTAATATTCCTGTAATGGTTATTTGTGATATTACTGATATGCCGTTTATTGGTTTTGAATTACCTTTATTATTAATTACTCTTCCTGTGGCAATATTTAGTGTACTGTTTTTAGGAAGAAAACACATTGGTAAAATTGATATAGAAGAAATTAAAGACAGTAAAACAATTAATTTTGATATTAAAAATGAAGTTGGATGGACAGTCTATATTCCTTTAATTATTTTGATTGTTTTGCTTGTTATTGTTAATGCTGTTCCACAATTATTGCCCCCGATTGGGATGCCGTTGGTATTTTTCATTGCAACCATACCAGCGCTGTTTTTAGGTAAAAAAGCTAATTTAGTTAAAGTGTCTCGGGAATCAATGAAACTATCTTTACCTGTAATGGCAATGTTAGTTGGAGTGGGAATGTTAGTTAGTGCCCTTACTTGGACAGGCGTACGCGGGATGATTGTTTATTATGTTATGACCTTAAATCAAGTAACCTTAGGTAATAAACCAATTTTATTATATTTGGGTTCAGCTCTAGCACTACCGATTGTAGGTACAATTAGTCCTTTTGCATCAGCAACCATTTTTGGTGGACCGTTTGTAATGGGATTAAAGGCAGTACTCAATCCAATTATTATTGCTTCCTGCATGTCGATGTTAGCTTCTATTGGCGATTTAGTTCCTCCTTCAGCTTTAGCGGGTAGAACTTGTTGTGAAGTATTAAAGTATGAACAACCATATCAAGGTGTATTAAAGAAAATGATTATTCCCATAGCGGTAATTATTGTTTATACTACGCTTTTTATGATATTTGTTGGCCAATTCTGGCAATAAAGGAGAAGACATAATGAACTTAGCACTGCAAATCATTTATCAATTACTTACTGCTTTTTTAGTTGTTTCAATTGGCTTAAACGCTTATGAAGAAAAAAAGAAAACAGATATTGTTTCTTCAGCAATGGTTTTAATTATTTTATTATTAAGACTGCTTTTAATTAAGTAAAGGGGGACTATAAATGGAAAAATCAGTTAATAATCAAAAAAATGAAAATAAACTTATTGGCTTTATCGTTAAAAAAGCATTTTTCCTTGTAACATTTTTCATTATGATTTTGGTACTTGTATTAGTGTCAATCCAGTATGTTAGCTTTCGCTATACAAATGTTGAATTTGTAGTAAGAAGCAATGTTGAAGTCCAACGTCTTGGAGATTATTATTCTGGGATTAAAGGAACTATTGGCGATGCAGAAGTTTATGTGATTGGGACTAAAAACCCTGATGAGCCCAGTGTTTTATTGCTTGGAGGAATTCATCCTAATGAACCAGCGGGTCAAATAGCTTCAGTACTAGTTCTTGAACAAATTGATGTCACAAGAGGAACAGTTTATGTAATAACCGAAGCTAATAAAAGTGCTTATACTCATTCTCATCCGCAAGAAGCAACCCCAATGTATTACAGTATAACTGATACAGTATGGGGTGGAGCAAGAACTTTTAAATACGGTTCAAGAGCAACCAGTGCAGTTGATCAGTGGCCGATTCCAGATGTATATGTTCACCAAGCAACAGGTCAAAGGCTATCAGGAACAGACACAAGAAACATTAACCGCAGTTTTCCTGGTAATAAAAATGGTAATTATACGGAAAAAGTTGCTCAAGCAATTGTTAATTTAATTAATCAAAACAATATTACTCTTGTCCTAGACTTACATGAAGCCTCACCAGAATATGGAACTAATAACGCACTTATTTACCACCAAAAAGATGAATTTTTAGGTATTAATGGTATTATGAAAAATATGTTTGATGAGCTAAATGATTTTGCACCAATTAAATTTGAACTTTCTCCGGTTAACCTAAGAGGACTTACTCACAGAGAAATTGGTGATAACACTGATGCGATTCCATTTTTAGCAGAAGCATCTAATACTACACAAGGAAGAATCAGAGACACAATAACTGAAGAAAACATTGTAACTGGTGAAGATAAATATTATCAAAAAGCAACCAGCCTAGGTATCTTAGAAGTAGATCATAGCAACTCAGTTTCTTTGCATGAACGAGTAGCTAGACATGTAGAAACATTTAGAATACTAATATATGCTTACAATGAATTTACTGAGTTTATTTCAGCTAATCCTGATAAAGCGATGTATCAAAAAGGTGAATTTATTGTTGATTTTCATAAAATGAGTTATGAAAGAATTATTCATTTAGGTATTGGTTATTACCTAAGAAATCCAGAAAATCCGGATTTGGAGTACTGGCCAAGTGATTTTTCATAAATAGGAAGGTATTATGGGAGAAATAATTTTACTGGGATTAATAATTGGAATTATTTTTTATGAGTTTACTGGTATATCGCCTGGTGGACTCGTTGTCCCAGGTATGATAGCTTATTATATATACAATCCTTCAAGAATAATTATGACACTTGTGATTGGTATTATTACTTATTTAATTGTCAAGATTATTTCCAATCACGTAATTATCTACGGAAAAAGAAAGTTCGTAGTTCATATTTTGTTAGCGATTGTTTTAAGTATTATTTTTGAGTTAATCGGAAGGCAGTTTTCGATTCCGTTTTTAACTATTCCAATGATTGGTTTTATTATTCCTGGCATTATTTCTAATGAGATGAACAAACAAGGTTTTTTTAAAACATTTTTAGGTTTGAGTTTTGTTTCTGGAATAATAGCATTGGTGGTTTTTTTGATATGAAACTATCCAAGCTTATTATCCTAAATGCGATTGTTTTAGGAGGTCTTCTTTTAGTTTATGGTTTAAAAACTAAAAAGAAAGTGGACTACTACCAGATGCAAATTAATGCCAGCAGAAAAATGGAAGAAGCAATTGCGCACATTAAAGCGCAAAGAACAGATCTAGGAATTGCAATAAGCAGTTACCTTGATCCACTTCAAACAGGATTAATTGGTCAAGATGCTCCCATTGAGGGTTATAGTATAACAACAAGTTTAGGAGGTTTAGAAGCCAAAAGAACATCAACAAATCCTAATTTTGTTAGTCTAATTATTAGGTATTTAGTTGATATAGGAATTAAAAAAGATGATAGCATCGCTGTTAATTTCTCTAGTTCCTTTCCTGCTTTAAATATTGCCACAATTATTGCCCTAGACATCCTAGATTTAAAGTCGGTTATTCAAACATCGATTGGAGCATCTTCATATGGTGCAAATATAATTGAGTTTACTTATTTAGATATGGAAAAGAGTTTATATGAAGCTGGAATAATCAAAAGGAAATCAGATCTTGTTTCTTTGGGGGGAGACAATGATAACTTAGATAACATTTCGCTTAACGATGATGATTTTATTAATAGCTTATATGATCGGTATAGCGAGTATGAATGGATAAAGATAAAAAATGTTAAAGAAAACATTTTATATCGTTATAACCACTATCAATCAAATCTTACAAACATTAAAGCATTTGTTAATGTTGGGGGCAATATCGCTGGTTTTGGCTTAGGAATTAAAACATATCCAAACGGCCTTGTTAAAAGATATTCCACAAATGTTAGCAACAGTTCAGGGCTAATTGATTATTTTATTAGAGATGATGTTCCTTTAATTCATTTTCTTAATATAGTTGATCTTGCGAAAAAAAATCAAATGGCGATAAATCAAAGTGTTTCATACGAGCTGGGAATTGGAAATCAATATTATTACTATTATTACAATCCCGTTATTATTTTAGCGACAATTATTCTTTCATTTGGCTTAATTGTTGTTCAATATATAATTACAAACAAAGAAAAATTATTAAATGGAGTGGTAACCTATGAGCCAAAAACCGATTGGGATATTTGATTCAGGAATTGGTGGACTTGCAATTACAAACAACATATTAAAAGCATTCCCACATGAGGATATTATCTATGTTGCTGATACGAAAAATGTTCCTTATGGATCAAAAAGTGTAAAAGAGATTAAAGGCTTTGTTAGTGATGTCGTTAAATTTCTTTTAGAAAATAAAGTAAAAGCGATTGTGATTGCTTGTAATACCGCAACAGCAAACAGTAACCACCTTGATATAGATGTTCCAGTAATTGGGATGATTGGTCCCACAGTAGAAGAGATAAATAAAACGACTAAAAATAAAAAAGTTCTTATTTTAGCAACCCAGGCAACCGTTAATTCGGGCTTATATCAAAAATATCTTGCAAAACATGAAATTGTTCCACTAATGAAGCCCGCGCCTGAGTTTGTTTTATTGGTTGAAACACTAAAAACAGAAACAAAAGAGTCTTATCAAGTGGTAAATGATATATTAAATCCTTATAAGAATTTGGATTTAGATACTGTTGTGTTGGGATGCACCCATTTTGGATTTTTAAGAAGTGAAATACTAAAGGCTTTGCCTGATGTAGTTTTAGTTGATGGCTCTAAAGAAGTATCTTTTAAATTAAAAGAAGCTTTAACTGCAAAAGAAAAATTAAACAGCAATGAAAAAAAGGGAAAACTAAATCTTTATACAACTGGTAGTTTTGCTGATTTTTCTAAACAAGTATCAGCTTTAAAAATAAAGTATGACAAAATTGAAAAAATATCGCTATAAATATGGGGAGGCGCTATGAAAAAAAACCTTTTTAAAAAACTTTCGCTTATTTTATTGGTTGCAGCAGCAAGTATTGCTCTTGTTTTATGCAAACCCAAAACATATGAAGTAACTTTTGATTTACAAGGAGGAATGGGTGATGTTTCCTCACAAAAAGTCAAAAATAAACATGCAGCGGAAAGGCCAATAGAGCCAACTTGGCAAGGCTATGATTTTGGTGGTTGGTATCAAGATATTTCTTTTGAAGAAGACCAAATGTGGGTATTTAGTATTAACGTTGTAACAGAAGATACCACTTTATACGCTAAGTGGATTAGACAACAAGACAATGGTAATAATGGTAACACCACACCAGGGTTTGTTATTCCTGGTTTACCAGATTTAACAGTAAGAGATGCCAAAGGATATAACGGTATGGTCGCAACAGCTTCTGGTTATGCTTCTGAAGTTGGCGTTCAAATTCTTGAGGCTGGCGGGAATGCTTTTGATGCAGCGGTTGCGATTGGTTTTGCATTAAATGTTGTTGAACCCAATGCTTCTGGAGTTGGTGGCGGTGGATTTATGGTTGCTTATAATGGTGTGACGGGTAAAAGATTATCTTATAATTACCGTGAATTTGCGCCTGGTCTTGCTAATAGAGAACAGTACATAGGAGAAGGAGCGTTAGAATTAGGTGATGGGCCAGGTTCATTTGGAATTCCAATGTTTGTTGATGGGATGCTTACCATCTTAGAAGAACAAGGCACAATGTCTTTGGCTGAAGTTATTCAACCAGCTATTGATCTAGCTTATCACGGTTTTCCTATTACAGAAACTTTAGCTGAAGCGATAAGAGATAACTTTCCTAAATTAATGAGACCTACTGCTGAAGAAGAGGCTTTAGCAGTTTATACAGATGGTGTTTCTCCGCTTGGTGAAGGAGAATTATTAATTAATAAAAACCTAGCTAATGTTTTACAAATTATTGCCAGCGAAGGTAAGGAAGGTTTTTATAAAGGTGATGTTGCAAGGGCGATTGTTAATGCTGTTAAAGTGGATGGTTCGGTTGTTACAATGAAAGATTTAGAAGATGCAATCGGCAGAACCTTAGGTGCTCAAAGTCAAACTCCACTGAGTGGAACATATAAAGATTATGAACTTATTTCAATGGCTCCACCTAGTCCAGGGGGAACAACCTTAATCGAAGTGTTTAATATCTTAGAGCACTATGATTCAAAATTAGTAAATGGAATTAAGGGTTTAGGTCATAATACTGTAGATTATATTCATGCTATTGGTTCAGCAACGCAACTTGCCTTTGGTGATCGAAGAAAGTTTGTTGGTGATCCTAATTTTGTAGATGTGCCTGTTACTGGACTTACTAGTAAATTATATGCAGCTGAAAGATGGTCCTTATTTGATCCATTAGTAGCTAAAGTATTTTCTGGTGCTGGTGCTGAGTATGGCAATCCTTGGATATATGAACCATCAGGTAGTGCGTTTTTATATGTACCAGAAGAAGAAAATCAAAGCGCGAGCACTACTCATTTTTCAGTAATTGATAAATTTGGCAACATTGTCTCTGCAACACATACAATTAATTACTTTTTCGGTAATGGTTATATGCCAAAAGGAACAGGAATCCATTTAAATAATATTATGAGTCCATTTTCTATTAATGAAAGCTCAGTTAATTTAATCGAGCCTTATAAAGTGCCACTAAGCAATATGGCACCAACAATTATTTTAAAAAATGATGAACCATTTATGTCGATTGGTTCTCCAGGGTCAATGAGAATCATTTCAGCAATCGTTCAAACAGTATTAAATGTTATTGAGTTTGATATGGACATTCAACAAGCCATCGCAAGTCCGCGTGTTCATCAATACGTTAGAGCTGATATGGAAATTGAAGGCGCAATGGGTGATAGTACAATCGAAGGCTTAAGAGCGATGGGTTATACAGTTATTAGGTATCATAATATTGATTTATATTTTGGTGGAGTTCACGGTATTATCATTAATCAAGAAACTAAAGAATTGCATGGTGGTGCTGATCCAAGAAGAGATGGTAAAGCTGTTGGATATTAATTAAAAAGGAGACTAATTATGAAAAAAACGATAATAATGCTATTGATGATATTTAGTTTAGGACTTGTATCTTGTAAAAAAGAAACTGATGCCCAAAAAGTAGCTAAAGCAAAAAAGGATTTAACTATTACTTTTACTGAGCCTAAAGATAATGTTAACAGTGTCACTAGTGATATATTTTTAAGAGTTAAACAAAACGGTGTTGATGTAAGTTGGACAACAAGCAATCTAGATATTGTTGATGAAAGAGGTTTTGTGACAACCCCGTTAAATGACACAATCGTTTTGCTAACGGCAACATTAAGGTTAAATGAAATAAGTGAAACGAAAAGTTTTACAGTTTTTGTGAAAAAATTTCAAGAAGACATTCAAGTAGATGATATAAAGTATTACTTGCCTGAAGAGTTTGAAGATTTGTTTGCGGATAAACATGTTTATATTACAACTATTGGTCAAGGTGGGGAGTTGTCATCATTAAACACTATTTTAGCAAGATATGTATACACTGCTGCCGAAGAAGAGCAATATGTAGAAAAAGTGACAATGGGAAATATGATAAAAGCTAATGATGTTCCTAGTGGTTCTGTTGTCATAATAGTTCCCGGTGCTAGTGGCAAGGGTTTAGGTGCAGCAGGAACAAATCTGGCTCAAGAACTTACCAGAGCCCAAAATTTTGCGGCAAAAGCGGCTGCGGGTGATATTATTTTAATTGTTGTTCATATGGGTGGTGCGGCAAGACGAGGTAGTGAAACCGATCCACTTATCAATGCGCTTGTTGGAGAAGCAGCTTTAATTCTTGTTGAAGAATCCGGAAACGATGATGGGTTTTTTAATAATTTAAGCAATCCAAATGTATTTATTTATCCAATAGTTAAAAATATGGCTGATTCATTTAAGCAGCTTTTTAACAAATTAGACTAAGATGAAAAAAAGATTAATTATTTTAATTTGTCTTTTTGCGCTTATTGTGCTAGCTGGCTGTCAAAAGGAAAATGAATATACCGTTTCTTTTGATTTAAATGGCGGAATTGGGCCAGTAAGTGAGCAAATCGTAAAACAAAACCAAAAAGCAACAATCCCAAAGTCACCAATAAAAGAAGGTTATGAATTTGTTGGGTGGTATAAAGATAAAGGCCTTAATGAAGAAGATAGATGGGCCTTTAGTGTAGATGTTGTTAGCGCTGATATTGTTTTATATGCTAAATGGGAAGCTATTGTAGATGAATTTGAAATTATCAAGACAAGTCAAACTTATTTAGAAGATACAGCTGATGAGTTTGTTGTTTATAAGTTTGAAACTAACATAGAAGGTCCTACTATCTTTATTATTGGTGGGATTCACGGAGATGAAAGAGCAGGTTGGCATGCAGCAACAGAAATGCTTGAGTATGATTTTGAAAGAGGAACAACTTATATTTTGCCGGTTGCCAGTAAAAGAGCATGCACAAGCAATCCGCCTGTAAGATATTTTCAAACAGATCTTAACAGAAGTTTTCCCGGGAAAGAAACTGGAACGGAAACAGAGATTTTAGCTTATACTATTTTTTCTGTTATTGCCCAGATTAATCCTGATTTAGTTCTGGATTTACATGAATCAAGAGGGACATATCAACAAGGATATTTAGGACATTCAATTATTATTCATAATGGGCTTTACAATCTTTATGTTCTTGATGTTTTATATGAGTTTAATAATCTAGAATTAATGGAAGGAAAACTTCCATATCATCTAGAAGCAAACCCGCCAATAGGTTCACTTAACAAAGAAGTAACCGAAAGGCTAAATATATTAGTACTTACAATTGAGACAAACAGAGGCTCTTTAGGAAGTGGTATCCAAAATGAAACGGTTCCGCTAGATTTAAGAGTATTACATCAAAAAACGATTATAAACATTATTTTAAATAGTTTTGAAATACTTAATTAGGAGGTAAAATATGAAAAAAGTAAGAAAGATATTAGTTACTGTATTTATCTTATTTGCTGTAAGCATTTTATTGGGTGGTTGTAAAAAAACTAAATACAAAGTAACTTTTAATCCAAACGGGGGAGTATTAACTTCTGAGGCAACAGTTACAGCTAAAAAAGATAGTTTGTTAGAAAAACCAACTGATCCAACAAGAGAAGATTACGAGTTTTTGGGCTGGTATATTTCTGATGATCAAGGCGAAACTTTAATTCTAGAATGGAAATTTGAATCGAGAAAAGTTCAAAGTAATATTACCATTTATGCAAAATGGAATTATATTGGAGAAGGACCAGAAGAAAAAAACTTAATTGAAGATCTATTAAATAATGGTCAAAACAACGAGCAAGTCGAAGTTGAAGGAACCGTATATTATTTAGGATCTGATGGCTTTTATGTGGCTGATTCGGAGTTAGGGAAAATTTATGTTGAGTATAATACAGCGGGAAAAAACATTGCAGTCAGCAAAGAAGTTTCAGTTAAAGGCGTGCTTAATGTTTCTGGTAATGTTAGAAAAATAACTGCAACCGAAGTGAGCTTAATAGGTGATGCTGAACCTTTAGTTCCGCTTACCAAAACACTCAAAGAAATAGTATCTTTATCAAACTTGGCAAAAACAGGTAGCTGGTATGGATATTTTAAGGTTATTGGGAGAGTTGAATATGACCAGGCTTTAATGGAAATAAATATTTACTCTGATGATAATCAAGATTTTTTCATAATTGATTCTAGAAGTGATGTTGAGTATTTAAAAGATTTTCAAGGCGAAAGAGTTGAACTAGAAGTAGTTTTATCTGCTTATGATAATATTTCTTCATTTTGGTCTGCTTGTTATGTTAAGGATAAAGTTGTTGAAGCTCATTTTTCAAGCGCTGAAATTAAAGCTTTTGCTAACCAAAACTTTTCTAGCACAGTTAATGATGAAATATTAGGAGGCGGACTAGTACTACCAGCGAGGTTGCCTAATATTGCGAGCTTAACAATTACGTGGACAACTAATCTTGAAGATTATATCGCCATTGAACCACTTGAAGAAGGGCAAAGCGAATATCAAACAATAATTACAGTGCCTGAACAAGATGAAAACGGAAAACTGTTTGCCCATATTCAATATAAAAACTTAGATCCAATTGTGGTTGAAGTTGATGTTATTGTTAAAAGGCTAGAAAAAACATCACTTGAGACGGCAATTAATGAAGCTGCTTATATGTCGCTGTTTGATGGGGTCGTCGTTGGTTTTGCAGCTGGACAAAACATTACATTTAGATCTTATATAATCCAAGATTTAGCTAATCCGAACGTTGTTATTACAGTTGATTATTATGGCAGTGTTAATGATGGATTTGATACATATATTGATGATGTTGAAGTTGGCGATATATTAACATTTGTTGCTCAATACAGAAAAGAAGGTAGACCTTGTTTTGTAGCTGTTAAAACAACTAAAACAAACGATAAACAAGATCCAGTTTATAATTTGGAAGGCGCACCAGTGTTAAATGAAGATAATTTTGGAGATTTTCCTGGTTATAATACGTTTGTTAAACTAGAAAACCCATTTCTACAGTATTCAACATCTGGCATACCAGCAAAAAATAACTGGGTAAGATTAGGGTATCCGAATGCGATGATAGGTAGTTTTGGAGTTGAAAGCAATAAAACTTTAGCATTTTTAATTCGACCGCTTGATGAGTTAATGGGAGAAGATTTTAGAAGTAGTCTTGAAGTACCATTTTCAGTTGGAGAACCGATTGAATATGATGGTGATATATACGGATTTGTATTATATGAATCTGATAGCTATTTCCAATTTGTGGCAGTTAACACTGAACACTTTGTTCCATCTCACCGCTTAAGAGTTATCAATGATTTAGAATATGCTGTTTCAGAAAGATTAGAAGAAGGCAATTTAGTTCTTCCGATTACTCATGAGTTTGTAGAAGGAGTTATTACTTGGACTTCTGATAATGAAAACATAATAAACAGTAGTGGAGATGTTACTTATCCAGAATTAGACACAATTGTAACTTTGACAGCCAAATTCATGGTTGATGATTTAGACGATGAACATACGCTTGTTATTAGAGTTTTAGTAATTGGTCAAGTTAGAGTTGTTTATGAATTAGATGAAGCACTAGCTGAAGATAACTTAGAAATATTTAATGTTCGCGGTTATGTTCTTCAAGTTGGTTACTCTGATTCTGTTAGTGACCCTTCAACAAGTGAACTTGATGTTATTTTCTTACAAGATAGAACAAGCGGCAAAATCATTATGGTTAGAGGTTTAGAAAGCAAATATAATGACGATGCCATTAAAGTTGGCTATGAAATTGAATTTTCAACTGAAATAAATGAAGCTGATGGTGTAAGAACATTAATATTTAAAGGCGATTTAAGAGTTACTGATGAAGCAGCAACTTTAGTTGATTATAAAGACAATGCGATTGTAATATCATCTCATGAGGATGCTCTTGTTGAGTTTGCTAAAGATTTCCATTTCGGTCAAGTGTTTAAGATTGAAGGACCAGTATTCTTTAATTCAACAACTTCTGATGGAAATCTTACAAACCTTAGATTCCATTTAAATGAAAATGCTTCAGGACTTTCTGATATTCAGTATGGTGGAAGATCATTAGTATTTAATGTTAATGGCAATAAAGCGGTTATTGGAGAAGATTTTGTTGAAGATTTGTTTGGATTTGATGCAAATCCAGGAATCGCAAGACCAGGAACACTAAGATATGTTGACCTTTATTTTGTGGTGAAAAAAGCTTCGAGCAGTTATTTTTATTGTGTATTGTTAGACCAAGATGATGTGGTTTATATGGGTGATCATGTGTTAGTTGAAGTTGACATAAGAGAACTTGTGGCAAAAGAAGTTTTAACTGGCGATCTTGATTTACCAACAACCCATGAACTTATTGATGGAGTTATTACTTGGACTTCAGATAATGTTGAGGTTATTGCTAATGATGGCAGAGTTACTTACCCAGAAACAAACACAGTTGTAGTAATGACTGCAGAATTTAAAACTAAAGACTCAGAAGATACTCACAGTTTTTCAATTGAAGTAACCGTTATTGGAGTCCAAAGAGTTGTCATTGAAGTTGATGAGGCCTTAGAACTTGATGACGATGAACTGTTTAATGTTGGTGGGATAGTTGTTCAGGTAGGTTATAGTGAATCTACTTCTGATCCAAGCACAAGCACACTTAATGCTATTTATTTACAAGATAGATTAACAGGCACAGTTGTGGTTGTAACAGGGCTTAATGATTTATATCTTGATGAAACAATTAAAGTGGGTTATGAGATTGAGTTTTTAGCAAGACTTTCAATTGCTGAATCTAATGTAGTTTTAACATTCCAAGATGATTTAAGAGTAATAGATGAAAATGCATCTATTGTTGATTATAAAGCTGATGCGATTAGAATTTCTTCTCATGAAGAAGCACTTAGTGAGTTTGCTAAAAATCTTCGTTATGGGCAAGTATATTATGTGGAAGGACCAGTTTATTTCAATTCTACAACCAGCACCGGAGCTGTTACAAACCTTAGATTCCATCTTAATCCTAATTGTGTTGATTTGGCTGACCTTCAGTATGGTGGAAAATCATTAGTATTTAATGTTAACAGCAATAAACCAGCTTTAGGTAATGATTTTGTTAGTGATATATTTGGATTTATGACAAATCCAGGTAGCAGTAGACCTGGAATATTAAAATACGTTAACTTATATTTTGTGGTTAAGAATCACTCA
The DNA here is from genome assembly GCA_964552625.1 of uncultured Acholeplasmataceae bacterium. Taxonomy (GTDB): domain Bacteria; phylum Bacillota_I; class Bacilli_A; order Acholeplasmatales; family UBA5453; genus UBA5453. The sequence goes on along the minus strand of CAZKGV010000004.1, from coordinate 11,322 downwards.
GCATCATATTATTATTTGGTTTTACTTTCAGCAGATGATGTTTCTATAATGGATACTAATTTAATTGTCGAACATCAAATTGTTGGTTTGTTACCAAAGGAAATGCTTACGGGAAATATGGCTTTACCTACTGATCATGAACTTTTAGATGGAGCTATCACTTGGACTTCAGATAAGCCTGAAGTAATAGCTAATGATGGTAGCGTTACTTATCCAGATGAAGAAGTAACTGTAACCCTAACAGCAAGCTTTAAGATTGAGGCAATTGAATATGAGTTTAGCATTGAAGTTTTAGTTAAACCACCGGTTCCGCTTTCAGTTAGCGAAGTAATTTTGGAAGCTGAAGATGAAGATATTGTTTTAGTAGAAGGAATTGTTGTTGGATTCCACTGGAATGGTTCAAGCACAGTAAATGAAGCAACCAATGGAATTATTATTAAAGATGAAACCGGTAATGAAATACTATATGTAATAGGTTTATATGGAAATTATGGTTCTACAAGAGCGGTATATGTTGTTGATGAACATACGCTTAAAAAAGGTGATAAGATTCGTTTTGTTGCGATCTATAATCTCGCAACAACAGAAGGTCATGCAGGCAGAAAAACTTTAACTATTCAAAGTGCTGAGATTGCTAATCTTAAAGTATTAGCATCAGAGGTTACCTATGAGTTTGATTTAGACTCTGCAGTTGAAGTTAGCAAACAAGATGATTTAGCAGAAATAGCTGAAAACCTTCCTTATGGAACACTATTTAAGCTTATTGGTGACTTTGGTTTTAGAGGTTCTGCAAGTTCATACGGAACTGGTGTTAACTTACAAACATCTTATGTAAGAACTACAGCAACTGATTATAATATGACGACTACTTGGGCTGACAGAGGTCAAAGATTCTCATTTAAATTTGATGGTAATGTTCCTAATTTAGGAGGTAATTGGTGGGTTGATTTATTAGGTATTACCTCAAATACCTATACAGGAACTGCTGCATCAGGAATGAGTTTTGAAGAAGGCGCTTATATTTACTTTTACCTTGGCCATAGCTTACCTAAAGCTGCATCAGCTAATGGTTACATTCAACTTGTTATATTGGACTCTTCTTGGGTTAACGCAACCTTGAAGACAGGTGAATAAAAATATCTATCTGAGGTTCTCTTAAATGGGAACCTCAGGGTAAAATTTGTTAAACTATAAAGGAGTGGTAAAGTGACTGAAAAACAAATTTATGAAAAACCACAAATAGAAGTGGTTGAGTTTGAAATGGAAGAAGCGATTGCTGTTAGTGGTGCTGGTAGCGGCAGCTTTTGGGGAACGATTGGTTCTGAGGAGATATGGGGTGATTAAGATGAGAAAACTTAAAGTTTTGTTTTTTGTAATCGCAAGTGCGTTACTATTTAGTCTAGGCTTCAAATCAATAAAGGCAGCGCTACCTAATAAGGTAGATATTGAAGTTTCTTATATTTTGCTTGATGAAACTCCAGATTCTGGTGGAAAGATCACTTTAGATGACCAAGATTTTGGGGCATTAGTAGATTTAGAAGCGCCTGATATAGCTGGCTATAATTTTGCTTTTTGGATTGTAAATGGTACATTAAGAAAAGACTTACCAGCAAATACGAGAATTATTGCTCAAACTAATACGGTAGTTATTGGAGTATATAAACCAGATGATAAACATGCTGTTATTTATGTTGATTCTAATGGGGCAAAGATTGATTATGAGGCTGTAGATAATAACGAGGAAGCAAATGTGCCCGAAGTTGGATCACTTCCAGATAAGTTTTCCAAACCAAAAGCGACTATCCTTGGTTTTGAAAGATTAGACGGAGTAATTGGTGATGTTATAACTGAAGACACTATTTATGTTTTAAAATATGAAACCAATGAAGCTGGCGGCTCTTTAACTGTTGATGGAGACGTTATAAAAGAAACATCAACCCTTAATGAAGAGGTTAATTTAGCAGGTTTAGCACCAGCAGGGTTTAAGTATTGGGAAGATGAAAAAGGTCAAGTGCTTTCAAAAGATCCTAATTATGCATTTACTATGCTTGGATTTGACAGAGTAATAAAATCAGTTACTAGTGGAGGAGAAGTTGTTGATCCAATAGTAAATATTACTGATGATTTAGACTTAAGAGAAAACTATAGATCTTTTGTTGGTCAGTTTGACGGGGTTCCAAGTGAGTTTGAATTCTTAATTTCTAAAGAAGCAATTCTAATTAATGATTATGATCAAGTTGATGTAATAGTTGCAAGATCAAGCTCATTTAATGAAAAAACTAATGAATTTATGATGAGTTTCCCACTTGATGTGTTAAGTATAAGAGCATACGCAATTTATGATGGTGAGTTGGTTTTAAGTGAACTCTACAGTGTTTATCCAAATAAAGAAATTGGAGTAGACGAAATAAACGCTTATGTAGATGGAGAATTTGTTGTAGTTAATGGAATAGTTCTACAAGAAGGTTATTCTGAAACAATAACAGCAACTTCGAAAATAGATTCTATTTTTGTTCAAGATAAACTTAGTGGTAATCTTGTAGTTATAAAAGGATTAGAAGGATTGTACGGAAATCAACTTAAAAAAGGATATGAGATTAAGTTTGAAGCAAAAGTTGTTGAATCAGAAGAAATTAATAATAAGTACTTAGAATATTGGAAAAATGTTGAAGTAATTGATGAAGAAGCTGGAGTATTAGATTATAAAGTGAATGCGATTGTGATTTCTTCTCATGAAGATGGTCTTGTTGAGTTTGCTGCAAATTTCCACTACGGACAAGTATTTAATTTTGAAGGACCAATGTACTTTAACTCAACAACAACTGACGATAAAGATTTAACAAACCTTAGATTCCATTTAAATGAAAATGCTTCAGGGCTTTCTGATATTCAATATGGCGGAAAATCATTAGTATTTAATGTTAACAGTAATAAACCTGTTATTGGCGAGAACTTTGTTGAAGATTTGTTTGGGTTTGCTGCTAATCCGGGTACTGGAAGACCAGGAACACTAAAATATGTTAATTTATATTTTGTTGTAAAAAGTGATTCAGATAGTTACTATTATTGTGTATTGTTAGATGAAACCGATGTTGTAGTAATGGATACTGACTTTATTGTTGAAGATCAAATTACAAGATCATTGCCAAAAGAAATGGTTGCAGGGGATATGGTTTTACCAACTACACATGAACTTTTAGATGGAAATATTATTTGGGTATCAGACAAACCTGAAGTAATAGCTAATGATGGTAGTGTTACTTATCCAAATGATGAAGTAACTGTAACTTTAACTGCAAGTTTCGTGGTTGAAGCGATTGAGTATGAGTTTAGTGTTGAAATTTTAGTTAAACCTAAAGTGCCGCTATCTGTTAGCGAGGTATTATCAGATGCAGGAGAAGATGACACTGTCTTAGTTGAAGGGATTATTGTTGGGTTCCACTGGAATGGTTCGAAAGATTGTTCTAGTGATACAAACGGAATCATTATTAAAGATGAAACAGGCAATGAAATACTATATGTTATTGGGTTATATAGTAATTACGATTCTATAAGAGCAGAATATGATGTTGATGGACATATACTTGCTAAAGGTGATAAGATTCGCTTTGTTGCGACCTTTAACACCGCTGTTTCAGAGGGACACATAGGTAGAAAGACTTTAATAATTCAAAGTGCCGAAATTGCAAATCTCCAAGTATTAGAATCAGATGTTGATTATGAGTTTGATTTAGAATCTGCAGTTATTGTAAGTGAACAAGATGACTTAGCAGAAATAGCTGAAAACCTTCCTTATGGAACACTATTTAAACTTACTGGTGATTTTGGCTTTAGAGGTTCTGCAAGCACATATGGAGACGGCGTTAATTTACAAACTTCTTATGTAAGAGGTGTTGCAACCGACTACAATATGTCACCTTCTTGGGCTGACAGAGGTCAAAGATTCTCATTTAAGTTTGATGGAAATGCCCCTAATTTGGGTGCTAATTGGTGGACAACTCTTCTTGGAATTGATTCAACAACTTATACTGGAACCACTGCATCAGGAATGACTTTTGAAGAAGGTGCTTATATTTACTTTTATATTGGACATAGTCTCCCAAAGGCTGCGTCATCTAATGGATATATCCAACTAGTTATTTTAGATCCTTCTTGGGTTAATGCGACCCTTAAGCAGTAGATTATTGTGTTATTAATTATGGGGTCCCTTTTAATTAGGGGCCCTATATCAATAAAAGTAGGTGGGTTATGAAAAAAGTTAAAGGAATAGAAATTACAAAACTAGTTAAAGAGTTATTGCTAGAGGCTAATATTGATTTAGGTAAGTCTTTTATTGATGTTTTAAGGGAAGCAATAAAAAAAGAAGAATCGTCTTTAGGTAAAAACGTTATTAATCAAATAATTGATAATAGCGATATTGCTAAAACAAAAAAACTACCTCTTTGTCAAGATACTGGAATGGTGGTTGTTTTTGTGGAGCTAGGTATGGAAGTTGTTTTAGAAGATGACCTATATGAAGCGATTAACCAGGGAGTTAGGGAAGCTTATTTAGAAGGATTTTTAAGAAAATCAGTTGTTAAACACCCGCTTGATCGAGTTAATACAACCGATAATACTCCAGCGATAATTCATGTTGAACTTACTAAAGGAGATAATATTAAGATAATGGTTGCTCCAAAGGGTGGGGGAAGTGAAAACATGAGTTTGGTGAAAATGTTAATCCCATCTGATGGCATTGAAGGTATTAAAAAGCTTGTTTTAGATACGATTTTTAATGCTGAAGGGAAACCTTGTCCACCACTAACTGTTGGTATTGGACTAGGTGGTAATTTAGAAAAATCAGCACTGCTTGCTAAGAAAGCTTTGTTAAGAGATATAGATGATGTTAATCCTGATCCAATTTTAAGGAAGTTAGAAGAAGAGTTGTTAAAAGAGATTAACGATTTAGGTGTTGGACCTATGGGGTTTGGTGGGACTGTTACAGCACTTGCTGTTAAGATATTAAGTTATCCAACCCATATTGCATCACTACCGGTAGCGATAAACCTGCAGTGTCATGCAGCAAGACATAAAGAAGGGATCATTTAGGAGGAAATTATGAAAATTAAGACACCGCTTGATGAGGCCACAATTAAATCTTTAAAAGCAGGCGATATGATTTATTTAACAGGTATTATGTATACCGGAAGAGATGCCGCTCACAAAAGATTGGTTGAACTGCTTAAGAAAAATGAAGAATTACCGGTTAACTTAAAGGGACAAACTATTTATTATGTTGGACCAGCCCCAGCAAGAAAAGACCGAGTCATTGGTTCTGCAGGACCAACTTCAAGTTACCGGATGGACGCATATTCTAATGATTTAATGGAATATGGTCTGAAGGTTATGATTGGGAAAGGTTCACGTAGCGACAAATTCATTGAACAGATGATTCAAAATAAAGCGATTTATCTGCAAGCCGTCGGTGGGCTTGGGGCTCTTTTATCTGAGAGAATAAAAAAGGCAAAAGTGGTTGCTTTTGCGGATTTAGGAGCTGAGGCGATTTATGAGCTGGAAGTAGAAGATTTTCCGGTTGTTGTTACTTATGATATTTACGGAGGTAATTTGATTAAAGAAGGAATTAGTCGTTATAAGAAAGGTTAGTTATGAAAATCTATACTAAAAAAGGTGATGCCGGAATCACTGATTTAATTAAACAAAGAGTTAAAAAAAGTGATTTAAGAATTGAGTTTAATGGAACAATAGATGAGCTTAATGCTTTTATTTCTTATGGAAAAATTTATATTAAAGATGAAAATATTCTTAATCTATTAGATGAGATAATTAAGAAAAACTCACTGGCAATGTATGAAATTGCGGCAAATGAAACTTTTATTTTAGATAGTGATGTCTTGTTCCTTGAAAAGAAAATTGATTTTTATCAAGAAAAATTAGTCCCTTTAACAAAGTTTATCTACTTTGATGAAAACAAAGGAGCAAGTATTTTAAATATTGCAAGAACTATAACAAGAAAAGCTGAAAGAGTTTTAGTATTAATAGCTGAGGGTAGTAAAACAAATCAAGAACTTTTAAAATATTTAAACCGTCTTTCAGATTTGCTTTTTGTTTTAGCAAGAAAACTTGAAGGTAAATAACATTAAATAGAAGCCGATGAAAAGGGCTTCTTTTTTTTCCTTTGATGTTATAATTTAGGTAAGCTTTGTTAAAGGGAGAAAATTATGAGGGTTATTAAAAGATATATAGCGATATTGGCAGTTTTATTTCTTTTTTTGTTTTTAGGAGGCTGTTTTAAAACTAAAACATTTCAAATAACTTTTATTGATGATAATGACCAAGTTATTGAAGAAAAGATTTATGAAAAAGGTGAACAAATTGTTTTTCCTGATGCTCCAAATAAGACTGGATATGATTTTACTGGATGGGATAATGATGATACTGTTGCGACTAAAGATATAGTTTTTAAAGCTTTATATGAAGCTAAAAGTTTTACGGTTAGTTTTGTTAGTGATGGTGATGAGGTTATTGGTAATCTTGATATCTTGTATGGAGAGATCTTAAATTTACCTAGTGCTTCTAAGACGGGTTATTATTTTTATGGCTGGAAGTATGAAGATTTATTTGTTTACAGTGGAACTACTTATGATTATCTTTTTAATATAGAGCTAACGGCTATTTTTGTTTTAGAGATTGAGTCGATGCCAGTATTATATATTGATTTAGGTGAAGTTAAATTAAAAGATGTTAACAGAACCACCTATGTGGATGCGAGTGTTTCTTTGACAAATACTCTTGAGGAGTTTGAGTTTAGCAGTCTTGCGGCAAGTTTTCGGGGTAGAGGCCATGGTAGTTGGGTTAATTATGATAAAAAGGGATACCGGATTAAATTTGATAAAAAACAAGCAGTTTTTGGTTATGCAAAATCAAAGCATTGGGTAATTGTTCCTGGGGGACATGATGATAGTTTAATTAGACACAATCTTGCTTACACAATTGTAAATGAAAACTTATCTTATATTGAATATCAAACTAGTGTGCATGAAATAGAGGTTTATGTTAATGGTATTTACCACGGTGTTTATTCTTTGTTTGAACATATTAGAGTTGAAAAGGGAAGAGTTGATATAACCTCAGAGTATAACATCCTAGATACAGGCTATTTGCTGGAATATGATGCTTATGCCTATGAAGAAGGAACAGAAGGAATCGATTATTTTAAAGTTCAAGGTTTAAAATACCCCTTTGTCATAAAAAGTCCTGATCCAGATGATTATCTTGATGAAGGCCTAACAAAAGAAGAATATAAGAGCCAAGTTAACTATATAAAAGATTATGTTGGAAGTGTTGTTAATGCAATATTAACGGCAGATTATCAAAGCTTTAATGAGCTAGCTGATGTTAATTCGTTTGTTGATATGTATATTATTCATGAACTTTTTAAAAACACCGATACTGGTTATAGTTCTTTTTACCTTTATAAGAAAAAAGGCGGTAAACTTTATGCGGGACCAGCTTGGGATTTTGATTTATCTTCTGGTATTTCAAGAGGAGATAGTAGTTATACAGGGTTTTATGTTTCCGATAAAGTCAAAAGTTATTCATTTTTTACAAGTAGTGAAATCTATATTGCTTTAATGAAACAAGACTGGTTTAAAACCCGCTTTGCGGAAAGGTTTTTAGAAGTAGAACAAGGTATTTTACAAACAATAAATATGTATTATTTAAAAATAGGCAACTTTTCTTTAGCTTATAAAAGAGATGCTGATCGGTGGACTTCCGGCATACCAAGGTGGCAAACCGAACAAATAGCTTTAAAAAACTGGCTAACAAACAGAGTTAAATGGCTTAAAAACTGGGCTTTAAACCAATAAAACCCAGTTAAAATTTTTTTACTGGGTTTACTTCTTTTAGAAAACATGAAAACGTTGTCATCAACAAATAAGTTTTAATTGATGTAAACTGAAAATGAAGATAGTTAAAGGAAATATTTATACATATGCGAACAAAAAAAGCCATTTACAATAATATTGCTTCAATGAGTCTGCAGTTTATTATGCTACTGATAAGTTTAGTTGTTCCGAGGATAATAATTAAAACATATGGTTCAGAAGTAAATGGCCTTATTTCATCTTTAAAGCAGTTTATCGTCTATATTAACTACATTGAAGCGGGAATGACCGCTTCAATTATTTACCTACTTTTCAGACCGCTTGCAAAATTTGATAATGAGTTAGTGGGTTCACTTGTGAGTAAATCAAGGAAAGAATATTACCGGGTAACATTTTTTTATCTTATTGCGGTCTTAATTTTTTCAGCAGTTTATCCGCTTTTTTTAAATAATTCGTTAAAATATGTTTATATTTTATTAATTGTTTTAACACTTGGACTTTATGGAGTTTTAGACTTTTTTACAATGGCAAAATATAGAAGCTTACTAACAGCTGATCAAAGAAGTTATGTGATTTCCCTTACAACAATCCTAACTTTAATCTGTCACACTACACTTACATTAATTCTTCTTCATTTTAATGTTGATATAGTTTTAGTCTTAGCAATTCCAAGTGTCTTTTTAGCCTTAAGAACTTTTATATTAAAACTATATATTAAAAAAAGATATAGTAAGATTGATTATAAAAAGCCAATATATAGCAAGAAAATTGATAATCGCAGTTCCGCTTTTATTATGCATTTTTCTACTGGGTTTAATTTGTCAATTACGATTTTGCTGGTCACTTTTTTGGTTCCTTTAGATGTAGTTAGTGTATTTTCAGTTTATAATTTAATCTTTTTAGGCGTATCAGCAATTTTAACAACTCTAACTAATTCAATGCAAGCATCATTTGGAAATGTAATTGCTAAAAATGAAAAACAGACACTTTATAAAGCTAATAACAAGTATGAGTTTGTGATGTTTATGATAATTGCAGTAGTTTATTCTGCAATGCTTATTTTAGTGATTCCTTTTGTAAGTGTTTATACAAAAGGCATAACAGATATTGACTATATTAGAGTTTTGCTTGTGGTTTTATTTGTCGTTTGGGGAATTATAAATAACAGCCGCATTACTTATACAACAATAATAAGTGCTAGTGGTAACTGGAAGATGGTTAAAAATATAAATATTATTCAAACATCCTTGCTATTTGTTTTTTCTTTAGGTTTTGGTCTTTTATGGGGATTAAATGGTGTATTACTGGGAATGATTTTATCAACAACCTATAAATCTTTATCGATGATGATAACCGTTAATAAAAAAGTGCTTGTTATTAAAAATAGATTTAGCCTATTTAGACTAATAAGAACATTTTTAATCGTAGGCATATCTTATATACCGTTTTACTTTCAGATTTTTATTGTAAAAGCAAATAATTATCTAGAGTGGGGATTAAATGGGGTTTTAGTGTTTGTTTGGGTTTTGGTTGTAACAATAATTGTTAATTTAGTTTTTGAGTTTGAAACTGTCAAAAACTTAGTAAAAGATATCGTTAGTAGAAGTAAAAGAAAAAGAGTAAAAAAAGACGATAACGATATGTTATCTTTAAAGTAGATAAATTAAGTAATATAAGGGTTAATAATCGTTAATAATTATGTTATACTACTATTAGAAGTTTCAATAAAAATTTAATTTGGGAGGGAATTTATGGACTTTGATTTAAAAGTCGTTCGTGATGCAAAATTGATGGAAATTACGGATGTAGCCAAAAGTATTGGTGTTTTAGAAAGTGAAGTTATTCCTTATGGAAAATCTATGGCAAAACTTGATTTAGAAGTTTTAAATAGGCTAAAGGATAAAAAGGAAGGAAAACTTGTTTTAGTTAGTGCAATTACACCAACTCCAGCAGGAGAAGGTAAAACAACTATGTCAATTGCCCTATCTGATGGTTTAAAAAGATTAGGTAAAAAAGTAATGACTGCTTTAAGAGAACCGTCTTTAGGACCAGTGTTGGGGATGAAAGGTGGTGCCACAGGTGGCGGTAAAGCACAAGTAATGCCTAGAGAAAATATCAACCTTCATTTTACTGGTGATATTCATGCGATTGCAACCGCGCATAATTTTTTAAGTGCTGCTATTGATAATCATTTTTATTTTGGCAATAAACTCAATTTAAACAAAGATAAAATTGTTTGGCCAAGAACCTTAGATATGAATGATCGAACTTTAAGAAATGTTGAAACCGAAGTTAGAAAAGATCATTTTATTATTACTGCTGCAAGTGAGATCATGGCAATATTGAGCCTGGCTAGTGATTTAGGTGATTTAAAGAAAAGATTATCAAATATTTTAATTGGTTATGATAAAGATGATAAACCAGTATATGCTGGCGCTCTTAAGGTAAGTGATGCTTTAACGCTTTTATTAAGAGATGCGATAAAACCTAATTTAGTCCAAACACTAGAAAATGTGCCAGTCCTTATTCATGGTGGGCCTTTTGCGAATATTGCTCATGGTTGTAATAGTATAATTGCAACTAAAATGGCGCTTAAACTTGCTGATTATACAATTACCGAAGCAGGTTTTGGAGCTGATTTAGGGGCAGAAAAGTTTTTAGATATAAAAACAAGAGTAATTAATAAAAGTCCTGATGCTATATGTTTGGTTGCAACTATTAGAGCACTTAAATATCATGGATTTGAATCAGAAGAAGTTAAGGGCTTAGAAGCTTTAAAAATTGGTGTTGAAAATATTAAACGGCATGCAGAAAACATTAAAAGGTTTGGTGTACCATATATTATCGCAATTAATCATTTTGCGGGTGACAAACAAGAAGAAATTGACTTTTTAATTGATTGGGCCAATAAAAACAATCATCCAATTACTTTTGTTGATAGTTTCTTAGAGGGCTCAAGTGGGGCAATTGATTTTGCGAGCAAGGTTATAGAACTTGTTAAAAAGCAGAAAAACTTTAAACCACTTTATAATCTAAGGGAAAATTTATTTGATAAAGTCCATAAGATTGCGACAAATATTTATGGAGCAAGTGATGTAGTTTATTCGGATGAAGCTAAAGAAAAGTTAGTTCACCTAAATGAATCATACGGAGATTATCCGGTTTGTATAGCCAAAACACCATTATCGTTTTCTAATAGTCCAAGAAAACGGGGAAGTGTGTATCCATTTAAACTTGCAATTAGCGATGCTAGGGTTTCTAATGGAGCGGGGTTTGTAGTGGTTTTGACAAAAGGAATTATTACAATGCCGGGGTTACCAGAGATACCTAATGCAGAAAAATTGTCAATTAATATTGATGGCACATTAAATGGAAAGTTATAGGAGATAACTATTGAGAAGTCAAGTAAATTAAAGTAAATAGTTATAGCCAATAC